>NZ_JARTVR010000005.1:0-287806 GCF_029625735.1 Mesorhizobium sp. WSM4935 | reverse complement strand
CAAGATCCGGCTGGCCAGCCGGATCTTGGCTCAATCGCTTCAATCCCACGAAATCTCTCTCGTGGAGATACAAGGTGGCTCGGCGAAGCCGAGACGGAGAGGGGAGCGCCCTACGAAGCCCCTCTCCGTCCGCTTCGCGGCCACCTCTCCCCGCCTTTGGCGGGGCGAGGAACCCAAGCCCTGTTAAGCCGGCGGGACAGCGCCTCCTCTGTCCTGTCGGACGTCTCCCCCACAAGGGGGAAATTTCCCGTCCCGTCGCCGGCGCCTTGCTCCAGTCCGACGAGGGTCTCTTCCTCAACCACCTCAACGCCACCCAGCCTGAAAGGCGCGAAGGAGGCCCGGTGCAGCCTTGCCACCGGCCCATGCGTCTCGATCGCGGTACGGTGCCGGACCGTCGCATAGCCCATATGCACCTCGAAGCCGTAATGCTCGTGATGTCCACCGCAGCCGCACATCATGCGGTCGCGCATCACCTTGGCGACGATCGACGCGGCGGCGATCGATTGCGAGCGCTGGTCGCCTTTGATGAGCGCCCGGCCTTCGCAGGCGAGACCAGGGGGAACGTCGCGGCCGTCGGCCAGGGCGAGCTTCGGTTGCAGCGAGAGGCCCGCGGCGGCACGGCGCATCGCTTCGAGGCTTGCCTTCAGGATGTTGCTGTTGTCGATGCCTTCGGCGCTGATCGAGGCCATCGAGACACTCAGCGCCGAGCCGAGGATCTTGAGGAACAGCGCCTCGCGCTGCAAATGGGTGAGGCGTTTGGAATCGTCGAGGCCTTCCGGAATATTGGCGGGATTGAGCACCACCGCGGCGGCCACCACCGGACCCGCCAGCGGACCGCGGCCTGCCTCGTCCATGCCGGCGACCGGCCACAGCCCGTCGGCCATCGCCTTGGTCTCGATCGAGAAGTCGGGCTTCTCGACCATTTCAAAGAGAAGCGGAGAATCGGAACGCGGGCGAGCCATGGTGCGGCGAGGTTCGCATCGGCTCCGATTCTCCGCAAGTCCTTCCGGGTCGGATGGGGCGTCGGACCGGGAAGGCACCGTCTCACGGCCGGGGGACAAGGGCCGGACGGAATTTCGAAACAAATCGCAATTCCAGACGGAAATTCGCTTTGCCTGGAATTGCTTAACGCCGGCCGTCATGGCCGGTGCTGGCGTCAAAGCAGCATCAGCTGCTCGCCGGCGCCGGAACCTGCGACGAATTGGTCGGTGCGAAGCTGTCGTCGCTCGACATTGAGGCGGAGCCGCTTGGCGGCGATCTCGAATCGCCGGCCGATCTGCCAGGCATAGGGACCGGCGCCCTTCATGCGCTTGCCCCATTCCGAATCGTAATCCTTGCCGTCGCGCATCGACCGGATCAGCGACATCACATGCCGGTAGCGGTCCGGATAATGCCGCAACAGCCAGTCCTTGAAGATCGGCGCCACCTCGAGCGGCAGGCGCAGGATGACGTAGCCGGCCTCACGCGCGCCGGCGGCCCTGGCCGAATCGAGGATGCGCTCCATCTCCGGATCGTTGAGACCGGGGATGATCGGCGCCACCATCACCGATGCCGGAATGCCGGCATCCGAAAGCTGCCTGATCGCCTCCAGCCGCTTCGTCGGCGTCGACGCGCGCGGCTCCATGGTTCTCGCCAGCATCCGGTCCATCGTCGTCACCGACAGCGCCACCTTGGCAAGACCGCGCTCGGCCATGCGCGAAAGAATGTCGATGTCGCGCGTGACCAGCGCCGACTTCGTGACGATGCCGACCGGATGGCCGCGCGCCTCGAGCACTTCCAGAATCTCGCGCATGATCCGGTATTGCTTCTCGATCGGCTGGTAGGGATCGGTGTTGGTGCCGATGGCAATCGTGCGCGGCTGATAGCCCGGCTTCGACAATTCCCGGTCCAGCATGCGCGCCGCATCCGGCTTGGCGAACAGCTTCGATTCGAAATCGAGCCCCGGCGACAGGCCCATGAAGGCATGCGTCGGCCGGGCAAAGCAATAGACGCAGCCATGCTCGCAGCCGCGATAGGGATTGATCGAACGGTCGAAGGAAATGTCGGGCGACTCGTTGCGCGTGATGATGGTGCGCGGCTTTTCGACCTGCACTTCCGTCTTGAACGGCGGCAGCTCCTCCAGCGAGTTCCAGCCGTCGTCGAACACATGCCGGCTGACCGGCTCGAACCGGCCGGACGGGTTGATGCCGGCCGAGCGGCCGCGATTCCGGTCGGGCCGCACGCGCATGCCACTCTGCTCGATCATCGCGTTCGCCATCTCGGCTCTTCCTGCTCCGAAAGCGGCAATGTCGGCGCGCACGATCTGTTCCATTTTCGCCCTCTCCCAAGGACTGTCGGCAGGCTTTCGAATCGCTCTGTTCATGAAACTATTCCTATTTTGCCGATGAGAACAAAGCAAGAACTTTTTCGCTGGAACGCGCAACTGGCGCATCGCCGCGCTTTCCGCTATTCGGCTAAAAATGCTCAGCGTTGTCATCGAAACCAAGAACGACGAGGAGGGGCTCGCCCGTACGCTCGCCTCGCTGGTCGGCGCCGCGGTCGAAGGGGTGGTGCGCGACGTGATCGTCTGCGATCAAGGCTCGACCGACCAGACGCATCGGGTGGCCGAGCATGCCGGCTGCCATCATGTGACCGGCGGGATCGCCGTGGGCATCGGCCAGGCCAAGGGCGATTGGCTGCTGTTGCTGGAACCCGGCGCTCGGCTCGCCGAGGGCTGGATCGACGAGGTCGTCGCCCATACGGCGAGACAGACCATGCCGGCGCGATTTTCGCGCGCCCGCGCCGATCGCGCGCCTTTCCTGGCTCGCATCTTTTCAGGCAATCGTGCGCTGGCCGAAGGTCTCGTCATCAGCAAGCGGCAGGCTTTGGCTCTGGCAAAGAGCGCGCGCAGCGCCGAAGCCCTGGCGCGCGGCCTGGCGACCAGGCGGTTAAACGCCGAAATCTGGGTGGCGCCGCCGAAGTGAGGCCGGCAACGGCTTTCTTCCCAGGTGCGAAGGGCAGATCCGGTAAAATTCACCACATCGATCTTTTGTGCGTTGCACAAAATTCAACACCGGATTAGCATTCCTTAATATGGGGCATTGGGGATTGGGCAAGTTCGAAGCGGTAGGCGGCCGATGGCGGACGCCGCGGATGCGAGGATCCGATGGACTCTTCCACCCCCGACAAGTCTGGCGCAACCAGTCTGGAAGTCGCAACCAGTCTGGAAGCCATTGCCCGCAGCGGCAGTTTGTTCAGGCGCATTGCGGTGCGCATCCCGACCTACATGAAGGATCTTCGCGAAAACCCGGCCTGGCTGCCGATGTTCGTTTTGGCGCGAACCATGCCAGGGCGCCGCATGCACTGGCTGGGCGCCAAACGAGCCCGCCCTCTCGACAATGCGGCAGAGACGATGTTCGTCGGCACCGACCGTGCGGCGGCGGTCGAGGCTTTGCGCGCCGAAGGCCTGTTTTCGGGCTTGATGCTGCCCTCCGCGATCCATCAGGAAATCGCCGCCTTCGCGCAGCGTACACCTTGCTTCGGCAATTTCGACCGCCGCCTTGAATTCATGCCGGGCGACCATGCCGAGGCCGAGAAGCGCTTCGGCCGCTCGCTGCTCAGCGGCCATTATTTCGAGCGCATCCTGGATTGCCCGGCAGCTCTTGCTATCCAGAAGGACCCGCTGCTGCTCGACATCGCCCGGCACTATCTCGGCGGCCAGGCCAAGCTGATCACCACGCGCGTGTGGTGGAGTTTTCCGACTGGCAAGGTGTCCGATGCCGACAAGAACCTCGCCTCGTTGGGCAAGTACCATTTCGATCTCGACGACTGGCGGATGCTGAAGTTCTTCTTCTATTTGGTGCCGGTCGACGAAGGCACCGGCCCCCATGTCTATGTCCGTGGCAGCCACAAGCGCCGTGTGCTCAAACATCAGCTGACGCTTCTGGTCGGCCACCCGGCCGAAGAGGTGCTGGATGTCTATGGCCAGCAAAGCCCCGTCATGCTGACGGGCGAGGCGGGTCTCGGTTTCGTCGAGGATCCGTTCGGGTTCCACATGGGCACCGTACCCGCGCACACGCCCCGCCTGATGATGGAAGTCGGCTTCGGCGTCTCCAAGCCGTCGCGGCGCCGGTTTCATGGCGAGCCGGTCATTCGCTAGACTTGTGCCGGTCAGAGATCCCTGATCTCGACCGGCATCCAGGCGCTGCGGCGCCTGGCCAGACGCTGCTCGCGCGTCTCGGTGTCGAACCAGACCGCGACGGGCTCGCGCGAGAACAACTCGCGATCGTCGAGCGCGTTGACGACGACCACCGCCGTGGCGTCGTCACCCTGTCCGGCAACGGCGGCGACATAGACGCCGCAGTCATGGCAGACGAGATAGTCGGCGGTGCGCAGGCCGAAGCGGTAGACCTGCAGGCGCCCCCTGTCCGCGACCGAAACCACCAGCCTGCCGTTCGGATCGGCGGCCGCGCGCGAGCCATGCCGGGTGCAGAACGAGCATTGGCAGGCGCGGATTTCCAGCGCGGCCGGATCGAGCGCGGTGGAGAAGCTCAGGCGGATATTGCCGCAATGGCAGCCGCCGCTGTGAACGGTCATGGCGGATCCTCCCTTGTTCGCAGCACAAGGTACTTTGCCGCCCTCGAAATGGCTGCTCGCAGGCGCCAGTGCCATTCCCGCCTGCGAACCGGAAGCCGGTTGGGGGCTATGCCTGCGGTTACGAGGCCGGCTTGCCGCCGCGCCGAAGATGCTCGTCCAGCCGCGGCATGATCTCGACGAAGTTGCAGGGCATGTGCCGGTAGTCGAGCTGCGCCTTGATGATGCCGTCCCAGGCGTCCTTGCAGGCGCCAGGAGAGCCCGGCAGCACGAAGACGAAGGTGGCGTTGACGACGCCGCCGGTCGCCCGGCTCTGGATCGTCGAGGTGCCGATCTTGTCGTAGGAGATGCGATGGAAGACTTCCGAAAAGCCGTCCATCCGTTTTTCGAAGATCGGCTCCAGCGCCTCCGGCGTCACGTCGCGGCCGGTGAAGCCGGTGCCTCCGGTGGTGATGACGACGTCGATACCTTCGTCCTTCGACCAGCCGAGCACCTTGTCGCGTATCTTGTCGCGGTCGTCGGTCACGATATCGCGCGCGGCAAGCACATGGCCGGCGTCCGTGATGCGGTCAGCCAACATCTGGCCGGACTTGTCGTCGGCAAGGCTGCGCGTGTCGGAGACGGTCAGCACCGCGATGCGCACCGGGATGAAGGGTCGGCTCTCGTCAAGCTTCGCCATCGCCCACCTCCATGCTGCGCGTCGCGGCGACGAACCAGTCGGGATGGCGGGCACGGATCGCGATCGCCGCGCGCTTGGCGACATTGCCGGTCTCGAACAGGCCGAAGCAGGTGGCGCCGGAGCCCGACATGCGCGCGAACGCGGCGTCGGCGCGTTTGAGCGCCTTGAGCGCCTCGCCGATCGCAGGTTCGATCGAACGGGCGGCAGCTTCCAGATCGTTGCGCGTCGTCTCCAGCCAGTTGCGGACGGCGTGAAAGTGGAGGCGTTTCGGCAGCGGCGGCAGTATCTCGTTGTCGCGGCTAGACAGCGCCTTGAACACGTCCGGCGTCGCGACGGCGACGCCCGGATTGACCAGGACGAGGCCGAGTGCCGGAAATGCGGAGAGCGGCGACACGTCATCGCCGATGCCGCGTGCGATCAGCGGCTTTGACTTCAGGCACATCGGCAGATCGGCGCCGAGCGAAAGCCCGATCCGCGCCAAGGAATTGTCGTCGATATCGAGCTTCCAGAGCCGCGCCAAGCCGTTGAGCGCGGCCGCCGCGTCGCTGGAGCCGCCGCCGACGCCAGACGCGATCGGCAGGTTCTTCTCCAGCCTGATGGCGACGGGCGGCGCATGACGCGCGCCAGCCTCCCGCCGCAAGGCATCGCGGGCTCTGACCACCAGATTGCCGTCGTCGAGCGGCAAACCGGCGGCATAACGGCCGGATACGGAGAATTCGTCATGCTCGGCCGGCCCGATCTCGAGCCGGTCGCCGAAGCGGGCGAAAACGGCAAGGCTGTCGATGAGATGGTAGCCGTCGGCGCGCCGTCCGGTGACATGCAGCGCCAGATTGATCTTGGCCGGCGCAAGCCATGTCCGGACTTCTGTGCCGGGCTCCAGAATGTCGGCTGCTGGCGAGATGGCTTCAGTCCTTGGCCAGACGATATTCGCCGGTCTTCGGATCCTTGACCAGCGTTCCCATCGTGCCGTTCGCCGCCTGCTTCTCGGTGCGCCGGATCTTGGCTGTCACGCGTTCGGCCTCGCGCACGAAAGCGCGGTAGCCGAAGTAAGCGGCGGCGCCGATAACAATGAAGAAAATGATCTGCGGCATCTCAAACTCCTCCCGCGGTCTCGCGGCAAGGCCGGCCGGATGGGTCGGTCAAGCGGCCATGCTAGACGCAATCATGGCTTTTTCAAAGCCCGAAGCGTGCCCACAACGCGCGCTCTTCCGCCGCATCGAGCACGCCGTTTGCGGCGGCAGCGGCGATATCGGGCGCCGAGAAGCGCGAGCCGAACAGGCCGAAACGGCCAAACAAACCGCGCGGCGCGGTGATCAGCTTGAGCTGCGTCTTGTCGCCGAAGCGGGTCTTGAGCACGCTGCGCATATCGCCCAGCGCATCGACAAGGCCGAGCTCGAGGCCCCGCTTGGCGGTCCAGAACAGGCCGGTGAACAGGTCCGGGTCGTCCTTGAGCTTGCTGCCGCGCCGTTCCTTGACGAGCTCGATGAAGGTCTCGTGCACTTCGAGCTGCAGCGCCTTCAGCCGCTCCACGTCCTCCTTCTTCTCGGGCTTGAACGGATCGAGCACGGCCTTGTTCTGGCCGGCGGTGTGGACGCGCCGCTCGATGCCGATCTTCTTCATCAGCTCAGGAAAACCGAAGGAGGCGGAGACCACGCCGATCGAGCCGACGATCGATGAGGGGTCGGCGAAGATCTCGTCGCCGGCGACCGCGATCATGTAGCCGCCCGAGGCCGCCACGTCCTCGATGAAGACCAGCACCTTCTTGTTCTTTTCCGTGGCAAGGTCGCGGATGCGTTTGAAGATCAGGCGCGACTGCACCGGCGAGCCGCCCGGCGAGTTGATCGAGATGGCAACTGCCGGCGCATCGAAGCCGAACGCCTTTTCGATGACGCCGGCCGTCGAGGCGAGCGACAGGCTCGGCCGGAACTGGCCGCCGCCGGCCATGATGGCGCCTTGCAGCCGGATGACCGGAATGGTGACGACTGTCGAGCGCCAGGATTTCGGCAGCAGGCGGTTGAAGAGGCGTTTCACGAACGGGTGTCTCCGGTGGAATACAAAGGAGCAAGATGAGATCAGTTAAGTCGGTAGGCGCGACCTCATCTTGCTTTGGCATGTAGGAATTCGCCGTCCAACGGCAATGCCGCATCGCGCGCCCCGGATCAATCGCCGAACAGCGACGCCAGGCCGTTGTTGATCATTTCCGTCCGCGCCGTCGGCGCGTTGCCGGACGGTCCGTGCAAGGTGAGCGGCGGGCGGATGGACAATTTCCCGCGCGCCCCGAGCGCGGCCCTGACGACGATGCGGATCGCCGCCGCGTCCGGACGCGGATGCACGCACAGCACCTCGGCATCGCCGAAGCGCCCTTCGATCGCATCGAGGATGGCGACCAGTTGCTCGGGCCGCGCGATGACGGCCAGACCCCCACGCGGCCTGACGACGGCGGCGCCGCTCCTGATCCAGCGCTCGAACAGCTCGTCCTCGGTCACATGTGCCTGCCGGCGCAGCGCGTCGGGCGTCGAGCGGTCCTCGGCCGCGTTGAAAGGCGGGTTCATGATGACGAAGTCGAAGGAATTGTCGGCAAGCCCGGCTTCCGCTCGCGCCCGGCCGGTCTGCGTCACGTCGGCCGTCAGCACCGAGGCGCGGTCGCCGAGATGCGCGTTGCCCGGATGCGAAAGCGTGGCGGCGGCGAACCCCGCCATTTCGGCCGAGCGCTCGACCAGCACGGCCCGCGCCGCCGGACAGCGCGACAGCACGGCGAGGGCGGCCGCGCCGGCGCCGGCGCCGAAATCGGCGAGCCGGCCGGAAAAGCCGGACGGCACGGCGGCCGCCAGCATCATGGCATCCATGCCGGCGCGGTGACCGCCGCGGCTCGGCTGCACCAGCCAGAAGCGTCCGCGATGGAAGGCGTCGACCGTGTGCGCCGGCGTATCCGGGACGGGAACGGTGCTGGTTGCCATTACTTTTTGCGGATCTCGTTCTCGATGCCGGCATCCTTGAGGATGCGGCGCGCGGCGTCGATCTTCTCGGCATCGACCATCACGCGCCGGGGCAGGATGCCGAGCGAACCGTCGAGCACGCTCATATTCTGGTCGGCGACGAAACAGGCGATGCCGGCGTCGCGCATCAGCGATTCGACAAAGGAGATGACGACAGCGTCATTGGTGCGGACAAGCTCGATCATGGAACGAAAATCGCAGGTTGCGGCGTTCCTGTAAACGTCGGGGGCCAAACACGCGAAGGTAGAGCCGCGCCAATTCGCCTCTTGCCGTGCCCGGTTGTGCCGACCTAGAGTCGACGCGGGACTAGTGCATGTCGCCCAGAACTGCGCAGCGGTTCTGGGACAACGACGTGCATCAAAACAATGACTGGAAGCGTGTCGCCTGAATTCGTTTCAGTGCGAGGCGTTTTAAGGTGCCGTCGTACGCGTCAAATTGACGGGAGTTGTCGTGGTGGGTGTCGTTCTCAACATCGAAGGCAAGCGGGAACCCGCTTCCATCAAGGATCTGATCGATCTGACCGCCGCCGACATGGGGCGCGTCAACGAGCTGATCCTGTCCAAGGCCGGCTCCGACGTCGAGATGATCCCGGAGATCGCCAACCACCTGATCTCCTCCGGCGGCAAGCGGCTCAGGCCCATGCTGACCCTCGCCGCCGCGCAGATGTTCGGCTATTCCGGCGAAGGCCATGTCAAGCTCGCGACCGCCGTCGAGTTCATGCATACCGCGACGCTTCTCCACGACGACGTGGTCGACGAGAGCGCGCTCCGCCGCGGCAAGAAGACGGCGCGCATGATCTGGGGCAACCAGGCGAGCGTGCTGGTCGGCGATTTCCTGCTCGGCCAGGCTTTCCGTATGATGGTCGAGGTCGGCTCGCTGGAAGCCCTCGACATCCTGTCGAGCGCCGCCTCCATCATCGCCGAGGGCGAGGTTATGCAGCTTGCGGCTGCCAAGAACCTCGACACCACGGAGGACGAGCATTTCGCCGTCATCAAGGCCAAGACCGCGGCGCTGTTCTCGGCCGCGGCCGAAGTGGGGCCGGTGATCGCCCAGGCCTCGCGCACCGATCGCGCCGCACTTCGCTCCTACGGCATGAATCTTGGCCTCGCCTTCCAACTCATCGACGATGCGTTGGATTACGGCGGCTCCAGCAAGGATCTCGGCAAGAATGTCGGCGACGATTTCCGCGAGGGCAAGGTGACGCTGCCGGTGATCCTCGCCTACCGGCGCGGCACCAAGGCCGAGCGCAGCTTCTGGAAGCGCGCCATCGAGGAAAACGTCACCGACGACGCCGGGCTCGAAAAGGCGATCGGCCTGATGGCCCGCCACGGCGCCATCGCCGACACGATCAGCCGCGCCCGCCATTTCGGCGAGATCGCCCGCGATGCGCTGGCGCCGCTGGAGGCGACGCCGCAGAAGTCGGCGCTGATCGACGTCATCGATTTCTGCATCAGCCGCGTCAACTGAGCTGACTGCCTTGCAGGCGCCTGCCTGGCATCCGCCGGGCAGGGCGTCTGTGAATCCCGCGCCGGCCGTCTCGACAAGAGGCGGCCCGGCAAATTATCTATAAAATATGGCCAGCACAGAAGACACGATCGCTGTCCGCATCAGCAAGGAACTGGCGGACCGCATCATTTCGGGCGCGATCGAGCCCGGCTCGCGGCTGCGCCAGGATCATGTCGCCGAGGAATTCAACACCAGCCATGTCCCGGTGCGCGAAGCCTTCCGGCGCCTGGAGGCGCAAGGCCTGGCGATCAGCGAACCGCGCCGTGGCGTGCGCGTCGCCTCTTTCGATCTCGGCGAGGTCAGGGAGGTGGCCGAGATGCGGGCGGCGCTCGAAGTGCTGGCGCTGCGCCATGCCGCCCCGCATCTGACGGCGTCGATCCTCGACCGGGCCGAGGAGGCGACCAAGGCCGGCGACAAATCCCGCGACGTTCGTTCCTGGGAAGAGGCCAATCGCACCTTCCACCGGCTGATCCTGGCGCCTTGCAACATGCCGCGCCTGCTTTCCACCATCGACGACCTGCATGCCGCGAGCGCGCGTTTCCTGTTCGCGGCCTGGCGTTCCGAATGGGAAACCCGCACGGACCAGGATCACCGCGCGATCCTGAGCGCGCTTCGGCAAGGCAACACCGAATCGGCTGCCGCCACGCTCGGCCGCCACGTGCAATGGATCGGCCAGAAACCGGTCAAGACCGCTTCTGGCAAGACGCGCGAGGCGTTCGCCATCGTGGGGTGATGATCGGCGATTGGCAACTGGCCGAGGCATCTCAACCTCGTCATTCCAGGGCGGAGCAAGGAGCGAAGCGACGCGCGCAGACTCTGGAATCCATGCCGTTACGTCGAAGCCTTGCAGCGGTGCAGAACGACCTCTGTTCTGCCCCGCTTGCCATTCGGCCAAGGTCACGGCATGGATCCTAGGGTCTATGCGAGGCCGCTTCGCGGCCGCTTCGCCCTAGGATGACGAACCTGCGGGCTTGCCAACCGTTTCAAAATGTGGATTCGATAATAGATCGAATAAAGAAATTATCTATAATTTCAGTCCAACCAGGGAAGACACCGTGACCAACGCAGCCATTTCGACCCGCAAATCCTCCTTCAGCCCGTTGCGGCTGCAAAACCGTTCGCTCGCTTGGCAGATCGGCGCCGTGATCCTCGGTTCGCTATTCCTCGCGCTGTCGTCCTATATCGAGGTGCCGATGGTGCCGGTTCCGGTGACGATGCAGACCTTCGCCGTTACGTTGGTCGGCGCGCTCTATGGCTGGCGCTTCGGCGCGCTCACCATCGCCGCCTGGCTGGTCGAAGGCGCGGCAGGGTTTCCGGTGCTGGCGGGCGGAGCGGCCGGGATACAACATTTCGTCGGTCCGACCGGCGGCTATCTCTTCGCTTTCCCGGTCGTCGGCGCCGTCGTCGGCTGGCTGGCCGAGCGCGGCTGGAACGGCAACCACGTCATGCTTGCCTTTGCCGCCATGCTCATCGGCAACCTGCTTTGCCTGGTTCTCGGCACCGCCTGGCTTGCCGTCATGATCGGCACGGAGAAGGCGATCACCTTCGGCTTCCTGCCCTTTATCGTCGGCGGCTTGCTCAAGTCGGCGCTGGGGGCGGCGACGCTGAAGCTCTTTTCCACCGATCGGGCGGAACCGCGCGAGCGCTCGTCCGGGACGCGATGACCGTCAGGCTGCGCGCCCATCATCTGCTTTGCCTGCTGACCTATGTCGGCAAGGGCTATTCGCCGGCCTTCACCGCCAACTACGACCAGGTGGTGAAGCGGCTGGGCGAGGGCGAGGGGGTTTTGATCGTTTCCGGTCCGGACGACATCTGCGCCCCGCTGCTCGACGAACCCGAGCCGCATTGCCTGCGCGAAAGCGCCGCCGAGCGGGACCGGCTCGCTGCGCGTGACGTGGGCGCTTTCCTCAACCGGCCGATCCGGGCTGGAGACCGGTTCGTGCTGGATGCCTCCAGCTTGGCTGGGATGCGGGAGGCTTTTTCCGCCGGCCTGACGCGCCAGGCATGCTCCGGCTGTGAGTGGTCCGGCCTCTGCGACGCGGTTGCCGCCGGCGGGTTCGGCGATACGCGTCTTTAGAGCATGATCCCGAATAGCGGGACCCGGTTTTCGGAAAAGAGTATGCTCCAACAAGGAGCGAGATCAGGGTGACGTTCAACGGAACGCATCCTGATCCAGGCAACCAGGTACCACATGTCGGCGTCCCGGACCTCCGCGCGGGATGTTTTCGGCGGCCCCGCATCGTTTTTTAAGCCGGATGATTGCATTGTGATTCGCTCGGCGATTGAAGCTCGACCCCAAAAAGGCCATGCTTTGACCGGAAAAGATCGAGTCTGTGGGCGGTCCGCCAAGGGGGATCGCGTCTGGCTGAAAGGGATACGATGCGGCAAGGACGTGCGCGCTGGCTGACGAGGCTGGCATTTTTGACCGGTGTGGCGCTTTGGGTGCTGCCGGTCCAGGCCAAGGAAGATGCCCAACCGCTGCAGATCACGTCGTTCTCGGGCGCCTATCTTGCAGCCCATATCGCCGAAAGCGACAACGATCTCGACGACGCGATCGCCTATTACAAGCAGGCGCTGGCCTTTGCGCCGAACGACAAAGACCTGCAGCAGAGCCTGATGCTGGCTCTCGTCGCGCAAGGCCGCTTCGAGGAATCGCTGGTCTATGCCGACAAGCTGAAGGAAGTGCCGGATGTCGAGCGCTTCTCGCGTCTGGCGCTCGCCATCGATTCCTTCCACAAGAAGGATTATGCCAAGGCGCAGTATTGGCTGAAGCTCTCGCTCGAATCCGATCTCGACCGGCTGCTTTCCGGCGTCATGGATGGCTGGGCAAAGGAGGGCGCCGGCAACGCCTCCGAGGCCATGGAGTCCATCGACAAGCTCAAGGGGCCGGACTGGTTCGGCCTGTTCAAATCGTTCCACCGCGCGCTGATCGCCGACGCCGCCGGCCTGAAGGATAAGGCCGATGCGATCTACGCCGCCACGCTCGCCGACACCACGGCCGGCGGCTCCGCGCCCGAAACCTGGATGCGCAATGCCCAGGCCTATGCCTCGTTCCTCGCCCGCAAGGGCGACAAGTCGAAGGCGCTGGCGGTGTTGAATCAGGCCGAGGCCTTCGCCCCGGGCAAGCTCGAGATCACCACGCTGCGCGACCGCATCGCCAAGGGCGAAAAGATCGAGCCGCTGGTGGCCGGCCCGGCCGACGGCGCGTCCGAAATCCTTCTCGACCTTGCCACCGCGCTCAACCGCGGCGGCGGCGAGCCTTTCGTGCGGCTTTACCTGCAATACGCGCTGGCGCTGAAGCCGGACAGCGATGCGGCCCTGGTGCAGCTTGCCGCGGTCGCCGAGCAGCTCAAGGATGGCGAGGGCGCCATCGCGCTTTACCGCCGCATTCCGGCATCCTCGCCGCTGAAGGAGCTTTCCGACCTGCAGCTCGGCCTGAACCTCGCCGATCTCGACAAGCACGACGAGGCGATTTCCCACCTCAAGTCCTATCTCGACAAGCACCCGGACGACATGCGCGCCTATCTGGCGCTCGGCGGCGTCTATGGCTCGAAGGAAGATTTCCGCTCGGCCGCCAATCTCTACGACAAGGCCGTCGAGCAGCTGAAGACGCCGACCGCCGCCAACTGGAACATCTTCTACCAGCGCGGCATCGCCTATGAGCGGCTGAAGGAATGGCCGAAGGCCGAACCCAATTTCCGCAAGGCGCTGGAGCTGCAGCCGGACCAGCCGCAGGTCATGAACTATCTCGGCTATTCCTGGGTCGACATGAACATGAACCTCAAGGAAGGCCTGGCGATGATCCAGAAGGCCGTGGATCTCAGGCCGAACGACGGCTACATCGTCGATTCGCTGGGCTGGGCCTATTACCGCATGGGCCGCTTCGACGACGCCGTGCGCGAGATGGAGCGCGCCGTCTCGCTGAAGCCGGAGGATCCGGTCCTCAACGACCATCTCGGCGATGCCTACTGGCGCGTTGGCCGCAAGCTCGAAGCCACCTATCAGTGGACCCAGGCGCGCGACCTGAAGCCGGACCCGGATGTGCTGGCCGCCCTGCAGCAGAAGCTGCTCAAGGGTCTGCCGCCGATCGAATCCAACACCGCGCAGGAAACCCCGAAGGTGAAGCCGGTGCCGGCGCCCGCGCCGAAGGGCTGAGCGTTGCAGTATCGAGTTTCTGGCGGGGCCCTTCGGGGCCCCGCGGCAGTTTTCGGAACATTTGCAAAGCTTTCCGCCTTGCCGGACGCGAGCCACCGCCTTGACGCTTGCCGGCCCGGCAACTAGGGAAGCGTCATCCTGCGCTTTCCGAGGCCGCCGTGACCATCGAGATCCCCGCCCATATGCATCCCAGCCGCTCCTTCCAGGGGCTGATCCTGACCTTGCACAATTACTGGGCAGACTATGGTTGCCTCATCCTGCAGCCCTACGACATGGAGGTCGGCGCCGGCACTTTCCATCCGGCCACCACCTTGCGGGCGCTCGGTCCGCTGCGCTGGAATGCGGCTTACGTGCAGCCTTCGCGCCGGCCGAAGGACGGCCGCTACGGCGAGAACCCCAACCGCCTGCAGCATTATTATCAGTACCAGGTAATCCTGAAGCCCAATCCGCCGAACCTGCAGGAGCTCTATCTCGGCTCGCTGGAAGCGATCGGCGTCGACCCGCTGCTGCACGACATCCGCTTCGTCGAGGACGACTGGGAAAGCCCGACGCTCGGCGCCTGGGGGCTTGGCTGGGAATGCTGGTGCGACGGCATGGAAGTCTCGCAGTTCACCTATTTCCAGCAGGTCTGCGGCATCGAATGCGCGCCGGTGGCGGGCGAGTTGACCTACGGTCTCGAACGACTCGCCATGTATGTGCAGGGCGTTGACAATGTCTACGACCTGAACTTCAACGGCCGCGAAGGCGCCGAGAAGGTCACCTATGGCGACGTCTTCCTGCAGGCCGAGCAGGAATATTCGCGCCACAACTTCGAATTCGCCAACACCGCGATGCTGCTGAGACACTTCGAGGACGCCGAGGCCGAGTGCAAGGCGCTGCTCGATGCCGGCACGCCGAAGCCCAGCGACAATTTGGCGATGCACCGCATGGTCTTTCCGGCCTATGACCAGTGCATCAAGGCAAGCCATGTGTTCAATTTGCTCGACGCCCGCGGCGTGATTTCCGTCACCGAGCGGCAGAGTTACATTCTGCGCGTACGCAACCTCGCCAAGGCTTGCGGGGAGGCGTTCCTGAAGACGCGGGCGGGCGGCCTGGCGGCTTAGCCCAAAGTCACGCTGGCGATCTCGGCGGCTGCAATCGGCAACGTTACCTGGGCAGTCGCGGCATCGATCGTGCGCAGTGCCTGTCTCACGCCCGGCATCGAGAATGTGCCGTGCATCTGGGCGGTGAAGCAGGCGCTCAGTGCCAGGATCTGCAGCATTCTCGAAACCGTCTTCATGGTCGTTCAGCCAATAGTTCTCCGCCTGAGCGTTGGTCGCTTCAGTGCCGCTTTTGGTTCATGGGATGTCTGCTTTTAAGACGGTTGGGCTCGCTTCGTCCCGACAAAGACCTGAAAATTTCCCGATATGGGTCTGATTTGCGATCGGCGGGCAGGGTGACAGGCGCGAGCCGAGTTGCTATGCCGCGCCGGACCCTTCGCCAGCATGAGCTGACCCTATGCCTGACCTGCTTTTAGAACTCCGCTCGGAAGAAATCCCCGCACGCATGCAGCGCAAGGCTGCCGGCGATCTCAGGAAGATGCTGACCGACGGTCTGGTCGAGGCGGGCCTCACCTATGAGGCGGCGCGCGAATATTGGACGCCGCGCCGCCTGGCTCTCGATATCCGTGGCTTGACGGCGCGCTCGAAGGACATCCGCGAGGAGATCAAGGGGCCGTCGACCACCGCGCCCGAGCAGGCCGTGCAGGGTTTCCTGCGCAAGGCCGGGCTTTCATCGATCGCCGACGCCCATGTCCATTCCGACCCAAAGAAGGGCGACTTCTACGTCGCCCACATTTCCAAGCCGGGCCGGATGGCGGAGGAAATCATCGCCGAGCTGGTGCCGGGCATCATCAGAAATTTCCCCTGGCCGAAATCGATGCGCTGGGGGCCGGCCTCGGCGAAACCCGGCTCGCTGCGCTGGGTGCGGCCGCTGCAGTCGATCGTCTGCACCTTCGGCCCGGAAACCGAGGAGCCGGTGGTGGTCGATTTCGAGATCGACGGCATCCGAGCCGGCAACATTACCTATGGTCATCGCTTCCATGCGCCAGGCCCGATCACCGTGCGCCGCTTCGACGACTATGTGGCGAAGCTCGAGGCGGCCAAGGTCGTGCTCGACGCCGACCGGCGCAAGGAGATCATCCTGGCCGACGCCCGCAACATCGCCTTCGCCAACGGCCTGGATCTCGTCGAGGACGAGGGCCTGCTGGAGGAAGTCTCCGGCCTGGTCGAATGGCCGGTCGTGCTGATGGGTGAGTTCGAGCAGGACTTCCTCACCATTCCGGGCGAGGTCATCCGCCTCACCATCCGGGCCAACCAGAAGTGCTTCGTCACCCGGCCGCAGGGCGCGGGCGAGGACCTGTCGAACCGCTTCATCCTGGTCGCCAACATCGAGGCGGCCGACGGCGGCAAGGAAATCGCCTATGGCAACGGCAAGGTGGTGCGCGCCCGCCTGTCCGACGCGCTCTATTTCTGGAAGACCGACCAGGGCGATTTGCCCGACCTCGACCAACTCACGGAATCGGCGGCGAAGTTCGGCCTGGATCTGAAGAAGCCGCTCGACCAGCGCATGGCGCGGCTCGACCATCTGAACGTGACCTTCCATGCCAAGCTCGGCACGCAAGGGCAGCGCGTGGAGCGCATCAAGCGGCTGGCGGAAGCGCTGGCCCCGGTCGTCGGCGCCGACAACGCGCTCGTCACCCGCGCGGCGGTGCTCGCCAAGGCCGACCTGCAGACGGAGGTGGTCGGCGAGTTCCCTGAATTGCAGGGCGCCATGGGCCGCAAATATGCGCTGCTGCAGGGCGAGCATGCATCCGTGGCCGCAACCGCCGAGGAGCACTACAAGCCGCAAGGCCCATCCGATCGCGTGCCGACCGATCCGGTCTCGGTCGCGGTGGCGCTTGCCGACAAGCTCGACACGCTGACAGGCTTCTGGGCGATCGATGAAAAGCCCACGGGCAGCAAGGACCCGTTCGCCCTGCGCCGCGCTGCGCTTGGCGTGGTCAGGATCCTCATCGAGAACCGTATCCGTCTGGCGCTGACGTCAGTTTTCGCCAAGGCCTTTGCGAATTTGAAGAGCGGCGCGGATCAGTCGTCGGATCTCCTCGCCTTCTTCCACGACCGCCTCAAAGTCTACCTGCGTGAAAGTGGTGCACGCCACGACTTGATCGATGCCGTGCTGTCAGCGGGCTCGCGCCCAATCTCCCTCCTTGTGGGGGAGATGTCGGCGAAGCCGACAGAGGGGGGCGCTGTCCCGCCGGCCTCTCATTCTGTCGCGCCCCCCTCTGCCCTGCCGGGCATCTCCCCCACAAGGGGGGAGATTGGCCAATCGCCGAACGACGACCTCCTGCAGATCGTGCGCCGCGTCGAGGCGCTGGGCTCTTTGCTCGACACCGACGAGGGCAAGAACCTGCTTGCCGGAACCAAGCGCGCCGCCAACATCCTGGCCGCCGAGGAGAAGAAGAAAACGCTGGTCGCCGAGGCCGTTGAGCCGGCGCGGTTCCGCGAGGAAGGGGAAAAGAAGCTCTTTGCTGCGGTGAATCAGGCTGAGAAGGAAGCCGGCCAAGCAATTCAAAACGAAGATTTTTCCGCCGCCATGCTGGCGCTTAGCGTATTGCGTGAACCGGTTGATTCATTCTTTGAGGGTGTTCTCGTGAATGATGAGGACCAGGCAGTGCGCGCCAACCGCCTGGCGCTGCTCGCCCGCATCCGCGCCGCCACCGATCAGGTTGCGGATTTTTCAAAGATCGTCGGCTGACGGCGAAGGAAAGGCGTCTTCGAGATCTACCCGCATCCGCTAGGACGCGGGTAGATCAGAGCAATTGGCCGCCCCAAATTAATGCACTGGAGCCGGCTTACAGTCATACGGCGATGACCTCCACGTGGGAGAACCAATGCCTGTCGCCCGGAAGTGTGCAGCGGTTCCGGGACAACGACATGTATCAGACAAAAGACGTTCCCAAACCACGGAGGCATGCCATGAATTCCGTTGACGATATCGATCTGATTGAAGAGACCCCGGCCGCCGCCGAGGCCATCGAATCCGTTTCCGAGAACATCCTCGACCACGCTGCCGCCGCGGCGGTCGAATCCGCCGATCCGTCCGAAGACGACGAAGACGCCGCTGCCTCGGCCGACGATGAGTCGGAAGACGAGGACGAAGATGACGACGATGAACACGATGAAGCCGACGAGGAAGCCCAGGCCTCGGGCGACGATGAGTCCGACGACGAGGATGAAGATGGCGACGCGGATGAAGACGATGACAAGGAAGAAGCGCCCTGAGCCGTTTCCCGTCGTCTGAGGTACGGGTCGGCGAGAGCAATCCCAGGAAAAGTGTGAAACGGTTTTCCGTCCGGAATTGCGTCCCAACAAACAGCGCCTAGCACATCGAAGGCGTATCCAGTGTGATCTACATCGCCTTGCCGACGCGCGGCAGCGGCTGGGCATTTGGCGGCTGCGCCGGTTGTTGCGCGCCGGCCTGCGCACTGGCCGTCGCGGCCGGCTGGCTGCCGGTTTTGCCGTTCGAAGCGGAGGCGATGCCGTTGGCAGGCGTTGCCGGCGACGTGCCGTTTGCCGGCGCGGCCGCGGGAGTGGTTGCCGGCGTCGCGGGCTTGGCCGCTGCGGCCGCCGCGGGCGTTGCGAAAGCGCCGCCGACAACGCCGCCGCGAATGATCATCGGGGCCTGATGGTGGCCGGACTTCTCGGGAATCGCAGCGACCTTTTCGTCGGTGACGGCGGGCACAGGATCGCCCAGCGCTACCATCGACGGCGTCGAGGCCGAGGACAGCTTGGCCGGTTCGATCGCATTCAGCCTGATGACCGAAGGCGTCGAGGTCGGGGGGCCGACCACGACGATCGACGAGGCATGTGCCGCGCCGTTCATCGCCAGAAGGCTGATACCGAACGCTCCAAGCAAACGCATCACGACAACTCCCAAGCCCGCAACCGCATCGAACCCGCACCCTAAGCAGGTCCGCAAAAGTGTCCCACGGTTTTGCGATCAGAACCTGCGAAAACCCAGGGAACCTAAACAGATATTCGTGGGGTACCCCACGAATATCTGTTTAGGGCCGGCAGATTGAAGCCGGCTTGCGCGGAAACTTAACATTTTAGGAATTGATAAATCGCCAATGCCCGCCCTTGCCCGGCGGAAGCGACCGTATTACGGGACCGGCATGTTCAGGACTGGTGGCGAATTTGGCTGAGATACTGGCGGCCGGCGAGGCTATGGAGCGGGCATTGGCGCTGCTCGAAGGCGGCGACGTCGTCGCCATTCCGACCGAGACGGTTTACGGCCTGGCGGGCGATGCCACCAACGGCGTCGCCGTGGCGCGCATCTTCGAGGCCAAGGGCCGGCCGCGCTTCAACCCGCTGATCGCCCATGTCGCAAATCGCGCGATGGCGGATCGTATTGCCGGCTTCGATCCGCTCTCGGCAAAACTGGCCGAAGCCTTCTGGCCCGGCCCGCTGACGCTGGTACTGCCGCAGCGCGCCGACAGTGGCATCCATCCGCTGGTCACCGCGGGGCTGGACACGATCGCGCTGCGCATGCCGCGCGGGTTCGGCGGCGAACTGATCGCGCGGCTCGGCCGGCCGCTCGCAGCCCCCAGCGCCAATTCTTCAGGCAAGATCAGCGGCACCACGGCGCAGGCCGTCGCCGCCGATCTCGGCGACAGGATCAAGCTGGTCGTCGATGGCGGCGCGACGCCGGTCGGCCTGGAATCGACTATTCTCAAGGTCGAGAACGGCAAGCTGCGGCTGCTGCGGCCCGGCGGCATCGGCGCCGCGGAAATCGAGGCGGTGGCCGGCGCGAAACTGTCGCGCGGCGCCGGCGGCATCGAGGCGCCGGGCATGCTCGCCTCGCATTATGCGCCGGGCGCCGCGATGCGGCTGAATGTCGGAAAGATTGCTGAAGGCGAGGCGTTGCTGGCCTTCGGCCGCAACCGCGCCGAGGGTTGGAAACGGGCCGTTGCGCTGCGCAACCTTTCCGAAGCGGGCGACCTGCGCGAGGCGGCAAGCAATCTGTTCGCTTTCATGCAGGCGCTCGACCGCAGCGGTGCCGCGACCATCGCCGTCGAGCCGATCCCGTTCGAAGGCTTGGGAGAGGCGATCAATGACCGGCTCGCGCGCGCCGCCGCGCCGCGTGACAAGACCGCTTGAGCCTATCTCTTTGTTTTGATGCAATTTCGGACGGAACCGCTTCGCACTTTTTCTGGAATTGCTCTAGGTTCTGACCCATGAACGACCAGCCCTTCGACCTCGACCCCGCCGTCATCGACCGCTTCGTTGCGATCGTCGGCGACAAATATGCGTTGCGCGACCAGGCCGACATCGCGCCTTACATCACCGAGCGGCGCGGCCTCTGGCATGGACGCACATCGCTGGTGCTGAGGCCGGGCAGCGTCGAGGAAGTGAGCCGCATCATGCGGCTTGCGACCGAGACCGGAACCCCGATCGTGCCGCAGAGCGGCAACACCGGGCTGGTCGGCGCCCAGGTGCCGGACAAATCCGGCCGCGACATCGTGCTCTCGCTGTCGCGGCTGAACCGCATCCGCGAGATCGATGTGCTATCGAATACGGTGACCGCCGAGGCCGGCGTCATCCTGCAGACGCTGCAGGAAGCGGCCGACGCCGCCAACCGGCTGTTTCCGCTTTCGCTCGCCGCCCAAGGCTCCTGCCAGATCGGCGGCAATCTCTCTTCAAATGCCGGCGGCACCGGCGTGCTCGCCTATGGCAATGCGCGCGAGCTCTGCCTTGGCGTCGAGGTCGTGCTGCCGACCGGCGAAGTGTTTGACGATCTGCGCAAGCTGAAGAAGGACAACACCGGCTACGATCTGAAGAACCTCTTCGTCGGCGCCGAAGGCACGCTGGGCGTCATCACCGCCGCGGTGCTGAAGCTGTTTCCGAAGCCGAAGGGTAGGGAGGTCGCCTTTGCCGGCCTGCCGTCGTCCCCGAAAGACGCGCTGTCGCTGTTCACCTTGGCGATGGACCGGGCGGGCGCATCGCTGACCGCCTTCGAGCTGATCGCCAGAAGGCCCTACGATTTCAGGCTCAAGCACGGGCAAGGCATCACCCGGCCGCTGACCGAGGACTGGCCGTGGTATGTGCTGATGCAGGTTTCTTCCGGCCGTTCCGAGGAAGACGGCAGGGCGCTGATCGAGGAGATCCTGGCCGAGGCTCTCGATCAAGGCATCGTCGGCGACGCGGTGGTGTCGGCAAGCCTTGCCCAGGGCGACGCCTTCTGGAATTTCCGCGAGACGCTGCCCGAATGCCAGAAGCCGGAGGGCGCTTCGATCAAGCATGACATTTCGGTGCCGATCGCCTCGATCCCCGACTTCATCGAAAAGGCGGCCGGCGTGGTGGAAGGGGTCTGTCCCGGCGCGCGCGTCGTCTGCTTCGGCCACATGGGCGACGGCAATCTGCACTACAACATCTCGCGCCCCCTCGATTGGCAGGACGAGGCCTTCCTCGAACTCTACCATCCCATGAACAAGGCCGTGCACGATGTCGTGCGCTCCTTCCATGGTTCGATCTCGGCCGAGCACGGCATCGGCCAGCTGAAGCGCGATGAGCTGATCGCCACGGCCCCGCCGATGGCGATCGACCTGATGCGCCGCGTGAAGGCGGCGTTCGATCCGGCCGGCATCATGAATCCCGGTAAGGTTATCTGATTCTTCCTGAATGCGATCGCCGGTCGCATTCCGATAACCATCGCCAAGATCAGCAAAATTTAACCGACTTTCTTAAGCGCGCCGGTAAGAAGCGAGCGCTAATTTTTCTTCCCATAACGAGGCCGGAAAAACCGGCCCTGAGAGAACCGGAAAAACGGCCCTCAGGACTAACAGGGAAGACATCGATGAACACTGGACTGAAGCCAGTCTGGGCCGGGCGCAACATGCGTCTCGACCCGTTTCGCCTGCCGCAGATGGTGAGCTATGCCACCCGCGACGACTATGGCGACGTGACCTTCACCATCGACCAGCGCGGCGCCGTCATCCGCCGTGTGCTGGAGATGAGCGGCGTGCCGGCGATCATCGCGCTGCCCGCCAAGGCGTTCCGCGGTGTCGCCGCCCGCGCCATGGAGGATCCGGACGGCAACGTCACGGTGACACTCGAGCTCCTGCACAATGATCCGATGCTGTCGGTGCCGCTGCTGGTCGCCGACGACCTCGAGGACGTCGCCGCCGACTGGCGCGCCTGGGCCGACGCCTATGGCCTGCCGATGCTGCTGATCGAAGCCGACGGCATCGCCCGCACGCTGGAAGAATCGCTCGGCGCAGCCATCAAGGCGCTGCCGCCGCAGGAACGCCGCAAGGGCCGCGTCTCGACCATGCGCCGCCCGCGCTTCCTCGCCCGCCGCAAGGCCGGCAATCTGGGCTTGAGGCTCGTCATCGACGGCCAGGAGATTATTGCGAGAGAGTAGGTTTCTTCTCCCCGTCACTATACGGGGAGAAGTGCCCGGCAAGGCGATGAGGGGCAGCGCTGATCTTGGCGTTTAACCACCTCAAAATCTAATTCGACGCACGAGCCATACGGCTGCTACAAATTCGCCTTGCTTTCAAGGTTGGCGCCGCCCCTCATCCGGCTGCCGCCACCTTCTCCCCGTGCAATGGGGAGAAGGGAGACTACACCAGCGGCTTCAGCCAAATCCACACCGAGCCGCCGATCAGGCCGAGGAAGATCAGCCAGCCGACCTGGTTGTTCGACTTGAACAGTTTCAGGCACTGGTCCGGATTGTTGATGTCGAGCCGGATGATCTGGCGCGCCATATGCGCGCCGGCGGCGATCAGCCCGGCCAGCGCCACGATCGGCACCTGCGCCGAGGCAAAGGCGATGGCGAAGCAGATCAGCGCGCCGCCATAGAGCCCGGTGAGCCAGGTCTTGGTGTTGTCGCCGAACAGCCGCGCCGTCGAGCGCACGCCGACGATGGCGTCGTCTTCCTTGTCCTGATGCGCGTAGATCGTGTCGTAACCGATCACCCACAGGATCGAGCCGATATAGAGCATGATCGCCGGGTCATCGATGTCGCCGAACTCGACTGCCCAGCCCATCAGCGCGCCCCAGGAGAAGGCGAGCCCAAGCACGAATTGCGGCCAGTTGGTGATGCGCTTCATGAAGGGATAGACCGCGACGATCGCGAGCGAAGCGATGCCGAGCGGGATGGCAAAGCTGTTGAACTGCAACAGTACGGCCAGGCCCACCAGCGCCTGGATGATGACGAATGCCCAGGCCTGGGGGCGCGTCACCTTACCCGCCGGCAGCGGCCGCGACCGGGTACGCTCGACCTTGTTGTCGATGTCCTCGTCGGCGAGGTCGTTATAGGTGCAGCCGGCCCCGCGCATGGCAACGGCGCCGATGAAGAACAGCAGCAGGTACCAGGGCGCCGGAAGCAGCGTCAGCAGCGGGTCGGTCGGGCGCGGATAGGCGCCCGCGGCAAGTGCGGCCGACCACCAGCAGGGCCACAACAACAGCTGCCAGCCGATCGGCCGGTCCCAGCGCGCAAGCTGCGCATAGGGCCAGAGCCAACGCGGCAGCACCCGGTAAACCCAATGGCCGCTCGGCGCATCGGCGACACGGCCCTGGATCGCTTTGGACTGGACGGTTTCCATCACGCTGGAGTGGCAGCAGCAAGAGGCGCCGTCAAGCTGCCGCAGTGTCGCTTAGGCAGTGAAAACATCGTGACCGGCAAACCATGCCCTGGCGACGTCGATGAAGGCCATGGCCGCCTTCGACAGGCGCTGGCGCGTGTCATGCGTCAGGATGATGCGCTGCATCGGCAGCGGATCGGAGATCGGCTTGCAGACCAGCGGCAGGCCGTCATAGCTGCGGTCGCCATAGGGCCTCGTATAGCTGACCGCGACGCCGAATCCGTTCGCCACCATGGAGCGCTGTAGCTCGAACGAGCTTGTCGTTGCCCGGGCGATCGGCGACAGGCCGCGGCTGAGGAAGAGGTCCAGCATATGCTGCCAGCTGTGCGGCTGGTCGGTGGTGATCAGCGGATGCCGGGCGAGTTCCGCCAGGCTGACGGCGTGCTTGTCCGCCAGCGCATGGCCGGCCGGCAGAAGCGCGTGCGGCCGCAACTCATGCAGCAGAATGCGCTTGAAGTGCCCGGGCAGGCCGAGGTCGTAGGTGAGGCCGAGATCGACGGCGCTGTCGGCCAGGCGCCGCCCCAGCGTGTCGAAGGTCTCGTCGCCGATGACGACGGTGACGGCCGGGCAGCGCTCGGCGAAGGCGCGCATCAGCGCCGGCGCGAAATAGGGCGCCAGGTCCTCGAAGCAGCCGAGCACCAGCTCGCCGCCGACATCGGCGTCGCGCGATCCGAGCGCCGCCAACTCGTCCGCCTCGCCCAGCACCTGCCTTGCCTTGGCGACGGCCCTGCGGCCGAAGGATGTCAGCGAAACACCGCTTCCCCGCTGGCGCACGAACAGTTTCTGGCTAAGCGCGTTCTCGACATTGTCGATCGCCACCGAAATCGACGGCTGCGACACGTTCAGTGCCTGGGCTGCCGCGGTCACGCTGCCATAGCGAGCAACGGCAACGACATAGCGCAATTGGGTGAGCGTAAACTTCATAGGTCGAAACTATAAGCAGGATGTGAAGTTATTATTTTACTCGATATGAGCCGGCTGCGACAGTTGGGCGTCGCACACAAGGAGAGCGCGCCATGGCCAGCCCGAAGATCGATGCCTCGACGATTGCCGATTACCAGCGCGACGGCGCCGTCTGCATCCGCGGCGCCTTCAAGGATTGGGTCGATGTCATCGCCGCAGGCATCGAACGCAATATGCAGAACCGCAGCGCCAGGGCCTCCGACATCGCCGGCGGCAAGGGCAGCTTCTTCGACGATTACTGCAACTGGGAGCGCATCCCGGAATTCGTCAGGATCGTGCGCGAATCGCCGGCCGCCGAGCTTGCCGCCGCGGTCATGCAGTCGCGCAGCGCCCAGTTCTTCCACGACCACGTCCTGGTCAAGGAGCCCGGCACGCAGAAGCCGACGCCCTGGCATCAGGACATTCCCTATTATTTCGTCGACGGCAGCCAGACGGTGAGCTTCTGGATTCCGATCGATCCGGTGAAGGACGCGACGCTGCGGCTGATCGCCGGCTCGCACAAATGGGAAAAGATGGTGCTGCCGGTGCGCTGGCTGAACGACGCCAACTTTTACGCCGGCGAGGGCGATTACCTCCCGGTGCCCGACCCCGACAACGATCCTTCGATGAAGGTTCTGGAATGGGAGATGGAGCCTGGCGACGCCATCCTGTTCGACTTCCGCACCGCTCACGGCGCGCGCGGCAACCTGACCTCGGCGCGGCGCCGGGCGCTGTCGCTGCGCTGGGTCGGCGACGACGCGCATTATGTCGAGCGTCCCGGCCGCACCTCGCCGCCCTATCCCGGCCACGATATGAAGCCTGGCCAGAAACTGCGCGAGGACTGGTTCCCCGTCATCTACCAGAGCTGAGCCATCCTCAGGAGCTTGCGCCGTTTCGCCCGACCGCTGGAGGTCCGGGGCACGTCGCATCGGCTTTGATGAGGCCCATCTTCCCGTGCGCAATTGCCGCCAAAATGCCAAGACGCCTTGACCCGTCGCCCGCGGACCAATAGCGGGTTCGGGGAGACGATCAGCAAGAGGTGGCCATGAACGTTCTTCTTCTCGGTTCGGGTGGCCGCGAACATGCGCTCGCCTGGAAGATGTCCGCCTCGCCGCTGCTGACGAAGCTCTACGCCTCGCCCGGCAATCCCGGCATCGGCCGTGTCGCCGAACTGGTCAAGCTCGACGTTGCCGACCATTCCACAGTGGCCGCCTTCTGCCAGGAAAAGAAGATCGATCTCGTCGTGGTCGGCCCGGAGGGGCCGCTGGTCGCCGGCATCGCCGATGACCTGCGCGCCTGGGGCATCCGCGTCTTCGGTCCGTCCAAGGCTGCGGCGCGACTCGAAGGCTCTAAAGGCTTCACCAAAGACCTTTGCGCCAGGTTCAACATCCCGACCGCCGCTTATGGCCGTTTCAGCGACCTCGCCTCGGCAAAGGCCTATGTCGAAAAGACCGGCGCGCCGATCGTCATCAAGGCCGACGGGCTCGCCGCCGGCAAGGGCGTCACCATCGCCATGACGCTCGATGAGGCGAACGCCGCGCTGGAGGCCTGTTTCGACGGCGCCTTCGGCGCCGCCGGCGCAGAGGTCGTGGTCGAGGAATATCTGACCGGCGAGGAGGCGAGCTTCTTCTGCCTCTGCGACGGCGCCACGGCGTTGCCCTTCGGCACGGCGCAGGACCACAAGCGCGTCGGCGACGGCGATACCGGGCCGAACACCGGCGGCATGGGCGCCTATTCGCCGGCGCCGGTGATGACGCCGGAAATGAGCGAACGCACCATGCGCGAGATCATCGAGCCGACCATGCGCGGCATGGCGAATCTTGGCACCCCTTTCGCCGGCATCCTCTTCGCCGGGCTGATGATCACCGACCAGGGCCCCAAGCTGATCGAATACAACACCCGCTTCGGC
Organism: Mesorhizobium sp. WSM4935; assembly: GCF_029625735.1. Taxonomy (NCBI): domain Bacteria; kingdom Pseudomonadati; phylum Pseudomonadota; class Alphaproteobacteria; order Hyphomicrobiales; family Phyllobacteriaceae; genus Mesorhizobium; species Mesorhizobium sp. WSM4935. The sequence goes on along the minus strand of NZ_JARTVR010000005.1, from coordinate 261,359 downwards.
GATCCCGAATGCCAGGTGCTGATGATGCGGTTGAAGGACGATCTGCTCGTCCTGCTCAACGCCGCCGTCGACGGCCAGCTCGCGCATATGTCGGTGCGCTGGAGCGACGACACGGCGCTGACCGTGGTGATGGCGGCGCGGGGCTATCCCGGCACGCCGGAAAAGGGCTCGGTCATCCGCGGCCTCGACGAGGCGGAAGGCGAGGGCGTCCAGGTCTTCCATGCCGGCACCGCCATCAATGGCGGCGCGCTGGTCGCCAATGGCGGCCGGGTGCTCAACGTCACCGCGCTCGGCAAGACCGTCGGCGAGGCGCAGGCCAAGGCCTATGCCGCGATCGACCTGATCGACTGGCCGCAGGGCTTTTACCGCCACGATATCGGCTGGCGCGCCGTCGAGCGCGAGAAGGCCGGCGGCTGACCCCTAGGGAAGAAAGAGGAACTTGTCGCTGCAGGTCCTCAGCGGTTTGGCGCGGGCATTTTTGCTAATGATCCCTCAAAAGGTACAAGTTGCCAAGGTAGCCTGCACCGATAATGCCTGCGGCTACCATGAACAAAAAGATGGCTACTACTAAACGGCGCCCCTGAAGCGACCCGCCTGATCTGCGGATGGTTCGGCCGGCCAGCTTGAGAACTTCCACGGCAACAATCGCCGCGACCGCCGAAGGAAGAAGCGCCACGAGCATCTTCGCTGTTGGTGGATGATTGTACAGGCCAATGATCGCCTCGCCGAACTGGTAGAGGAAGATCGGTACGGACGTGACGAGGCCACCGAGCGCAAAGTACATCGCCAAGCGCCAAGGCCAGTCCACAAGCCATCGCTTTCCGCCCAGCCTTTGGACACGATAGTCGAGCGCCGCAACACCTAGGCTGACAAGCACCCAGAAGGATCCGATCCACCAATTCATCCGGGTGTTCTATCGTTCTGCCAGTTAGTTTGAGATTAAACTCTCAAAAATCTGCGCAGATGATGGTCAGGCAGCCTTGCTTCTATCAGTCCGCGTCCAGGCCGGCAGCCAGTCGCCATGCGCGGCAAGCAGGTCGTCGACCAATGACCAGATCTGATCGAGATCGAGCTCGGCCGCGGTGTGCGGGTCCATCATCGCCGCGTGGTAGATGTGCTCGCGGTTCTCGGTCGTGAGCGCCCGCACCGTCAGCTCCTGCACATTGATGTTGGTGCGGATCAGGGCCGTCAGCTGCGGCGGCAGGTCGCCGATATAAGTAGGCTGGATGCCGGAGGCGTCGACCAGGCAGGGCACTTCCGCCGCGCAGTCGGCAGGCAGCGAGGTGATGCAGCCATTGTTGCGGACATTGCCGTAGATAACCGACGGCTCGCCGGTCCACACCGAGTTCATGATCGAGGAGGCGTATTCCTTCGACTGCTCGACCTCGATCCGTTCGGCCGAGCGATAGGCCTCCGCCTGTCCCTTCCAGCGCTCGATCTGCTCGATGCAGCGTTTTGGATATTCGTCGAGCGGAATGCCGTATTTCTCGATCAGGTCGGGACGGCCCTCCTTGATGAAATAGGGCGTGTATTCGGCGAAATGCTCGGAGCTTTCGGTGACGAAATAGCCGAGCCGCGTCAGCATCTCGTAGCGCACCTTGTTCGGGCAACGCGGGTTCCAGCCGGGCTTCGGCGCGCGGCCTTCGCGATAGGCGCGCACGAGGTCGGGATAGAGGTCGCGGTAGGAACCGTCCCGCTGGCGATGCTCGAATTTGAGATAAAAGGCCATGTGGTTGATGCCGGCCGAGCGGTAGCGGATCTCGTCATAGGGAAGGTCGAGATCATGCGCCAGCTCCATCGCCGTGCCCTGCACCGAATGGCAGAGTCCCACCTGCCTGATCGCGGGATATTTCTCGGCGATCGCCCAGGTGTTTATCGCCATCGGGTTCACATATTGCAGCATGATCGCTTCCGGGCAGACGGCGAGCATGTCCTCGCAGATCTTCCACAGATGCGGCACGGTCCTTAAGCCGCGCATGATGCCGCCGACGCCGAGCGTGTCGGCGATGGTCTGGCGCAGCCCGTATTTCTTCGGCACCTCGAAATCGGTGACGGTGCAGGGCTCGTAGCCACCGATCTGGAAGGCAACGACGACGAAGTCGGCGCCCGCCAAGGCCTTGCGCTGGTCGGAATAGGTCTCGGCCTTGGCCTCGACCCCGAGGGTCGCGATCAGCTTGTTGACCACGAGGGCGCTCTCTTCCAGCCGCTGCGGGTTGATGTCCATCAGCGCGATCGTCGCGCCCGACAGCGCCGGTCGCTGCAGCACGTCGCCGATGATGTTCTTCATGAACACCGTCGAGCCGGCGCCGATGAAAGTGATCCTGGGATTTCTAGCCACTGTAAGCCTCCGGAATATGGTCACGCCACGTCGAATGCGGCCCTGACGAGCCGTTCGGTGTAGGCGGTCTTGGGATTGGAAAGGACCTCGTCGACGGGTCCCTGTTCGACGATCTTGCCGTGCTGCATGACGATGACCCGGTGGCAGAGCGCCCGCACCACCTTGAGGTCGTGCGAGATGAACAGGTAGCTCAAGCCCCGCTCGTCCTGCAGCTTGCGCAACAGGTCGATGATCTGCGCCTGTACGGAAAGGTCGAGCGCCGAAGTCGGCTCGTCGAGCAGGATGAATTCGGGCTCCAGCGCAATCGCCCGCGCGATCGCGATGCGCTGCCGCTGGCCGCCGGAGAATTCATGCGGGAAGCGCGACAGGATGTTGCGTGGCATGCCGGCGCTGACCAACGCCTCGCGCACCCGCTCGACCCGCTCGCGCCGCGTCGCGCCCAGTCTGTTGACCACCAGCCCTTCCTCGATGATCTGGCCGATCGTCATGCGCGGATTGAGCGAGGAGAACGGATCCTGGAAGACGATCTGCATGCGCGAGCGCAGCGGCCGCATCTCGGCGCGCGACAGCTTCTCGATCGGCTGGCCGTCGAAGCGGATTTCGCCACGCTTAGCGTCCTGCAATCTGAGCAGCGCCTGGCCGAAGGTGGTCTTGCCGGAGCCGGATTCACCGACCAGCCCGAGCGTCTCGTGGCGGCAAAGCTTCAGGTCGAGATCGTCGACCGCGACCAGTTCGCGCCAGTCCGGCTTCAGGAAAGAGCCGTGGCGCAGCATGAAGCAGACGCGCACGCCGTTCGCCTTGAGGATGGTGCCGCTGCCGTCCGGCAGCGGCTTCGGCCGGCCGTGCGGTTCGGAAGCGAGCAGCCGCTGTGTGTAGGAATGCTGCGGGTTGGCGAATAGCCGCTCGGTGACGTTGTGCTCGCGCATCTCACCATGCTGCATGACATAGACATAGTCGGAGAACTTGCGCACCACGGTGAGGTCGTGGGTGATCAGGATCACCGCCATCTTCAGCTCTTTCTGAAGATTGCGGATGAGGTTGAGGATCTGCGCCTGCACCGTGACGTCGAGCGCGGTGGTCGGCTCGTCGGCGATCAGCACGTCGGGTTCGTTGGCCAGGGCCATCGCGATCATGACGCGCTGGCGCTGGCCGCCGGAGAGCTGATGCGGATATTGCTTGAGCCGCGCCTCCGGCTCGGGGATCTGGACATGCTTGAGAAGCTCGAGCGCCCGCGCCCAGGCCTCCCTGCGGCTCACCTTGCGATGCACCCGGATCGCCTCGACGATCTGACTGCCGACCGTATAGATCGGGTTGAGCGAGCTCATCGGCTCCTGGAAGATCATCGAGATGCGGTTGCCGCGCAGCTTGCGCCGGGCGCTCTCGGGGAATTTCAGGATGTTCTGGCCGAGATATTCGACGCTCGACTTGGGCGACACCGTCGCCCGCCGCGACAAGAGCCCCATGACGGTGCGGGCCGTCACCGACTTGCCGGAGCCGGATTCGCCGACGATCGCGATGGTCTCGCCGCGATAGAGCTGGAACGAGACGTCCTTGACCGCCTCGACGGTGCCGTGCTCGACCTTGAAGGCGACCTCGATGTTACGGGCGTCGATGATCGGCTGGTCATGGCGCGCGCCATGATCATGCCGGGCGGCCGGTGCGAAATTGTCTGAAAGCGCGATCGTCGTCATCCGGCCACCTCAATAGGGATCGACGGCATCGCGCAGGCCGTCGCCCAGCGCGTTGAAGGCAAAGACGGTGATCAGCACGAAGCCGACCGGCGAAAGGATCCACGGATAGGTGCCGATGACCGAATAGGTCGCCGTGTCCTGCAGCATCAGCCCCCATGAGATCAGCGGCGGCTTCACCGCGAAGCCGAGGAAGCCGAGAAAGGCTTCGAGCAGCACCACGGTCGGGATCGCGATTGTCACCGCGACGATCACATGGCTCATCACATTGGGGAAAATGTGCTGCATGATGATGCGCCGGTCGGTCGCTCCCACCGCCATGGCGGCGCGCACATAGTCGATGCGCGCCAGCGCCAGCGTCTTGCCGCGCACCTCGCGCGACATCTGCGCCCAGCCCAGCGCCGACATGACGATGATGACGAAGGCGAGGAAGACATTGGTCGGCGCGGTGACCGGGATCAGCGTGGTCAGCGCGAGATAGAGCGGCAGTTGCGGGAAGGCGAGCACCAGCTCGACGAAGCGCTGCACCCAGACATCGAACTTGCCGCCGAAATAGCCGGAGACCATGCCGACGGTCGTGCCGATTACGGTGATGATGAAGACGACCGTCAGCGCGATCATCAGCGAGACCCGCGAGCCGTGGATGGCGCGCGACAGCACGTCGCGGCCGAACTTGTCGGTGCCGAGGAAATGCACCGGCTGGCCGTCCATCGAGCCGAAGAAGTGCCGGTCCGCCGGGATCAGCCCGAAGAGCCGGTAGGGCGCGCCCTCGACGAAGAAGCCGAGCAGCCGCGGATGGTCGTAGTCGGGGCCGACGATCGGCTGGAAGGTGACGGGATCGAGGTCGGTCGATTCCGCCAGCGCATAGATCCTCGGCCGGAAGGTGAAATTGCCGTCCTTGTCGTGAAAGCTCGGCACCTCCGGCGGCGCGAAGGCGACATCGGTCGCCTTCGGATCCGAGGGCGCGATGAAATCCGCGAACACCGCCATGACGAGCAGAAGCACCACCAGGAACAGCCCTGCCATGCCGGTCCAGGAGCGCTTCAGACGACGCCAGACCAGCGCGATATAGCTTTCGTTGCCATGCGCCGGCTCGGCTATGATCACGCCTTCCGCGGGCAAGGGAGTAAGGGGCGTCGGGGAGGGGTCGCGCGCCAGCATCTAGCGCTCCCCGAACTGGCGAATGCGGGGATCGAGCAGCACGAGCAGCATGTCGGCGATGATGTTGCCGACGATCAGTGTCGCCGACAACACCATCATGAAGGTTGCGGTGACATAGACGTCGCCCACCGCCATCGAGCCGACGATCGCCGGCCCGACGGTCGGCAGCGCGAAGATGATTGCCGTTTCGATCTCGCCGGTGAGCATATAGGGCAGCACCACGCCCTGATACATCACCAGCGGGTGCAGCGCGTTGGGCACGGCGTGCCGCATCACCACCGCGCCGCCGGTCAGGCCTTTGGCCTTGGCCGTCTCGACATATTGCATGTTCAGCGTGTCGAGCAGATTGCCGCGCATGACGCGCATATTATAGGCGAGGCCGCCGAAGGTCGCGATCGCCACCACCGGCCAGACATGCTTGACCAGGTCGACGAATTTCGCCCACGACCACGGCGCGCCGCCATATTGCGGCGAGAAGAACGAGCCGATCTCCGACACGTTGAACTGGAAAACCAGCAGATAGACGATGATCAGCGCCATCAGGAAGCGCGGCACCGTCATGCCGAGGAACGAGATCGCCGAAAGTGTCGAGTCGATCCAGCTATACTGCCTCGTCGCCGCCCAGATTCCGAAGGTGATGCCGAGCACCGAGGCGAGCAGGTGGCAGACCAGCGCAAGCAGCAGCGTGCGCGGCAGGCGTTCGCCCACCACATCGGCCACCGGCTTGTTGTAGTAGAGGCTGTAGCCGAAATCGCCGCGGGTGACGATGCCACCGATCCAGTTGAGGTACTGGATGGGCAGCGGCTTATCGAGGCCGTGTTCCTTCCGATAGGCCTGTGCCTGTGCTTCGGCCTCGGCGTAGGAGGCGCCGCCCTGGTTGATCAGCTGCGATCTTATGTAGTCGGCGTAGTCGCCGGGCGGCGCCTGGATGATGGCGAAGGTGGCAAGACTCAAGATGGCCAGCACGGGGATCGCCGACGTTATGCGCATGACCAGGAATCGCAGCATAGGCGGTCCGCTTCCTTCTTGCCGGTCGCTCCGTTGCGGAGCATTCGCAGGTTTGGTCTTGACCCGGCCGCGCCGCGGCGCGGCCGGGTTCCTCGGTCAGGGGAGGTAAACCTTACATCGGGCCCTTGTCTCCGGGCTTGCCGGGAAGCTCCTCGGGGAAGAGTTCGTACTTGGCCTGTTTGTCCGCCTTGACGAAGACGCGCTCGCGGATGATCGAGTCCTCGGCCCAGTTGAACATGAAGATCGGCGTTCCCTGCGGGATGTTCGAGAAGCGCTTGTTGACGATCAGCGCGCCGGGATATTCCGTCAGGCCGACATTATAGACATGCTCGGTCGAGATCTTCTGGAACTTCTTCATCAGCTCGGCGCGTTGGTCGTTGTCCTGCGTCGACACGAACTTGTTGACGATGTCGACGAGGTCCTTCTCGAAGGGCATCATGTCGACCTCGCCGCTTTCCGGCGCCCGGTGGTTCCAGCTGGTCTTCGGACCGACCGGCGCGAGCTGCTCGGTGTTCTGCACGACCGAGGTCAGCTCCTGATCGTTGCGCCGGATCAGCCAGTCGAAGCGGCCGGAATATTGCGTGGCGTCACGCTGGGTGCCGTTGAGCCCGTTGAGCACGACCCTGATCCCCAGCTTTTCCATCTGCGCGACAACGCCTTCGGCAAGGCTCTTGTCGGTCGTGTAGTCGTTGTTGACCAGCATCACGATCTCGACATCCTTGCCGCCGGCGGTGCCGGCCGGGAAGTTCACGATGCCGTCGCCGTCAGTGTCCTTGAGGCCGGCCTTGGCGAGCAAGGCCTTGGCCCCCTCGAGGTCGAAGGGATAGTAGACGGTCGATTTGCGGTCGTAGAAGCTGGTGCCCGAGGAGAAGCCGCCGGGATAGATGGCGGTGAACGGTCCCTTGACCAGCGAATCGCCCAGCGCCTTGCGGTCGAGGGCCATGGTGACGGCCTTGCGGAAGTCCTCGTTGCGGTTCAACTCGCGGATCGCCTGGCCGCGCTCGTCCGGGTTGCCCCAGCCATTGGCGGAAAAATTCATGCGCAGATTGTAGCCGATGAGGCGCGGGCCGAAGGCAAGGCGCGCCGGCGCGTTCGGGTCGGCAGCGCGCTTCAGCGAGGCGACGAAGTTCTCGGGCTGCTCGAGGTTGGAGAAGTCGCCCGAGCCGGCAACAGCCTGGACGTCGCGGTCGGCCCAGGTCGAGAGCTTGTATTGCAGCTCGTTGAGGTAGGGCAGCTGGTTGCCCTTCTCGTCGACCTTCCAATAATAGGGATTGCGGCGCATCACGATGATGTCGTCCGGCCTATATTCGACCGGCACCCAGGCGCCCATCACCGGCATGTTCATATATTCCGGCGGGAAGGCGTTCTTGAACTGGTCGTAGGTGTTCTTCGAATATTTCGGATGCTGCGGCTTCAGTATATGCGAGGGACCGGGGCAGAACGTGCCGTAGGCCATGGCGTAGAGATATTGCCGCGGGAACGCCTCCTTGAAGGTCCACTCGACGGTGTAATCGTCGATCTTCTTCAGCGTCGTGCCGACACCGAAGGTTTCCGGGGTCGCGCCGTTCAGCGGCGAGACGTTCGGATCGACGACCTCGTCGTCCCAGTAGAACATGACGTCGTCGGCATTGAACGGGACGCCGTCGGACCATTTGGCGCCTTCGATTAGATGCATGGTCAGCTTGTGGCCGTCCTTCGACCACTCCCAGCTCTTGGCGAGGTTCGGCAGCGGCTCGGTATCCTTCGCCTCGACCTGGAACAGCGGCGCGGTGCGCGTCAGGCATTCGGAGAGCCCGATGTCGATGCCCCCCCAGCCTTGCGTCTGGCCGGCGCCGTAGTTCCAGCCCTCAGGCCGGCCGCCGATGACATGGCGCATCGTATCGCCATAGACGCCGATGCCGTCGGGCATGTTGGCGGTCTTGAAGACCAGCGGCTCCTTGGGCAGCCTGTCCTTGACCGGCGGCAGCTTGCCGGTCTTGACGTATTTCTCGGTCACCCAGTCCGGCTCGTGATATTCGGGCAGCGCCTTGAACTCCAGGATGGAGTCGCGCGCCACATAATGGATCTTGCCTTCGGCCGGAAACGTCGCCGGCTCGGGTGGGATCGTCGGCTCGGATGCGAAGGCGTATGCCGGAATGGCAACGCTCATCACCAGTCCGGCGGCAAAGCCAAGTCTGCGTAAGGTCCTCATCGTCTCCTCCCAGTTGTTTTGGACGCCTGCTGCTGCCCGCGTCTTGTTTCTGGACGGCTGATCCGGCGGGCGCGCCCCCTGCATGTCCGCCTGCCTGCCGGCGACATCAGCCGGCTTGTTTGAGTGCCGCCTTTTCGGCGCGCAATTCCTCTATCGAGCGCACGCTGCGCCGCGCGGCACCCGCCCAGTCGCGGGTCTTGACCTTGGAATTCGAAAGCCGCTCCTTCGCGGCCGGAACGGCATGCGCATATTGCGGCAGCCACTGCGCCTGGGCGACGACCATCTCGTCCACCATCTGCCAGACTTCCTCCGGCGTCGACACGGCACCCACCAGCGGGTCGTGGAGCACGGCGAGCTTCAAGAGATCGATGTCGCCGGCGATCGCGGCGTGCACCGACATGCGCTGGACATTGATCGAGGCCATGCAGGTGGCCGCGCACGCCTCCGGCAGCGTGATGCCGGCCGCCATGTTGATGCCGAAACGGTCGACGAAGCCGGGCGATTCGATGATGGCGTCCTGCGGCAGGTTGGTGATCACGCCGTTGTTCTTGACGTTGAAGTGGCCGCGATAGACGCGGTTGGTCTCCAGCGCTTCGAGGATGTGGCTGGCATGCTCGTTGGAGCGCTTTGCCGGGTCGATCGGCTTCGAGGCCGCTTCGAGGAATTGCGGATATTCCGTCTCGAACCAGTTGCGGGTCTCGGTCGAATAGCGCAGATAGCCGCCGGTCTCGCCATGGATCCAGTCGGACATGTCGATCCAGCGTGTGATCTCCTCGGGGCGCTTGCGGTACCAGGGCAGATATTCGGAAAGATGTCCGTTGCTTTCGGTCGAATAGACGCCGAAGCGCTTCAGCACGTCGATGCGCAGCTTCTCCTGCTTCGAATAGACCGGGTGCGCCTCGAAGGCGGCGACCAGCTCGTCCTTGCCGATCGTCCGGCCGTTCAGCCTGAGCTCGATGAACCAGGTCTGGTGGTTGATGCCTGAGCATACATAGTCGAGCTCGCTTGGCGACTTCGCGCCGAGCACCTCGGCGATCTGCTCGGCGCCGTGCTGCACGCCGTGACAGAGCCCGACCGTGTCTACCTTGCCGTACTCGATAGCGGCCCAGGTGTTCATCGCCATCGGGTTGGCGTAGTTGAGGAACTTGGCGCCGGTCGCGGCAACCTCGCGAATATCCTTGCAGAAGTCGAGGATCACCGGGATGTTGCGCTGGCCGTAGAGGATGCCGCCGGCGCAGATCGTGTCGCCGACGCATTGGTCGATGCCATATTTCAGCGGGATGCGGATGTCATCGGCATAGGCTTCGAGCCCTCCGACGCGCACGCAGCTGATGATGTAGCGCGCTCCTTCCAACGCCTCGCGGCGGTTCGTGGTCGCCGTCACTTTCGTCGGCAATTTGTTCGCCTCGACGATCCGGTCGAGGATCGCCTTGATCATCCCGAGATTGTGCTCGCTGACATCGGTCAGCGCGAATTCGATGTCCTTGAACTCCGGCACGCAGAGGATGTCGGTGAACAGCTTCTTGGTGAAGCCGACGCTGCCGGCGCCGATAATAGCGATTTTGAAACTCATCACCTTCACCTCGATCCGTTCGAATGCTAGGCAAGGAGCAACGGAGGAGGATATGGCCGCACGCAACAGCGCGCATGCCATTCAAAGCCGGAAATCCGGCTTTTTCTCCTCCGCCCGCTCCTCGACCGCGGGTCTTTCGCGTTCTTGAGGGCCCGATTATGCGCTTATTCGCCGGCGCGGCCAGAGAAGGATTATGCTTTCGAGGGTAATTTTGTGCTGCGGGACCTAATCGCCAATGGAAAGCTGATGCGGACGATCTCGCTGCCGCGCGGCCGCCAGCGCCTGCATGCCATGCCGACCAGCACGGGCTACGAGCTGCGCGAGGACGAAACCTACGACTGGGACGGGCGAAAGCGCGGCCAGACGCCGTTCACCGTCCTCCAGCACACGATCAGCGGCACCGGTCAGCTGCGCTACGAGAGCCGCAACTATCGCCTGCAGGCGAACGACACGCTACTGGTTCTGGTGCCGCACAACCACCGCTACTGGTTGGCCAAGGGCGATCGCTGGGAATATTTCTGGATCTCGATGAATGGCGAGGAGGCGCTGCGCATCCACAAGTCGATCCTGAGCGTCTCGGGCCCGGTGTTCCGGCTGCAGCCGGCGACCATCGATCACCTTGCCAATTGCAGCCTGCGGCTGATCAAGGGCGCCGCTTCGCCGGGCGCTGCCTCGGCGATCGCCTATGAGGCGGCGATGGCGCTCTATGACGATGTCTTCGGCTCCCATGCCTTCGCCGAGAAGCAGAGCGCCATGCAGCCTGTCATCGACCACATCAACGCCAATCTCGACAGGCCGCTGCCTGTGGCGGAGCTTGTCGAGATCAGCGGCCTCAGCCGCGCCCATTTCTCGCGCTGCTTTGCCGAGAGCGAAGGACTGCCGCCGGCCGAATTCGTGCTGCAGCAGCGCCTGCAGCGCGCGGCGAAGCTGCTCACCAAGGCGGATTTCCTGCCGGTGAAGGAGGTCGCGGTGTTGTGCGGCTTCGAGGATGCGAACTACTTCTCCAAGGTCTTCCGCCGCTGCTACGGCATCAACCCGACGCAGTTCCGCACCACCGGCATGTATGCCAGCCTCGGCAATCATCGCTGATGGCTTCAAAGCTTTTGGCGGAAGTCAGCGCTTGGCGCTATCGAGCGCGGTCGAAGCGGTACTGACCGGATCGGCCGCGGCAAAGGCCGCGTCGATCTGCTCGGGCGTGCGCTGTCCGGAGCGTTTCCAGGCGACATATTGCACGATGCCGAAGATGGCACGCCGCGGCACCGTCTTCACCACCGGCATGCGGAACTCGTCGCGGAATCTTTCCCAACGCGCGCCGAGCACGGCCACCATCTCCTCGAAGGTCGGGGGCGTCGCCACATCGGCATAGGTGATGGTGACCTTCCCGGCGAGCGCTGCCTCGCGCGAGACCGGCACCGGGATCGAGGCGAGATAGTCGGACGGCACGTCGAGCAGCCCGCCAAAGGCCCATTGCCGGCGCAGCTCGTCGGCGCCCATCGGCGCGACGCTGACGTCGATGTCGTTGGGCGTGCCGGGCACCCGGTAGGGGCAGGAGAAGCGGCCGCAATTGGCCTGCGCCGAGAATTGCCAGAGCGTATAGCCCTGCCAGTTGCCCATCGGGAAATGCACGTCGATGTCGGGCTTGTAGCGCGCATACCAGAGCGGCAGCCGCGACAGGAGACGATACTGGTAGCGATTGTCGGCGATATATTGGGCTGTCTTGCCGTTGACATAGAGGACCGGGAAGCGGCCGAGGCGGCGATGCACCTGGCGCACGAATTCCTCGGCGTCCTCCAGCGACATCCATTGCGTTGGATCGATGCCTTCGATGTCGAGAGCCATCAGCTCATCCGGCGCCGGTTCCGCGAAATCGATGAAATTATTGGCCTGCTCGACCGGATTGCCGGGCCTGGCGAGGTGATAGGCGCCCCATTTCAGGCCAAGCGCCTTGGCCACTACCTTGCGCGTCTGGAACAATTCGCGCGTCACCGCATGGCGCTTCCACAGCGTTTTGCACAGTTTGACGTCGGTCTCGCTGCCGAAGCAGAAATAGGGCGGCGGCAGCCCATCGGACGCCTTGTTGATGAAGCCGACGACGCGCTTGTCGGTGACGAGCTGCTGCCAGTCGATGGAATTGTATTCGTACGCGTCGATCACCAGCGGGCGGTCAGCATTCTTCCACGGCTCGGAGAAATCCGAGGCCTTTGCCGCCGTGCCCAGCGCAACCGCCGCAGCGAGAAGCGCCAGGCGGCGAAGAGGGCGCGCCGGCTTTTTCAATCAGGGTGTCCCCACTGACCAGAGGGCGATCCTGAACCGCTATGGTTAAGGAAGTGCTTCACAACATCGGCTTGCTCCGGTCTGCTCCAAAACGTCAAAAAAGTATCGGTCGGGTGGACAAGCCGTGGTGGCAGGCGCTTCAATTGCCGCCTAAGCTTTCAATCGCGGCGGCCAGTGGGAATACACGGGTCCGCCGAACGAAGCGCAGCAACCGATCACAAGACCGGACCCGCGCGGGAGGAAAACGAACATGAATCCGGACCTGGAAGTCGTCCAGATCAGACAGGGAGAGTCGTTCAAGGCCTGGGCCCACGGCTATCCTTTCCGCACTGTCCGCTGGCACTTCCATCCCGAATACGAGCTGCATCTGGTCGTCGCCACCACCGGCCGTTATTTCGTCGGCGACTTCATCGGCGAGTTCGAGCCGGGCAATCTGGTGCTCACGGGGCCTAATCTGCCGCACAACTGGGTCAGCGACGTGCCGCCGGGCGAGACCGTGCCGCTGCGCGGTCGCGTCGTCCAGTTCTCGGAAGAATTCATCGCCGGCGCTTCCGCCGCCTTGCCCGAGCTTGCCGCCTGCGCGGGCATCCTCGAAACCAGCCGCCGCGGCGCGCTGTTCTCGCCGGCGACCGCCGAGCTCGCCGCGCCCCTGCTGGCGGAACTGACCGAGGCGCAAGGCGTGCGCCGCCTGGCGCTGTTCATGGCCGTGCTTGATATTTTGAACCGCGCCAGCGACGTCCGCACCCTGGCCAGCGCCGGCTATCTGCCCGACCCTTCGGGTTTCATGTCGGCCGGCATCAACCAGGCGCTCGCCTATATCAATTGCCACCTGACCGAGCCCTTCAGCGAAGGCACACTCGCCGAGATCGCCGGGCGCAGCCCGAGCGCCTTCTCGCGCAGCTTCCGCCGCCACACCGGCATGGCGCTGGTGCAGTATGTCAACCGGCTGCGTATCAACCTCGCCTGCCAGCTCTTGATGAGCGAGGCACAGATGTCCATCACCGAGATCTGCTACGCCGCCGGCTACAACAACATCTCGAATTTCAATCGCCAGTTCCTGGCGCAGAAAGGCATGTCGCCTTCGCGCTTCAGGGCCTTGCTGGCTGAGAACATCAACGCGGAGATTGCCGCCTAACAGGGAGGAAGCGGGAGGAGCCTAAAGCATTCCGGTCTGAAGAATTTTCGTCCGGAAATGCATCAAACAAAGAAACACTCAGGGAAGGAAAGACGCGGGGTGCAGGGCACCCTGTGCTGGGGTTCGTTTGCCGAAATCCAGCACGTTCGGGAGGATGTCTGCGTGGTTATCGGGATCTAATGATCCTCAGCTGCCATCATACTCCTTTCAACAGGTTCGACATGCAGTCAAGGCCTGGCGCGTTGTCCACCGCGCGGGTCCTCGTGAAACCATTTCTCGAAACGGAGACATTCGAATGACCAGACATGCTTGGAAATCGCCGTTTGCCTTGAAGTCGACAATCGCGGCCGTTTTCGCGGTCTCGCTGCTCGGCAGCACCGCGGCGTTCGCCGACACGGTCACCGACGCCACGGTTGCCTTCCTGATGCCCGACCAGGCATCCACCCGCTACGAGCAGCACGATTATCCCGGCTTCGTCGCCGAGATGAAGAAGCTCTGCCCGGGCTGCAAGGTGATCTACCAGAACGCCGATGCCGATGCCGCGCGCCAGCAGCAGCAGTTCAATTCGGCAATCTCGCAGGGCGCCAAGGCCATCGTGCTCGACCCGGTCGATTCCACCGCCGCCGCCTCGCTGGTGAAGCTCGCGCAAAGCCAGGGCGTCAAGGTCATCGCCTATGACCGGCCAATCCCGACGGCGCCCGCCGATTTCTATGTGTCCTTCAACAATGAAGGCATCGGCAAGGCGATCGCCGACTCGCTGGTCGAGCATCTGAAGGCACTCAAGGTCGATCCGGCCAACGGCGGCCTGCTGCAGATCAACGGCTCGCCGACCGATGCCGCCGCCGGCCTGATCAAGAAGGGTATCCATGAGGGCCTCGACAACAGCGGCTACCCGATCCTGGCCGAGTTCGACACACCGGAATGGGCGCCACCGAAGGCCCAGCAATGGGCGAGCGGCCAGATCACCCGCTTCGGCACCAAGATCCTCGGCGTCGTCGCCGCCAATGACGGCACCGGCGGCGGCGCGATCGCGGCCTTCAAGGCGGCCGGCGTCGATCCGGTTCCGCCGGTGACCGGTAACGACGCGACCATCGCTGCCCTGCAGCTGATCATTGCCGGCGACCAGTACAACACCATCTCCAAGCCGAGCGAGATCGTTGCGGCCGCCGCGGCCAACGTCGCCATCAAACTGTTGTCGGGCGAGAAGCCGAAGGCCGAGATGACGCTCTACGACACGCCCTCGCAACTCTTCACGCCTGCGGTGGTGACGCAGGAGAACCTCAAGGCCGAGATCATCGACAAGAAAATCAACACGGCCGCGGAACTCTGCGTCGACCGTTATGTCGAGGGCTGCAAAAAGCTCGGCATCATCAACTGATCATAGGACATCCGGCCGCCCGTCGGGCGGCCGGATGTCCATGGAACGACTGTCAAGAAAGGCGGTGCATGAGCGAGAGTCCTGAAAGGTCGGCCTCCGTCGGCGAGCTGGTGCTCAGCCTGCGCGGCATATCGAAGAATTTCGGCGCCGTCTCGGCGCTGACCGATATCGATTTCGACGTCCATGCCGGCGAGGTCGTAGCCCTGGTCGGCGACAATGGCGCGGGCAAGTCGACGCTGGTCAAGATCCTGGCCGGCGTGCACCAGCCGAGCTCGGGAACGATCAATTTCCGCGGCAGGCCGGTCACGCTGCCCGACCCGCGCGCAGCGCTGACGCTCGGCATCGCCACGGTCTTCCAGGACCTCGCGCTCTGCGAGAACCTCGACGTCGTCGCCAACATTTTTCTTGGCAACGAGCTCAGTCCGCTGCGGCTGGACGAAGTGGCGATGGAGATGCGCGCCTGGACGCTGCTCAACGAATTGTCGGCGCGCATCCCGAGCGTGCGCGAGGCGGTCGCCTCGTTGTCCGGCGGCCAGCGCCAGACGGTCGCCATCGCGCGCTCGCTGCTGCTCGAGCCGAAACTCATCCTGCTCGACGAGCCGACCGCGGCCCTCGGCGTCGCCCAGACGGCTGAGGTGCTCAACCTGATCGACCGCGTCCGCGCCCGCGGCCTGGGCGTCGTGATGATCAGCCACAACATGGAAGATGTCCGCGCCGTCGCCGACCGCATCGTGGTGCTCAGGCTGGGGCGCAACAACGGCGTCTTCGAGCCCGACGCGTCGAACCAGGATCTGGTGAGCGCCATCACCGGCGCGTCCAACAACGCGGTGTCGCGTCGAGCCGAGCGCCTGCGGGCGGAGCGCGATCATAGCGGCAGCGCACAGGCCGGGGAGCAACGCCCATGACGAACCTCAAGCAAAGCGCCTCCGCCCCGCTGGCGCTCGACCGTGCCGATGCGCGCGTGAGGCATGAAGCCGGCATCGGCGGAGCGGTCCGCGCCTTCCTCGATCGCGTGCGCAGCGGCGATCTGGGCTCGCTGCCGGTCATCGTCGGCCTCGTGGTGATCTGGACCGTCTTCACCAGCCTCAACCCGGTGTTCGTGTCCAGCAGCAATCTGGTCAATCTCCTGTTCGACTGCTCGACCGTTGGCGTCATCGCGCTCGGCATCGTCTGCGTGCTGATGGTCGGCGAGATCGATCTCTCCGTCGGCTCGATCAGCGGCTTCGCTTCGGCGATGGTCGGCACGCTCTGGGTCAATCAGGGCTGGCCGGTCGCGCTCGCAATCCTCGCAGCGTTGGCCTTCGGCGCCCTGATCGGCTCGCTCTATGCGCTGCTCTTCAACCGGCTCGGCATGCCGAGCTTCGTTTCGACGCTGGCCGGCCTGCTCGCGGTGCTGGGCATGCAGCTCTACATCCTCGGCTCGACCGGCTCGATCAACCTGCCATACGGCTCAGCGCTGGTGGATTTCGGCCAGTTGATGGTGATGCCGAAATGGGTCTCGCACACACTGGCGGCGATCCCGGGCCTGGCGATGCTGGTCAGCGGGCTCCGCACCTTCGCGCGCCGCCGCGCAGCCAACCTGTCGACGCCGTCCGTGGCCGGGCTCATCCTGCGCGTCGCCGCCATCACCATCGGCCTCGAGCTGATCGTCGCCTACCTCAATCAGTCGCGTGGCATCCCGTGGATGTTCGGTCTGTTCGTCGGCCTCGTCGTGGCGATGAACTATGCGCTGACCCGGACCAAATGGGGGCGTTCGATGACCGCTGTCGGCGGCAACCGCGAGGCGGCGCGGCGCGCCGGCATCAAGGTGCGCGCCATCTATCTCAGCGCCTTCGCGCTGTGCTCGTTCTTTGCCGCGCTGGGCGGCGTGCTTGCAGCCGCGCGGCTCGCTTCCGCAAGCCAGCAGGCCGGCACCGGCGACGTGAACCTGAATGCGATCGCGGCCGCGGTCATCGGCGGCACCAGCCTGTTCGGCGGCCGCGGCAGCGCCTATTCCGCGCTGCTCGGCATCATCGTCATCCAGTCGATCGCCAGCGGGCTCACGCTGCTCGATCTGTCCTCGTCGCTTCGTTACATGATCACCGGTGCCGTTCTCGCCATCGCCGTGATCGTCGACTCCCTCGCGCGCCGCTCCCGTGCCTCGCACGGCCGCGCCTGAACAGTTCAAACGAGAAGGGTACACATGGCTCACAATCTTTCGGGAAAAGTCGCCGCGGTCACCGGCGCGGCATCGGGCATCGGCCTCGAATGCGCCAGGGCGATGCTAGCCGCCGGCGCCCGCGTCGTGCTGGTCGACCGCGCGGAGGACAGGCTGAAGGAGGTCGTCGCCGAGCTCGGCGACGGCGCGATCCCGCTGGTGGTCGATCTCACCAGCCCCCCCAGCGTGGCGACCATGATGCCTGCGATCCTCGACAAGACCGGCCAGCTCGACATCTTCCACGCCAATGCCGGCTCCTATGTCGGCGGCGAGATCCTCAACGGCGATCCCGACGCCTGGGATCGCATGCTGAACCTCAACATCAACGCGGTGTTCCGCTCGGTGCACGCGGTGCTGCCGCATATGGTCGGACGCAAGACCGGCGACATCATCGTGACCAGTTCGATCGCCGGCCTCGTCCCTGTCGTCTGGGAGCCGGTCTACACGGCCTCGAAACATGCCATACAGGCCTTCGTCCATACGCTGCGCCGGCAGGTGGCCAAACACGGCCTGCGTGTCGGCGCCGTCGCGCCCGGACCGGTGGTGACCGCGCTGATCAGCGATTGGCCGAAGCAGAAGCTCGAGGACGAACTGGCGGCCGGCGGGCTGATGCAGCCCACCGAGGTCGCCGACGCCGTCCTGTTCATGCTGACGCGGCCGAGAAACATCACCATTCGCGATCTGGTGATCCTGCCGCAGAGCAATGATCTCTAGGCAGTAGGAATCAGGCAGTAGGGAATAGGGAAGAGGCTGTTGCCTCCGGCCATCACGGACCATCTCCTACTGCCTACTGCCTACTGCCTACTGCCTACTGCCCTACCTTCGAGGTTCCCATGCCTTCCCACTTCCTCGGCATCGATGTCGGCACCGGCAGCGCGCGCGCCGGCGTCTTTGACGAGCGCGGCGAGCTGCTCGCTTCCGCCAAGCGCGACATTGCGCTCTTCATCGAGCCCGGCGAGATCGCCGAGCAGTCGAGCCGCGATATCTGGCAGGCGGTCTGCGCCAGTGTGCGCGAGGCGGTCGCGAAATCGGGTGCCGACCCCCGGGAGATCGGCGGCATCGGCTTCGATGCGACCTGTTCGCTTGTGGTGGTCGGCAACGACGGCGAGCCCTTGCCGGTCGGCCGTTCGGGAGACAGCGACAGGAACATCATCGTCTGGATGGATCACCGCGCCCTCGACCAGACCAGGCGCATCAACGCCCTTAGGCATCCCGTCCTCGACTATGTCGGCGGCGTCATCTCGCCGGAAATGGAGACGCCGAAGCTATTGTGGCTGAAGGAAAATCTCCCCCGGACCTTCGCCGGAGCGAGGCATTTCTTCGATCTCGCCGACTATCTGACCTGGCGCGCCACGGGCAGCCTTGCCCGTTCGGTCTGCACGCTCGCCTGCAAATGGACCTATCTCGGTCACGAGCGGCGCTGGGACGAAAGCTATTTCCATGCCGTGGGCCTTGGCGAGCTCGCCGATGAAGGCTTTGCCCGCATCGGCACCGACGTGGTCGATCCCGGCACGGCGCTGAGCGCCGGTCTGACGGAAGCGGCTGCCGCCGAATTGGGACTGGTCGCGGGTACGGTTGTCGCTGCCGGGTTGATCGACGCCCATGCCGGCGGCGTCGGCACCGTGGGCGCCGCGGGCGACGCCGGCACCGTCTCCTCGCGCATGGCCTATGTGCTCGGCACCTCGGCCTGCACCATGGCAAGCAGCGAAGGCCCGGCCTTCGTGCCGGGGGTGTGGGGGCCCTATTATTCCGCCATGGTGCCGGGGCTCTGGCTGAGCGAGGGCGGTCAGTCGGCCGCCGGCGCGGCCATCGATCTGCTGGTGCATTTTCATCCGGCCGCGGCCGAGGCTGCCACGCGCGCCGCGGCCGAAGGCAAATCGCTGGTCGATTGGCTCGCCGCTGCCGCCACGGCGGGTTCGCCCGAGCTGTCGGCCGCCGCCACGCTCGCGGGAAGCATTCATGTCGTGCCCGAATTCCTCGGCAATCGTTCGCCTTTGGCCGACCCCGATGCGCGCGGCCTGATCGCCGGGCTCGGCACCGACCGTTCCGTCGAAAGTCTCGTCGGCCTTTACGTGGCCGGGCTTTGCGGCCTCGGCTATGGCGTGCGTCAGATCGTGGCGGCGATGGCGTCGTCCGGTCTTGCCGTCGACACCATCGTCATCAGCGGCGGCGCCGGGCAATCGTCGCTGGTGCGCCAACTGCTTGCCGACGCCGCCGGCCTGGCGGTCGCCGCTTCGCAGTCCCCCGAACCGGTGCTGCTGGGTGCTGCGATGCTCGGAGCTGTCGCTGCCGGCAGCTATCCCGACCTGTCGAGCGCCATGCCTGCCATGTCCCGGCTGGGTGACGTTTTCACACCTGCGAGCGCCGCCATGCGGGCGTGGCACGATAAGCGTTACGAAGCCTTCCTGGCGCTCCAGGCGGTGGGTCGCACCATACGTTGAGTAGAGTGTCAGCGCCGGAAGAGCGAGGGAACCTCGAACGGATCGGGCGCCGGCGCCTGCGGCAACGTGCCTTCGGCCCTGCGTAGTGGGTCAGTTTGAACTTGGCGAGAGGAGAAGCCGCGCAAGGTGACCGTCGATAGGAAGGTGGATTTGCGGTGTGGATAGCATGTGGATCACCTCTTGCGTCCGCGCATCCGCGAAATCGATGTCATCCCGCAATTCAACAAGATCCGCCCATTCCTCGACGTCCTTGGCGCCAAGCTTCCCAGCCAGAAAGCGCAAGAGAACGCTTCGAATGTGGTCGTAGGTTAGCCTGACCAGCGGTTTTGGATGGTCCCAATGCAACGGCGCTAGGAGCGTTTCAAGTTCGGCAACCGACCGATCGAATTCAACCAGTGAGCGGATGATACAACGCCGTTCTTCCTCTCGCATCCCTTCGCCTTACGCTCCCCGCTTTTTTGTGGCGATTATCTGATTGACGGAATGTCGGCGGCTTCCTCTTGAGTGGCAATGCGCATGACGCGGACGGCGTTGCCGATCACGTCGGTGCGTCGCTTTTGGCGTTTAGGTCGGGTTGGCTTTGGTCAAATCCGCTAATTCGGCCTTCGCTTCATCCAACTCGGCTTCCCACTTCGCTATTTTCTCGGGAGTTGGTTCCCAGATTTCCGGGTCGCCCGTCGACAGCGCCTCAACCATAGCCGAGGCAGCTTCAATTCGTGCCTCTGCCGCTTGGCGGAGGAGCGCAGTGATAACGTCACCAGAAGCGTTGGTTTGTTCACTCATATGGCGAGCATATGGGAGTTCGGCGGCATAGGCGATACCGCTCATGCGGACGTGCAAATTTCAAACTGAGACACTTACCCCTCGGGTCTACGCGTCCGCTGCGCTCTCGCCCGTCCATGACGAAGTCTATGCAAAATCCGCGTGACAAAGTTTGACGTTTACGTAAAAAGAAGGCGCGAAATCGACGCATGGTTTCGCTTCGGTCAGACGCTAGGTTTGGCCGGAAGGGAGGAGGAGCAGACATGTATCGCGCGCCGGTCGAGGACATCGCCTTTACGCTCAAGCACGTAGCGGGGCTGAAGCCTGCACTGGACGCTGGCATTTTCGGCGATCTCGGCGAGGATATTGTCAATGCGATCTTGGCCGAGGCCGGGCGCTTCGCCAGCGAGGAGATCGCTCCGCTCTACAAGATCGGCGACGAGCGTGGCGCGGTGCTGAAGGATGCGGCCGTCACCACGCCGCCCGGCTGGAAGGAGCTTTACCGGCGCTGGATCGAGGGCGGCTGGAACGCGCTGTCCGGTCCTGAGGAATTCGGCGGCCAGGGCCTGCCGAGCATGCTCGGCGTCGCCGCGCTCGAAATGTGGAATTCCGCCGCCATGGCCTTCGGCATCGGCCCGACGCTGACCATGGGCGCGGTCGAGGCGCTCGACAAACACGCCTCCGAGGAACTCAAGGCCAAATACCTCGCAAAACTCGTCTCGGGCGAGTGGATGGGCACGATGAATCTGACCGAGCCGCAGGCAGGCTCGGACCTCGCGGCCTTGCGTACACGTGCCGAGCCGGTCGGCGACCGCACCTATCGCATCTTCGGCCAGAAGATCTTCATCACCTATGGCGAGCACGATTTCACCGACAACATCGTGCATCTGGTGCTGGCGAGGTTGCCCGACGCGCCCGCCGGCACGCGCGGCATCTCGCTGTTTCTGGTGCCGAAGTTCTTCGTCAATGACGACGGCTCGCTCGGCGCCCGTAACGACGTCTTCTGTTCGAGCCTGGAGCACAAGCTCGGCATCCACGCCTCGCCGACCTGCACCATGATCTATGGCGACGGTTTTCAGGGCGCGACGCCCGGCGCCATCGGCTGGCTGATCGGCGAGGAAAACAAGGGGCTGGCCTGCATGTTCACCATGATGAACAACGCCCGCCTCGCTGTCGGCATGCAGGGTGTGGCCGTCGCCGAGACCGCCACGCAAAAGGCGATCGCCTATGCCAATGAGCGCCGCCAGGGCAAGGCCTCGGATTATTCGGGCTCCGGCATGGCGCCGATCGTCCATCACCCGGACGTGCAGCGCAATCTGCTCACCATGAAGGCGCTGACCCAGATCGCGCGCTCGATCAGTTATTCCTGCGCGCATGCGATCGACCGTGCGCGCGTCGGCGAGGGCGAGGCAGGGGCCAAATGGCATGACCGCGCCAGCCTGCTGACGCCGCTCGCCAAAGCCTTCTCCACCGATGTCGGCGTCGAGGTCGCCTCGCTGGGTGTCCAGGTTCATGGCGGCATGGGCTTCATCGAGGAGACAGGTGCCGCGGCCCTTTACCGCGACGCGCGCATCGCGCCGATCTATGAAGGCACGAACGGCATCCAAGCGATCGACCTCGTGGCGCGAAAGCTGGCGCTGGGCGGCGGCGAACATGTGCATTCCTATATCGGCGAGTTGAAAGCGGCGGCCGATGCGGTTCGCACCTCCAACATCGACGGCTTCGGCCGCACCGCCGACAATCTCGACCGCGCGCTGGCCGATCTCGACGAGGCGACACGCTTCCTGCAGAAGCTGATGGCCGAGGGCAAGGCCGACACTGCGATGGCCGGCGCCACGCCCTATCTGCGCCTGATCTCGTTTGCCGCCGGCGGCGCCTATCTGGCGCAAGCGGGGCTCGCCGATCGCGGTCGCATCCCGCTCTGCCGCTTCTTCGCCGAAAACCTGCTCGGCGAGACGCGCGCCTTGAAGGAGCGCGTCATCGACGGCGCCGAGAGCCTCACCGCTGCAGGCAAGGTGCTGGTTTCTGCTTAAGCATCCTGACGTTCAAAGGACCAACCGTGACAGACCACATCCTCGTCGAGCGCCAGGGCGCCGTGCAGATCATCCGCATCAACCGCCCTGACAAGAAGAACGCACTGACCCGCGCCATGTACGCGAAAATGTCGGCGGCGCTCGCCGAAGGCGATGCCGATCCGGCGGTCCGCGTGCACGTCTTCCTCGGCGTTCCGGGCGCCTTTTCTTCCGGCAATGACCTAGCCGATTTCCTGGTCATCGCCACCGGCGGCGAAGGCGGCAACGAGGTCTGGGATTTCCTGATGGCGCTGGCCAAGGCTGAAAAGGCGATGGTGTCGGGCGTCGACGGCATCGCCGTCGGCATCGGCACCACGCTCAATTTGCATTGCGACTTGACCTTCGCCACGCCGCGCACGCTCTTCCGCACGCCCTTTGTCGATCTCGGCCTGGTGCCGGAGGCCGGCTCCAGCCTGATCGCGCCGCGGCTCCTCGGCCACCAAGGCGCTTTCGCCCTGCTCGGCCTCGGCGAGGGCTTTTCGGCCGAGCGCGCCAAGGTCGCCGGCCTGATCTATGACGTCGTCGCGGAAGACGCGCTGGAAGCCGCCGTGCTAGCTGCCGCCAACGGCATCGCCGCCAAGCCGCCGCAGGCGCTGAAGATCGCGCGCGACCTGATGCGCGAGCCCCGCGAGGAATTGGTCGCCCGCATCAAACTCGAAAGCGAGCATTTCCGCGAGCGGCTGAAGTCTGATGAGGCTCGCGGCGCGCTCACGGCCTTCATGACGCGTAAGAAGGGATAGACTAGAAGCCTGCGGGGCGAGGGTGCCCCGCCGCAGCAGGCGCCGGCCGAATCACGTCAGCTTCTTGACGGCCTGTTCGTCCAGCGCCTTGCCGAAAGCCTCCGATGTCCAGCCGGCATCGAGCGCGCGATGAAACAGCGCCTGCTGCGTTTCCGGCGCCAGCCCGCCAATCGGTGGATCGCGATCGAGATTGGTCGGGAAGGAATAGCCTTCGGCGGTCGAGGCGATCGCGTTCGCGGCCTCAGCTTTCGAGATCGCGCCCGCGGCCAGCATCCTCTGAATCGCCGGGTAGAGTGTGCGGCACATCCTCGTGCGGTCGACACTTTCCATCGCGCGGCCATAGGCTGACGAGACCTGCAGCAGATTGGCCATGCGGCGGATGTCGGCGGATCGGTTGTTGCCGGCGGCATGGAACAGGGCCGGGTTGAAGAAGGCCGCGTCGCCCTTCTCCAGCGCAAGCTGCACATGATGTTTGGCGAAATATGCCCTGAACTCCGGCAGGCCTGTGGCGAGGTAGCCCGGCAGATAGGCTTGCGAATAGGGGAGATAGAGCGTCGGGCCGCTCTCCAGCGGCATGTCGCAATGGGCGACGGCTCCCTGCAGCGTCAGCACCGGCGAAATGCTGTGTACATGCACGGGGTAGCGCTCGATGATTTCGGGCGTTTGAAAGCCCAGATGATAGTCGCGATGCGCCGATTGCGCCGCGCCGCCGGGGTTCACGGAGTTGATCTGCGACGTCATCTGATAGGCTGGACCGAGCCAGGCTTCCGAGATGAGCGCGATGATGTCGTTGCCGTAGTAGGCGGCGAAGGCTTCGGGGTCACGCAGGCAGAATTTTTCGAGCGCATTCCAGATGCGGTCATTGGCGCCCGGCTTGGCGAAATGGTCGCCGCCACCCGTGCCGGCCGCATGCTGCTCGGCGATCATCTCATTGAACAGCCTTGTTGCGATGTCGACCGGCGCCGTATCGGCAAACGCCTTCTTGAAAGCCACGACGCCCGGCCCGCCGGTCAGCGCCTCGACCCATTCCGCCAGCAGTGCCTTTCGCGTCTCGGGATCGGTCGCCGCCTTGCGGACTGCGTCGCCGTCATAGATCAGCACGTTCTTTTCGACGCTCGCGGCGAAGGGGTAATCGGCAGGGTTGGTCGTTTGCCCGACGATCGCCCGGAAACCTTCGATGTCGCACTGAGCTTTCGTCAGCCAGACCCGCTCGGACCTGATTTTGACTAGGTTGTCGGCCTTCATGACGCATCCTCCTGTTGCCGTCGTGGTTCTCGCTGCCGTATACCGCAATCTGGGGTGCTCGTTGCCTCTGAAAGACCTCAAAAACACCTCAGAAGATGTCCCGCTCGTTTCTCCTCAAGGATATCGCCCTCCAGGCTGGGCTCAGTCTCGCGACCGTCGATCGCGTCCTCAACGAAAGGCCGGGTGTTCGCGAGCACACCATCCGCCGCGTCAGGCAGGCCATCGGCGAACTCGAAAAGCAGCGCGAGCAGATCGGCCTTTCCGGCCGCAAATTCGTCCTTGATGTCGTCATGGAGGCTCCGTCGCGCTTTAGCGAGGCGGTTCGTCAGGGCTTGGAACAGGCGATGCCGGCGCTGCAGCCGGTGATATTTCGTGCCCGGTATCATTTCGCGGAGACGCGCGGAGTAGGCGATACGGTAGCGATCATCGAAGCGCTGCAGCGCCGCGGCAGCAACGGCGTGTTCCTCAAGGCTCCCGATGTCGCGGAGGTGAGGGGCGCGACCGCACGGCTCGTCGGCGCCGGGGTTCCCGTCGTCACGTTGGTGACGGACCTTCCCGACACCGGACGGCAGGCCTATGTCGGAGTGGACAACCGGGCGGCGGGCGAGACTGCGGCCTATCTTCTCGGCGAATGGCTCGGCGACGGTCCGGCACGCATTCTCGTGACCATCAGCAGCAACCGTTTCCGCGGCGAGGAAGAGCGCGAGATGGGTTTCAGGCAAGCGCTTCGCGAACGCTATCCTGCGCTTGGCATCGTCGAGGTCAGCGAAGGCCACGGCCTCGACCGCAACACCGGTATGCTCGCGCGGGCGGCCTTGCAGGAGCATGCCGACGTTGCCGGCGTCTATTCGATCGGAGGCGGCAACCGGGCGGTCGTCGATGCTTTCGCCTCGCTCGGCCGCCCCTGCCGCGCTTTCGTCGGTCACGACCTCGACGCCGACAATCTCGAGCTCCTGCGCGCCGGCCGCATCAGCGCCGTGCTGCATCACGATCTTGGCCAGGACATGCGAAACGCATGCCTGCACATCATGCGCGCCCACGGATTGCTGCCGAAATCGCCTGTCTCCGGCATGGCCAACATCCAGGTCATCACTCCTTTCAACCTGCCGCAGACGGCGGCAGGGCTGTAGGGCAGCGCCCGCGTTACCTCAGGGATAGAGCCGCGTCTTGTCCCATCCGCCCTCGGCGTTGCGTGAAAAGACAACGCGGTCATGCAGCCGGAAAGGCCTGTCGTGCCAAAACTCGATCGTCTGCGGCAGGATGCGGAAGCCCGACCAGTATTTCGGCCGCGGGATGTCGCCAATAGCGTAGCGCGCCGTGTACTCCGCCACCGCCTTCTCCAGCGCGAAGCGGCTCTCCAGCGGCCGCGATTGCTTCGAGGCCCAGGCGCCGATGCGGCTGCCGCGCGGCCTTGTCGCATAATAGGCGTCGGCCTCGGCGTCGCTGACGATCTCCACCGGCCCGCGCACCCGCACCTGGCGGCGCAGCGATTTCCAGTGGAAGCACATCGCCGCCTTCATGCTGCCAAGAATCTCTCGGCCCTTGGCGCTCTCGAAATTCGTGTAGAAGACAAACCCCTTTTCGTCGAACCCCTTGAGCAGCACCATCCGTACATCCGGCATGCCGTCGGCGTCGACGGTCGCCAGCGCCACGCCGTTGGGATCGTTGGGCTCGCTTTTGCCGGCATCCTCCAGCCATGCGGCAAAGAGCCGGAACGGCTCCCCGGCATCGGTGAAGTCACCGCTTGTTAACTCAGTTTCGTTCATAGTTTTCCGAATTTTTACCGTTGCGGGAGGAGTTCGCCGATTGTTGCGTATCGCGCAAGCTTTTGACAGCAGGCAATGGAGCGTTATCGCTTCGGCCAGCGTCAAGGCTATGGTCGTGACGGCGGCCCTTTCCCTTGCCGGCTGCGGCGCCGGGGGCTTCAGCCTGGAAAAGATCGATGTCGACCGCTCGATCGTCACCTCCAGCACGCCGTCCTCGTCTGCCGCTCCGGCGACCGCCGACAAGGACTCCGACCAGACCACCATCGGCAACGCCGTTTCCTCCGCCGACATCAAGGAACTCGGCGGCCAGCCGGTGCCATGGGCCAATGCCGGCACCGGCTCGCGCGGCGCGATCACCGAACTGGTGGAACTGAAGGATGGCGGCCTGACCTGCCGCCGTTTCAGCGCCACGCGCGAGAGCTTCGACGGCGTTGCCCTCTACAAGGGCGAGCTCTGCCTCGCCGGCGCCGGCGGCTGGCGCATGCAGGAATTCAAGGCGCTCTGAATTCAAGACGCTTTGAATTTCGGGCGCTAATTGCCCTTGCGCTACTGGAATTTCTTCCTATGCGAGCGCATATAGGGGGCGACCACAATCCATTCTCTCTTGCAGGCAGGAAGCATGCGCGACCCCTATGAGGTGCTGGGCGTTGCCAAGAACGCATCGGCCAAGGACATAAAATCGGCTTACCGCAAGCTCGCCAAGAAATATCATCCGGACCAGAATCCGAATGATCCCAAGGCGAAGGACCGTTTTGCCGCCGCCAACCAGGCTTACGAGATCGTCGGCGACGAGAAGACGCGCGCCGCCTATGATCGCGGCGAGATCGACGCCGACGGCAAGCCGAAATTTCAGGGTTTCGAGGGCGCGGCCGGTGGCGACCCGTTCGCGGGTTTCCGCCGTCAGCAGGGCCCGGGCGGCGCGCATTTCGAATTCCGCACCGGGCGCCCGGGCGGCGATCCGTTCGACGGCAACAGCGACATCTTCAGCCAGATCTTCGGCGAAGCCTTTTCCGGCGCCCGCGGCGGCCGGGGCGACCGCCGCCAGCCGATCCAGGCGGCCGATCTCAACGTCACCATGGATATCAGCATCGAGGAGGCGGCCACCGCTGATAAGGTGACGGCGATGTTCCCCGACGGCCGCAAGGTGGCGGTCAAGCTGCCGGCCTATGTCGAAGACGGCCAGACCATCCGCCTGAAGGGCCAGGGCGAGCAGGGTCCGGGCCAGCCGGGCGACGCGCTGGTCAAGATCCATATCCGCCGCCATCCGCGCTATCGCATCGAAGGGCGCGACCTGCATGTCGATCTGCCCGTCGATCTGGCCGATGCCGTGCTCGGCGCCAAGGTGGCGGTCGAGACGCCGACCGGCAAGCTCGCGGTCAACGTTCCGGCATGGTCGAGCTCTGACAAGGTGCTGCGCATCAAGGGCAGGGGCCTGCCGGAAAAGACCGGCGGCCATGGCGATCTCTATGCCCATGTGCGGTTGATGCTGCCGGAAGGCGGCGATGCCGAGCTTGAGGCTCTGATGCGCCGCCGAAAAGGCTGATTGCGGGAATTTTGTTCCTGTTACAGTGTCTTTTGGGCGCTTGAAGGGGCTTTGTGCCTGTGCGATAGGGCTCTCCACAAAGCAGATACTCTTGCGGAGAGCTTGCACATGGCAGGTGGACAGGGCCTGATGGCCGGTAAGCGGGGCCTGATCCTGGGTGTCGCCAACAATCGGTCGATCGCTTTCGGCATCGCCAAGGCTTGCGTCGATCACGGCGCCGAAATCGCCCTGACCTATCAGGGCGAGGCCTTCAAGAAGCGCGTCGAGCCTCTCGCGGCGGAGCTCAACGCGCATGTCGCGGGCCATTGCGACGTGACCGATCCGGAAAGCCTCGACGCCGTTTTCGCCGACATCGCCAAGCACTGGGGCAAGCTCGACTTCCTCGTCCATGCCATCGCCTTCTCCGACAAGGACGAACTCACCGGCCGTTATGTCGAGACGACGCGCGACAATTTCCTGCGCACCATGGACATCTCGGTGTTTTCCTTCACCACCATCGCCAAGCGCGCCGAGCCGCTGATGAGCGAAGGCGGCTCGCTGTTGACGCTGACCTATTACGGCGCCGAGAAGGTGATGCCGCATTACAACGTCATGGGCGTCGCCAAGGCGGCGCTCGAGGCCAGCGTGCGCTATCTCGCCGTCGACCTCGGCGCCAGGAAGATCCGTGTCAACGCGATCTCCGCCGGCCCGATCAAGACGCTCGCCGCCTCCGGCATCGGCGACTTCCGCTACATCCTGAAATGGAACGAGTACAACGCGCCGCTGAAGCAGACGGTCACCCAGGAAGAGGTCGGCGATTCCGGCGTCTACTTCCTGTCGGACCTGTCGCGCGGCGTGACCGGCGAGGTCCATCACGTCGATTCCGGCTATCATGTCGTCGGCATGAAAGCCGTCGACGCGCCGGATATCTCGACCGTCAAGGAATAGTCCTCTCCTCCCCTTATCCTCCGTCCAGGCCCTCGCCCGACCTCCGGAAGATCTGATGTACCCGCTCGTCTACATCGCGCGCCACGGCCAGACCGAGTGGAATGCCGAGCATCGCCTGCAGGGCCAGGCCGACACCGACATGAATGCGTTTGGCCGCGAGCAGGCGAGGCGCAACGGCCGACGGCTGGCCGAACTCATCGGAAAGGCCGACGGTTTCGATTTTGTCGCCAGCCCGATGCGGCGCACGCGCGAGACGATGGAGCTGATGCGTGAAGCGATGGGGCTCGATCCCGCTGCCTACCGAACCGATGCGCGCCTGGTGGAGATAAGTTTCGGCGACTGGCAGGGTTTTACCTTCGCCGAGCTCGAGGAACGCGCCCCCGGTTCAACCGACGGCCGCCGCCACGCCAAGTGGGATTTCCAGCCGCCCGGCGAGGGCGCCGAAAGCTACGAAATGCTGCTCGAGCGGATAAAGCCGTGGTTCGACGCGCTGCGCCAGCCGACCGTCTGCGTCACCCATGGCGGCGTCATCCGCTGCTTCTTCCGCCTCGTCACCGGCATTTCCAAGCAGGAGGCTGCCAGCCTAGACGTCCCGCAGGACCGCCTGCTGCGGCTGGAGGGCCGGAGTTTGGAGTGGCTTTGAAGGTTAGCTTCGTCATTCCAGGGTCTGCGCGCGTCGCTGCGCTCCTTGCGTCGCCCTGGAATGACGAAGCTTAAGCGTTCCAGCCCGTGGCTGGAAAATTAATTTTGGTCGCTGTCGGGCAATTGCATGTCCGTCACGACATTCTCGCCATTTGTCACGTCATAGGCGATGACGATGTCCATGCCGGGCTTCAGCGAGTCGATATCGGTCTCGGCGTTGAGCTTGTAGGCCTTGCCGTCGTCCAGCGTCAGCGTCAGCGTGTCCTTGTCGACCTTCTTGATCAGGCCTTCGGTCTGGCCGGCGAACGCGGCGGCGGTGGAAATCAGCAGCATGGCGCAGGCGGCGCCAATCAGGGTACGCATCGTCGTCCTCTTTGGTCATTGCGCCGGTTCGTCAGCGGCGGGTCCTCAACGGCGGTTGGGAAGAGAGCAGAAACCAACCGAATGTGTCAAAACTAAATCCGCCAGATCACAGTTTGATGCATCCGATCACCGTTTGACCACTGTGGAAAACGCCAATAGAAGGCAGCCTTAAACCGGGTTCCCTCACCGGGGCAGGGCGTAATCGCATGTCGCACAACACCTTCGGCCATCTCTTCCGCGTCACCACCTGGGGTGAAAGCCACGGCGCGGCGCTCGGCTGCGTCATCGACGGCTGCCCGCCCGGCATCCGCTTCAGGCGCGAGGACATCCAGGCCGAGCTCGACCGCCGCCGCCCCGGACAGTCGCGCTTCGTCACCCAGCGCCGCGAGCCCGACGAGGTCAAGATCCTGTCCGGCTTCATCCTCGACGAGGACGGCGAGACGATGATCACCACCGGCACGCCGGTGTCGATGCTGATCGAGAATGTCGACCAGCGTTCCAAGGATTACGGCGAGATCGCCCGCCAGTACCGGCCGGGCCATGCCGACTACACCTATGACGTCAAATATGGCCTGCGCGACCATCGCGGCGGCGGCCGCTCCTCGGCGCGCGAGACGGCGGCACGTGTGGCGGCCGGCGCGTTGGCGCGTAAGGTTGTGCCCGGCCTGACGGTGCGTGGCGCGCTGGTCTCGATGGGCGAGAAATCGATCGACCGCACCAACTGGAACTGGAATTTCGTCGGCGACGCCGAAAACCCGTTCTTCACCCCCGATCCGGCTTCCGTTCCGGTCTTCACCGCCTATCTCGACGGCATCCGCAAGGCCGGTTCCTCGGTCGGCGCGGTGATCGAGATCGTCGCCGACGGCGTGCCGGCGGGTCTCGGCGCGCCGATCTACGCCAAGCTCGACCAGGATATCGCCTCGGGCCTGATGTCGATCAACGCCGTCAAGGGCGTCGAGATCGGCAACGGCTTCGAGGCCGCCCACATCACCGGCGAACAGAACGCCGACGAGATGCGCATGGGCAATGACGGCAAGCCAGTATTCCTGTCCAACAATGCCGGCGGCATCCTCGGCGGCATCTCGACCGGACAGCCGATCGTCGCCCGCTTCGCCGTCAAGCCGACCTCCTCGATCCTGACCCCGCGCCAGTCGATCGACAAGGACGGCAAGGATGTCGAGGTGATGACCAAGGGCCGCCACGACCCGTGCGTCGGCATCCGCGCCGTGCCGATCGGCGAGGCCATGGTTGCCTGTGCGATCGCCGATCATTATCTGCGGCACAGAGGACAGACGGGGAAGGGAGTAGGGGAGTAAGGGAGTAGGGCAGTAGGGCAGTAGGGCAGTAGGGCAGTAGGTTAATGCTGCCGCCCGCAGGCCACCAAACTTTTTCCTTTCCCCTACTCCCTTACTGCCCTATTCCCCTACTCCCTTGCGAGCAAAGCGAGCGCCCATGCCTTACGACCAGAAGAAGATCGTCGAAGCGATCCGCGCCTTCGAGCGCGGCGAGATCGTCGTCGTCATGGACGATGACGGGCGCGAGAACGAGGGCGACCTGATCGTCGCCGCCGTGCATTGCACGCCGGAGAAGATGGCCTTCATCGTGCGCAACACCTCCGGCATCGTCTGCACGCCGATGCTGCGCGAGGATGCCAGGCGCCTGAACCTCGCGCCGATGGTGGCGGACAATGATTCCGCCCACACCACCGCCTTCACCGTCAGCGTCGATTTCAAGCATGGCACCACGACCGGCATTTCCGCCGACGACCGCACGCTCACCGTGCGCAACCTCGCCAACGGCAATGTCGGCCCGTCGGATTTCGTGCGGCCCGGCCACATCTTCCCGCTGATCGCGCGCGAAGGCGGCGTCTTGATGCGCTCCGGCCACACCGAGGCCGCGGTCGATCTCTGCAAGCTTGCGGGCCTGCCGCCGGTCGGCGTCATCTCCGAACTGGTCAACGACGACGGCACGGTCAAGCGCGGGCCGGAAGTGCAGGCTTTCGCCGAGGAACATGGGCTGAAGCAGGTCTCGGTCGCCGACCTCATCGCCTACCGCCAGCGCAAGGAAACGCTGGTCGAGCGCGTCGCCTGCTCCGACATCGACACGCCCGGCGGCAAGGCGCAGGCCTTCACCTACACGCTGCCCTGGGATTCCATGCACCACCTCGCCGTCGTCTTCGGCGACATCCGCGACGGCGAGGAAGTGCCGGTGCGCCTGCATTCGGAAGATGTCGTCACCGACGTCTTCGGCACCAGCCACCGGCTCGACGGCATCATGAAGGCGATGGGTGAGCGCAAGCGCGGCGTCATCGTCTATCTCCGCGAGGGTTCGGTCGGCGTCGCCCATCAGGAACGCAAGCGGCCGCAGAGCGGTGACCACGAGGATCATGAGGAAGCGCGCCGCCGCGAGAACGAATGGCGCGAGATCGGCCTTGGGGCCCAGATCCTCAGGGATCTCGGCATTTCCTCGATCAACCTGATCGCCTCCCGCGAGCGCCACTATGTCGGCCTCGAAGGGTTCGGCATCCATATCGCCAAAACGGAAATTCTCTGACGGGCTGATCGAAACTCGCCGGAGAACAGAGGGTGAGTGGGCCGCTACCTCCCCGTCAGCGGACCGAACGATTGCTGTTGCGAAAGCCGCGGCAGACTGATCTCGATTTTCTGGCCGATCTGTTTTCGCGGCCCGAGCTGGTCGCGCATCGCCCCGATCCGACACCCGACTCGCCGCAGCAGAGCGCCGCTCGGCTTTCCCGCGACATCGATCACTGGGACGGGCACGGTTTCGGCCGCTGGGCGGTCGAGGCGGATGGCGGACTGATCGGCTTCGGTGGCGTCACCGTCTCGAACGACTTCCAAGGCCTGAACCTTTCGTATCACCTCCATCCCAACAGTTGGGGGCGCGGCTATGCCACCGAACTGGTCATGGAAGCGTTGCGCGCGGCATTCGTGACCTTGGAGACGAAACGCGTGATCGCTTTGGCGCGGCCCGCAAATCCGGCCTCGCGCCGTGTGCTGGAGAAATGTGGCTTCACCTTCGAAAGTGACGTGGTGCTGCATGGCGCGCCGACGGCGCTCTTCGTCGTCACGGCGGCGAGCTATCCGGGGCGACAACAGGCCTGACGCCCGGCGCTTCGCCGGGCATATTCGATCATTCCGCCGGGGCGACCGCTTCGTCGCGATCCACGGCGCAATCGTTTGTTGCCAGCCGGCATTGGCCCGCAAGTACGGTCGCCAATGCGATCGCGCCGGACGCCACCGATACCCAGAACCCGTTCTGCGGACCGAAAGTGTCGACCATCCAGCCGGCGGCGAAGGAGCCCAGCGCCATGCCGATCCCGATGCCGGTCGTCACCCAGGTGACACCTTCGGTGAGCATGGCCGGCGGCACGTGGCGTTCGATCAGGCCGAAAGCGGTGATGAAGGTCGGCGAGATCGCGACGCCGCTGACGAAGACCGCGAGCGCCAGCGTCGGCACCGTGTCGGCAAAGAGCAGCGGCAAGGTGGTGAGCGCGATAACGGTGACCGCAGCCGCCAGTTGCCGCTGCAGCGGCGCCTTAAGGCTGAGCGCGCCGACGATGATGCCGAGCACGAAGGAGCCAAGCGCATAGACGCCGATGACCAGGCTTGCCGCCTCCGGCTGGCCGAGCGCCTTGGTGATGGCAACCGTGGTGACTTCCGTGGTGGCGAAGGTCGCGCCGACGAAGATCAGCGCGAAGGTGATGATCTGCACCGGTCGCAGTCGGATCGCCGAACCGGCCACGCCATGCTCGGTGGGGCGGACTGGCGGTTCGGACGAGCGCTGCAAAAGGAATGCCGCGGAGCCGAGCGCGAGCAGCAATGTGCTGACCACCATGCCGGCTTCCGGGAACAGCGCCGCACTCAGGCCCACCGACAGCGAGGCGCCGGCGACATAGACCAGTTCGTCCGCGGCCGATTCGAAGGCGAAGGCCGTGTTGAGCTCCGGCCGGTCGCGGAAGATCTCCGTCCAGCGCGCTCTGACCAGCGCCGGAATGCTGGGCATGGCGGCGGCAAGCAGGGCGGACAGGAACAAGGTCCATGCCGGCCAGTGCTGGTTGGCCGCGACGATCAATGCCGCGAAGGCAAGCACCGAAACCAGCGTCGTCGGCGCGGCAATCGCCGTCTGGCCGCGCCGGTCGACCAGCCGCGACACCTGCGGCGACAGGAAAGCATTGACCAGCGCATAGGTCGCGGAGACCGCGCCGGCGAGCCAATATTCGCCATGCGTCTGCGACAGCATCGCCACGATGCCGATCGGCGCCATGGCGATCGGCAAGCGCGCGATGAAGGCGGCCACGGCGAAGCCTTTTGTGCCGGGAGCCCGGAAGATTTCTGCATAGGGGTTTCGCATGATCCTGCTCCTCGACAAGGGTGTATACCACAATTACATACGAGGCGTATGAATGTCAGATAATTCATACGTCGCGTATGTCAATTGGCATACGAGACGTATGTGAATAGGTCCAGAGCCATGCACAAACCGCGTAAGGAGATGATTGCCGAGACGCGTGCCAAGCTGATCGCGGCTGCCCGCCACGCCTTCGGCACGATCGGCTATGCCGAGGCCTCGATGGACGATTTCACCGCCTCGGCCGGCCTGACACGCGGCGCGCTCTACCATCATTTCGGCGACAAGAAGGGGCTGCTGCAGGCGGTGATCGCCGAGATCGACGGCGAGATGGCGTTGCGGGTGAACGAGGTTGCGTCGAAAGCGCCGACCCGCTGGCAGCGTTTCGTCGACGAATGCACCACCTATATCGAGATGGCGCTCGAGCCGGAAATCCAGCGCATCATGTTCCGTGACGGCCCGGCGGTGCTCGGAGACCCGGCGCAGTGGCCGAACGCCAATGCATGCACCGCCTCGATGACCGAGCATCTGACCAGGCTGCAGGAAGAGGGTGTGGTCGTCGCCGACGTCGATCCCGAGACGGCCTCGCGGCTGATCAATGGCGCTAGCAGCCAGGCCGCGCAGCGCATCGCCAATTCCAAGGATCCCGAAGCGACGTCGAAGAAGGCGATCGCCGCCTTCAAGCAGCTGCTCGAGGGCTTGCGAAAAAAGCCTTGAGGCCACGCTCGGGTAACCAAGTCACCACGTTGTGCACCGGTTTCCGGCCTACGCGACCCTGCCGTGATTGACAATCGCCGGGACGGGCGCATCCTCCCCGGCCATCCTCTAAGGGTGGGAGAGTCGGGGCCATGTGGGATTTCAGCATCGGCCGGTCGGTGTCCATCATGATGCGGACATGGCCGTTCATCGTCTTTCGCATGATCGTCTATTTCGGCATCACGATTGCCTACATCATGGCGACCGGCACGGGCGCCAGCGTCGGCTACGGCGTCGGCCACATCTCGACCGATCCCGATGGCCCGATGTCCTTCGCACTTTGGGGCGGCGTGGTCGGCTTCGGCATCGTCTCGATCGCCGTCTACTGGATCCGCGAATACATCCTCTATGTGCTGAAAGCGGGCCATATCGCCGTCATGGTGCATCTGATCGACGGCCATGACGTTCCCGACGGCCAGGGCCAGATAGCCTATGCGAAGGAAGTGGTCACCCAGCGCTTCGCCGAGGCCAATATTCTTTTCGCCGTCGACCAGCTCGTCAAGGGAGCCGTCCGCGCCATCACCGGCCTGATCGGCGGCATCGCCGCCTTCCTGCCCATTCCGGGTTTGAGCGGGCTGGTCAGCTTCATCAACACCGTCATCCGCATCTCGCTGACCTATGTCGACGAGATCATTCTCGGCTACAACATCCGCATCAATTCGAACTCGCCTTTCGAGACGGCGCGGCAAGGCGTCGTGCTCTATGCGCAGAATGGCAAGCACATGGTCAAGAATGCCGTCTGGCTGGCGGTGATCATGTGGGGCGTGTCCTTCGTCATCTTCCTGTTGATGCTGGCGCCCGCCGCCGCGATCCTCTGGGTCATGCCCGGACAATTGGCCGGCTGGGCCTTCGTGCTTGCCATCGTCTTTGCCTGGGCCTTCAAGGCCGCCTTCATCGAGCCTTTTGCAATCGCGTCCTTGATGCAGGTCTATTTTGAGGCGATCGAGGGGCAGGCGCCCAATCCAGAATGGGACCGCCGGCTCGCCGAGGCCTCGTCCAAATTCAGGGAACTGCGCGACAAGGCGCTGGGCTCCTTCGGCGGCTCGCGCTGGGATACGCCCCGGGCTGCTTGATCGGGGCCTGGTCAGAGCTTCGGCGCGCCGCCAAGCCTTGCGATCGCCGATTTCAGCGGCGCCTCGCCTGCGCCGCTGAAAGTCTCGCTCATCACCAGTTCGGGCAGCGGCAGACGCTTGCCCCAACCATGCGCCTCGAGGTCCGGCTTCGGCGCGAATTGCGAGACGCGGCCGACGCACAGATAGGCGATCGGCGTGACATGCTCGGGGATCGACAACAGCCGCTTCAGCGCCTCCGTCTCGATGATGCTCACCCAGCCGACGCCGACACCCTCGGCGCGTGCCGCTAGCCAGAAATTCTGCACCGCGCAGACGGTGCTGTAGAGATCCATCTCCGGATTGTGCCAGCGCCCGAGCGGCGAGTCCTTCGAGCGCTGCCGGTCGCAGGTGATGCAGAGGTTAAGCGCGCTTTCGCAGATGCCTTCAAGCTTCAGCTTGCGGTACAGCGCCTGCCGCTCCGCCTCGATGGCCGGTAGTTCCTGGTGGCGCGCGGCGAGGAACAGGTCGCGCACCTGCCGCCGCCTTGCCATGTCGCGGATGACGATGAAATTCCACGGCTGCATATAGCCCACCGACGGCGCGTGATGCGCGGCGGTGAGCAGGCGCGCCAGCACATGGTCGTCGAGATCGTCAGGGACAAAATGGCTGCGCACGTCACGCCTGGTGAACATAGCCCGGTAGACCGCGTCGCGCGCCAATTGGTCAAAGTCGTCGCCGCTCGCGGCGATCGCTGCTGCCGTCATCGCTTTTCCCCTTGCGACAAGCGGTCACCCGCCTGACCAAGCGGACGACCATGTCTGCCGGGCCGGTCTTCTGGCTCGGGATCGTCCCGCTCCGGCGCCTTCCCGTCTGAGACAGTGGCGTTTGCCGGCGCGGTCCCCCTCACAGCGTTGGGCACGCCACGGAGTTCAACCGTGTTCCCGATTCTCCCGCGTCGCGGGCACCAGGCAGCGGGATGACCTTACCGCGAAGCCCGAGCTGCGCCAATGGCGCCAGCGACACGGGCTGACGCAATTTTCCCCAGCCATTCGGCTTTTCAAACATGGTCATCCACGCCGCGGGTGCCTAGATTATGCGCCATGGCCACCCGTCTCTACACGCACCCGATCTTCCTCGAACACCTCACGCCGCCCGGCCACCCCGAGCGGCCCGACCGCCTGCGCGCCATCGAGCGCGTGCTCGACGACGAGGCGTTTTCGGCGCTCGACCGCGTCGAGGCGCCCGAGGGCGACGAGGCGACGATCCTTTACGCGCACCCCGAGAATTTCGTCGAGCGCGTGCGCGCGGCTATCCCTGAGAGCGGCATCGTCTCGATCGATGCCGACACCAACGCCAGCCCCAAAAGCTGGCAGGCCGTGGTGACGGCGATCGGCGCGGCCAACGCTGCCGTCGACGATGTCTTCGAGGGCCGTGCCGCCAATGTCTTCGTCGCCGCCCGTCCGCCGGGCCATCATGCCGAAAAGACCACGGCGATGGGCTTCTGTCTGTTCAACACGGCGGCCATCGCCGCCCGTTACGCGCAGAAGAAGCACCAGGCCGAGCGCGTCGCCATCGTCGACTGGGACGTCCATCACGGCAACGGCACGCAGGACATCTTCTGGGACGATCCGTCGGTGCTCTACTGCTCGACGCACCAGATGCCGCTTTACCCGGGCACCGGCGCGAAGAGCGAGACCGGCGCCGGTAACATCGTCAACGCGCCGCTCGCGCCGCAGACCGGCAGCGACCTGTTCCGCGACGCCTTCCTGTCGCGCGTGCTGCGGTCTATCGATGCCTTCAGGCCGGACCTGATCATCATTTCCGCCGGCTTCGACGCGCACCACCGCGATCCGCTGGCCGAGATCAACCTGACCGAGGACGATTTCGACTGGGCGACCGGGCAATTGATGGAGCGCGCCGCCCGCCACAGCGCCAACAGGCTCGTCAGCCTGCTGGAAGGCGGCTACGATCTGCAGGGACTGGCATTTTCAGTCGCCGCCCATGTCGGGCGGCTGATGAAGGGATAGAGTATGGCAGTGGAAGGCAATGAGGACGTCAAGGCGATGAGCTTCGAGCAGGCGCTCGACGCGCTGGAGAAGATCGTCGATGATCTGGAACGCGGCGATGTCCCGCTCGACCAGTCGATCCGGATCTACGAGCGCGGCGAGGCGCTGAAGGCGCATTGCGACCGGCTGCTGAAAGCGGCCGAGGACAAGGTCGAGAAGATCAGGCTGTCGCGCGACGGCAGGCCGGTCGGCACGGAGCCGTTGGACGCGGAATAATTTGGGTGGGCAGAGCAAGCAGGTAAGGAGTTCAAGCCATGTGCCGCAACATCAAGACCCTGGCCAATTTCGAACCGCCGGCGACCAATGACGAAGTGCATGACGCAGCGCTGCAGTTCGTGCGCAAGCTGAGCGGCTCGACGAAGCCGTCCAAGCGCAACGAGCACGCTTTTTATCATGCAGTGGAAGCGATCGCGGCCGCTGCGCGC
Source organism: Mesorhizobium sp. WSM4935 (assembly GCF_029625735.1). NCBI lineage: Bacteria > Pseudomonadati > Pseudomonadota > Alphaproteobacteria > Hyphomicrobiales > Phyllobacteriaceae > Mesorhizobium > Mesorhizobium sp. WSM4935. Next base: position 223,248 of record NZ_JARTVR010000005.1, on the reverse strand, counting down.
GAATTGATCGACTCGCTCGAAACCAACCAGGAACCGCGCAATCGCGAGGTAGAGGCGGCCAAGGCGAAGGCCAGATCGGCGCTGCGTTTCGCCTGAGGAACCTATATGAGCTTCTTTCCCGGAAACGACCCCGAGCCCGGTGACGCTTTCGCCTGCGATCAGATCGAGCTGATGGTCGTACCGAACGCCAAGGATATCGGCGGTTTTGCGGTGCGCCGCGCTCTGCCGACGGCAAAACGCCGGCTGGTGGGGCCGTTCATCTTCTTCGACCGCATGGGCCCGGCGATCCTGCGCGCCGGGCAGGCGATCGACGTGCGCCCGCATCCGCATATCGGACTTTCCACCGTCACTTACCTGTTCGACGGCAAGATCAGGCACCGGGATTCGCTCGGCACCGAAATGGTGATCGCGCCCGGCGACGTGAACCTGATGACCGCGGGGCGCGGCATCGTTCATTCCGAGCGCACGCCGGAGGAGTTGCGGGGCGCGCCGATGTCGGTCTCCGGCCTGCAGACCTGGCTGGCGCTGCCGGACGGCAAGGAGGAAATCGCCCCGGACTTCGCGAACACATCGGTGGCCCGCCTGCCTGAGATCGATGCCGAAGGCGTCAGCGGCCGCGTCGTCATCGGCGAATTCTCAGGCCTGCGCTCGCCCGTGGCGACCGCTTCGGACACGCTTTACGCCGATCTCAGGCTGGCCGCCGGCGCCAGCGTGCGAATCCCGGCCGATGCCGAGGAACGCGCCATCTACACGCTGGAAGGCGACGTCTCGATCGCCGGCGATGTCTTCCGGGCCGAGCGGCTTCTGGTGTTCAAGCCGGGCGAGGAGATCGTCGTTTCCTCCGAACGCGGCGCGCATTTCATGCTGTTCGGCGGCGCTTCGCTGGGCTCTCAGCGCTATATCTGGTGGAATTTCGTCTCGTCGTCCAAGGAACGCATCGAGCAGGCCAAGCAGGAATGGAAGACAGGCCGCTTCGATATCGTTCCCGGCGATGAGGAGGAGTTCATTCCGCTGCCTGAGAGCTAGGATACTCAAGCCGCGCGTCACCGGCGCGCATTTACATTCGCCCGCCGGCGGCCTATTCCGCGCATGATTATGGCGCAATCTGCTGGTAGCGCCGTGTTCGATCAATTGAGGCAGGACGCGCCCGAGTGAAGCCAGACACGCCGCTGCTCGACAAGGTCCGCATTCCGGCGGACCTGCGGAGGCTCGATGAGAGCGCGCTCCCGCAGCTTGCTGCCGAGTTGCGCGCCGAGCTGATAGACGCCGTGTCGCAGACCGGCGGTCATCTCGGCGCCGGCCTCGGCGTCGTCGAACTGACCGTTGCGCTGCACTATGTCTTCAACACCCCGGACGACCGGCTGATCTGGGACGTCGGCCACCAGGCCTATCCGCACAAGATCCTGACCGGCCGCCGCGACCGCATCCGCACGCTTCGCCAGGAAGGCGGCCTCTCCGGCTTCACCCGGCGCGCCGAGAGCGAGTACGACCCGTTTGGCGCGGCACACTCCTCGACCTCGATTTCGGCCGGCCTCGGCATGGCCATGGGCCGCGACCTGTCGGGTGGCCGCAACAATGTCATTTCCGTCATCGGCGACGGCTCGATGTCGGCCGGCATGGCCTTCGAGGCGCTGAACAACGCCGGCGCGCTCGATGCCCGCCTCATCGTCATCCTCAACGACAACGACATGTCGATCGCGCCGCCGACCGGCGCCATGAGCGCCTATCTGGCGAGGCTCGCTTCCGGCAAGGCCTATCTCGGCCTGCGCGATTTCGGCAAGAAGCTGACATCCTATCTCGGCAAGCGCGCCGACCGCGCCATCACCCGCGCCGTCGAGCATGCGCGCGGCTATGTCACCGGCGGCACCCTGTTCGAGGAGCTCGGCTTCTATCACATCGGCCCCATCGACGGGCACAATCTCGAGCATCTGATCCCGGTGTTGAAGAATGTGCGCGACAACGGCAAAGGCCCGGTGCTGATCCATGTCGTGACCCAGAAGGGCAAGGGCTACGCGCCGGCGGAGGCAGCCGCCGACAAATATCACGGCGTCAACAAATTCGACGTCATCACCGGCGCGCAGGCCAAGGCACCAGCCAATGCGCCCGCCTACACCAAGGTCTTCGCCGAGAGCCTGATCCAGGAGGCGCGCGAGGACGAGCGCATCGTCGCCATCACCGCCGCCATGCCCAGCGGCACCGGGCTCGACCTGTTCGGCGAGGTGTTTCCGAAGCGGACCTTCGATGTCGGCATTGCCGAGCAGCATGCGGTGACCTTCGCTGCGGGGCTTGCCACTGAAGGCTACAAGCCCTTCGCCGCCATCTACTCCACCTTCCTGCAGCGCGCCTACGACCAGGTCGTCCACGACGTGGCGATCCAGAAACTGCCGGTGCGTTTTCCGATCGACCGCGCCGGCTTCGTCGGCGCCGACGGCGCCACCCATTGCGGCGCCTTCGACACCACTTTCCTCGCCTCGCTGCCGGGCTTCGTCGTCATGGCCGCGGCCGACGAGGCGGAGCTTCGCCATATGGTGCGCACCGCCGCGTCCTATGATGACGGCCCGATCGCTTTCCGCTACCCGCGCGGCAACGGCGTCGGCGTCGACATGCCGGAGCGCGGCTCGCTGCTGGAAATCGGCAAGGGCCGCATCCTCAAAGAGGGGACCAAGGTCGCGCTGCTTTCCTTCGGCACGCGTTTGCAGGATTGCCTTCTGGCCGCCGAGGAACTCGGCGCGGCAGGCCTCTCCACCACCGTCGCCGACGCGCGCTTCGCCAAGCCGCTGGACGAGGATCTCATCCGGCGGCTCGCCCGTTCGCACGAGGTGCTGGTGACCGTGGAGGAGGGCGCCATCGGCGGCTTCGCCAGCCAGGTGCTGCATTTCCTTGCCCATGAAGGCCTGCTGGAAAGCGGCCTCAAGGTGCGCCCGCTGGTGCTGCCGGACGTATTCACCGACCACGCCAAGCCCGAAAAGATGTATGCCGATGCCGGGCTGGATTCGGCAGGCATCGTGCGCACCGTCTTCGCCGCGCTCGGCCGCGGCGTGCAGGCGCAGCGCGCCTGAATCAGAACTTCAAGACGCTGAATCGGTTTGCCGGCTGTCGATTGTAGGCATCTGTTAATGCTTCCATTTGGTGCTTCGCTTACCCTGTCTCTTGGCCGATTTTCAACGGCGTCCTGCTAGAGCTTCGCGCCAGGCAGGGAGATTATAAAAATGAAGATGCTTCTGTGTGGCGTGGCGCTTTTGGCGGCGATGGCGATGCCGGCGGCAGCCGAGACCCGTTACGACCGCAACCTCGAAAAGGCCGTGCGGGATATTATCGCCGCAAAGATGGGCAACATCCGCGGCGGCTTCTCCTACCAGCAGAGGCCGCAGTTCGTCGTGCTGCCGGAAGCGGTGCCCGCCGCGCCCACTCCGGTTGAGCCGCCGCGCAAAGAAGCCTCCGGCAATGACGGCCTGGTGCCGGCGGTCGAGCGCCAGGTCTCGCGAACCGTCTTTTAAAACCACATATCGCGAACGCAACGCCCATCGCGCGGTAGGTCGTCGAATGTGTCGAGGCCATCGAAATGGTCGATCGGCAGGTCGGCGACGTCCTCCGGCGGCGCCAGCCTGACATTGACGGCGATGCGCGTGCGGCCGCTCTTGCTTGAACGCAGGCCGCGCCAGGCGATCACGCAGGCGCAAGTCGGACAGAACAGGATTTCCAGCGCGGGCTCCGCCACCTCGGCGCGTGTGTAAGACTTCAGCGGCCCGGCCACGCGAATGCGTTCGTCGACATAGTCGTAAGCCCAGAGCGTGCCGTAGCGGCGGCAAAGCGTGCAATTGCAGGCGGTGATTCCGCCGGGATCGCCTTCCAGCGTCCAGTGCGCCGCGCCGCAATGACAGGTACCCTTCAGCATTGTCACCTCCGCCGACCGACGAACGGCCTGTTCCTGCCGGCATTCTGCGGCCTATCGCCCGATATTCAAACTCCATTGCGTTCGCGCCCGGCTTTCGCCAATGAAAGCCGATGAGTTCCCCTGTGCCAGTCAGCCGGCGCCAGCGGCTCGACGAATTGCTCGTCGGGCGTGGCCTGTTTGCGAGCCGCTCGCGCGCCCGCGACGCGGTCGAGCGCGGCACGGTGACGGTCGACGGCATCCTTGCCCGCAAGCCCGGCCAGCCCGTCGCGCCGGACTGCCTGGTCGCCATCGCCGATCCGGCCCAGGCCTATGTCTCGCGCGCGGCGCTGAAGCTGATTGCCGGCCTCGACCATTTCGGCCTCGATCCTTCCGGATGCGAGGCGCTCGATGTCGGTGCCTCGACCGGCGGCTTCTCCCAAGTGCTGCTCGAGCGTGGCGCCGCACACGTCACGGCCATCGATGTCGGCCACGGCCAGATCCATCCCGATATTGCCGGCGACCTGCGTGTGACGGTGATCGAAGGGCTGAACGCCCGCGATCTGACGGCAGCCGATCTCGGCGGCCGCATTCCCGGTTTCCTGGTCTGCGACGTGTCCTTCATCTCGCTGAAGCTGGCGCTGCCGCCGGCGCTGGAACTGGCGGGCGAGGGCGCCAGGGCAATCTTTCTGGTCAAGCCGCAATTCGAGGCCGGGCGCGAGGCGATCGGCAAGGGCGGCCTGCTCAAGGATCCGGGCGCTGCCGAGCGCATTGCCGGGAATTTGCACGATTGGCTGGCCGGCATTCCCGGTTGGCGGGTGCTCGGGCTGCACCCGTCGCCGATTGAAGGCGGCGACGGCAACCGCGAGTTCCTGCTCGCCGCCGTAAAGGACGCGGGATCGCGATGAGCACACGCTTCACTATCGCGAGGCTCGGCTCGCAAGGCGACGGCATCGCCAATGCCGAGGGCGGGGAGGTCTTCATCCCGTTCACGCTGCCGGGCGAGACGGTCACGGCCGCAAGCCAGAGGGATCGCGCCACACTGATGTCGGTGCTCGAAGCCTCGCCGCTCAGGATCGATCCGGCCTGCCGGCATTTCACCGAATGCGGCGGCTGCGCATTGCAGCATTACGAGGCCGCAGCCTATGGGCAATGGAAGCACGAGAGGGTGGTGCAGGCGCTCAAGGCCAAGGGCATCGCTTGCGGGATTGCTGCGCTGGTGCCTTGCGCGCCGCACACCCGCCGCCGCGTCACCTTCAGCGCAAGGCGGACCGAGGCAGGCATGCTGCTCGGCTTCGTGCGCGCGCTGTCCTCGGAGATCATCCCGATCGAGGAATGCCCGATCTCGCTTCCGGCGATCGTCTCGTCGCTCGATAAATTGCGCGCGCTCGCCGGATTGGTCTGCGCCACGCCGAAGGCTTTCCACATGACGGTGACCGTCACCGCTTCCGGCCTCGATGTTGCCGTCCAGGAATCCGGCAAGCTCGGCGACCACCAGCGCCGCATCGCATCGAATTTCGTCATGGCCGAAGGTCTGGCGCGGCTTTCCGTCGACGGTGAGATCGTCGTCGAGCCGAAGAAGCCGGTGGTGCAATTCGGACCGGTCGCCGTCGCCGTGCCGCCCGGCGCCTTCCTGCAGGCGACGGAAGCCGCCGAGCAGACGATGGCAGGGCTTGTCGGCCAGCATCTGTCGCGCGCCAGGAAGGTCGCGGACCTGTTTGCCGGCTGCGGCAGCTTCGCGCTGCGGCTGGCAGTGAAGTCGGAGGTTCATGCCGTCGAAGGCGATGCAGCGGCACTTGCCGCGCTCGACCGCGCCTTTCGCTTCGCCAGCGGCCTGAAGCGGGTGACCGGCGAACGCCGCGACCTGTTCCGACGACCGCTGACCTTCAAGGAGTTGAACGCCTTCGACGGGCTGGTCTTCGATCCGCCGCGCGCCGGCGCCGAGGACCAGTCGAAGCAGATCGCCCGCTCCGACGTGCCGCTAGTCGCGGCCGTGTCCTGCAATCCGGCGACGCTCGCGCGGGATCTGCGGATCCTGATCGATGGCGGTTACACGCTGAAGTGCGTCACGCCGATCGACCAGTTCCTGTGGTCGCCGCATGTCGAGGCCGTGGCGCTGCTGGAAAAGCCAAGAAGGCGGCGGTAGCCAGCCCAGCCACGATCACATTTTGTTGAAGCCGCCGGTTCCGGCGCGCTTGCTCGCAAGCCGCCGGAATCGCGCCGTAAAGCCGCCTCTTTGCACGCTCTAGGCTGGATTCGCTGGAGGAGGGGAAGGGCCTCGACAGCGTCGGTTGCTCGTACAACGGTGGCCTGAAAATGCGGATGCTCCAGAAATTCCTCGGTTTCTTCCTTCTCTTCCTTGTCGTCGCCGTCTCGGCGACCGGCGCCCTCGCGCAAGAGCAAAGGCGCCTCGCCTTCGTCATCGGCAATGCTGCCTATCCGTCCGGGGCGCTGGCAACGCCGGCCAACGATGCCGGCTTGATCGCGCAGACCTTGCAGGCGGCCGGCTTCGACGTGGTCGGCGCGCGTGATGTCGATCAGGAATCGCTACGGGGCGCCTATCGCGATTTTCTCGCCAAGGTTTCGGCCGCCGGTCCCGACGCCGTCGTCTTCGTCTACCTTGCCGGCCACGGCGCGCAGTTCGAGGGCGAGAATTATTTCCTGCCGGTCGACGCCAAGATCGCCAATCCGGCCGATGTGCCGATCCAGGCGGTGCGGGTCTCCGACCTTACCAGGCCGCTCGCCGCCCTGCCGAACAAGGTCAACATCGTGGTGCTCGACGCGGCGCGGCCAAATGACTTTCCCCAGTGGAACCAGCCGCTGGCCGGTGGCCTGGCGCTGGTCGAGCCCGATCCGAACATGCTGGTCGCCTTCAACGCCGCGCCGGGCACGGTGGCGCCGGAAGGCAAGGGACCCTATGGCGCCTATGCGCAGGCGCTGGCCGAGATGATGCGCGACGGCGGCCTGTCGCTCGAGGATGTGTTCGACCGCACGCGCCTGCGTGTCAACGAGGTGACGCAAGGGGCAGAGGTGCCGTGGGACGCCTCGAAGATCGATGCACCCTTCGTCTTCTTCGACCGCGCCCCGGACGCGCCGGCGCCGAAGGTTTCCGAGGCCGAATCCCGGGCCGACCGTACGAGAGAGATACGGGACTTCGACGCCCATGACGCCTATGTCGCGGCCCTCGATCGCGACACGATGCGCGGCTATGAGGATTCGATCCGATGGCCAAGCGCGTGCGCGCCATCATCGCGGCGCGGCGCGAGGCGATCACCTGGCGCCAGACCTGGATGCGCGACACGCCGGAGGCCTACTGGTCCTATCTCGAACGCTATCCGCACGGCCCGCATGCCTGGGACGCGCGCCGCCGGCTGGAACATTTCGACGCCGCGCTCGAGCCGCCGCCGAGCTTCTCGGTCATCGTCTATGACGTACCGCCGCCACCGCCGGAGGAAATCGTCTACGTCGATCGTCCGGTGCTCTATTTCGACGATCCCGATTTCGATTTCGAGCCGCCTCCGCCGGTCGCGGTGGTCTTCCTGCCGCCGCCTCCGCCGGATTTCGTCGTGCTGCCGCCGCCCCCGCCGCCGGTCGATGTTTACGTCCTGCCGACGCCGGTCTTCGTCCCCGTGCCGGTCTGGGTCAGGCCGCCGCGTGACATCGTGCCGCCGCCGAACGACGTCATCTTCAACAACATTCACAACACGACCGTCATCAACAACATCAACAACACGACGATCAACAGCGAGGCGGCCAATCAGGCGGAACAGCCAAACGCCAATGCACCGAGCGGCCTCACCACCGGCCAGAAAATGGCGGTCGGCGCGGGAGCGGCCGCACTGGCGGCCAAGGTGGCGCTGCCGCCGTTGCTGCAGAAAAGGGCGGTGCTGTTCAAGCAAAGTGGGGGCGGCCAGCCGCTGAAGCCGGGCCAGGCTGTCACGCAGGGCCAGCAGCCTGGTGCGACGCCGCAATCGCTGAAGCCGGGCCAGGCTGTCACGCAGGGCCAGCAGCCGGCTGCGACCCCGCAGGCGAGGACGATGGGCAAGCTCTCGACCGATCACGCCTTGCCGGGAGCTGACGGCAACGCGCTGCCGCTCGTCAACGGCAGGCCGGTGCTCAACGGTCAGAACGCGCCCAACAGGAAGGTGCCGGGCAAGCAAAGCACGGTGGGTGGCGACCAGCAGGCTACCGGGAATGCTGGCGCCCCCGTTATGGACAACGGCCAGCAGAACGGAGCTGTCAACGGTCAGAGCAGGAACGGCAAGTTGCGCCAGCTGCCAACCGGCAATGGCGCGCCGGGCGAGAACGGGCAGAACGCCCAGCAGAGGTTCGGGAAGAACAATCCGAATGTTTTGTCGGGCCAGAACGGAGGCAGACCGAGGAAGCTGACACGCACGGATTTGTCGGGAGGACAGACCACTGCCGGACCGAGCGATCAAGGTTCGGTCAACGCAGGCGATAGAGGTAAGAAGTTTCGCAAGCTGCCAACCATCAATGGCGCGCCGGGCGAGAATGGGCAAAATGCCCAGCAGAGGTTCGGGAAGAACAATCCGAATGCGTTGTCCGGCCAGAACGAAGGCAAGCCGAGGAAACTAACACGCAAGGATCTCTCGGCGGGCCAGACAGCTGTCGGCCCGAGCGATCAAGGTTCGGTCAACGGAGGCGACAGAGGCAGGAAGTTCCGCAAGCTGCCGACCGTCAACGGCGCGCCGGCCGAGAACCGGCCGAGCGTGCAGGAGCGGCTCAGGAAGAACAATCCGAGTGTGTTCTCCGACCAGAATCAGGGTTCGGCCAACGGAAACAGGAAGTTCCGCAGGCCGCAGAACGGCGAAGAGGGAGCCACCGGCGCGGGCACCAACGCCCAGCGCAACTTCCAGCGGGAAAGGCCGAACGTGCAGGTGCTCAGGCCGCAAAGGCCGGAGTTCCAGGCGCAGCCAAGGCCTCAGGTGCAAGAGAGACACCTGCAGCAGCCGAGGCCTCAGCCTCAGATGCAAGAGAGACGCCTGGAGCAGCAGCCGAGGCCTCAGCCGCAGGAGCGGCGTCTGCCGCAGCGGCCCAAGGAGCAGCCTCCGCAGGGAAACAGGAAGCCGGCCTGCGGGCATCCTGGCGAACCGCCCTGTAAGCAGTAGGCCGCAAGGCTTACATGGCCGCGAGGCGACAACGCCCCGTACATGGGCCGGACTTTCCGGCCGTGTATTTTGCGAGGCAGAGGATATCGGGCTTGTGACGGGTCAGGCTGTCAAAGCAGACCAAGCCGCTCGGGCCAGGCCGAGAGCGACTCCAGCAAAAGCTGGAGGGGTGGGGCCCGGCCACTTCGCCGTAGCCTCCGGTCCGGAATTGCGTCCCAGGAGATAGAGTAGCTTGCCGTTTCCGTGAACGGTGAATGCTCTGGTCTCTACGAGTTCGGAGACAGCCGTTTCGCCGTGCCGCCGCGCTGGTCGATCGACACCCAAACATTCGGGTTCTGCTGCGACTGGCGCTTCAGGAAATAATAGCCGGTGGCGTTCCAGGGCCGGATTTCGTCGACCAGATTGTCCAGCACGAGGTCGCCCTTGTCGGTCTTCACCGTCAGGATCGTGTGGCCCTCATTGTGCAGGTCGCGCACCACCGTCATCAGCAGAGCCTGCCGAGGAAATCCCGCTTCCTGGAGAAGCTTGCGCTTGTAGAGCGCGTAAATCTTGCAATCGCCCTTACCGTCCGTCGGATAGTCCCAGTGGTCCATCATCGTGCCCCAGTGGTCGTAGTTGCTGACTGGCTTGATGGAGCGGTTCGCCTTCAGGTTTATCCCCTTGAGGATGCTCATGTTCCGCGCGGTCAGCTTGACGCTTGTAGCGGGCAGGGCGGGCACCTTGCACTCCTTCGGCCGGCGATGACAGAAATCGAGCCAGCCATACGGCACGCTGGTGCTGCCGCCGACCGTGGCGGAACTGGCAACAGGTCGTGTCGAGGTTAGCTTGAACAGCGACGACTGGGCCGCTGCAGGGCCGACTTGCAGCGATGAAGCGCCAAGAAACGAAACGAGGCCAAGGAGGAAGGAAGAGGTCAGGACGCCAGGGGAACGCTGCATTGCCAACACCACCGCAACGAGAAGACTGGCGGCAGGCTAAGGCGCAAACACCCGCTCCGCCAAGTGAACAATTAATAATGTCCTAACACGATTGTGTTCACTTCAAGGTGGAGGATGCATTCAGGCCGGAATGCGAGCATCAGCCTGGCTGAACGCGCCAGCGTGCCCAAAGTCCCGATGGCCCAGGCCTTATGCCTCCTGATCGCGCGCATGGCGCCGCCGTGCTTCGGCGAGCACGCCCGTATCCATTTCTTCCAACGTCTTCGACGCGCCGCGGGACGGCAAGGAGCTGAAAACATCGTTTGGCTGCGCCGCCGCAAAGACAGGCGCCAGCTTCAAAAGCACCCCTTCCGGCGTCTCCTCAATCTCAAGCCTCGTTCCCGCGCCCCAGCCTCTCCGTTTCCGGATGGCGCTTGGCAGAATTACCTGTCCCTTGGCCGAGAGGGTGGTCATGAGCTTTTCAAAAACAGACATCGCGACCTTACCTTTGTAGGATAAGGGTAACGTCGACTACGGCCGAGCCGATTTCAAGCGCCTGCATTCAGGCGCCTCAAACCCTGGTGCCGCCCACCGTCATCTGGTTCATCCTGAGATGCGGCTGGCCGACGCCGACGGGCACGCCCTGTCCGGCCTTGCCGCACATGCCGATGCCGTTGTCGAGCTGCATGTCGTTGCCGATCATGCTGACGCGGTGCATGGCGTCCGGTCCGTTGCCGATCAGCATTGCGCCCTTGATCGGCTGCGTCACCTTGCCGTTCTCGATCATGTAGGCCTCGGTGCAGCCGAACACGAATTTACCCGAGGTGATGTCGACCTGGCCGCCGCCGAAGGAGACGGCGTAGATGCCGTTCTTGACCGAGGCGATGATCTCGTCTGGGGTCATGTCGCCCGAGGTCATATAGGTGTTGGTCATGCGCGGCATCGGCTGGTGCGCGTAGCCTTCGCGGCGGCCATTGCCGGTCGCCTTCATGCCCATCAGCCGGGCGTTCTGGCGGTCCTGCATATAGCCGACCAGTTTGCCGTCCTCGATCAGCACGTTGCGCGCCGACGGCGTCCCTTCGTCGTCGACGGTGAGTGAGCCGCGCCGCTCGGGAATGGTGCCGTCGTCGACCACGGTGACGCCCTTCGCTGCCACCTGTTGGCCCATCAGGCCGGCGAAGGCCGATGTCTTCTTGCGGTTGAAGTCGCCTTCGAGACCGTGGCCGACCGCCTCGTGCAGCATCACGCCAGGCCAGCCGCTGGACAGCACGATGTCGAAGGTGCCGGCGGGCGCCGGGACGGCTTCGAGATTGACCAGCGCCTGCCGCAGCGCTTCGCCTGCCGCATGTTTCCAGCTTTCCTCGCTGACGAACTCGCCAAAACTCTTGCGGCCGCCCATGCCGTAGGAGCCGCTCTCCTGCCGGTCGCCGCTGCCAACCACGACCGAGACATTGATGCGGACCAGCGGGCGGATGTCACGCACGATCTGGCCGTCGCCGCGCACGATCTCGACATGTTGCCAGGAGGCTGCGAGCGAGGCCGTCACCTGGCGCACGCGCGGATCCTTGGCCCGCAGCCAGCCGTCGATCTCCTGCAGCAGTTTGGCCTTGGCCTCGAAGGACGGCGAGGGGATGGGATTCTCGTCGCCATAGAGGTGGCGGTTGGTGCGGGCGGGCGCTCCGGCCAATGTGCCGGAGTAGCCGCCCTTGACCGCCGAGACGGCGTCGGCCGCGCGCAGCAGCGAGGCTTCGGAGAGATCGCTGGAATGCGCATAGCCGCTGGCCTCGCCGGCCACGGCGCGCAGGCCGAATCCCTGGTCGGTGTTGAAATTGGCCGTCTTCAGCCGGCCGTTGTCGAACATCAGCGCTTCGCTCTCGCTGTATTCGAGGAACAGCTCGCCGTCGTCGGCGCCCTTGATGGTCTCGGCGACGATCTCTTTGACGCGATCGTCGGAAATGTCGAATTGGCCGATCAGGCTGTTCATGGCAAATCCATTCGTGGAAACAAAATCGTTGCACCGGATGTAGGCGCCAAGCTGCCGTCGCACAATCGCCAACAGGGATGAGGCCGGCTATTGCGGCGCCTTCACCCGCCGCTGAGGAAGCCCTTGATGTTGCCGGCCATCGCCTCCCAGTTGGAGAACTGCTCCTCCAGATTGGCCTTGGTGATGCCGCCCGTAAAGGAGACATCCATCTTGAAATTCGAGCCGTCGCCCGAATAGGCCTTCACCTAGCGGTATTTTGCATTCCAGGCGTTGGCTTGTTCTGCGGTCAGCGGGTCGGTGTAACCGGTCGAGAACTGCAGCGATTTGCAGTTCTCGTGGTTTTCGCAGCCATAGAAATAGATCACGTATTTGACGCCCTCGATCCGCCCGGAAATCATCGGATCGCCATTGTCGTCCCTGTCCATCTTGGCCGAGCCGAAACCCTTGGCGATATCGAGGATCGCTGCCGGCTCGGGCTTCCGGAGGATTTCGGCATCCTCGGCCCGTGCGGCCGGAACCGCGGCGACCAGTGCCAGACCGGCGATGAAAGCGAATAAATTCGCGCGCATTGACCCTCCTGGCCGCCAATCGCGCATTCGTCCCCGGACCTCGGCGTCAGGAGCGGCGCATGGGCAAGAGATCAAGGTAGGGCGGCGAAGCCTTCCGCAAAGCCCTTGAGGTCGACGGGAATGCCGATGCCTTCCTCCGGCGTCTGGAAGACGATGAAGGTGGCCGAGGTGCCGCTCTTCAAAGTGTCGAGCAGCGGCTTTTCGAGGATGACCTCGGCGTAGCAGCCGTCCTGGAAGCAGCGCACGAAATAGGCGCGGCCGATATCCTTGCCGTCGACATTGAGGCCGAGGCCGTTGGGCAGCAGCACGCCGAGCGGCGCCAGCACGCGCAGGATCTCGGCCTTGTTGTCGGCGGTGCGCAGCACCACGACCGAAAGCCCCATTTCAGGACGGTCCTCGGCGACGACGTTCTGCATCATCACGCATTGTTCGGAGGTCGCGCCCGCCGGCGTGTCGCAGATGATCGACCACGCGCCATGCGTCGACTTTACCGTACCGCTCGGGGGCGTGGCGTTGTTCGGCGCGGCGGCGGCGCCAACGGCTATGCCGACGCCGAGCAAGGCAAGGGCAAGAACGACCTTCGCCAAGGTTCTCGAAAGCCAGGAAGTCATGACGGCTCCATTGCGAATCACGGCACTTTAAGCCGCGCCGGGGCCAAGTAAAGGACGAGACCGTCGCCGGCCCGCCCCGATACCGGCAATTCCATGCTTTTCCAAAGCAAATTCGCCCGAATTGCGACCGTTGCGCATATAGTGCGCCGAGGCCTGAAGACGGCCTTCGGCCTGCGCGCAAAAATGCCGCACGGTTTCCTCCGCTCCTTTCTTGCGGAGGCAAATAGAGTATGGTTTGAACCACCCTAGGGACAAACCGGGATTCCCGATCCCGGCACCGTCCGTTATTGGTGCGACCAGATCGCGGGAAGTGGGAGACGAGAGGGCGATGAGGAAATTCCTGGCGAGCGCTGAATTCTTGGCAGGTGCGGCAGCTTCAGCCGTGCTCTTCTCCAGTGGGGCGGCCCATGCCGACCAGCCGCGGCCGTGGGAAATGACCTTCCAGGCGCCGGCGACCGATATGATGCGGCAGATCGAGCGGTTCGGGAACTATACCATGTGGTTCATCGTCCCGATCACCATCCTCGTGCTGGTGCTGCTGCTCGTCTGCATCCTGCGCTTCCGCGCCAGCGCCAACCCGGTGCCGTCCAGGACCAGCCACAACACTCTGATCGAGGTGATCTGGACCGTCGGACCGGTGATCGTGCTTCTGCTCATCGCCATTCCCTCCTTCCAGCTGCTCACCGCGCAATACACCCCGCCGGAAGAAGCCAAGCTCACCGTCAAGGCGACCGGCAACCAGTGGAACTGGGATTACGAATACCAGGTCGACAAGAGCTTCTCCTTCAACTCGGCGGTTCTCCAGGATGCCGACCGCGCCAAGGCCGGCAAGGAAGATCGCGCCCTCTATCCTCGCCTGCTCGCGGTCGACAACGAGCTGGTCGTGCCGGTCAACACCATGACCCGCGTGCTGATCACCGCGACCGACGTCATCCACTCCTTCGCCGTGCCGTCCTTCGGCATCAAGATGGATGCCGTGCCCGGCCGCACCAACGAGACCTGGTTCAAGGCGGAGAAGGAAGGCCTCTATTACGGCCAGTGCTCGCAGCTCTGCGGCAAGGACCATGCCTTCATGCCGATCGCGGTCCGCGTCGTGTCCGATGCGCAGTTCAAGACCTGGCTGGAGACGGCCAAGACCGATGTGCCTGCCGCCAACAAGGCGCTGATGGCCGAGATCGATGGTACCAACAAGGTAGCGGCCGCCGGCAACTGATGCCGCGGGTTAGCAAGATTTAGGGAACGGAGCGGAACATGGCAGAGGCTGCAGCTCACGATCATGGCGACCACAGGCCGCATGGCTGGGTCCGCTGGGTCTACTCGACCAACCATAAGGACATCGGCACGCTCTACCTGATCTTCGCGATCATTGCCGGCGTCATCGGCGCCGCGCTCTCGGTCGCCATCCGCATGGAGCTGCAGGAGCCGGGCATCCAGATATTCAGCGGCCTGGCGCAGATGGTCTACGGCATGCAGGGCGACGCCGCCATCGACGGTGGCAAGAGCATGTATAACGCCTTCGGCGCCGCGCACGGCCTGATCATGATCTTCTTCATGGTCATGCCCGCGCTCATCGGCGGCTTCGCCAACTGGATGGTGCCAATCATGATCGGCGCGCCGGACATGGCCTTCCCGCGCATGAATAACATCTCCTTCTGGCTGCTGCCTCCGGCCTTCATCCTGCTGCTCTCCTCGATGTTCGTGCCGAGCGCGCCGGGCGCTTTCGGCGTCGGCGGCGGCTGGACGATCTACCCGCCGCTCTCGACCTCCGGCCAGCCTGGTCCGGCGATGGACCTCGCGATCCTGTCGATCCATATCGCCGGCGCGTCGTCGATCCTTGGCGCCATCAACTTCATCACCACCATCTTCAACATGCGCGCGCCCGGCATGACGCTGCACAAGATGCCGCTGTTTGCCTGGGCCGTGCTGATCACCGCCTTCCTGCTGCTCTTGTCGCTGCCGGTTCTGGCGGGCGCCATCACCATGCTGCTCACCGACCGCAATTTCGGCACTGCTTTCTTCGTGCCGGACCAGGGCGGTGATCCGATCCTCTTCCAGCACCTGTTCTGGTTCTTCGGCCACCCCGAAGTGTACATCCTGATCCTGCCGGGCTTCGGCATCATCAGCCACATCGTCTCGACCTTCTCGAAGAAGCCGGTGTTCGGCTATCTCGGCATGGCCTACGCCATGGTCGCGATCGGCGCCGTCGGCTTCATCGTCTGGGCGCACCACATGTACACGACCGGCCTGTCGCTCGACACGCAGCGTTACTTCGTGTTCGCCACCATGGTCATCGCGGTGCCGACCGGCGTGAAGATCTTCTCCTGGATCGCCACCATGTGGGGCGGCTCGATCTCCTTCAAGCCGCCGATGCTGTGGGCGCTGGGCTTCATCTTCCTGTTCACCATCGGTGGCGTCACCGGCGTCCAACTGGCCAATGCCGGCCTCGACCGCTCGCTGCACGACACCTATTTCGTGATCGCGCACTTCCACTACGTGCTGTCGCTGGGCGCCGTGTTCGCGATCTTCGCCGGCTGGTACTACTGGTTCCCTAAGATGACCGGCTATATGTACTCGCCGGTTATCGCCAACACCCATTTCTGGGTCACCTTTGTCGGCGTTAACCTGATCTTCTTCCCGCAGCACTTCCTCGGCCTCGCCGGCATGCCGCGCCGCACCGTCGACTATCCGGACGCCTTCGCCGGCTGGAACATGATCTCGTCCTACGGCTCCTACATCGCTGCCGTCGGCGTTGCGATCTTCCTCTACGGCGTGTTCGAGGCCTTCCAGAAGAAGCGCGTCGCCGGCGCCAATCCGTGGGGCGAGGGCGCCACCACGCTCGAATGGCAGCTGCCTTCGCCGCCGCCGTTCCACCAGTGGGAACAGCTGCCGAAGATCAAGTAGGCGGCCTCCGAGAACACGAGGCCGCCGGTTCGCCGGCGGTCTTGGCCAACGGAATCATGGACTTTAAGTACGCATGGCCCTTGCCGACGACAGATTGATGGAGGAAGTTGGCTTTCGCATGTCGGAAGCGACCGCCGGCGATTTCTTCGCCCTCCTGAAGCCACGCGTCATGTCGCTGGTCGTGTTCACGGCCTTTGTCGGCATGGTTGCCGCGCCTGTCGCCATCAATCCGTTGCTGGCGGTGATCGCCATCCTGGCGATCGCGATCGGTGCTGGTGCTTCCGGCGCGCTCAACATGTGGTACGACGCCGACATCGACGCGGTGATGACCAGGACCGCCGGCCGCCCGGTGCCGGCCGGCCGCGTCACGCCAGGCGAGGCGCTGAGCTTCGGCCTCGTGCTCTCGGTGCTGTCGGTGATGACGCTCGGCGTGCTGGTCAACTGGCTCTCGGCAGGGCTTCTCGCCTTCACCATCTTCTTCTACGCCGTCATCTACACCATGTGGCTGAAGCGCTGGACGCCGCAGAACATCGTCATCGGCGGCGCCGCCGGCGCCATCCCGCCGGTGATCGGCTGGGCCGCGGTGACCGGCTCTGTCAGCCTCGAAAGCGTGATCCTGTTCCTGATCATCTTCCTGTGGACGCCGCCGCATTTCTGGGCGCTGGCGCTGTTCAAGTCCGACGACTACGCCCGCGCCGGCATCCCGATGATGCCGAATGTCGCCGGCCAGGCCTCGACCCGCCGGCAGATCTTTGCCTATGCGCTGATCCTGGCGCCGGTCGGCGTGCTGCCCTGGGCGCTCGGATACACCACGGCCGGCTATGGCGTCGTCTCGGCGATCCTCGGCCTGGGCTTCGTCTGGTACGCCTGGAAAGTGCTTGCCATGGCTGATGACGACCGCGCGATGAAGCCGGCCAAGGCCCTGTTCGGCTATTCGCTGCTCTATCTCTTCGCCATCTTCGCCGCCTATCTCGTCGATTGCGTCGTCGGGCGCGCGTTCATGATGGGGGGAGCATGACCGTGGCCGACAAGGACCTCGAACTGGTCACGCTGACCGAGCGCCAGCGCAAGGCGCGCCGCAACCGCTCCGTCGCCATCGGAGTCGCGCTGGCCGCATTGGTCATCGTCTTCTATGCCGCCACCATCGTGCGCTTCGGCCACCATGGCGCGAGCTTGACCGGCTCAGGTCTGTTCGGAGGCGGCTGATGAGCGGCGACTTGAGCAACCCGCGCAAGGTCAACAACGGTATCGTCGCCGCCGTCTGCCTTGCCTTCTTCACCGGCATGATCGGCATGGCCTATGCGGCGGTGCCGCTCTACAAGATGTTCTGCCAGGTCACCGGCTATGGCGGCACCACGCAGCGCGCCGAGAAGCAATATGCCGGTCGCATCCTCGACCGCGACATAACCATCCGCTTCGATGCCAACACCAACGGCATTCCGTGGCAGTTCGAGCCGGTCGCCCGTTCGGTGACGATCAAGATCGGCCAGACCACCCAGGCGCATTACAGCGCCACCAACAAGTTCGATCGCCCCATCACCGGCCGCGCCTCGTTCAACGTGCAGCCTGAAATGGCCGGCGCCTATTTCAACAAGGTGGAGTGCTTCTGCTTCACCGACACGACGCTGAAGCCCGGCGAGACGCTGGATATGCCGGTCGTGTTCTATGTCGATCCGGACATCGTCAATGTGCCGGAACTCAAGGACTTGAAGACGATCACCCTGTCCTACACGATGTTCCCGGTCGAAAAAAAACAGCCTGTCGCCTCGTCGGCGCCGGCCGCTGGCAGCAGCAACAAAGTTCCAGATTCCGAAGCAAGCCTCGGGGGTTGATATGGCAGACGCGCACGCAAAACCACACCACGACTACCATCTCGTCAACCCGAGCCCCTGGCCTTTCCTGGGTTCGGTCGGCGCGCTGGTCACCGCTGTCGGCGGCGTCTGTCTGATGCAGTATCTGAAGGGCGGCAACTTCCCGGTCTTCGGCCACAACATCGCCAATCCGTGGCTGTTCTTCATCGGCATGATCATCGTGCTCTACACGATGTTCGCCTGGTGGTCGGACACCATCAAGGAAGCGCATGAAGGCCACCACACGCGCGTCGTGTCGCTGCACCTGCGCTACGGCATGATCATGTTCATCGCCTCCGAGGTGATGTTCTTCGTCGCCTGGTTCTGGGCCTTCTTCGACGCAAGTCTCTTCCCCGGCGAGGCAAACCAGTATGCCCGCACCGCCTTCACCGGTGGCGTCTGGCCGCCGAAGGGCCTGGAGGTCCTCGATCCTTTTCACCTGCCGCTCTACAACACCATCATCCTGCTTCTGTCGGGCACGACAGTGACCTGGGCACACCACGCGCTACTGCATGGCGACCGCAAGGGCCTGGTCAACGGCCTCGTGCTGACCGTAGGCCTCGGCATGCTGTTCACTATGGTGCAGGCCTACGAGTACATGCACGCTCCGTTCGGTTTCCGGGATTCGATCTACGGCGCCACCTTCTTCATGGCGACCGGCTTTCACGGCTTCCACGTCATCATCGGCACCATCTTCCTGCTGGTCTGCCTGGTGCGCGCGATGCGCGGCGACTTCACGCCGAAGCAGCATTTCGGCTTCGAGGCGGCCGCCTGGTACTGGCACTTCGTCGACGTGGTCTGGCTGTTCCTGTTCAGCTGCATCTATGTCTGGGCCTCGAACGGCGCGCTAATCGAAGGCCATTAAACCGACGGTCCTCCAAATCCCAAGGGCGGCTGCGGCGACGTGGCCGCCTTATTTTTTGGGGCGGAAAGGTCTAGGGTGCCGACATGGATGAAGATAAGGCGATCTGGCCACCCATCGATCCGATCTCGGCCGGCCTGCATGGTCGTTGCCCGCGCTGCGGCGAAGGCAAGCTGTTCTCCGGTTTCCTCACCGTCGGCAAGCGTTGCTACAATTGTGGGCTCGACTATTCCTTCGCCGATGCCGGCGACGGACCGGCGGTGTTCGTCATCCTGATCATCGGCTTCATCGTCGTCGGCCTCGCATTGTGGATGGAGGTGACGCTCAGCCCGCCGCTCTGGCTGCACTTCATCTTGTGGATACCGCTGGCGCTGGTGCTCTGCCTGACGGCGCTGCGCCTGATCAAGGGCGTGCTGATCACCTTGCAATATTCGAAAAAGGCCTCCGAGGGCAGGCTGGAATCCCAGGGATGAACGGGATGACAGGCTCAGTGGCCGGCCGTACACGGCCGCGCTCGGCGTTGCTGGTTGGTCTCGGCCTTGTGCTGTTCGCCGTCCTGATCGGGCTGGGCACCTGGCAGGTCCAACGCCTGCACTGGAAGGAGGGCTTGCTCGCCACCATCGACAAGCGCACGCATTCAGCGCCATTGCCGCTGGCCGAGGTCGAGAAGGAGTTCGCCGCTTCCCATGACGTCGATTACACCCCGGTGACGGTGACCGGCACTTTCCTGCACCAGGGCGAGCGGCATTTCTTTTCCACCTGGGAAGGGGACAGCGGCTTCAACGTCTACACGCCCCTGCAACTCGAGGACGGCCGCTTCGTCCTCGTCAACCGCGGCTTCGTTCCTTACGACCTCAAGGATCCGGGCAAGCGCCAGCAGGGCGAAATTGCCGGCAAGGTGACGGTGACCGGGCTCGCGCGCAATCCGCTGCCTGCAAAGCCGTCGATGATGCTTCCCGACAATGACGTCGCCAAGAACATCTTCTATTGGAAGGACCGCGACGTCATGGCGGCGACGGCCGGCTTGCCGGCCGGCTTCGTGCTGGTGCCGTTCTTCATCGATGCCGACAAGACGCCGAACCCAGGCGGCCTGCCGGTCGGTGGCGTCACCATCATCGACCTGCCGAACAATCACCTGCAATATGCCGTCACCTGGTACGGGCTGGCCGCCGCTCTTGCTGCTGTGCTGATCCTGAGACTCCGTCGCCCGGCGAAAGAGCAGTGAGCGCCGCCGCTCTTGACAGGGGAGGGGCGCGCACCTCATTTCGCGTCCAGCGCTACGACCGAACCGGCCAGTATTCATGATTGAGAAAAAGCCACCGCTGACCATCAGGCTCTGCCAGCCGCGTGGCTTCTGCGCCGGCGTCGATCGCGCCATCCAAATCGTGGTGCTGGCGCTGAAGAAATACGGCGCGCCGGTTTATGTCCGCCACGAGATCGTGCACAACCGCTACGTCGTCGAAGGGCTGCAGAGCCTCGGCGCCGTGTTCATCGAGGAACTCTCCGAGATACCGCCCGAGCATCGTCAGTCGCCTGTGGTCTTTTCCGCGCATGGCGTGCCGAAATCGGTGCCGGCGGATGCCGAGGCGCGCAATCTTTTCTACCTCGATGCCACCTGCCCGCTCGTCTCCAAGGTGCACAAGCAGGCGATGCGCCACCAGCGGCTCGGCCGGCATGTGCTCCTGATCGGTCACGCCGGCCACCCGGAAGTGATAGGCACGATGGGCCAGCTGCCAGAGGGCGCCGTGACGCTGATCGAGACCGAGGCCGACGCGGCGCGTTTCGTGCCCGCCGACGCTTCGGCGCTGGGCTTCGTCACCCAGACGACCTTGTCGGTCGAGGATACCGCCGGCATCATCCGGGCGCTCGAGCAGCGGTTTCCCGAACTGCATGCACCGGCCGCCGAATCGATCTGTTACGCCACCACCAACCGCCAGGAAGCGGTGAAGGAGACGGCGGTCGGGGCCGATCTTTTCCTCGTCGTCGGCGCTCCCAACTCCTCCAACTCGCGCCGCCTTGTCGAAGTGGCGGAGCGCGCGGGTGCGACAATGTCGCTTCTCGTGCAGCGCGCCGCCGAAATTCCGTGGGATGAGATCGCCGGGATCAGGACGCTTGGTCTGTCGGCCGGCGCCTCGGCGCCGGAGATCATCGTCGACGAGATCATCGACGCGTTCCGGCAGCGCTTCGACGTCACCATCGATCTGGCCGTCACGGCCACGGAAACGGAGGATTTTCCGGTGATGCGGGTGCTGCGCGATGTCGAACTGACGGCGGCCGACATGGCCTTCGTCAACGGAGCGGCGTGAAACCGCATGGCCGTCTATACCGACGTCAACGAAGGCGAACTGACCGCGTTTCTCAAAGCCTATCCGGTGGGTGAGCTGCTCTCCTACAAGGGCATCGCCGAGGGCACCGAGAATTCCAACTTCCTGGTCCACGCCTCGACCGGCT
This sequence comes from Mesorhizobium sp. WSM4935, assembly GCF_029625735.1. Taxonomy (NCBI): domain Bacteria; kingdom Pseudomonadati; phylum Pseudomonadota; class Alphaproteobacteria; order Hyphomicrobiales; family Phyllobacteriaceae; genus Mesorhizobium; species Mesorhizobium sp. WSM4935. The sequence continues at coordinate 202,103 of NZ_JARTVR010000005.1, read as the reverse complement.
CCTATATTCTGACGCTCTACGAAAAGCGCGTCGACAAGGCCGACCTGCCGTTCTTTCTCGGCCTGATGGGCCATCTCGCCAGGAAGGGCATTTCCTGCCCGCTGCCGGTCACCGCGCATGATGGCACCGTCATCGGCACGCTGGCCGGCCGGCCCGCCGTCATCATCACCTTCCTCGAAGGCCTGTCGCTCAGGCGGCCGACCGCCGCCCATTGCGGCGAAGTGGGCAAGGCGCTCGCCGGCCTCCATCTTGCGGGCCAGGATTTTCAGATGAGAAGGCCGAACGCGCTGGCGATCAAGGGCTGGCGCAAGCTCTGGGCGGCCTCGCGCGACCGCGCCGACGAGGTCGAGCCGGGGCTGGCGGCCGAGGTCGATGCCGATTTCAAAGATTTCGAGCGCAACTGGCCGAAGGGCCTGCCGCAAGGCATCATCCATGCCGATCTGTTCCCCGACAATGTCTTCTTCCTCGGCGAGAAACTGTCCGGGCTGATCGACTTCTATTTCGCCTGTGACGACCTCTATGCCTATGATGTGGCCACCTGCCTCAACGCCTGGTGCTTCGAGAAGGATTTTTCCTTCAACCTGACCAAAGGCGCGGCGCTGCTTTCCGGCTATCAGTCGGTGCGGCCGCTCTCGGGCGAGGAGGAGACGGCGCTGCCGATGCTGGCGCGCGGCTCGGCGCTGCGCTTCATGCTGACAAGGCTCTATGACTGGCTGACCATTCCGGACGGCGGGCTGGTGATGAAGCGCGACCCGACCGAATATATCCGCCGCATGCGCTTCCACCGCGCCATCAAGTCGCCATCCGAATACGGGCTGACATGAACAAGAAGATCGAGATATTCACCGACGGCGCCTGCTCGGGCAATCCCGGGCCGGGCGGCTGGGGCGCGGTGCTGCGCTATAACGGCGTGACCAAGGAACTGTCCGGCGGCGAGGCGGAGACCACCAACAACCGCATGGAACTGCTCGCCGCCATCACCGCGCTCAATGCGCTGAAGGAACCTTGCACGGTCGATCTCTACACCGACAGCAAATACGTCATGGACGGCATCTCCAAATGGATCCATGGCTGGAAGAAAAACGGCTGGAAGACAGGCGACAGAAAGCCGGTCAAGAATGGCGAGCTCTGGCAGGCGCTCGACGAGGCCAACCGGCGCCATAAGGTCACCTGGCATTGGGTGAAGGGCCATGCCGGCCACCCGGAGAACGAACGCGCCGACGAACTGGCCCGGCAAGGCATGGCGCCGTTCAAGCCGAAGCTGGCGAGGCCTGCGCCGGTTACGGCTGCGCCAGCGCAGGAAGGCGCCCCGGCAAGGAGGCCTGCCCCCAGACGTTCGACCCAGAGCTATTGAGAGTCCGACGGCTTCTCTCTTCAGCGGATCAGCAGCGCTGTCGAGAACATGCCGAGCGCGAACACCGTGTGCGCCGCGAGGTTGAGCGCGCGCACCTTCGTCGGATTGGGCAGCTTGGATGCCGCCCAGCCTGCGCCCATGCCGGGCGCCAGCAGGAACCAGCCGGCCCCGACGGTGACGATGCCGAGGATGAAGGCCGGCAGGAAGGTCGGCGCCGCCAGCCAGTCCGCGCCGGCGAGCACGACAAGGATCACGCCGTAGAGGATGCCGACGAGGTAGTGGAAGGCCCAGCCGAGCGCCTTTTCATGCGCATAGGGCGCCGCCTTGCCGATATCGTCGTGAAAGATCCTCTCCGGCAGATGCCGTACCCAGCGTCCGACCATGCCCCAGTTGGGCAATGGCTGGCCGATCGTCTTGTTGAGGATGATCGCCCAGATATCCATGAACACCGTGGCACCGATACCGATCGCCACCGCGCGCCAGACGATATCCAGCATCAGAGCTGCTCGAGGATCTTGGCGGCGCCGCTCTCGTTGACGCCAGGCTTGGTCTCGACATTGAGTGCCACGACCTTGCGGTCGTCGACGATCATCGAGAAGCGTTTCGAGCGCAGGCCCATGCCGGCCGCGGAAAGATCGTTGTCGAGCCCCACGGCCTTGGCGAAATCACCGCTGCCATCGGCGAGATAGAGGATCTTGCCCTCGCCGCCCGAGAAGCGCGCCCAGGCGCCCATGACATGCACGTCGTTGACCGAGACGACGGCGATCGTGTCGACGCCGCGCGCGAGAATGGCGTCATGGTTTTCCAGATAGCCCGGCAAATGATTGTTGCTGCAGGTCGGCGTGAAGGCGCCGGGAACACCGAACAGCACCACCTTCTTGCCGGCGAAGATCTCTTTGCCCGTTATATCCTTCGCGCCATCGGCGGTCATCGTCTTGAAGGTCACGTCAGGCAGTTTTTCGCCAACCGAAATGGTCATGGGAGCCTCGTTTGGGGGAGATGGGAAAGACCGACGCCTTCGATATCGGACTGCGCGGTCGCCAGCAACCTCTCACAACAAGTCCAGGAAAGTGCGCAGCGGCTTTTCGTCCGCAATCGCGGCTCTCAGAGCAATTCCAGGAAAGTGTGCTGCGGTTTCCGTCCGGAATTGCGGCTCCCAGAGCAATTCCAGGAAAAGTGTGAGGCGGCTTCCGTCCGCAATCGCGGCTTGGAAAGAGATGCCGGATCAGGGGAAAGGCAGCAACCCGTCGACCGAACCCTCGGCGCTGGTCAGCGTGTAGTAGAGCCCGCCATCAGTCGGCGTCGCTGACGGCCGGTCGAGGATCGGCACGGTGAAGACGAGCTTGCCGTCCTTCTGGTTGCGCACCGGCGCGCCGAACATGTAGTCGCGCTCGCCGGCGATGAAGAAATCCACGGATTCCGGATCGCCGGGCGACTGCGCCTGGACGACAAGGGTTTCGTGGTCGCCGGGCAGCACGCTGATGCCGAAATCGGACCGGGCCGGGGAGGGCAGCGTCGCAAGCGCGGTTTTCACCAGTGCGGCGTCGGTCGCGTTGTCCGGATCGGAGCCGGGGTCGACGCTGAGCCGGGTCTGTACTGGAATGCAGATCGTCTCGCAAATGCCGAGGAAGACATGGGCATCGATGGTCGCCGGTTGGCCGGGCGAAGACACGGTGAAGGTCACCGGCAGCGACACCGGACGATCGTAGCCGGCCCATTTGCCGTAGCCGTCGTCATGCCGCTGCGGCGGCGGGAACGACAATTGGGCGTCGACGATGTTGGTACTGCCGGATATGTCGAGCTGCGGCGGCACGCCGGCATCGCCCGGATCGCGCCAATAGGTCTTCCAGCCGGGCTTCAACGCGATATCGAGCACGCCGTGGATCTTGCCGGCCTCGTCGGGCTTGCCGGTGGTCACCAGCCGCACCTTGCCGCCTTCCGTATTGTACCAGACAGAGGAAGAGGCCTCGGCCGGGAGGCTGGCAGCCCACCCGAAAACGACCCCGACAACCAGTATTTTCATGTATCGCATGCCGTGATTTGACCGTCCGTTCTTGGCCGCGCAATGACTTCGTCAGCCTTCCGGTATCATATTTGCGTGACATCGGGGACCCGCACCATCTTTTCGGCGCTGCCGAAACGCGTTACGCTCAGGCCATGGACTTGCTGCGCCACAAGAAGGCGGCCGCCGGACGCGGCTTCCTCGACGACCAGTTCTTGATTGCCATGCCGGGCATGAAGGACGACCGCTTCGCGCGCTCCGTCATCTACATCTGCGCCCATAGCGACGAGGGCGCGATGGGGCTCATCATCAACCAGACGCAGCAGATGCTGTTTCCGGACCTGCTGGTGCAGCTCGGCATCATGAACGAGCAGGAAGCCATCCGCCTGCCGGCGCATACGCGCGATTTCGTCGTGCGCAATGGCGGGCCGGTCGACCGCAGCCGCGGCTTCGTGCTGCATTCCGGCGACTATCGCGTGGAATCCTCGCTCAACGTCTCCGACGACATCTGCCTGACGGCAACCGTCGATATCCTGCGCGCCATCTCCACGGGGCGTGGCCCGCGCCATGCGCTGATGGCGCTCGGCTATTCCGGCTGGGGCGCCGGCCAGCTCGAAAGCGAGATCGCCGAGAACGGCTGGCTCACCTGTCCAGCCACGCCCGAGCTTCTCTTCGATACCGATATCGAGCGCAAATACGACCGTATCCTCGCCTCGATCGGCATCGACCTCGCCCATCTGAGCGCCGCCGCGGGGCACGCATAGCACATTCGTCATGGCTTTTGGGTTAGCGGGAGCATCCCCAACTTCGTCATTCTAGGGTCTGCGCGCGTCGCTACGCTCCTTGCTCCGCCCTAGAATGAAGTTGGTGGGCGTCGCGCCCACACCATCTAAGCCTGGGTCAGCGGATACTGCTCCCTCAACGTCTTCAGCACCTGGTCGCCGGGCATCGGCGCGCCGAACATGAAGCTTTGCACATATTCACAGCCCATCTGGCGCAGCTCAAGCGCGTCGCTTTCGTCCGAAATGCCTTCCGCCACGACCGACAGGCCGAGCTCATGCGCCATGTTGACCATGGATTTGAGCAGCACCGCCCGCTTCGGCGTCGCGTCGTCGACGAAGCTCTTGTCGATCTTGATCGTGTCGAAGGGGAAGCGCGTCAGGTAGGAGAGCGACGAATAGCCGGTGCCGAAATCGTCAAGCGAGAGCCCGATGCCGAGCTGCTTCAGCTTGGTCAGCACATGCGCGGTCTGCTCGGGATTGTCCATTACCAGCGACTCGGTGAGCTCCAGGCGGAAGCAGCGCGGCTTCAGATTGGCGCGCGCGATGACCGAACGGACATCGCTGACCAGGTCGCGGCGGATGAGCTGACGGCTCGACAGATTGACCGAGACCGACAGCGGCGCGTCGCCGATCTGCTTTTGCCAGGCGGCCAGGTCCTCGGCCGCCTGCTGCATGGCGAACAGGCCGAGCTGCACGATCAGCCCGCAATTCTCGGCCACCGGAATGAAGTCCCCCGGCGGGATCATGCCGCGACGCGGATGGTCCCACCGAAGCAGCGCCTCGAAGCCGGCGACGCTGCCGTCCTCCAGCCGTACGATCGGCTGGTAGGCAAGCGTGAACTCGCGCCGCTCGATGGCGCGGCGAAGGTCGGATTCGAATTGCAGCCGGTCGGTGCCGACGGTGCGGAAGGCGGGCCGGAACGGCTCGATGCGATCGCCGCCGAAGCGCTTGGCCTGGTGCATGGCAAGCTCGGCGTCCTTGACCATGTCCTCGGCCGAGGTCTGCGCCGTCGTCCAGGTGATCAGGCCGATCGAGGCGGTCAGCACGATCTCGCGCTTGGCGAAGGTGATCGGATTGTTGATTGCGTGCTTGATGGCGTCGGCCATGGCGGCGATGCGGGCCGGGTCCTGTTCCGAAAGCAGCATCAGCGCGAACTGGTCGCCGGCAAAGCGCGACAGCGAATCCTTCGGCTTGAGGAGCCGGTGCAGCCTGCGCGCGACGGTGAGAAGGATGGTGTCGCCGGCCGAGATGCCCAGACCGTCATTGACCTGCTTGAAGCGGTCGATGTCGATGATGAAGACCGTGGGGCGCACTTTGTCCTCGGTGCGGGCGATAGAGATGATCGCCTCCAGCCGGTTCATGAACAATTCGCGGTTCGGCAAGCCGGTCAGATTGTCGTGCACGGCGTCGTGCAGCAGCCTTTCCTCGGATTTCTTCTGCTCGGTCACGTCGACCATGGTGCCGACACAGCGGATCACCTCGCCGTCGGAGCCGATCACCGGGCGGGCGCGCAGCGAGAACCAGTGATAGTGGCCGTCCGCGCCGCGCAGGCGGAAGTTCTGCGCCACCTTGCCGCGGCGATGCTCCAGCACCACGTCGAGCGTGGTGCGGAACGTGTCGCGGTCGTCGGCATGCAGCACCGGCAGCCAGTTGCGGGCGGCGCCCCCGAGGCTGTTCGGCGCGAGGCCGAGCTGCAGGCTGATGTCCGGCTTGGTCACCACGCGGTCGCGCAGCACGTCCCAGTCCCAGACGATGTCGCCCGAGCCCGCGACGGCGAGCGCCTGCCGCTCGAGATCGGAGAACAGGCCCTGATGCAGCGCGCCGCCGGCAAAGGCATGCTGCATGACGGTGAAGCCGATCAAGAGAATGATCAGGATCAGGCCGCCGCCCAGCGCCGGTTGGGCGATGTCGTTGTCCAGCATGCCGGTGATCGCCATCCACGAGCCGCATAGCCATAACAGCACCATGACCCAGCTCGGCACCAGCATGATCGCACGGTCATAGCCGCGTATCCCGAGGAAGATGATGAGGCCGAGGCCGGTCAGCGCGGTGGCGGCGAACGAGATGCGGGCGATGCCGGCGGCGACCGCCGGATCGACGATGGCCACGCCCGCGATCAGAAGCAGGCCGAGGATCCAGACCAGGGCACCATAGCTGAAATGGCCGTGCCACCGGTTGAGGTTGAGATAGGCGAACAGGAACACCACGAAGGTTGCGGCTAAGGCCACCTCCGTGCCGGCCCGCCATATCTGCTCGTTGCCGGGCGATATCGCGATGATCTTGTTGAGGAAGCCGAAGTCGACGCAGATATAGGCGAGCACCGCCCAGGCGAGCGCCGCGGTCGCCGGGAACATCGAGGTTCCCTTGACCACGAACAGGATCGTCAGGAACAGCGCCAGCAGGCCAGAGATGCCGATGACGATGCCGCGGAACAGCGTGTAGGAATTGACCGAGTCCTTGTAGGAATCCGGCTCCCAGAGATAAACCTGCGGCAGCTTCGGCGAGGCGAGCTCGGCGATGAAGGTCACCACCGTTCCCGGGTTCAGCGTCACCCGGAACACGTCGGCGTCAGGGCTTGTCTGGCGGTCGAGCGCGAAACCTTCGCTGGGCGTGATCGCGGCGATGCGCGTCGAACCGAGATCCGGCCAGAAGATGCCCGAATTCACCAGGCGGAAATGCGGCGCCACGATCAGCCGGTCGAGCTGCTGGTCGGTTGTGTTGGCAAGCGCAAAGACGGCCCAGTCGCCGCTCGAGCGCGCGTCATTGGCTTCCACCTCGATGCGCCGCACGATGCCGTCGGGCCCGGGCGCGGTCGAGACCTGGAAATTCTCGCCCTGGTTCCGGTAGATTTCCACGGCGCCGGAGAGGTCCAGCGCCTTGTCGTCGCGCGCGATCTTGATCGGCTCGACGGCGAAAGCCGGGATGGCCGAAAAAAGTGTGACGACGACCGTCATGATGAGGGCGAACAGCGACGCTAATCGCGGAGAATTCGTCACATTCAGCCCTTCGTTCCATCGCCCGGCGGATCGTCCGCGATCCGGGCGTAGAGATAGTGATCCTGCCAGATGCCGTTGATCCTGAGATAGGATCGCAGAAGTCCTTCGCGCCGGAATCCGGCTTTTTCAAGCACGCGGATCGACCGGGCGTTTTCGGGAATACAGGCGGCCTCGATCCGGTGCAACCTGAGCGTATCGAAGGCGAAGCGCGACACCAGCTTGACCGCCTCGGTCATCAGGCCGCGGCCGCCGAAGCGTTCGCCGATCCAGTAGCCGATATGGCCGCTCTGCGCGACGCCGTGGCGGATGTTGCCGAGCGTGATGCCGCCGGCAAGCTTGCCGCTCGATTTTTCGAAGATGAAGAAGGCGATGGCCGTGCCCTGCGCGTAATCCTCACGATAGCGGCTGATGCGCAGCCGCCATGCGGTGCGGTCGAGCTCGTCAGGCTGCCAGCGCGGCTCCCAGGGCTCCAGAAAAGCACGGCTTTCGCCGCGTAGCGTCGACCATTCGCGATAGTCGTTGGTCAATGGCACGCGCAGCGTGACCTTGTCGCCCTTCAATGCCGGCAGGTCGCGGCGAAAGAAAGGGAGCGCAAACACGGTTTTGGTCGAAGGTCAGACGGCGAGCCGGCGGGCCGTCGTCTGCGGGCCCGCAAGCGATTCGAGGATCGCCTCGTAGGGCGCAAGCGTGCCCACGGGCCCGACCGCGGTGAGCGTCGGCTTGGTCGAGAACAGCCGCGAGGAGAGGTCGGTCAGCCGGTCGACTGTCAGCGCCGAAAGCCGCTCCATCAATTCCTCCTTGGCGATCGGCCGCCCGAACAAAAGCAGCTGCCTGGCGATCTGCGAGGCGCGGCTGGCCGGGCTTTCGGCCGACATGATGAGGCCGGCGCGATATTGCGCGCGCGCCCGGTCGAGCTCTTCCTGCTGGATACTCTCGCCGGCCTTCTGCAACTCGTCGATGATGACCGGCACCAGCTTGGCGATGTCGCTCTGCCCGGTCGCGGCATGCACGCCGAAAATGCCGGTGTCGGAAAAACCCCAATGGAAGGCATAGACCGAATAACAGAGACCGCGCTTCTCGCGAACCTCCTGGAATAGTCGCGACGACATGCCGCCGCCCAGGATCATCGAAAGCACCTGCGAGGCGTAGAAATCGCGCACATGGTAAGCGCGGCCCTCGAAGCCCAGCACGATCTGCGCATCCATCAGGTCGCGGTCCTCGCGGAAATCGCCGCCAACATATTGCGCATATTGCGGGATGTTGCCCGCCGCCTTGGCGCGGAAGCCGCCGAGCTGTTTCTCCACCTCGCGCACGAAATTGTCGTGCTTGATGTCGCCGGCCGCCACGATCACCATCCGTTCGGCGTCATATTGCCGCTCGATGAAGTCGTGCAGCTGGCTCGAGGTGAAGGATTTGACCGTCTCCGGCGTGCCCAGGATCGAGCGGCCGATGGTCTGATGGCGAAAGGCGGTTTCGGTGAAGCGGTCGAAGACGATGTCGTCGGGCGTGTCATGCGCGGCGCCGATTTCCTGCAGGATCACGTGCTGCTCGCGTTCCAATTCGTCGGGATCGAATTCGGATTCCTGCAGGATGTCGGCCAGAATATCGACGGCCAGCGGCACGTCGTCGGAAAGCACCCTGGCGTAGTAGGAGGTCGTCTCGACGCTGGTGGCGGCGTTGATCTCGCCGCCGACATTCTCGATTTCCGAGGCGATTTCGAAGGCGCTTCGGCGCTTGGTGCCCTTGAACGCCATGTGCTCGAGCAGATGGGCCATGCCATGCTCTTCGTCACGCTCATTGCGGGCGCCTGACTTGACCCAGGCTCCTAAGGCTACCGATTCGATGCTTGGAAGGGTTTCGGTGGCGACTGTCAGGCCGTTCGACAGACGGCTTACCTCAACACCCATATGGCAAGTACTCCCTAACGCGCCGCCCGCGAGTGGCGGCTCACGTAATCTTCCACCATTTTCAAGTCGGATGGAAGTATCGTGTATTTTTCGTCGGCTGTCATCAAGCCGCCCAGCCATGCGGGCAGGGCAGGGCTGATGCCGCTCGCAGCCTCTACCGCCGCCGGGAATTTCGCCGGATGCGCGGTGCCGAGTACCACCATGGGCACCGGACCGGACGCATGGGAAGCGGCGACATGAACGGCCGCCGCCGTATGCGGATCGAGCAGATAGTTGCTTTTCTCCAGCGTCGCACGGATGGTGGCGGCGACCTCATCGACCGTCGCGCGGCCGGCGTCGAACTCGGCGCGGATGCGCTTGAGCTCGCCTTCGTCGATGGTGAAGGCGCCGGACTGCTTCAGCCCGTTCATGTAGCGCCTGACCGTCTCAGCGTTGCGTCCGGCCGCCTCGAACAGCAGGCGCTCGAAATTCGACGATACCTGTATGTCCATCGATGGCGAGGTCGTGGCGAACACTCCCTTGGTGCGATATTCGCCGCTCGCCAGCGTGCGCGCCAGAATGTCGTTGTCGTTGGTGGCGATGATCAGCCGCTCGATCGGCAGGCCCATGCGCTTGGCGGCGTAGCCTGCGAAAATATCGCCGAAATTGCCGGTCGGCACGGTAAAGGAGACCGGCCGGTCGGGTGCGCCGAGCGATAGCGCCGACGAGAAATAATAGACGATCTGGGCCATGATGCGTGCCCAGTTGATCGAATTGACCCCCGACAGCGACACCCGGTCGCGAAAGCCGTGATCGTTGAACATATCCTTCACCAGGCCCTGGCAATCGTCGAAATTGCCTTCGACCGACAGCGCATGGACATTGGCGGCTGAAGACGTCGTCATCTGCCGTTGCTGTACCGGCGAGACCTTGCCGTGCGGGAAAAGGATGAAGATGTCGGTGCGGTCGCGGCTGGCGAAGGCGTCGATCGCGGCACCCCCGGTGTCGCCCGAGGTCGCGCCGACGATGGTGGCGCGTTGGCCGCGTTCGGCAAGCACATGGTCCATCAGGCGGGCGAGCAACTGCATCGCCACGTCCTTGAACGCCAGTGTCGGGCCGTGGAACAGCTCCAGGATGAAGGTGTTTGTCCCGGTCTGCACCAGCGGGCAGACGGCCTCGTGCCGGAAAGTGGCATATGCCTCGCGCACCAGCCGCTCGAAAACGGCCGCCGCGATCTCGCCGCCCAGAAAGGGTGTCAAGACCCGGATGGCAAGGTCCGGATAGGCAAGCCCGCGCATGCCACGGATGTCGGCGTCGGAAAACTGCGGCCATTCGCGCGGCACGTAAAGCCCGCCGTCGCGCGCCAGGCCGGCCAGCACTGCGTCGGAAAATCCAAGCGCGGGCGCATCCCCGCGGGTACTCACATATTGCATCGTCAAAGGCCCATTGCTGCCGGTCGCGTCATCCACGGCAATTGGTTAATTTTCCGAGCCGGCTCAGTCGCATTTTTGCCGCGCCGTTGCTATACGTCACCGGCTTTGTGAGAGGGAAGTGCAGTTTCATGGCGTTTTATTCGGTCAACCGTCGTTTTGTCGCGGGTCTGGCGCTCACCGGCTTTATGCTTGCCGTCGCCGGCTGCCAATCGAGCGACAATGGCATTCTTGACTTCGGTTTCAGCAAGAAGGATCCGACCGCGCCGCCGCCGCCCCAGGATCCCAAGATCCTCGCCAGCCAGCTGCGCGCCTATTGCCCCAAAGTGACGCTGCGCGACGGTACCGCCTATTTCAACACCTATGCCAAGGGCGCAACCGCGAAGCCCAAGAAAAAGAAGCTTGATCCGGCGGCGGAAGCCGAGGCCCAGGCAACCGCCGCGGCCGCCCAGACCGGCCCCAACGGCCAGCCGATCGATCCCGATCACGATCCGTCGAAGATCATCTACCAGGCCGCCATCACCGATGTGACGCGCGATTGCACCCATGCCAACGGCCAGATGTCGATGAAGATCGCGGTCGCCGGCAAGGTGGTGCCGGGGCCGATGTTCGCGCCCGGCACCGTCACCATGCCGATCCGCATCGCCGTCCAGCACGGCGACGAAGTGCTTTATTCGCAATTGCATCCGTACCAGGTGCAGGTGACCGACCCCTCGGCCGCCACCCAGTTCGTCTTTGTCGACAACAATGTCTTGGTGCCGGAGCCGACCGCGCGCGACTACCAGGCCTATGCCGGCTATGACGAGAACGCGCCGGCCGCCACCGGGGATAAGTCGAAGGGCAAGCGGAAGAAGCGCGCTCCGGCGACGAACTGAGGCGGCAAGATTAGAACGAGCCTTAGGCGTCTTCCGACCACTCCGACAGCGCGGCGATCGTGCTGTTGAACTCAGCCCAGCGCCGGATGACCGTCTCGGCGCCGGCCTCGGTCAGCGCATCGGCATGACCCGGATAGCTGTGCCCGGCGCCGGTGAAGCCGATGACGCGCATGCCGGCCGCCCTGGCGCCGGCGACGCCATGCACGGAATCCTCGATGACGAAGGTGTTCTTCGGGTTGGCGCCGAGCTTCTCTGCCGCGTAGAGGAAGACGTCCGGCGCCGGCTTGGTCTTCTTGCTGGGAATGTCCAGCCCCGAAAAGATGCGGCCGGTGAAGAAGGGCAGCAGCCGCACCTTCTCCAGCATGAATTCGACCCGCTCGGTGCGCGAATTGGAGCAGACGGCGCGCGGCGCGGTGACGGCCGCGACCGCCTCACGGGCGCCGTCGATGATGCGCACGTCGCTGCGCAGCTTGCGGTCGACCAACTCCTCGGCGCGGTCGATCAGCGACGCCTGGAACGGGATCTCGGACTTCTCCTCGAGCCGCAGCATGATGTCCTTGAAGGTCAGCCCGGCATAGGTCTCGGAAATTTCCTCCGCCGAGATCTCGAAGCCGGCCGATATCAGAAGCTCGGCTTCGACGCGCGCGGCGACGATTTCAGAATCGACGAGCACGCCGTCGCAATCGAAAATGACAAGATCTGGCTGAGGCATGGCAATCCGGAAAAAAAGCTGGGGAAGGGGGCCTGACTGGCTTAAGCGGCGCGGCATACACTAACGGGCCGTTCTTCGCAAACCTCGGCAGCCGGAAGCGCCGCCTTCACCGAATGTTTACGCTGATCGGTAACCATAACGGAGAGTAAAACCGTAACGCGTTCTTTTGGGTGTTTCGATGTCTGCCGTGCGTCTTCTCGACGAGCTTTCCCACGCTCCCCAGCAGTCCGAATGGTTGGACACGATCCTCAAGGGCGATTGCGTCGCCGCGCTGGACAGGCTGCCGGAAAAGTCGATCGACGTCATCTTCGCCGACCCGCCCTACAATCTGCAGCTCGACGGCGACCTGCACCGGCCCGACCAGTCCAAGGTCGACGCCGTCGACGACGACTGGGACCAGTTCGAGAGTTTCGAGGCCTATGACGCCTTCACCCGCGCTTGGCTGCTCGCGGCGCGCCGCGTGCTGAAACCCAGCGGCACCATCTGGGTCATCGGCTCCTATCACAACATCTTCCGCGTCGGCGCCCGTATGCAGGATCTGGGCTTCTGGATCCTCAACGACATCGTCTGGCGCAAGACCAACCCGATGCCGAATTTCCGCGGCCGCCGCTTCCAGAACGCGCATGAGACGATGATCTGGGCATCGCGCGACCAGAAAGCCAAGGGCTACACCTTCAATTACGAGGCGCTGAAGGCCTCGAACGACGATCTGCAGATGCGCTCCGACTGGCTGTTCCCGATCTGCACCGGCGGCGAGCGGCTCAAGGACGAGAACGGCAACAAGCTGCATCCGACGCAGAAGCCGGAGGCCCTGCTGGCCCGCGTCATGATGGCGTCGACCAAGCCGGGCGACATCGTGCTCGATCCCTTCTTCGGCTCCGGCACCACAGGCGCCGTCGCCAAGCGCCTCGGCCGCCACTTTGTCGGCATCGAGCGCGAGCAGGCTTATATCGACGCCGCCAATGAGCGCATCGCCGCGGTTCGCCCGCTGGAAAGCGCCGACCTCACCGTGCTTTCGGGCAGGCGCGCCGAGCCGCGCGTCGCCTTCATCAGTCTGATCGACAACGGCCTTGTGGCGCCGGGCGCCACGCTCTACGACGCCAAGAAGCGCTGGGCAGCGAAAGTGCGCGCCGACGGCACGCTGGCGATCGGCGACAGCGCCGGCTCGATCCATAAGATCGGCGCCGAGGTACAGGGGCTGGACGCCTGCAACGGCTGGACCTTCTGGCACTATGAGCGCAGCGGCGGCTTGACCCCGATCGACGAGCTGCGCCGCATCGCCCGGCTCGGCATGGAGCGGGCAGGGGGTTGAATCAGCACTTCAGCGGATCGCTGCAGCGATTCAGTTCAAGCCGCAATCCCGAGCCGTTCGAGATCCGCTTTAAGCGTCCCGGCGTCGGTGAACAGCACCGCCTGCCAGCCGGCGGCCTTGGCGCCGTCGACATTCTTCTGGCTGTCGTCGATGAACAAAGACGCCGCCGGATCGAGCCCGAACGACGCGACGTGATGGTCGTAGATGGCGCGGTCTGGCTTGATCAGGCCGATATCGCCGGAGACGGTGATGCCGCGCGGCTTTTCCAGGAACGGAAAACGGGCCCGGGCCTCGCGGAAAGTATCCGAGGCCCAGTTGGTGAGCAGCGTCACGTCATGGCCGCCATCGATCAGGCCTTCGAGCAGCGCGACGCTGTCGTCATAGGCATGCGGCACCATGTCGTGCCAGTAGCGGCGGAAATTGCGGATGTTCTCGGCATGGCCGGGATGCTCGGCGATCAGCAATGACTCGGCTTCCTCCCAGGTCCGGCCGCGGTCCTGCTCGAGGTTCCAGGCGCTGGTGCAGACGTTGTCGAAGAACCATTTCCGTTCCCCGGCGTCTGGGATCAGCCGGCTGAACGGGATGTCCGGGTCGTAATGGACCAGCACCTTGCCGATGTCGAACACGATATGGCGGATTTCGGTCATTGCATGCCTTTCGGTTTCTTGGTCGCGCCCGGTATCGCCGCCTCGATTACCTTTTTCATGACGGTGGGCAGCGCTTCCCCGGAAATTTCATGGGCGAGCGACCAGAAATGTCCGTCCGGCGCGTCGCCCTTGATGTGGGCATGGAAGATTTCAAGTTCGAGCGCGAAGTGGGTGAAGACATGTCCGATCTGCCCGGCAGGCCGCCAATTGGCGGCAAAAGGTGCGGCCTCGGCCGTGGTGGCGCCGTCGATCCGCGCTGTCCAGCCGGTGGTCGGCACCTCGGTCATGCCGCCGAGCAAGCCCTTCTCCGGCCGCTTGCGCAGCAGGATGGCGCCGTCGTCGCGCTCGGCGACGAAGGCCGCACCCTTGCGCAGCGGCTTGTCATCTTTCGGCAGGCGGACCGGGAAACGTTCCGGGTCGCCGCTGAGGATGGCGCTGCAATCCTCGCGGACCGGACACAGCATGCAGCGCGGCCGCTTCGGCGTGCAGATCGTCGCGCCGAGGTCCATCATCGCCTGGGCGAAATCGCCGGGCCTTGCCTGCGGCACCAGCCTTTCGACCAGCGCGCGGATTTCCGGCTTGGCATTGCTGAGCGGCGTTTCAATGGAATAGAGCCGGGAGACGACCCGCTCGACATTGCCGTCGACGACCGCCGCCGGCCGATCGAAGGCGATCGCCGCAATCGCCGCCGCCGTATAGGCGCCGATCCCCGGCAGTTCGCGCAGGCCCGCCTCGGTGTCGGGAAAGCGGCCGCCCCGCAGCGCTACCAGGTCGGCGCAGGCTTTCAGGTTGCGCGCCCTGGAATAATAGCCGAGCCCGGCCCAGGCCTTCATCACATCCTCGGCGGGCGCCGCCGCCAGCGCCTCGACGGTCGGCCATTTCTCGACGAAGTTGCGGAAATAGGCTTTCACCGCCTCGACCGTGGTCTGCTGCAGCATGACCTCGGACATCCAGACACGATAGGGATCGGGCCTGATTCCACGGGCGAACGCCCCGGGCGTGACGCGCCAGGGCAGGTCGCGATGGTGAGCGTCATACCAGGCGAGCAGGCGGGACGCGATGCCCGTATCGCCGGATGCGGTCTCATATGATGCCTTGCGGGTCTGGTTTCGCGGTGCCATTGATCGGATGAATTGGGAACTGGAGAACGCACATGGCAGGGAAAAGGCCCTTCGGCAATCCCGTTCCGGTGAGCGATCTCGCGACCGAGATCCTCGATCCGGTGCTGAAGAAGCGCGCCGGCATCTCGATCGGGCTGGTGCAGTCCTGGGAAGAGATCGCCGGACCGCGGCTCGCAAGCCATTCGCGGCCGGAGAAGATCCAATGGCCACGTCGCCTGCACGAGGACGATCCGTTCGAGCCGGCGACGCTGATCATCGCCTGCGAGGGCATGGCGGCGCTGCATTTGCAGCACGAGGCCGGCGAGGTCATCAACCGCGTCAACGCCTTCCTGGGCTTCAACGCGATCGGCCGCATCAAGATCCTGCAGAAACCGGTGCTTTCGCAAAAGGCGCGGCCAAAGCCGGCGCCGCGACCCTTGAGCGAGGCGGAGAAATCGAAGCTTTCGCATCTGGTCGGCAAAATAGAGGATGACGGCCTGCGCGCTTCGCTGGAGCGGCTCGGCGCCACAATTATGGGTGAAAGGAAGGCGAAAGGGTCGTAAGAAGCGTCATGAATGCGTCACCAATCTCGCGCATTCGTGATGCTTATGATCAAGTTTCGCGATGGATAGGGGATCGCGATGCCTTAATTCGCGCCAACTCTCGCCTTTTCTAGCCCTTGCATTGCAAAATCCAACCGATATCAGGTGATTCGCATGAACCGTGCCCCGTTTGGCAAAAGCCCGTTTGGCAAAAGTCTGTCCCGCAGAAACCTTCTGACCACGCTGGCCGCTGTTCCTGCGGTGGCGCTGCTTGCCGCATGCAGCGACTCCGGCGAGGAGGCGAAGGCGGCCGACGTGAAGCCTGCCGACCCGTCGACGCCTGCCAAGCCGGCCGCCACCCCGGCCGCGGTTCAGGTGCCCGAGGCGCAGGGCACCGTCGACATGGCGGAACTGCTCAAGCCCGGCGCATTGCCCGACAAGCAGCTCGGCAAGGACGACGCCAAGGTCACCATCGTCGAGTACGCCTCGATGACCTGCCCGCATTGCGCGCATTTCAACGACACAACATTCCCTGAGTTGAAGAAGAAATATATCGACACCGGTAAGGTCCGCTATATCCTGCGCGAATTCCCCTTCGACCCGAGCGCCGAGGCCGGCTTCATGCTGGCGCGCTGCTCCAAGGACAACTACTTCGCCATGGTCGATGTGCTGTTCAAGCAGCAGCCGAGCTGGGTTGGCGTCAACAACACCAAGGAAGCGCTGCTGCAGATCTCCAAGCTGGCCGGTTTTACACAGGAGTCCTTCGAGGCCTGCTTGACGGACCAGAAGCTTCTGGACGATGTGAGAGCAGTCCAGAAACGTGGAGCGGACGAGTTCAAGGTCGACTCGACGCCGACCTTCTTCATCAACGGAAAGACCTACAAGGGGGCGATGTCGATTGAGGAAATGTCGGCCATCATCGACCCTCTGCTCTGACATCCAGGCCGCGCCGAAGCGGTCCGGCTTCGGCGCCATGGCCTGTAGTGTGGGTCGGCGCGAATGAAATTTTCGCGCCTTCGCCTCCTCGGTTTCAAATCCTTCGTCGAGCCCGGCGAGTTCGTCATCGAACGCGGGTTGACCGGCATTGTCGGGCCGAACGGCTGCGGCAAGTCGAATCTCGTCGAAGCTTTGCGCTGGGTGATGGGCGAAAGCTCCTATAAGAACATGCGCGCGTCCGGCATGGACGACGTGATCTTCTCCGGCTCCGGCACAAGGCCCGCCCGCAACACCGCCGAAGTCACGCTTTTTCTCGACAACACCGACCGCACGGCGCCCGCCGCCTTCAACGATGCCGATGAGTTGCAGGTGTCGCGTCGCATCGAGCGCGAGGCCGGCTCGCTCTACCGCATCAACGGCAAGGAAGCGCGCGCCAAGGACGTGCAGCTTCTGTTCGCCGACCAGTCGACCGGCGCGCGCTCGCCCTCCATGGTCGGCCAGGGCCGCATCGGCGAGCTGATCCAGGCAAAGCCGCAAGCCCGCCGCGCGTTGCTGGAAGAGGCAGCCGGCATCTCCGGCCTGCACACGCGCCGGCACGAGGCGGAGCTTCGGCTCAAGGCGGCCGAGCAGAATCTCGAGCGCCTGGACGACGTCGTCGGCGAATTGGAAGGCCAGATCGACAGCCTGAAGCGCCAGGCGCGCCAGGCTTCGCGCTTCAAGAACCTGTCGGCCGATATCCGCAAGGCGGAAGCGACGCTTCTGCACCTGCGCTGGACGCTGGCCAAGACCCAGGAAGGCGAGGCGCGCTCGGCGCTCGCCGTCGCCACCACGCTGGTCGGCGACCGCGCCGCGGCCCAGATGGCCGCGGCAAGAGAGCAGGGCATCGCCGCGCACCGGCTGCCGGATTTGCGCGACGCGGAAGCCGCCGCGGCCGCGGCCTTCCAGCGCCTGTCGATCGCCAAGACCCAGATCGAGGAAGAGGCCGGCCGCATCCGCTCGCGGCAGGCCGAGCTCGAACGCCGCCTGCAGCAGCTCGATGCCGACATCGCCCGCGAGGAGCGGATGGTGCGCGACAATGCCGATATCCTGGAACGCCTGCGCGCCGAGGAGGCCGAGCTCAACTCGGACAATGCCGGCGCCGCCGAGCGCGAGGCGACCACGCGCGCCGCCTTCGAACGGGCCGGCGCGACGCTGTCGCAGAGCGAGGCAAGACTTGCCGCGCTGACCGCCGAACGCGCCGAGGCGGCTGCCTCGCGCTATCAGATCGAGCGCAGCCTGCGCGAGACCGCCGAGCGCCGCGACCGCTTCGCCCGTCAGCTTGCCGAGGTCGACCGCGAGCTTTCCGACATCGTCGCACGCATTTCAGGTCTGCCCGATCCAGCCGAAAAGCGGCTTCTGGTCGAGGATGCGCTTGCCCGGCTGGAAGAGAGCGAGGCCGGCGCCATCGCCGCCGAGCAGGCGGTCGCGGAGGCGCGCGCCGCCGAAAGCGCCGCAAGGCCTCCGCTGCAGGATGCAAGAGCGGAACTGGCGCGTATCGAGACCGAGGCACGCACGCTGGCGAAGATCCTCAATGCCGCGAGCGGCGATCTCTTCCCGTCGGTGCTGGAGCAGATCAGCGTCGAGCGCGGCTATGAGACGGCGCTGGGTGCGGCATTGGGCGAGGACCTCGACGTTCCGCTCGACCGCAGCGCACCGGTGCATTGGGGCGAAAGCGCAATTCAGCCCGGCGATGCGGCGCTCCCCGAGGGTGTGAAGAGCCTTGCCAGCGTCGTGCGCGCGCCGGCGCAGCTTGCCCGCCGCTTGGCTCAGATCGGCATCGTCGACGCCGCCCACGGTCGCCGGCTTCAAGCATTGTTGGCCCCCGGCCAGCGGCTGGTGAGCCGCGACGGCGCGTTGTGGCGCTGGGACGGCCTGTCCGCGAGCGCCGACGCCCCGACCGCCGCCGCCCAGCGGCTGGCGCAGAAGAACCGTCTGGCCGAGCTCGATGCCGAGGCCGTGCAGGCGACGCGCGTCGTGCGCGAGGCGGAGGAAGCGCTGGCGCGCGCCGAGCAGGCGATGCGCCAGGCAAGTGAGGCCGAGCGCAATGCGCGTCAGGCCGGCCGCGACGCCCAGCATGCGCTGGATGCCGCCCGCAACGCCTTGGCCGAGGCCGAGAAGGCCGGCGGCGAGCTGGTGAGCCGCCGCGCTGCTCTGGATGAAGCGCGTGCGCGCATCGTCGACAGCCATGAGGAGACGCAGGCCGCCTTCCTCGAAGCCGAGGAGATGCTGAAGGACGCACCCGATCTTGGCGATCTCCAGCTGCAGCTCGAACAGGCTTCCGCCAATGTCTCGCGCGATCGCGCCACCCTTGCCGATGCGCGCGCCGTGCATGAGGGCCTGCGGCGCGAGGCCGAGGCGCGCATGCGCCGGCTCGACGCCATCGGCGCCGAGCGCAAGAACTGGCTGGAGCGCGCCGAAAATGCCTCGACGCAGATCGCCGCCCTCGGCGAGCGCAAGGCGGAAGCCGAGGCCGAGCGCGAGCGGCTCGCCGACGCGCCCGACGAGATCGACGCCAAGCGCCGCGCGCTGTTGACCCAGCTTTCCGAGGCCGAGGCGCTGCGCCAGGCGGCGAGCGACCGCCTGCAGGAGGCGGAGAACAAGCAGGCCGAGCTCGACAAGGCGGCCACCGCCGCCGTCCAGTCGCTCGCCGAAGCGCGCGAGACCCGCGTGCGGGCCGAGGAACGGCTCACCGCCGCCGACGAGCGCCGCGCCGAGGTCGAGGCGCGCATCCAGGAAGCGCTGAACACGCCGCCCCATCTCGTCATCAAGCATACCGGCCTCGAAGCCGACGATCCGATGCCTGACATGGCCGAGATCGAGCGACAGCTCGACAGGCTGAAGATCGAGCGCGAGCGGCTCGGCGCCGTCAATCTGCGCGCCGAGGAAGAGCAGAAGGATCTGTCCGACCGGCTGGAGACCATCGTCTCCGAGCGCGAGGACATCATCGAGGCGATCCGCAAGCTGCGTCAGGCAATCCAGAACCTCAACCGCGAGGGCCGCGAGCGGCTGCTGTCGGCCTTCGAGGTGGTCAACGGCCATTTCCAGCGGCTGTTTTCGCATTTGTTCGGCGGCGGCACCGCCGAATTGCAACTGATCGAGTCGGAAGACCCGCTCGAAGCGGGGCTGGAAATCCTCGCCCGGCCGCCCGGCAAGAAGCCACAGACCATGACGTTGCTGTCCGGCGGCGAGCAGGCGCTGACGGCGATGTCGCTGATCTTCGCCGTCTTCCTCACCAATCCGGCGCCGATCTGCGTGCTCGACGAGGTCGACGCGCCGCTCGACGACCACAATGTCGAGCGCTTCTGCAACTTGATGGAAGAGATGGCGAAGACGACCGAGACGCGCTTCGTCATCATCACCCACAACCCGATCACCATGGCGCGCATGGACCGGCTGTTCGGCGTCACCATGGCCGAGCAGGGCGTCAGCCAACTGGTCTCGGTCGATCTTCAGGCGGCCGAAGCGATGCGCGAGGCGAGCTGAGCGCGCGCACCGCTTCCGTGGGGCGTAGCCACCAGCTCTATTCCTCCGGAGCGGTCGCCGGCGCCGTATAGCGGCGGCGCACGGCGTCGATCACCAGCTTGCGGCTCTCGTCAGCCGACAATGCCTTGTTCTTCTCCGCCTCTGCCGTTTCTCGGGCGAGGTCCTTGTCCCTGATCTGCTGGCGGAACCACTTGGAATAATCGCCGGCGCGCAAATGGTATTCCCATGTCTTGTCATCGATGCCTTCCGCCATCTGCGCGAAGATGATGAGGTTGTGGGCTCTGAGGTTCATCGCCTTCTTCGGCCCGGTGAAATAGAAGCTGCCGGCCTCGTCGAGCTCGCCTTCGGCATATTTGCGGCTGTGCCGCTTCAGCGACTGGTCGGGCTCGATCGCCTTGACTGTGAACGGCTTCTTGCCATCGTGCGGGCGCCAGAACAGCACCCGGTCGCCCTTGGGCGATGGAATGTCCTTTGGCGCCTGGAGCCCGGTTTCCTTGCAGAAGGTCTTGATTACGCCCTTCGCCTTGGGACCAAGCGCGATCACCGCCGTTACCAGGCCGAGCGCATCGGTCGAAATCGCTTCGGGGTGGACGGTGATCAGCACCGTGCCGGGCAGCTCGATCGAAAGCACCGATCGCGTGTCTCCGCGCCGCTTGGGCATCAAATGATGCGCCTCGTCGATGATCAGCCAGTGCGGCCTCGCCGTGCGATAGCGGACATTGCCGAGGCCGGGCAGCAATTCGGCGAAAAAATCGGGCCGCTCATCGACTTTCAGCGCCAGGCCATTGACCACGACATTGGTCTGGGGCTTCTCGATCAGTTCCAGCAATTGCTCCTTGTTCGGGGCGGTTGAGCCGTTGCCGAGCGGCACTGCGCCCTTCAGTCCGTCATAGTCGCCCTCGGGGTCGAAAATGCAGAACTGCAGCCCCTTTTCGACCAGCCGTTCGGTGAGCGCCGTGGCCAGCGTCGATTTGCCGATGCCCGAGCTACCGGCGATCAGCACTGTTTCCATCGGCGACAAATAGATGTCCTTGCCGCGCGAGGTTCCGAGCAGCACGCCGCCCAAGCGCTTTTTGGCAGTGAGGTGATCGCGCTTGATCAGTTTGCGGATCAGCTCCTCGACGCCCTTGCCGCGCGCCTCCTTGGTGACGAGGTCTGCCGTCTCCTTTACGGCGGGCAATGCGTTGGCCACCGCGACGCTGCAGCCGGAGGCCCTGAGGAAGGCGTGGTCGTTTTCGGCGTCGCCGACGCCCACGACATTGTGCGGCGACAGCTTCAGGTCTTCCAGCGCTGCCGCCAGCCCGGTCGCCTTGTTGACGCCGGAAGGCAGGATCATCACCGCGCCCTTGTTGAAGATGATCTCCAGCTCCAGCCCTAGCTTCTTGATGACGTCCAGCACGGTCGCCTGGTGCGGCTCCCAGGTGGCGACGATCGAACGGCCGACCGAGAGCGGCTTCACGCCGCGCTTCTTGAGCTTGTCGATGAGATCGGAGGAAGGCGAGGGCGAAATCGTGCGTTCTTCCTCGCTGGCCGGCGTGTAGATCAGCGCGCCGTTCTCCGCCACGACCTTGTCGAACAAGGGGAGCTCGCGAAACACCTCCTTGAGGTCGGGCAGTTCGCGGCCGGTGACGAGGATGAGCTTGCGCCCGGATTTCTTCAGCTTCTCCAATGCCGAGACCGTGCTGGCCGCGACCAGGCCATCATGCGCCAGTGTACCGTCATAATCGGTGGCCAATGCCATGAAATACATTTGGTCGAACCTCTCCGTCGGCCGTTTTGCCGATCCGTCTGGAATGAACAACGCCTGTCCCCGGAAAAGGTTTAGGCTGAGGCTCCGCTTCGCAATGATCGCGGCGTTCGCCCAACTCGCGATGCACCCAGCGCGCCACCCGGCGGAATTGAAGCGTACGCTGATGGGAACCCGGTCAGCAGGATCACGTTCGTTGCTTCTGCAACAAGCACCAGGCCGGAGTGAGAGGCCGATCCGATGTATGTCTTTCTGGAAGTCCTGACCGTCATCCTCGTGGCGGGTGCGATGGCCATGGCGCTCTCCCACGCGCTGGAGCTGCCGGGCAAATTGAGGCTCGCTAGGCAAGAGTATTTCGTTGTCCAACGGATCTACTACCCGGGTTTCACGATTGGAGGGGGCATCGCGGAGGTCGGGGGAATCCTTGCGACGTTTGCGCTGATGCCGGCGTCGAGTGGCCCGATCCAAAGCTGGCTGATCGCCGGCGCCTTGGCCGCGCTCCTCGCAATGCAGCTTGTCTTCTGGCTCATGACCCAGCCGATCAACAAACACTGGCTGCAGGACGTGAAATTGAACGCGCCGGCGCAGCGATTCTTCGCCGCCGAAGGTAGCGACGGAGCTTCGCTTCCGCCGACCCAAGAATGGACAGCACTTCGCAACCGGTGGGAACTCTCGCACGTCGTCCGCGCTGCTTTGGCGATGCTCAGCCTGATCTTGCTGACCACGGCAATCGCTATCCAAGGCGCCTGATGTCCGGTCGAGGTTTCCGATAAAGCCGCCAAACTTCAAAGGAGGCGCGGCCGGTCATTGGTCCAGGTGGCTTCGTTTGAAGGTTGGCTGGGGCGCCAGGATTCGAACCTGGGAATGTCGGTACCAAAAACCGATGCCTTACCACTTGGCGACGCCCCAGCAGGCGGGGCATGCCCGCTGCGCGCGGCCTTATAGGACGAGGCGGAGCAAAGCTCAATGCCGGGGACCAACTAAAATCGGCGACGATGCGGGCCGCCATCCACGGCCGGTTCGTTGCCCGATCGCCGGCGGTGGAGCGCCGGTCGCTGGCGCCGCGCGGCAGCTTCGCGGCTGTGCTGGCACGGCAGCGGTTCAGTTCGGGCTTTCGGGAAGCAGGCGAGGCGTCGTCCCTACTCAGGCCTGGGCCGCGCGCGCGCGGCAATCCTCCAGGACGGCAGCAAGCGTATCTTCGAAGGGATGCTCGGGTGCCCAGCCAAGCAAACTCCGGGCGCGGCTCGCATCGCCAACGATGCATGGCAGGTCGCTCGGTCGCAGCCGCAGCGGATCCTGTTCCATGACGATCTTGGCGCTGCTTTGCGCGAGCAGCAGATCGAGGATGTCTCCTACCCGCCAGGGCACGCCGGATGCAACGTTGAAAATGATGTTCGGGGCAAGGTTGCGGCTGTTCAGGACCGCGCGCGCATAGGCGTTGGCGACGTCGCGGACATCCAGGAAATCGCGCCTGGCATCAAGATTGCCGACACGGATGACCGGCGGAGCCAGGCCCGCTTCGATCCGCGCGATCTGCATGGCGAAGGCAGGCACGGCAAATGCTTCGGTCTGACCCGGTCCCGTGTGGTTGAAGGGACGCATCCGGATACACCTCAACCCCTGGCGTGAAAGTGCGCCAAGCGCGAGGTCGGCCGCGGCCTTGGTCACCGCATAGTCGTCTATCGGAGCAAGCAGCGTGCTTTCGTCGAGCGGCTGCCCGGCTTTCGCGCTTTCGCCATAGACAAGGCCCGACCCGACATGGATCAGCGAGCAGTCCGGAGCCTTGTCGAGGACCGCATTTGCCACGTTGAGCGCGCCGCCGACATGAATGCGCCACGTGTTCCGAGGATCGGCCTGGGCGGTCTCCAGGGCCGCGAGCGCCGCAAGATGAATGACATGGGTGGGCCGGTGACGGGCAACGGCGTCTTGGACGGCGGCCGGGTCGGTCACGTCTAACACTTCGACCTGGCCGAAAGCGGGATGTGGACCGCCATCCTTGGAGGTCGCAGCAACGGCAATGTCGTGCCCGCAAACCCTGCGCAGCGCGTCGAGCACATAGGGGCCGACGAAACCGTTGGCTCCGGTCAGCAAAACCCGCATGCCGGCCTCACGAACCACGAGGCATGATCCGCATGCGCATGCGTGGCGGAAGACGGTGCGTCAAGTCATCGACCTGTAAAAGCAAGAGCTTCCTTTCAACGCTTCGCGGCCGCGTGGCGCGCCAAATCGGCGTCCACCATCTCGCGGATCATCTCTTCCAGGGAGATCGTCGCTTCCCATCCGAGCTTCGCCTTTGCTTTGGCCGGATTGCCGAGCAGGACTTCGACTTCCGCCGGCCTGAATAGGTCGGGATCGATGACAAGATGGTAGTCCATCTTCAGACCTACATGTTCGAATGCGACCCTGCACATGTCACGCACAGTCGTCGTCCTTCCGGTGGCGATCACATAGTCGTCGGGCCGGTCCTGCTGCAGCATCAGCCACATGGCGCGCACATAGTCCTTGGCGTGGCCCCAGTCGCGCCTGGCGTCGATATTGCCCAGGCGCAGTTCCCTTGCCAGCCCTAGCTTGATGCGCGCGACGGCGTCCGTGACCTTGCGTGTCACGAATTCGATGCCGCGCAGCGGCGATTCGTGATTGAACAGGATGCCGCTCGAAGCGTGCAGGCCGAAGCTTTCCCGGTAGTTGACGGTGATCCAGTGACCGTAGACCTTCGCCACCGCGTAAGGAGAGCGGGGATGGAAAGGCGTGGTCTCCGACTGTACCGGCTCCTGGATAAGGCCGTACATCTCGGACGACGAAGCTTGATAGAAACGCGCCTCCGGCATTTCCAGACGCAGCGCCTCGAGAACATTCGTGACGCCGATGCCGGTGACGTTGCCCGTCAGTATCGGCTGCTGCCAGGAAGATTTGACGAAAGACTGTGCGGCGAGGTTGTAAACCTCGTCCGGCCTAATGTCGCGCATGGTCCGGACCAGGCCCGACAGGTCCGTGAGGTCGCCATCCACGATCCGCACGTCGTTCTCGATCCCAAGCCATTTCAGGCGCGCCGTGTTGACCTCGGCTGTGCTCGACCGTCGCGCCAGCCCGTGGACGCTATAACCCTTCGAAAGCAGGAACTGGGCCAGATAGGCGCCGTCCTGCCCCGTGATGCCGGTTATCAAAGCTCTCCTTGACATCGGTATTCTCGGGGATCGAACGAGATACAGAAAACAGGCCGCGCCCCAGGCCTGTGGCACCCGCTGGCGCCACTTTCGCTATATGGTCTCTCAATCATCTGCCAATGTGGTGTCCCGCGCCCGTTGCAGCGCCATTGCCACAATTTCGGTCGCCCTGTCATGACTTGCGGCCTCGGCATAACAACGAAATTCGGGAGCGTTGCCAGAAGGCCGCAAATGGATGATCTCACCGCTGGTCATCCGTGCCCTGAGACCGTCGGTCTCATCGACATCCGCAGCGGTGCCGAAGGGCGCAAGGAATTGCCGCAGCGCGTCGCGGTCGGCGAGCTTGCGCATCAAGCCGCGCGATGCCTCGACGGCGAAGTTCTCGAGCCGCGCGCTGGCGCAGATCGGAAGGTTCCAGGTTTCGCGCAGGCCGGACAGCGATTTGCCCGTCAATGCGGACGTGCCCAGCACCGCCAGGATGGGCAAAAACGAATCCCGCGTCGGCAACGCGGACAAGGTTCTGCCGTTCACCAGGCAATCCGACCCCAGAAGAACCCCGCCATTGGCCTCGAAGCCGACGACGATGCCGCTGGCCGGTTGCACTGCCTCCATGCCCGCTATGACGAAGGGTGATCCAACCTTTGTTCTCACCACCTTGAAGCCGAAAGCTCCGGAGATGCCCGAATTGGAGGTCACAGGCGTCACCACGGTATCGGCCCGCAGGAACAGCGCCGTGGACAGGCCGATCAGGTCGCCGCGGAACAGCTCGCCATTTTCGTCGATGACGAGAGGGCGGTCGGCATCGGCATCGGCCGAGAGCATGGCGTCCAATTTGAATTCGCGCACCCAGTCTTTCAGCTTCGCCATTGTTTCCTGGCCGACCGCCTCCGTGTCGATCGGCACGAAAACCTCCGTTTTTCCAACAGCAACGACATCCGCGCCGTACCTTCGCAGGACCTCAACCAGCAGGTCCGCCGCC
This sequence comes from Mesorhizobium sp. WSM4935, assembly GCF_029625735.1. Classification (NCBI taxonomy): domain Bacteria; kingdom Pseudomonadati; phylum Pseudomonadota; class Alphaproteobacteria; order Hyphomicrobiales; family Phyllobacteriaceae; genus Mesorhizobium; species Mesorhizobium sp. WSM4935. The sequence continues at coordinate 176,117 of NZ_JARTVR010000005.1, read as the reverse complement.
ACTGTGCTGTGCTGGTAGACGCCGAGCTTCATTCCGGAAAAGGCGCCGAGAGGCAGGATGCGGTCGATACGGTCCCGAAAGGCCGCGAGCGCCTGTTCATGGCCGGCTTGCCAACTCGCGCGGGCCGGCGGCCAGGGATATTGATCCGAAAGCTCCGCGACATGAGCGGTGATCGCGGCCTCGTCCGCCTTGTCGATCTCGCCCCTCGCCCCGTAGAACTTGATGCCGTTGCGGTCGGCGGGAATATGCGAGCCCGTCACCATGAGCGCCGCGGCGCCGCGCAGACGGGCATAGAAGGCAAGCGCAGGCGTGGGGAGGGGGCCGCAATCGACCGGCTGGAAGCCGCCCGCGGCCAGCGCCGCCATGCAGTCTTCAGCTATCGTCTGACTGCTGTCGCGCAGGTCGCGCCCGACGAAGACCTCGCCTTGCTGAAATCCGGTCGACCGCAAGCGCCGTGCAAAGCCCTCGCTATAGAGTCCGCTTGGCCGTCCGACCAATTCGGCAGCCAGACCCCGAACACCGCTTGAGCCGAATTTCATCAGTCTGCTTTTGCTGTTGGAGGTTGCCGCCGTTCATTGGAATGAGCCCGGCCGCCCCCCGGCTGTCAACAGCAAAACAACTTGAAACCGCGACTTCCCTAATGTCCCCAAACGGCCAGTTCGTTGCCGGCCGGATCGGTGAAGTGGAACCGCCTGCCGCCGGGGAAGGAAAAGATCGGCTTGACGATGGTGCCGCCGGCACTCTCGACCGCGTCCAGCGTTTCCTCGAGATTTTTGGAGTAGATGACGGGGAGCGGTTTGGCGGGTGCTTCGCCGGCATCCGCCTGGAAGCCGCCGTCGAGGCCTTCGGCAAAGGCGGAATAGGTCGGACCGTAATCGGTGAACGACCATGAAAAGGCAGCGCTGTAAAAGGATTTGACGCTGTCCAGCGTGCCGCCCGTCGCCGGCAGTTCCAGATAGTCGAGTTTTCCGTTGAGTTTCATCACGCTACTCCACTCGTGTTCCTGTTCTGTTCTATATCGCGCCATACCCTCCCGCAAGTATTTTTGCCGCAGCTTTTGCTTAATCGATTGTAGTTGCTGCAGGCGCCCGGCCGGAGCTTGCCTTTCGCACTGCAGCATCCTATCGCTCGGATCGCAAAGGCGGGGAACCGGGCCGTGGTCCGGCTGTTTCTATCTTCCACGAACTGGAGGGCATGCATGACCAAGTGGGTTTACACCTTCGGCGATGGCGCCGCCGAAGGCCGTGCCGGCGACCGCAACCTTCTCGGCGGAAAAGGTGCCAATCTGGCCGAGATGTGCAGCCTCGGGCTGCCGGTGCCGCCCGGTTTCACCATCACCACGGAGGTCTGCAACGCCTATTACGCCAACGGCCGCACCTATCCCGAAGCGCTCGAGGCGGATGTCGCCGCTGCTCTCGACCATATCAGCCGGATCACCGGCCGCCGCTTCGGCGATCCGTCGAAGCTGCTTCTGGTCTCGGTGCGCTCCGGCGCCCGGGCTTCCATGCCCGGCATGATGGATACGGTGCTAAATCTCGGCCTCAATGACGAGACGGTCGAGGCTTTGGCCGCTGATTCCGGTGATGCACGTTTTGCCTATGACAGCTACCGGCGTTTCATCCAGATGTATTCCGACGTCGTCATGGGCCTCGACCACGAAGTGTTTGAGGAGATCCTCGAGGACCAGAAGGCGAGCCTCGGCCACGAGCTCGACACCGAGCTGACAGCCGAGGAATGGCAGGGCGTGATTGCGCTCTACAAAGCCAAGGTCGAGGAAGAGCTCGGCAAGCCGTTCCCGCAGGATCCGCAGGAACAGCTCTGGGGCGCGATCGGCGCCGTGTTCTCGAGCTGGATGAACAACCGCGCCATCACCTATCGGCGCCTGCACGACATCCCGGAAAGCTGGGGCACGGCGGTCAATGTCCAGGCCATGGTGTTCGGCAATATGGGCGACACGTCGGCGACCGGCGTCGCCTTCACCCGCAATCCCTCGACCGGCGACAGGCAGCTCTATGGCGAGTTCCTGGTCAACGCCCAGGGCGAGGACGTGGTGGCCGGCATCCGCACGCCGCAGAACATCACCGAGGCGGCGCGGATCGCCGCCGGCTCCGACAAGCCGTCGCTGCAGAAGCTCATGCCCGACGCCTTCCAGGCTTTCGTCGACATCTCCGACCGGCTGGAAAAGCATTACCGCGACATGCAGGATCTCGAATTCACCATCGAGCGCGGCAAATTGTGGATGCTGCAGACCCGCTCCGGCAAGCGCACCGCCAAGGCGGCGCTGAAGATCGCCGTGGAGATGGCGAAGGACGGGCTGATCACCAAGGAGGAGGCGGTCGCCCGCATCGATCCGGCCTCGCTCGACCAACTGCTCCATCCGACCATCGACCCGAAGGCGGCGCGCGACGTCATCGGCATGGGCCTGCCTGCCTCGCCGGGTGCAGCCACCGGCGAAATCGTTTTTTCCTCCGCCGATGCCGAGGATGCCAAGGCGCAGGGGCGCAAGGCGATCCTGGTGCGCATCGAGACCAGTCCGGAAGACATCCACGGCATGCATGCCGCAGAAGGCATCCTCACCACGCGCGGCGGCATGACCAGCCACGCCGCGGTGGTGGCGCGCGGCATGGGCAAGCCCTGCGTGTCCGGCGCCGGCTCGCTGCGCGTCGACTACAAGTCCGGCACGCTCATCTCGATGGGCCAGACCTTCCGCAAGGGCGACATCATCACCATCGATGGCGGCAACGGCCAGGTGCTCAAAGGAGCGGTCGCCATGCTGCAGCCGGAACTGTCGGGCGATTTCGCCGCCATCATGGAATGGGCGGACGCCGCTCGTCGCATGAAGGTGCGCACCAATGCCGAAACGCCGCTCGATGCGCGCATGGCGCGCTCTTTCGGCGCCGAGGGCATCGGGCTTTGCCGCACGGAGCACATGTTCTTCGACGGCGACCGCATCGTCGCCATGCGCGAGATGATCCTGGCCGACACCGAGAAGGACAGGCGCGCGGCGCTGGACAAGCTGCTGCCCATGCAGCGCTCGGACTTCCTAGAGCTGTTCGAGATCATGGCCGGCCTGCCGGTGACGATCCGTCTGCTCGACCCGCCGCTGCACGAGTTCCTGCCGAAGACCGAGGCCGAGCTCGCCGAGGTCGCTTCCGCCATGAACGTATCGGCCGACAAGCTCAGGCAGCGCACCGAGGCGCTGCACGAATTCAATCCGATGCTCGGCCATCGCGGCTGCCGGCTCGCCGTCTCCTATCCGGAGATCGCCGAGATGCAGGCGCGCGCCATCTTCGAGGCGGCGGTCGAGGCCGGCCGCAAGGCCGGGGCGCTGGTGGTGCCGGAAATCATGGTGCCGCTGGTCGGTCTGGTGAAGGAGCTGGAATACGTCAAAGCGCGCATCGATGCGGTGGCGCAAAGCGTGATGCAGGAGACCGGCACCAAGATCGATTACCTCACCGGCACGATGATCGAGTTGCCGCGCGCGGCGATCCGCGCCCATGTCATTGCCGAAGCGGCCGAATTCTTCTCCTTCGGCACCAACGATCTCACGCAGACGACTTTTGGCATCTCTCGCGATGATGCCGCCTCCTTCCTCGAAACATACCGGCAGAAGGGCATCATCGAGCAGGATCCGTTCGTGTCGCTCGATGTCGACGGCGTCGGCGAGCTGGTGCGGATTGCGGCGGAAAAGGGCAAGAGGACGCGGCCCGCTATCAAGCTCGGCATTTGCGGCGAGCATGGCGGGGATCCGGCCTCGATCCGTTTCTGCGAGGAGGTCGGCCTCGACTATGTGTCGTGCTCGCCCTACCGTGTGCCGATCGCCAGGCTGGCCGCCGCGCAGGCTGCGGTGGCCGGGGCGAAGAGCGCGGCAAAACGCGCCTGAGGGGCCTTCGGCGAGCAGCGTCCCGGTACCTTACCGTTTTGTATGCAATGTCACGCGAACGTGCGCGTGACGGCCCTGAATCTCGACACCATTCCAAGCTAGCTTCCCAAACCGCATTCATTGGTGTCGGAAACCCATGTTGCAGATCGCTCCAACCGCCTTCCGGTCGATCCTGATCGTGCAGACCAAGTTCATCGGCGACATCGTCCTTGCCTCGGCGCTGGCGAAGAACCTGCAGCTTCAATATCCGGGTGTTAGGATCGTGTTTCTCTGCGAGGAGCATTTCGCCGGTTTCCTGACGGCGCACGGTATTGCCACCGAGGTCGTGCCCTTCAGCCGTGCCAAGATGCGCGGTTCGCCGCTGGAGCGGGGGCGCGAGCTCTTCCGCATGGTGCGGACTTTGCGGCAGCACCGCTTCGACATGACCATCGACATCACCGACTCCAAGACCTCGCGGATCATTTCCAAACTGGTCAACGCTCCGGTCCGGGTCGGCTATTTTCCGACGGAGCGGCCTTTGCGCTGGCATGAGCGCCAGCCCGCCAACGTTCGGATGAAACCCTACGGATTCGGCAAAAAGCATTATCTCTATCGCTATTTGTCTCCGTTGGAGGCACTTGGCATCGCCCTGCGCGTCAGGGTTCCGGCCATTCGACCGTTGCCCTTCGAGACGACGCGCGCCTTGGCTTTGCTGGCCAGGCACAAAATTCAGCCAAACGCCTTTATTGCCGTTCATGCCGGGGCAAGCTTCGTCGGCCGGCGCTGGCAGCCGGAGCGCTTCGCCGAAGCAATCGACAGGATCGTGCGGGAAACCGGCCTGCGGTTGGTTCTGGTCGGCGGTCCGGACGAGAGCGAGGCGACCGGCAGGATCATCGCGGCGGCGAAGACGCCTGTCGTCAACCTGGCGGGCATGCTGCGGCTGGAAACCCTGCTGGCGCTGCTCAAGGAAGCGCGGCTGTTTCTCGGAAATGAAAGCGGGCCCATGCATATAGCGGCCGCGGCAGGTACGCCGGTGGTCGGCCTGTTCGGCCTGACCAACCCGGTCCGTTGGGCGCCGGTCGGCGTGCCGAGCATCTCGCTCAGGCCCTCCATGCCTTGCGACTGCGTCGGCGGTGACCTGTGCCGTCGGACCGATCCGAGCAAGGCATGCTGTGTCTGGCGCCTGGAGGTCGATCCGGTCGTCGAGGCCACGCTGGAACTCCTGGCACGGACGGAGATGCCCCAGGAGGCCGCGGTCTGTCATCCGCGGGAGACTTCGTGCCGTCCGTCGGCTGCATGGCAAAGCGACCAAATACAGGTTTTCACCACTTCCATGAAACGGTGAAGCGCTGAGCCGGCACGTGCGAGTCGCTCTGGTCCACGACCTTGTGGTCTTGTATATGAGAGCCACGTGAAACATGCGCATGGCGGCTCCAGATGTCGACGTCTCAGCCCAGGTCTGTTGCCGAGATACCGATATTGCAAGGTCCCTTCGCAGACGTGCGCTCCATACTAATCCTGCAAACGAAATATATCGGCGATCTGGTTCTTGCCTCGGCGCTCGCGAAGAATCTGCAGATCGCCTATCCCGGCGCCAGGATTGTCTTCCTTTGCGAGGCTCGCTGCGCAAGCTTCCTGACCGCCCACGGGATCGCGGCTGAGACTGTGGCGTTCAAGCGCTCGAGCGCGCGCGGCACGGTATTGCAGCGCGGCGTGGAACTCTACCAGGTGTTGCGAAAGCTTCGTCGTTTGGCCTTCGATATGACCATCGACTTGACCGATTCAAAGACGACGCATTTCGTCGCCATGGTCGTCAACGCCAGGATCCGGGTCGGCTATTTCCCGACCGAGAGGCCATTGCGTCGATTCGAGCGCCAATCCGCGAACGTCCGGGCCAAGCCCTTCGGCTATGGCGAAAGACATTTCCTTTATCGCTATCTGTCTCCGCTGGAGGCGCTCGGGGTGGATTTGCGCGTGCGGTTTCCCTCGATCGAGCCGCTGCCGTCGGAAACCGCGCGGGTCCTGACATTGCTGGAACGCTGCGGTCTTCGACGCAAAGCCTTCCTGGTCGTGCATGCCGGAGCAAGCTTTCCGGGGCGCCGGTGGCAGCCTGAGCGTTTCGCGGCGGTCATCGACACGATATCGAGTGAGACCGATCTCGCCGTCGCTCTGGTCGGCTCTCCCGACGAAGCCGAGGCAAACGACCAGATCGTGGCTATGAGCAAGGCGCCGGTCGTCAATCTGGTAGGTAAGCTATCACTAGAAACGTTGATGGCGCTGCTCAAGGAGGCGCGGCTCTTCCTCGGCAATGAAAGCGGCCCGATGCATATGGCCGCCGCAGCCGGCACCCCGGTCGTCGGCCTGTACGGCCTGACCAACCCGATTGCATGGGGTCCGGTTGGCGCACCCAGCATCTCGCTACGGCCCCCAATGCCTTGCGAGTGTGTGGCCGCTGCCAGGTGTCATCGGACCAATCCAAGCAAGGCATTTTGTGTCTGGCGCCTGGAAGTACACACGGTCGCCGAAGCGGTGCGCGAACTGCTGGCGCGGACGGAGAGGCCCATATAAGCCGCGGTGTAGAGCGAAGCAAATTTTCGCGACTGCCGGTTTTTGCGCTGTTTGCCGTCCCGATTTTCGCCTAGATGCCGCTTTGTAGAGACGAGTTACTGGCGCGTGCGGAGAATGCCCGGACGTGGCGATTTGGAACGGATGATGGGCCTGCTTCGAAATTCCCTTTGCGCGCTGTCGCTGTTCGCGGCGTCGGCGGGTAATGCCGCGACACTGCTCGAGCCGACGCTGCATCTGAAGCCGCAGGGGGCTGAAGGCGGCGGCGGTCGCGTCGCCCTGACGCTCGATGCCTGCGGCGGCAAGACCGACACAAGGATCCTTTCGGCGCTTGTCGACAACAGGATACCGGCGACGATCTTCGTGACCGGCATCTGGCTGAGGCGCAATGCCGAAGCCGTCGAGATCATGCGGGCGCATCCCGACCTGTTCGAGCTGGAAAACCACGGGGGCCGCCACATTCCGGCGGTCGATACGCCGCAAAAGATCTACGGCATCCGCAGCGCCGGCAGTCCGGACGCAGTGCAGGCCGAGGTTCAATCCGGCGCCGCCGCCCTTGCCGGGGCAGGAGGGCCGGCGCCCAAATGGTTCCGCGGCGCCACCGCCGAATACAGCCCCTCGGCGATCGCCATGATCCGCAAGCTTGGCTTCAAGATCGCCGGCTTCTCGGTCAATGGCGACGGCGGCTCGCTGCTCGGCGCCAAGGAAACGGCGCGCCGCATCGGCGCCGCCAAGGACGGCGACGTCATTATCGCCCACATCAACCAGCCGACCCATGCCGCCGGCGAAGGCGTGGTTCAGGGCCTGCTCGCCTTGAAGCGGGAGGGCATGACCTTCGTGCGCCTCGACGATGCCGAGGGTATAGGCAACGACGGCACGACGGACTGAGGCGCCACGATATTCAGGTGAGGCCGGCCTGCGAACAGTGAGTTCCTGCGCTTCCGGTACTCACGGACTGAATGTCCGCTCCGTTCCGGTCCTCGGAACTCAGTTTTCTCGGTTCGGCCTGACCTCCATCTCAAGGCACCTCTGGCAGGCCAGACTCAGCCCGGTTCGGCTTCGACCGTCACCTTGCTCGTATAGAACGCGCCGTGATTGCGGAGTTCGGCCATTTCGTCGAACGGCTGTTCGTAGGCCCACATCGCGTTCGTGCCGGCTTCGCCGGCCGGCTGGACGCTCCAGTAGCTGGCATCGCCCTTGTAGGGGCAGTGCGTGGAGTGCTCAGTGCCGGAGAGCTTGCTGAAGTCGATGTCCTCGAAGGGGATGTAGAAGGCAGCCGGGTAGGGCGGTTCCGACAGCACCTTGGCCCGGGTCGACCGGGCGATGATGGTGTCGCCCGCGCGCACGGTGACGCTGCCGCGGTAAGGTTCGACGGTGATCACCTTGCCCGGATTGCGCTGAAAGCCGGGGGCGGGGTTGGCGGGCTTGTCCATGAATGGTCTCCTGGAGCAATTCCAGGAAAAGTGCGAAGCGGGTTTTCCGTCCGGAATTGCGTCAAAACGAAGAAAGAGAGCGTTTCGTCATTTCCGTGAAACGGTGAAGCGTTCTCGCGGCGAAGACTTACATGTGTAGACCAAGCGCGTCGCGCAAGCGCGCATCCCGCTGGCGTCATCACCATTCATTAAACGTCCGTGTTCCAGTCGTCAGGCGGCCGCTTTGAATGCATCCATGAGGCCGGCATAGGCTGCGGCAATGCCCGCAACCGGGTTGGTGCTTCGCGCCGCGGTTTCGACCTTGAGCGCGCCGCCGCTGGTCGGCAGCGTGAGCAGCAGGAACTGACGGTTGCCGGCGTCGCCGATACAGGCGGCGGCGACATGCTCTCCATCGGCGCCGTTTTCGACCCGCATCTTGAATAGCAACGTTCCGCCGACGGCCTCCAGCGCGCCGCCGACGACTTCGGCGAATTCATCTTCGGAAACGGTTTTGGTGTCCGGCGTCAGATCGTCCAGACTTTCGGCAAGCGTGCTTTCGAGGGCCTTTTCGTCGAGCTGCGCGTCCATGCGAATCTCTCCATTCGCCAATCTCACCCAGCCCGTTAATGAAGCTTAACGGCGAGGATGGCCGGATTATGGCGGTTTTCCCGGTTCTTCGATCCATCCACGGAGTTCGACTTATGGCGGCTGGACAAACCGCCGGTTCGTTCCACAATGCGTGAAACAAATGGCGCGAATGCGCAACGGGGAGGAACCGATGCTTGGATTGATGCAGGAATGGCCGCTGCTTTGCCACAAGCTGCTCGATCATGCCGAGCGCCAGCACGGCAGCCGGGAAATCGTGTCGCGCTCGATCGAAGGTCCGATCGTGCGCACCACCTTTGCCGAAATCCATCACCGGGCGCTCAAGGTGGCGCAGCGGCTGGAGCGTGACGGCTTCGTACTCGGCGACCGCATCGCGACCCTTGCCTGGAACACGGCCCGCCATATCGAGGCCTGGTACGGCATCATGGGCATCGGCGCGATCTACCACACGCTTAACCCGAGGCTTTTTCCCGAGCAGATCGCCTGGATCATGAACAATGCCGAGGACAAGGCGATCTTCGTCGACCTGACTTTCGTGCCGCTCCTGGAAAAGATCGCCGGCGCGGTCCGATCGCTGCGACGGGTGATCGTGCTGACCGACCGGGCGCATATGCCGCAAACGTCGCTGGCGAATGCCGTCGCCTACGAGGAATGGCTGGCCGAGGCCGGCGGCGCCTTCGCCTGGAAGACCTTCGACGAGAACACCGCGGCCGGCATGTGCTACACCTCCGGCACGACGGGCGACCCGAAGGGTGTTCTCTACAGCCATCGTTCGAACGTCCTTCACGCCATGATGGCTGCTATGCCCGACGCCATGGGCCTGTCGACGCGCGATGTCGCCCTGCCGGTCGTGCCGATGTTTCACGCCAATGCCTGGGGGCTCGGCCAGAGCGGACCGATGATCGGTGCCAAGCTGGTGATGCCGGGCTGCAAGATGGACGGCGCCTCGATCTATGAACTGCTCGACACCGAAAAGGTGACGTTCAGCGCCGCCGTGCCGACCGTCTGGATGATGCTGCTGCAATATCTGGAGGAGACCGGCAAGAAGCTGCCGTATCTGAAGAAGGTCGTGATCGGCGGGGCGTCTTGTCCGCGGGCCATTACCGCCAAGTTCCAGGACGATTACGACGTGCAGGTGGTGCATGCCTGGGGCATGACCGAGATGTCGCCGCTCGGCACGCTCTGCACCCTGAAGCCGCAATATGAGACGCTAACCGGCGAAGCGCGGCTCGATGTCCAGGCCAAGCAGGGTTTTTCGCCCTTCGGCGTCGAGATGAAGGTGACGGACGACGACGGCAACGCGTTGCCCTGGGACGGCAAGACCTTCGGGCATCTCAAGGTGCGCGGCCCCGCGGTGGCCCGCGCCTATTATGGCGGCGCCGGCGCCGAGCAGTTCGATGCCGATGGCTGGTTCGACACCGGCGATGTCGCCCATATCGACGCCAGCGGCTATATGCAGATCACCGACCGCGCCAAGGACGTCATCAAATCCGGCGGCGAATGGATATCGACCATCGATCTCGAGAATCTCGCCGTCGGCCATCCGGACGTGGCGGAGGCGGCGGCCATCGGCGTCCCGCATTCGAAATGGGGTGAGCGGCCCTTGCTCGTCGTCGTCAGCAAGCCCGGCAGGGAGCCGAGCAAGGGCGACATCCTCGCCTTCATGAGCGGCAAGGTGGCGAAGTGGTGGATGCCCGACGATGTCGCCTTCGTCGATGAAATTCCGCACACCGCCACCGGCAAGATCCAGAAGACCAGTTTGCGCGCCCAGTTCAAGGATTACCGCCTGCCGACGGATTGACGAAAAATGTTCGATCTTTCGGCTTCAAGCCCGCGCCAAAAACCTCTAAGTCTCGGTTCGGACTGGGGTAATGCGGCAGACGATGGCTACAATTCCTGAACGGCAGACGTCGAGGGCGGCCGAATGGTCGCGGCGGATCGGGGCATTTTCTCTCGTCCTCTTGCTCACCGTCGTTGCCGCCTACAGGCTGGGCTTCGTCGACACGCCGCCTTTCCTGTGGGTGCTGGCGGTCGTGGCGCTGCTGGCCGCGCTTGCCCTGCTGCTGGCGGGCCTGGCCTTGTCGCGGGTCTGGGGTTTCGGCACTCGCGGCGGCCGCGATCTCAGCATCGGCGCGCTGCTGGCGCTGCTGGTGCTGGCCCCCTACGGCGTCGCGGTCTACTGGGCGACGATCTATCCGCCGCTGCGCGACATCTCGACCGATCTCGACGACCCGCCGGCACTGGACACCAGCGACCGCACTGCCGACATGAACGAGCTGTCGCCGCCGACGCCGGGCGAACAGAGCCTGCAGGCCGATGCCTATCCGCTGGTCAACGGGCACAGCTACAATCTGCCTTTCGAAACCGTGGTCGACGCTGTCGAAACCGTGCTCGACCGCCGCGACTGGCAATTGACCGCGCCTTATCCCGACATCAACGGGCAGAGCGAGGCGACGATCAATGCGCTGGCAAGGGGCTTCGTGCTCGGATTACCGGCCGATGTCGCCATCCGCGTCACCGACGACGGCGAGCAGGTTATTGTCGACATGCGCTCGGCGTCGCGCTACGGCCGCTACGACCTCGGCGACAACGCCGCCCGCATCACGGAATTCCTTGGCGAGCTCGATCAGGAGGTCGCCGGGCAGGTTGGCGCGGCACCGGCCGAGTGATCATCCGGCCGGGCTGAAAACGCCATCGATCGCCGGATCGCCTTTGGTTGCGACCATGCGACGCGCGACCAGATCCTCAAGATGGGCAAGCACCGAAAGCCCCGCGGCGCCGTGCAGCCGCGGGTCGGTGTCGCGATAGATCGCCGCGACCATTTCCGTTATCGTCCGGTCTCCGGCGCGGATGCGCTCCAGGATCGCCCTTTCGCGCGTCTTACGATGGGTCTTCAGGCCGCGCATGAACCTTTGGGGCGCGGTCACAGCTCCACCATGCCCCGGCAACAGCAAGCGATCCCCGCGTGCGAGGAGCTTGTCGAGGGAGCTCATATAGTCGGCCATGGCGCCGTCCGGCGGGGCCACGATCGAGGTCGACCATGCCATGACATGGTCGGCTGAAAACAGGGTTCCGGTTCCCTCGAGGGCAAACACGGCGTGGTTTGCGGTGTGGCCAGGCGTCAGCACGGTGCGGATGGCCCAGCCGTCGCCCTCAGTCAGCGCATTGTCGGCCAGCACGATATCGGGAACGAAGGTGACGTCGGCGCTGGCGTCGAGCGGATTGACCTCGCCGATGCGCAAAGGCCGCGCCGGCCGATGCGGGCCTTCGGCAAGCGTCGGCGCGCCGGTCAACTCTTTCAATCGCGCCGCGAGCGGCGAATGGTCGCGATGCGTGTGGCTGATGAAGATATGGCTGACCGGCCGACCAGCGATCGCCCTGAGCAGCGTTTCGAGATGGGCGTTGTCTTCCGGCCCCGGATCGATCACCGCCAGCGTGTCGCGGCCGACGACATAGCTATTGGTGCCGTGGAAGGTGAACGGGCTCGGATTTCTGGCGGTGATGCGCAGCACATCCGGCGCAACCGCAACCGCCCGGCCATAGGCCGGATAGAAGCTGGTGTCGAATTCAAGGGCCATGCCGGTGTGCTCCATTGCAATGCGGCAAAATGATTGCCGCCCGATACGGAAGCCAATATAGGAAAATCAATGCATGTCGCCCAAAAGTGCGCAGCGGTTTTGGGAGACCGACATGCATCAAGACAAACTTTAAAGCGCGTCGCCTGAATCCGTTTCTGCGCGATGGCTTTAAAAGCCAGCAAATCAGCCAGAACGGGGAAGACCATGGCAACTGCAACCACGATGCGTCCGCTTGTTTCTCTCACCCTGCCGGATCGGGGCGCAGCCCGGCTCGCCACCCAGCTCTTCCTGGCGCTTACCGGAACCCTGCTGCTGACGCTTTCGGCCAAGACCAAAGTGGTGCTCGGCCCAGTCGACATTTCGCTGCAGACGCTGGCCGTCCTGTTGATCGCCTCGGCATTCGGCCTGCGGCTCGCCGTCGCGACGCTCCTTCTCTACCTCGCCGAGGGTGTTTTTGGCCTGCCGGTCTTCCAGGGCACGCCGGAAAAGGGCATCGGCATCGCCTATATGCTGGGCTCGGCCGGCGGCTATCTCGCCGGCTTCGTGGTCATGGCGGCAATCGCCGGCTGGGCCGCCGATCGCGGCTGGGACCGCAACCTCCTCAAGCTGTTCGGCGCCATGCTGACGGCGGAAGTCGTCATGATGGCCATGGGCTTTGCCTGGCTGGCGATCCTTATCGGGCCGGAAAAGTCCTGGCAGTTCGGCGTCCTGCCCTTCATCGTCGGTGACCTGATCAAGGTGGCTTTGGCCGCCAGCCTTGTGCCGGCCGTGTGGACATTGCTCAAGCGCGGCTGAGCCAGACCGACGGAAAAAGGGCCGGCGGGCGACGAGCGTCCGCCGGCCTTTTTCATGCCGCAATCGGATTTCGCTCGAAACCATCGCATGCCGGATGATAGAAACGCTGAAGTAGCGTCGGGAAGCAGTCGAAGCCGACATTGACAAGCCAGCGCCCGAAACCTAAGCACGGGCAACTTGGCGTCGAGGCGGGGGCCGCGGTAGTTCAAGGAGAGGCTTGTTGAAAGGAATTATCCTTGCGGGTGGCAGCGGAACACGCCTTTATCCGCTTACATTAGCGGTTTCTAAGCAGATACTGCCGATCTACGACAAGCCGATGATCTATTACCCGCTGAGCGTGCTGATGCTCGCGGGAATTCGCCAGATCCTGGTCATTTCAACGCCGCGCGACTTGCCGGTCTTCCAGGCATTGCTTGGCGACGGTTCCGAATTCGGGCTGGAATTGTCTTATGCCGAGCAGCCGCAGCCCAACGGCCTTGCCGAAGCTTTCATCATCGGCCGCGACTTCATCGGCAAGGAGAACGTGTCGATGATTCTCGGCGACAATATCTATTTTGGCGGCGGCCTGTCGCAGCTCTGCCGCGAGGCGGCGACGCGCGATGCCGGCGCCTCGGTCTTCGCTTATTATGTCGACGATCCCGAGCGCTATGGCGTGGTCTCCTTCGACAAGGTGAGCGGCAAGGCCCTGACGATCGAGGAAAAGCCGCAAAAGCCGAAGTCCAACTGGGCCGTGACCGGTCTTTATTTCTACGACAACAATGTCGTCGACATTGCCTCGACCATTCGCCCTTCGTCGCGCGGCGAGCTCGAGATCACGGCGGTCAACAATGTCTATCTCGAGCGTGGCGAATTGCATGTCCACCGCCTCGGACGCGGCTACGCTTGGCTGGACACCGGCACGCATGACAGCCTGCTCGAGGCATCGTCTTTCGTGCGCACCATCGAGCATCGCCAGGGCATCAAGATCGCGTGCCCGGAAGAGATTGCGCTGGAGCAGCGCTGGATCGGCGCCGACAAGGTTCTGGATCGCGCCGCACGGCTCGGCAAGAACGAATACGCCGCCTATCTGCGCCGGCGGGTGGCCGATCTGATGGAGGAACGCAGTGCTTGAGGTCAGGCCGCTCGGCCTCGACGGCGTGCTGGAAATCGTGCCGAAGCGGCATGGCGACGCGCGCGGTTTTTTCAGCGAGACTTGGAATGCCGAACGCTTCGCCGAAGCCGGCATCGACCTCGCCTTCGTGCAGGACAACCATTCCTATTCCGCCGCGGCAGGCGTGCTGCGCGGGCTGCATTACCAGCTGCCGCCACGCGCACAAGCCAAGCTGCTGCGCGTCATCCGGGGCAGCGTGCTCGACGTCGCGGTCGACATCCGCCGTTCTTCGCCGACCTTCGGCAAATGGGAAGCGCTGGAGATATCGGCCGAGAAGGGCAATCAGGTCCTGGTGCCGAAGGGCTTCGCGCATGGTTTTGTCACGCTCGTGCCGGATACCGAGGTGCTCTACAAGGTGACCGACACCTACTCGCCCGGGCATGACCGCTCGATCCGCTTCGATGATCCCGCTATCGGTATCAAATGGCCGTCGCTCGCCGGCGGCTTCCAGCTTTCGGACAAGGACCGCAACGCGCCCCTGCTGGCCGTGGCGGAGGTGTTCGCGTGAGGAGGGACGGCGGCATGAATTTCCTGGTCACCGGCGGCGCCGGCTTCATCGGCTCGGCCGTGTGCCGGCATCTGTGCGCCAATCCGGCCTACCACGTCACCAATCTCGACAAGCTCACCTATGCCGGCAACCTCGCTTCGCTGAGGCCGATCGAGAACGCGCATAACTACCGCTTCGAGCAGGCCGACATCTGCGATGAGCGCGCCGTGCTGGAGATCTTGCGCCGCGACGACATCGACATCGTCATGAACCTCGCCGCCGAAAGCCATGTCGACCGCTCGATCGACGGTCCCGGCGCCTTCATCGAGACCAACATCGTCGGCACCTACCGCATCCTGAATGCGGCGCTGGAATACTGGCGCGGACTGTCCGAAGAGCGCAAGGCGGGCTTCCGCTTCCATCATGTCTCGACCGACGAAGTCTTCGGCGACCTGCCTTTCGACGGCGGCATGTTCGTGGAGGAGACGCCCTATGCGCCGTCCTCGCCCTATTCGGCCTCGAAGGCCGCCTCCGACCATCTGGTGCGGGCCTGGCACGAGACCTATGGTCTGCCGGTGGTGCTGTCCAACTGCTCGAACAATTACGGCCCCTATCATTTTCCGGAGAAGCTGATCCCGCTGGTCATCCTCAACGCACTCGACGAGAAGCCGCTGCCAGTCTACGGCGCCGGCGCCAATGTGCGCGACTGGCTGTTCGTCGAGGACCACGCGCGGGCCCTTGAACTGGTGGCCACCAGGGGGCGGCCGGGCGAGAGCTACAATGTCGGCGGTAATTCCGAGCGCACCAATCTCGGCGTCGTCGAGGCGATCTGTGATCTTCTCGACCTGCGGCGGCCGCGCGCCGGCGGCAAGCGCTATCGCGAGCTGATCGCCTTCGTCACCGATCGCCCCGGCCATGACCGCCGCTATGCGATCGACGCCTCCAAGATCGCGCGCGAGCTCGGCTGGACGCCCAAGGAGAATTTCGACAGCGGCCTGGCAAGGACCGTCGACTGGTACCTCGAGAACAAATGGTGGTGGGGGCCGATCCGCGAGCAGCGCTACGCCGGCGAGCGGCTGGGCCGGGCCGCGGCGGAGAAGCGCCCGATCGAAAACGCAAAAATCGAAAGCAGCCCGGCCGAGAGCAGGAAGGTGACCACGTGAGGCTTGCCGTCACCGGACGCGAAGGCCAGGTTGCCGCAAGCCTGGTCGAGGCGGCGCGGGGCCGCGACGATCTCGAAGTCGTCGCCGTCGGCCGCCCGGCGCTCGACCTGGCGCGGCCCGACACGGTGCTCGCGGCCCTTGAAGCGGCAAGGCCAGACATCGTCGTTTCCGCCGCCGCCTACACCGCCGTCGACCTGGCCGAGGACGAGAAGGATCTGGCCTTCGCGGTGAACGCAACCGGCGCCGGTAAGGTGGCGGACGCCGCGGCAAGGCTCGGCGTTCCCGTCATCCATCTATCGACCGACTATGTCTTCGACGGCACCAAGGGCGGCCCGTATGTCGAGACAGACCCGACCGCGCCGCTCGGCGTCTACGGCGCCTCCAAGCTCGCCGGCGAGAAAGCCTTGGCGGCGGCCAACCCGCGCCACCTCATCCTGCGCACCGCTTGGGTCTACAGCCCTTTCGGCAAGAATTTCGTCAAGACGATGCTGCGGCTGGCCGCCGATCGCGACGAGATTGCGGTCGTCGCCGACCAGTGGGGCAATCCGACATCGGCGCTCGATATCGCCGACGCGATCCTGCATGCGGCGCCGAAGCTGGTCGACGGCCGGAATTTCGCCGCCTTCGGCGTCTATCACCTGGCGGGTCAGGGCGAGACCAACTGGAGCGGCTTTGCCCGTCACATCCTCGACACAAGCCAGGCGTTTGGTGGCCCGCACGCGACAGTGCGCGATATCGCGACGATCGACTATCCGACCAAGGCTAGGCGGCCGCAAAATTCGCGGCTGTCGAGCGCGAAGTTTCAGGGTGTGTTTGGGTGGAGCGCGTCGCAGTGGCGGGAGGCGATACAGGAGGTCGTGCGCCGTCTCCTCTTGGACACGAGACAGGCATTGAGCGTATGAACAAGGCTCCATCATCGAAGGCCGCGACTGGCCGCGATGCTTTCGGCAAAACAGAGCCGAAGGCGCATGCCACGGCGAAGCTGGGGACAGCCAAACCAGCCGCAGCAAACCGCACGTGCATCATGGTGCTAGGCATGCATCGTTCGGGAACGAGCGCGCTAACCAGGGTGATCAGCTTGTTTGGGGCTGAGCTGCCAAAGAATATGATTTCGAGAGATAGCAACAATGCGACTGGGTATTGGGAACCAGAAGTATTGAACGCACTCGATGATCGTATACTTGCAGAGGCCGACAGTCGTTGGGACGATTGGCGTACCTTCGACATAGCCAATCTGGCCAAGCCGCGAGTGCAATTCTACCGGGCTGAGATCGCGCGCATCCTAGAAGAAGAATATGGCGAAGCTCCACTCTTTGTGCTTAAGGAGCCACGGATCTCTCGATTTGCGCCGTTCTATGCCGACGTCCTGAAGTTAATGAAGATCGATGTCCGTTATGTGCTGACTGGTCGTAATCCTCTTTCGGTTGTCGCCTCGCTTGGCAAGCGTGACGGCTTTACGCCTGGGTTTGGCGCGCTTCTATGGCTGCGCCACGAACTTGACGCCGAGCATGCCACGCGCGGCAAGCCGCGAGTCCTCGTGTCATACGAGGCGCTCATGCAGAATTGGCGCCGTGAAATCGAGAAGATCACTGCCGCGCTGGCCATTGACTGGCCACGAGCCATGGGCGATGTTGCGGCACAGGTGGATACCTATCTTTCGCGCGAGCATCAGCATCATGTCGCGGGAGAAGCGCAGCTATTAGCCGACGAACGTATCGCCGGCTGGGTTAAGGACACCCATGCAGCCTTCACCGCGCTCAGTAATGAGGTGCAGGACGCAGAGGCGTTCGCTACTCTCGACAGGGTGAAGACCGAATTCGACTCGGTCTCGCCGATCTTCGGTGACGCATTCTACCCTGAGCTTCAGGCTCGGCAGGAGATTTGGGCACAAGCGCAGGCCGACTTACGAAAACTCGCAGACGACAGCGCTGAACTGGCCCAGCAACGTGCGGTCGAAGTTGAGACATTGACTGCTGAGGCGCGGCGCGGACAAGCCGACCGGGACCAATATCATGCCGAGCACGACAAGCTGCGTCGGTTGGCCGACGAGAGCGCTCGAAAATACAAGGAACTTCAGCATGAGAATGCCGCTCTCCGCGCCCATGCCGCCGGGCTGGAGATCGAACGGGATCGCGCCCGTGATGAGGAAAAGCGTCTGCATGATGTTCTTGATGCGGTCTACAGGAGCAGGTCTTGGCGAATGACGCAGCCGGTCCGTGCTGTGAGATACGGCATCGCCGCAATAGCACGTATTCCTGCCGCCGGTCGTAACCATTTGGCCGGGGCCGCTTACGCTTCGTGGCATCGACTTCCGATACCCGACGACGTGAAGCAGAAGCTCAAAAATGCTGTTTTCCGTTTCTTGCCGTTCCTCTTCAAAAAGACTAATGCCTATCGTGCCTGGCGGAGTTTCAACTCTTTCGCCAAGGAGTTGGCCCCGATTGCCGGCACCCCCACAGCCTCCTTGGACTCGCCGAAGCTTGAGTATGTTCCACTCCTGGACGCGGAACCATTGGCCAACAAGCCGGTCCGCGTAGTCGCTTTCTATCTTCCGCAGTTCCATCCAATTCCAGAAAATGACGAGTGGTGGGGCAAGGGTTTTACAGAATGGGTCAATGTGGAGCCTGCGCAGCCGCAATTTTTGGGACACTATCAACCTCATGTACCGGGCGAGCTTGGCTATTATGATCTCCGAGACAAGGCGGTGCAGCGCCGCCAGATCGAATTGGCCAGGCTGTACGGAATAGAGGGTTTCTGCTTCTACTTCTATTGGTTTGCGGGGAAAAGGTTGCTCGAAAAGCCGTTGGAGAACTGGCTCGGCGACAAGGACCTGGACCTTCCATTCTGTTTGTGCTGGGCGAACGAGAACTGGTCCCGTCGGTGGGACGGGCGTGACAGCGAAATCCTGATAGGCCAGAGCCATTCGCCGGAGGACGATCTCGCCTTCATAAAGGAAGTGGCGCCATATCTCCGCGACCCTCGGTATATCCGGATCGACGGCAAGCCAGTTCTTCTGATCTACCGACCGAGCTTGCTCCCCGATGCCGGTGAGACGGCCATGCGCTGGCGTCAGTGGTGCCGCGAGAACGGCATCGGGGAAATCTATCTCGCCTATACGCAGTCGTTCGAGAAGACCGATCCAAGTAACTATGGCTTCGACGCGGCTGTCGAATTTCCGCCGAACAACTCCGCCCCGCCGAATGTGACCAATCAGGTCACGCCGATGCACGGGGATTTTGCCACAACGGTCTACGACTGGTCGGTTTTCCCGCAGCGCAGCGAGAAATACCCACCGCGCCAATACAAGCTCTTCCGCTCTGTCTGTCCGGGATGGGACAATACCGCCCGCCGCAAGAATAGCGGCACCGCATTTATCAATAACAGGCCCGATCTATACAAGAAATGGTTGGAAAACGCTATTAACGACACAGTTAAATGCATTGAAGAGCCCAGCGAAAGGCTGGTCTTTGTCAATGCCTGGAACGAGTGGGCAGAAGGGGCGCATCTCGAACCGGATGCGCAGACCGGCTATGCTTACCTTCAGGCAACCCGCGATGCGTTGGAGGCGACAGGCCGTGGAAAGAAAAGCATCGTCGTAGTCTCACATGACGCACATCCGCACGGTGCGCAAATGCTTGCGATGAGTATGGCGCGGGGTTTCGGTGAGTTGGGCTTCAGGTCTGAGTTGATCGTCTTGGGCAACGGAAGTCTGCTCCCTCGCTTTGCCGAAGTGGCCAACGTGCATATGATCGACCTCGCGGCGGAGAACGAAGCAAAAGTGTTGGGGCGCCTAGAGGCGATCCGATCTGTTGGAGCAGAAATAGCGATAGTCAACACCACGGTCTCTGGCCTTCTCGTCCCCTTGTTGAAGAGAGCAGGCTTTTGCACCGTCTCACTTGTTCATGAACTGCCTGGCGTCTTGGAATCGCAAGGACTCGACCGCCATGCCGCCGCTATCGCGGAACACGCCGACGCTGTTGTGTTTCCCGCTGAGATTGTTCGCTCCGGTTTTGAGAATTTCGTTGGCAGATCAACCGGACGATCAATGATCCGCCCGCAGGGTTCCTATTTTCGCATGCCGTTTCACGAGAAGGACAGGGCTCTGGTGCGGGAGCGAGTGCGCAGGACGCTCGGCCTGCGCCGGGACGCCCGCATTGTGCTTTCGGCCGGATACGGAGACCATCGCAAAGGGCTGGATCTCTTTGTGGATACTTGCATGAAGGTAATGAAGGTTAAGCCCGACGTAACTGCCATTTGGATCGGCCATGTCGACCACACGTTGCACGCGTCTCAAATGCAACGGGTAAAAGACGCCCGGCTTGAGGACAGGTTCGTCTTTGTTGGATTAGTCAAGGATCCGCGCGAGTTCTATTTCGCGGCTGATATATATGCTTTGACTTCGCGCGAAGATCCATTCCCCTCAGTAGTGCTTGAAGCATTGGACGCGGCAATTCCGATCGTCGCTTTCCGAGACGCTGGCGGCTTCCAAGATCTATTGAAGCGCGATTGCGGCATCCTTGTGCCCAAGCTTCACACTGATGCGATGGCCGGCGCCATTCTCAATCTCCTCGATCATCCGGACCGAGCCGGACGTATGGCAGGGGTTGGACGTGAGATCGTTCGACAGGAATTTGGCTTCAGTCACTACCTGCACGATTTGCTGTCCTATGCCGAAAGGCCTTTGCCAAAGATATCCGTAGTGGTGCCGAACTACAATTACGGCCGGTATCTGAACGCACGTCTCAATTCGATTGTGAGACAGACAGTACGGCCCTACGAATTGATAGTGCTTGATGATGCCTCGACAGACGACAGTGTCGAGGTTATCGAAGAATTCTTGGCCCACTGCGACATACCAAATAGGCTGATCCGGAACGATCGGAACTCAGGCTCGGTATTCCGCCAATGGACGCGTGGTGTTGAAACGGCGCGCGGCGACTACGTTTGGATTGCAGAAGCGGATGATCTCGCCGATCCCGACTTTCTTGCGGAACTCCTGCCCGCCTTTGGACGCGACGATGTGGTCATGAGCTACTGCCAGTCGCGGCAGATGGACGGCGACGGACGGATCTTGTGCGAACATTATCTCGACTATGTCTCAGACATAGACCGGTCTCGCTGGACCAAACCCTACCTTGTGGATGGGCGCCAGGAAATAACCGAGGCGCTGTACCTTAAAAACACCATCCCGAATGTCAGTGCGGTTCTGTTTCGCCGAGAACCACTGCTTGATGTTCTAGGTGCGGGGCTAGACGAAATCGCTTCCTACAGGAATGCCGGTGACTGGGTTGCATACCTGCGGCTGCTCGAGAAGGGCAGTGTCGCATTCCATTCGCGGTCGCTCAACTCGCATCGTCGGCATCAGTCTAGCGTGACAGTAAGCGGGGGCGACGCCAGGCACCTACAGGAGATTGCGCGCGTCCAAGCAGAGACGATCGCGCGTTTCGACTTGGGAGCGGCAGAGCAAGTTGCAGCAACCGGCTACGTCCGACGGCTCTACGACCAATTTGGCCTCGTGCCGAGCGACTGAGCGTACGCATCTGCTATGTGATCTGCAGCGCGTTGATGCGATCCTATGGACCATCCACCGAGCGTTGGAACGTACGACCGGCACGCCTTGCGACCGATCTGAGTGCTCCCGCGATGCTTGTCTTGGCCGGCCGCCAAATAGCTGAGATCCTCACACCCCTGGGGTGGCATTCGCTAGAGGTAGGGCGAGGCTCAAGGAGGAACGCTTCTTGGAAGCCGGCGCGGAAATGCGGTCGATAGGATGGCAGTGCCCGACGCATGTGCTTAATGCACGTCCTGACGTTCTTGGCCGTCAGCGGATATTCCCATGGCTCGCTTGTGATGGTGCGCAAGATTTCGACAATAGCGTGGTGTTGTTCGGCGGTGGGATTGGCAGTGTTGACAAGCCGAAGTGCTTCGACCAGCGGGTAAGGCAGCGATTCGTTTCCGCCGACCTCGCCATAGTCGAATCCATCACCTGCGACCCCGATCATCCTCAAAAAGTCGGAACAGATCGAACCGCCTACCCACTGGTTCCTATCGTAGGGCGCCAATGTGAGATTTGATACCTTCAGCCATCTCCTTAGGACGTCCATCTGTGATGGGTCATAGGCGAATGGCCTCTCGTTGAGCGGTCGCTTCCAATGTCTATCATGGTGCCGGACCACCTCGTTAAAGGCTGAAATGACGATATCGCCAGGGTGGCGGATATAGGCTATTACTTGGACGTCATGACCCCTGAGACATTGTAGAAACAGATCAAGGTCTACTTCCGGCTCGCAAAGCATCTCCGAGCTGATAAGCACCGTCTTGTTTTCTGCCTCATCGAGCGTCGTTGCCAACCGTGTCGGACCATGATCAAATGACCCCGGCATGAATGCCATCGCCAATGGATTATGGTTCGGCCAATCGGGAATCGTCGGCTTGTAAACAACCCCACGGCTCGAAAGCAGCGCCGCATTCCGCTGCAGAAACGATTGCAACGCACTTGTGCCGGTCTTGTGGACGCCGATATGGAGAATGACATTCATAACTTGGTTGACCGCAATTTTTTTCTTTGCTGGTTGCTAATCAAATCGGAGGAACACATCTCTTCAAAACCGCCTCTGGAACTGCCCAAGATCGAATCCATTATGCCGTAAAGTTATCCAAGGAATAGCTAAAAAGCTTGATGCTGCAAGAGGATATCGTTCCACACGTCAGATGCCACCAGGAGGCTAAACGTCAGCGCGTTTTCGGCCGTCCGGCGGGCAGGCGGCCGAACCTGGCAGTTCAACGCGCGAATGGGCGGCTCTGAAGCGTTCCCCTTACCGATCTAATGGGATGTAACCCAAAGGTGTGCAGCCGCCTTGAGAACGACTGCATGAAAACAATCTTAAAGCGCGTCGCTTCAAATCCGGTTCGACGCGACGCGCTCAGACGTTCATTCCGTCCTTGATTGTGTACAGTCTGCTTGAAGAGGCGCCTAATATTCCTCGCAACTGCAGGCTCAACGGGCGCCATAGTTTGCGACGGGAACGCGGAACCGAATGAAGGAATGAGCACTTGCGCCAAGCCTCACTGGAGGACTGGGTTGAAGTCTGTTAGCGATTGGCCACTCGTGCAAGAGCTTGCCGGTTTGCGCTGCTCGGGGTCTCGCCCAGCCTGATCAAAGCGATACCATCCTCTATTTCCAGGCTGCCTGGCGCGGGCCATACAGGCATCGTCGAAAGCCGGACAATCGTTTGATCGACTTGCTGCTCCGTCGGGCCATTGAGATTGGAATAGCCAAGCAATTTCATATAGTAGGCGATGCGCCAGGCATTGCCGCCGTCCCACTCGAAGAAGGAATATCCAACAGTTGAACTGGGCGGTCTGGGATAGTTGGTCGCAAATGGCCGCCCGCCGAACACAGTAAGAGCGTAGGTGCGCTTTGTATCGAAGCCACGCATCGCCGCCAGCCTGTCGTAGATAGCGGCAGCCAGGAGCGTGTCGTGCTTGTCGACAAGATAGCTGGACGCCTGGCGATAGTTTTGGATCACCTGAATCTGGAAGATGACCACTCCAAGCAGGATCGCCGACACGATGCTGATCCCCGCATTGCTGCTTGTCACCGCAAGGTAGACGAAGAGCCAGACCGCTATCGGCAGACCTACGAGACTTCTGACGGGCATGATGCCAGCCGCCAGAACGTGGACACCGAAAGGAATGAATAGGCAGACCAACGCGGCTGCGAGTAGCAGTAACGTTGTGCGTGACGACTCCTTGAAAAGCGTCCAGCCGCCGAGGATTAACAGCAGCGGAACTGCCCACAAGATGACACCATAAGTGCCACTGTCCAGGCCAAGCGCCCCTCCCATCGCTTCCAGCACCCGGCCGGTCACCACCACTGGATGTTGGAAAAAAAAACCCGGCTGGAAAAGCGACTCGAAATACTCACTCCTTTTGGAAGTGAACGATTTGAAAATTGCATTGCCGACGGCGTAGAAAATCGCGGAGCCCCCTACCAAAGCACCGACGCGGATCAGGTCTTTCGACAGCGATCTTTCAATGCCGGCCCGTGCCTGCAGAACGCCGACAGCAATGCCCAATACCAGGATTGCCGGTGCGAAACTCTGATAGATTGAGATCGCAAAACCGCCGGCAGCGACCGCGACGAGGAAGCGCGAACCAGCTGCCGGAATACCTATCTTGTTGATCAGCCAAATCGCAAGAGCACTGGCAGCCATGCCGATTCCGACCGCAGCGATGTTGGAGTAGAACTCTACGATAAAGAACCAGGTCGGGAAGGCACAGAAGATCGCGAAGCAAGCATATTCGGCGATGGAAAGCTGGTGCTTGTCGATGGCGTCCATAACGAGCAGGTAAGCGGCAACGCAACCGACGCCAAAGATCGCCGGCGCCAGAAAGGGCATTACTGGATTTGGGATTAGGAACCTCTCGATCAGGTAGGCCCCCCAACGCCCCTGGGCAATCCAGATCGAAGAGTCGGTTCTGAAGGCGGCTACTTCTTCGTCAATGGACAGCGAAAAGGAGGCCAGCTCGGAAAAGTACATTGCGACAAAGATCGCAAAGAGATTGATGGCCGCCCGGATCGAGGAGGGGCGTATCAGTATCGTCTGCGGAGTATCCATCGAGAAACCAGGAAATTGAGCACCGTCGTGACGACAAGCGTTACAAAGAACGCCGCCGCTCGGCTTTGCAGCGCTCGTTCGAGAAGACGAAGGGTTATCAAGCCTACCACAAACACCAGGGCGACCGAGCCGCCGACAGCCAGCCGATCCGCGAAGCCGGTGCGCCCGCCAGGAAAGACGCGGTCCGGATAGAACATCATCACGAATGCGAGGCCTACTAGCCAGGCAATGGTGTAGGAAATGCCCGACGGCAGGATCGTCAAGCCAGCAAAGTAGACGGCACTCGTCAAGGCTGTGTTTAATCCGCCGGCCATAAGAAAGCGGATTGCGTCCGAGCCCATCCGGTCAATGGTCATCCGGTCTGACCGTCGCGAGGAAATCCGAATAATCCCTGATGTAGTCGCTTGCGTCATATGGATGCGAGGCCATGACGAGCAGGGCAGTGTCCGGCTGGAACTTGTACTGAATGCCCCACACCCCGGGAGGCAGGTAAAGACCGATCGAGGGGTCTGCCAGCGACACCTCCTTTCTGTCGTGACCGTCATCGACGACCACTGACAGGCGGCCATGGGTGGCAATCAGGAATTGGTGGCATTGGCGGTGCGCATGCTCACCCCTGACCTTGTCCGAAGGTACACCGTAGACAAGAAACGAGCGCAAGGGCTTGAAGGGCAGGTTCTGTCCGAACTCAAGCGGGGCCAGTTCGCCGCGCAGATCACTGAAATGCGGCAGCCGCCACAGCTCGCATCCACCGACGCCAAGCGCCATCCGGTCGCCGGCGGCGCCGGGGGTCGCCTGCGTCATCACAGGCTCGACCTGCGGACCGGTCTGATAGCCAACAATGACGGCGGGATTTCCGACCACGACTGCATTGGCTGGCACGTTCTTGGTCACTACGGCGCCGGCGCCGATCATCGCCTGGCGGCCAATCGCTATCCCGGGCAGGATCGTTGCGTTGGCGCCGATCGAGGCGCCGTCCTCGACGATCGTCTGGAGAAACGCCTCCGGATAGTGTTTCGAACGCGGGAAGCGGTCGTTGGTGAATGCGACGTTCGGGCCGACGAACACGCGATTGCCCAGCCGAATGCCATCCCACAGCTGAACGCCGCTTTTTATCGTGACGTCATCGCCGATGGTCACGTCGTTTTCGATGAAGACGTGATCGCAGATGTTACAATTCGCGCCGATCACGGCCCCTGGGAGGACATGGGCAAACGCCCATACGCGGGTGCCGTTGCCGACGCGCGTGCTTTCGCAAATACCGCGGTCATGAACAAAAAATGGTTTGTCGTTCATGCGGACGTTCCGTCAACAATGCGGCTTATTATCCGCAACGGACGCGATTTGGTATTTTCAACCGCTCGCCAAAGATAACAGCCAAGGATACCTTGCACCGCGAGGATCGCTGACCCAAACCCCACGATCAGCAGCACCAATGTGGTGTATCCGGCCGGGTCGATTTTGCCAAGCAAGCGCGCCACGACGGTGATTGCGGCAAACACAAGGCTGAGAATGCAACCAGCGATCCCCACCCAGAGCGTAAGAACGATCGGAAAGTCGGAAAACGAGAAGATCGAATCCATCATATACCTGAGCCGACGCCCAATGCCCCAAGCACTCTTCCCGTGTTCCCGCTCGCGCCGGCGGTAAGGTACGAACTCCCGCCTGAACCCAACCCAGAACAACTGAATCACAAGCGAACTGTTTGGCTCCTCAATTGACAGGATCGCTTCGAGCGCCTGACGGTTGCAGGCAAATATGTCGACCCCGCCGCTCGGCATGCTGGGCAAGATCAGCCTGCGGTAAACACTCCAGAAGGCCCGGGACAGGAAACGTGTCAGAAGGGGGTCGTCTCGGCCGGTTCTGCGGCCAAACACAACGTCAGCCGTGTCCTTTTCCAGGATCGAAAAGAATTCGACAATGAGTTCGGGCGGCTCCTGGAGGTCGGCCGCCATCGCGGCCACATGTTTACCCGACGCGTGCTCAAGCCCCGTCCGAATGGCCGTGAAGGAGCCAAAATTCCGGCTGTGGAAGATGATCTTGTATGTATAGCTGGCGTCCTTCAAAGCCCTAACCAGCAGGGCGCCCGACTGGTCGGGCGATCCATCGATGACGAAGACAAACTCGATATCGCCCTCATACATGGCGTCGAAATTGGCGACAGCCTGCAACAGGGAAGGGATGTTCGGCTCATTGCGGTAAATGGGAAAAACAATGGAGCGCGCAGTCACATTGCCTCCCATTCGATGAGGGCCCCGCACACTTGCTCGACCTCATCATTCGTCATGTCCGGGTAGCACGGTACGGAGCAAAGACGACCGATACTTGCCCGGGAAATTGGGAGATTTTCGGTTCCTTTCATGGGCAGAGCAGCCCACCCAACCTGATCGCAATCGAGCACGGGATAGTGGACATCGGTATCGACACCGCGCTCCTTCATGAAGGTGCGGAATGCCTCCCGCTCGTCACACAGCAGGACCGCAAGGTGTGCGACGGCGCCGTTGCCGCCGTCGAGGAATTGGAGCCGGCGCCCGGTAATAGCCTTAAATCGGCCAAGGATGGTGCGGCGTTGTTCGTTGCGACTGTTCAAGTCCGGAAGAAGTACATCCAAAATCGCGGCCTGGACCTCGTCCATTCGAGAGTTGCGCCCTCCTGGCAGGGCCACATGGTACTTGGAATTCCAGCCATATTGATGAAGCTGACGAACGCGGTCCGCCAGTCTTGGGTTGGAGGTGAGGACTGCGCCACCATCACCCATCGCGCCGAGATTTTTGGTCGGATAGAAGCTGAAAGTGGCGATGTCTCCAAGCGATCCAGCCGTTTCACCCCTGATGCGAGCACCGTGTGCTTGGGCGCAATCCTCAATGATCGGTATATGCGACATGCCGACGTTGGTAAGCCCCGCCCGGATAGCGGGAACATCGATCACGCCGCCGTAAAGGTGGGTAACGACAATCGCAGCCGTGTCGGTGCTCACCGCTTTCAGCACCGATTGGACGCTTGCAAGTTGGCTAGCTGGTTCGATGTCGACGTAGTGTGGAACGAGGTCGTTGTGCCAGCACGCACAACTGGCATATCCCCCAGCATTCGCCGCCACGATCACCTCGCGTCCATGCAAATTGTCAAGGCCGACGATAGAGCGTAAAGCGAGTTCAAGGGCGTCCGTTCCGTTTGCGACAAGGATGCAGTCCGAGGCTCCTACAAACTTCGCAAAATTCGCCGCGAATCGCTTCCCTGCCGCGCCGTTGAGCCACCATCCGGACCGCAGCGTGCTCGCTACTTCTTGCGCGATTTTAACCTCATAGCGCTGGTGCAGACGCTTGAGATCGTTCATCGGAACGGCATTCGGCTTCGTCATCACCAACTCAACGACTTGTCTTATTCATTCCGGCTTGTTGGCGTGCAAAGCGTCCGGAAATTCAGATGATTCTAATATCACCCAACTGAGAATACTTGCATCGCGGAAACAGCAGAACGCCAGAACCCAGGTGCACAATTATTGAGATTCCGGCTCGGTCGCAACAGGCTCGCGTCATTTTGGGGAACGTTGTGAGCCTAGGAGCTGGCCAATGCCGCTTCTGCAGACCTGATCGGCACCGCGGTCAGCGACTCCACTCGACCCCCCTTGAGCGTAAGCCTTTTCGTACACACGCTTTGAATAAGACTTTCGCTGTGGCTCGCTAGAACGATGATGCCTGCCTTTTCGGCCAGTTCGTCCATGCGTCTCTTGGCCTTTTCCTGAAAAGAAGCGTCACCTGCCCCGATCCATTCGTCCATCAGCAGGATTTCGGGGTCAAGCGCCGTCGCAACCGAAAAGGCGAGCCGTGCCGCCATGCCTTGGCTGTAAGCCTTGAATGGAAGGTCGATGAAATCGCCGAGCTCGCTGAAGACAATGATGTCTTCCATCTTTTCTTCGATCTCCGCTTCCGACCATCCGTTGATCAAGCCTCGCAATACGATGTTCCGGCGGCCCGTCGCTTCGCGGCGAAATCCGATGTTGATGTTGAAAAGAGCATCGACCTTACCTTCGATCGTGACGCTCCCTCCGGAAGGCTCGTAGATGCCGTAGAGGACCTTCAGCAGTGTTGTCTTCCCGGCTCCGTTCGGCCCGACAAGGCCGAGCCGATCGCCTGCCTTCAGTTCGAAACTGACGTCGTCCAGCGCCTGGACGAACTGCTTTCGACCGGAGCCTTCAATTCGACCGCCCGTAGCGCCCAAACGCCGGTCCGGCGCCGAAAGCGTCAGTTTTTCGTGCAGCTTGTAGACCAGGCTGACATTGTCCAGCTTTATGGAAACCATGACAAACTCAAATCAAAAAGACGACTTGGCGGCGATATCTGCCAAGCAGCAGCAACGCGATCGCCCACATGACCAAGGCGGTGGTGCCGGTGACGGCAAAGGCGTTGCTCGGAAATTCACCGATGAGGATCGGAGTACGCGCAATGTCCAGGAAGTAAGTGAAAGGGTTCCAGAGATATGCATATGTCTGTACGACATCTTGCCCGTTATAAACCCAGAAGACAGGCGTAAAGAACATCCCAACACGCATCAGATTGCCGACGATGAATTCGCTGTCCGGGAAGAATGCGCCGGTAAAGGCAAAGACCGTGATGAGGGCTGGTGTGGTCAACAGGATCAACAGCAGTGCCGCAAGCGACCACAGCCACGCAGGCGTCAGCGACGGCCCGCTGACCAGCAGGATGATGATACATCCGACAACTGCATAGCCGGCCCGTATCGCCGACTGTATCGTCAGCCGCATCACATACACGAACAGCGGCAGCGTCGTGCCTTCAATGAAGCTCTCTTCGCGCTTAAAAAGCGGCACGCTCAGGGAGATGACCTCCATGAGGTAAAACCACACCATAAGGCCGATGGCAACGTAAGCGGCGTAACCTGCCGCATCCTTCCCGGCCGGCTGGAACACGAAAACAAATGTTCCCGCGAAAGCGAGGTAGTTGACCAGCAGCCAAAGCGGCCCAAGCGTCGTGCGCCGGTGCTGGTCGCCGATATCTTCGTGAGCGAGGGCAATCCATACCCTTCGCAACTTCATCGCCCTGAAGATGTCGTCGAGGGCGCCGTTCAGTGCCGAGATCATCAATGTGGTGCCATAATTGTTCTGGTGATTCGTCCCTCGCCCCACACGACTGCCGTCCACCTCTTTCATAGCCATTGCGACAAGCTTATGGCAGCGCGCTGCGGCTTAGTGAAGCCGGATCGTCATATCATGACATTTATTAGCGGGCGCTATTAGTCCCGACAGTCGCTCTGAAACGGCAGACAGTTCAGTCTGAGTTGTTGCTGCTCCCGAGCAAATCATTCGTACAATCTCACATCCCCAAAAAACCTCTGGCTCTCCCGCCCGCGCCGCGCTAAGGCGATAACCGGGCGACAGGGTAGTGGATTTGCAATCTGAAGTGGCGGTGGACGATGTTTTGTCCGCAGCCGATCTGATAGTATTTCCGCGCTTGGAGTTCAGTACTGCCCAATGACCGCCTACGTAGAAGCCGTATCGGAACTCCGACCGAGGATGCGGCGCGCCATCATCATGGTCCAGGATCTCGTCATGGTCCTGGTCGCGGTGGCGCTTAGCCTTATCCTGTCGCAATCGCGGCTTTCCTTCGACGCGTTCTCCACCGGCGGGCTGGCCTGCTGGGCGCTCATCGTGCTCGTCGCCCATCTTTTGTTCCGCACTTCCGGCCTTTACAGCACCGTCTGGCGTTTTGCCTCCACGCCCGACTTCTTCAACATCCTGAAGGGCTGCGGCAGCCTGACGGTGATCCTCTATCTGGCCTCGCTCGCCTTCCGCTCCTTCTTCCAGCCGGTCGCGGGCCTCAACGAGCGCCAGTTTATCGTCTTCTTCCTGGTCTCCTTCACCATCATCTCGGCGCCCAGGCTCTATTATCGCTTCCTGCGCGACGGCGCGAGCTGGCGCATCCTGCGCCGCGCCGCCGGCGATGCCTCAACCAAGCAGGCCCTGTTCATCGGCCGGCTGAGCGAGGCGGACGTGATCGTGCGCTTCACCCGCACGGCCCGGCCTGCCGAATATGCCATCGCCGGCATCATGGCCACCGAGAGCGACGCGCCGCTCGGCACGCAGATCCAGGGCGTTCCAGTCGTGGCGGTCAGGCCCCGCCTGGTCGAGGTGCTGGAAGACTATGTCAAGGGCACGCAAAGCCTCGATCTCCTGATCTTCGGCCAGGGCGTCGAGCGCGAGATCGAGGACTATGCCGAGCTGGTGCGCGTCGCCCGCCATAGCGGCATTGCCGTCGTCCAGTTTGCCGGCCTGTCGGAACTGGGGCAGGGCGGCAAGCTGGTTCTCGATGCCGTCGAGATGGAAACGATCATGCGCCGTTCGGCGGTCGCCACCGACACCATGCGCATCGGCGCCTTCGTCGGCGGCAAGCGCGTGATGGTCACCGGCGGCGCCGGCTCGATCGGCCGCGTGCTCGTCAAGCGCGCGCTGGAACTGGGCGCCGAGGCGGTGCTGGTGGCCGACAATTCCGAGTTCGGCATCTTCCAGCTCGACCAGCAGACCGACGACGCCGACCGCGACCGGCTGACCAGCCGCATCGTCGACGTCACCGACCGGCCTCACATGACGCGCCTCGTCAAGGAGTTCAAACCGGCGATCATCTTTCACGCCGCGGCGCTGAAGCATGTGCCGCTGCTGGAGGAGAACTGGGAAGCGGCGATCGAGACGAATGTCTTCGGCACGCTCGCCTGCGCCGAGATCGCCGCCGAATGCGGGGTGCCGCAGTTCCTCCTGATTTCCAGCGACAAGGCCGTCGACCCGACATCGGTGCTGGGCGTCACCAAGC
Organism: Mesorhizobium sp. WSM4935; assembly: GCF_029625735.1. NCBI lineage: Bacteria > Pseudomonadati > Pseudomonadota > Alphaproteobacteria > Hyphomicrobiales > Phyllobacteriaceae > Mesorhizobium > Mesorhizobium sp. WSM4935. The sequence continues at coordinate 145,057 of NZ_JARTVR010000005.1, read as the reverse complement.
GGGCGGCCGAACAGATCGTCTCCTCGCTGCATGAGGCCCAGGCGGCGTCGCCGCCGCGTGCCGGCGCGGCGAACGGCCATGCCGGCACCCCCGATCTACGTCGTTCGGGCACGAAATTCATCGCCGTGCGCTTCGGCAATGTTTTCGGCTCCAACGGCTCGGTGGCGACCATCTTCCAGGCGCAGATCGAGGCCGGCGGGCCGGTCACCATCACCGACCGGCGCATGACCCGCTATTTCATGACCGTCGCCGAGGCCGTCGACCTCGTCATCATGTCGGCCGCCGATGCCGAGCAGCGCCAGGGCGCGGATGACTACGCCATCTACATGCTCGACATGGGCAAGCCCGTGCCGATCCTCGAAGTCGCCGAAACCATGATCCGCATGGCCGGCAAAAGCCCCTACACCGATATTCCGATCCGCTTCACCGGCATCAGGCCCGGCGAGAAGCTGCACGAGACGCTGCATGCCGAGAACGAGGAGGTGGTCAAGCTCGACATCGCCAAGATATTCGGCCTCAGGACAGGAGTCCTCGAATGGCCGAAGATCGAGGCGGCCCTGCCGGCGCTGGTGGCCGCCCTGCACGATCGCGACAAGGCCGCCGCGCTCGCCATACTGGCCGGGCTCTACAGGGCGGAAGAAGACATTGGCGGCCTGCGCGAAGAGGCGGCGCCGAAAGCGGCCGGACAGATCGGTTAAGCATGTCCCCGGAAAGTGGAAACCGGTTGCGGGGACAAAGACATGCATGAAATAAAAAGCTTAAAGAATGCTATGGGCTTTACACCTGTGCCGCGCGCCCGCAATTGGCTATTGGAACCTGTTCGAACATCCCGCCGGCAAGTGATTCCACAGCCGTGACCAGAAAAGATCAGCGCGTGGCCGTCCTCATGGGCACGAAGGATGGCGCGGCCTATATCGGCGAGCAATTGGAATCCTTGCTCGCGCAGTCCTGGCCGCGCGTCGATCTCTGGATCTCCGACGACGGCTCGACGGATGCCACAACCGCGATCGTCGAGACGTGGCGGTCCCGGTGGAACAAGGGATCTCTTACGCTTTTGCAGGGCCCGCGAAGGGGCTTCGCCGCGAATTTCCGCTCGATGATCATCGATTCGCGCATCGATGCCGACTGCTATGCCTTTTGCGACCAGGACGATGTCTGGGAGCCGGATCGGCTGGAGAGTGCCATCCGCTGGATGGAGGGAGAGGACATGGACATACCGCTCCTGTTCTGCTCGCGCACGGCGACCATTTCGCAAACCGGCGTTCCGGCCGGCTACTCGCCGCTCTTCCGTCGCCCGCCGTCCTTCCGCAATGCGCTGGTGCAGAGCATCGCCGGCGGCAACACCATGCTTTTCAACCGCGCCGCGCGCGACCTTCTGGCGAAAGCATCGGCCAGAACCGAATTCGTCAGCCATGACTGGTGGGCCTATCTCATCGTCACCGCCGCCGGCGGCAAAGTCCGCTACGAGCCGCGGCCGCTGGTCAGATACCGCCAGCACGCGGCGAACCTCGTCGGCGCTAATGTCTCGTGGAAAGCGAGGTTTTCAAGGCTGGGGCGCCTGTTCAAGGGCCAGTTCGCTACCTGGACGGACAGCAATCTGCGCGGCCTCGCCGTCAACCGCGACCTCATCGTGCGGGACGCCGCACTTTGCCTTCGCTTGTTCATCAGGGCGCGCAAAGGCAACATATTCAGGCGCTTCAGCCTGCTCGGGAAAAGCGGCGTCTACCGTCAGACATTCATGGGGACGCTCGGGCTCTACGTCGCTTTCCTCTGGCGCCGGATCTGAGCCATGAAGGCGAAGCGTGCACTCGATCTAGCCGTTGCTGTTCCGATGCTGGCGCTGGCCTCGCCCGTCCTGCTTGTCGCCATGCTGGCAATCCGGGCAACGTCGGCCGGCCCGGCCATCTTCTCGCAGATCCGCGTCGGCCGGGGAGGAGCGCTCTTTGCCTGCCGCAAATTGCGCACGATGTATCGCGCAACGCCGTCCTTGCCCACGCACGAGGCGCCGGCCGGTTCGGTCACCGCGGTCGGCAAGGTGCTGCGTGCCACCAAGATCGACGAATTGCCGCAGCTCTGGAACGTGATCAAGGGCGAGATGAGCCTTGTGGGCCCTCGTCCATGCCTGCCGACGCAGACGGAACTGATCGAACGGCGCAAGGAACTGGGCGTGCTCGCAGCACTTCCAGGCATCACAGGGCTGGCGCAGATCAAGGGGATCGACATGTCCGATCCAAAACATTGCGCGGAAACCGATGCGGCCTATATCAGGACCGCCTCGACCTGCCTGGACCTCAAGATATTGCTGGGCACGTTCTTCCGCGCCTAAGCAGCTTCCGCAAAAGTGTCTCGCGGTTTTGCGATCAAAACCTGCGAGAGAAATCAGGAATCCAAACAGATGTTCGTGGGGTATCTCACGAACATCTGCTTGGAGCGTTCGACCGTTCACGGACGCGACGAACCGCTTCCCTGTCGTGCCAGTTCTTCAAGCCGGCCGAGCGTATCCGTTTCGCGCTCCCAGCCTTCCGAGGCCAGCAACGACGAATCGCAGACCTGCGTCGCCACCAGAGCCTGCCACGCGGCCTGTCTGCCGGTGAGCGTGGCCAGCAGCCGGAACGGCCAGGCCGGTATGGGCAGAAGCCGCGCGGGCAGGCCGCATCCGCGCCGGAACGCGGCGATGATATCGGACATCGCAACCGGCGAAGCGTCGCCGAGCACATAGGTCGGGCGCGGCGGCGCGGGACGGGTCACAAGATGCGTCACGGCGCCGGCCACGGCGTCACGGGAGACGAGCGAACGAACCGCCGTCAGAGCGGCTGTCGGCAACGGCAGCCCGGTAGCCGCCAACCGCATAAGCCCACGCAGATTTCCCTTCATGCCTTCGCCATAGACCGGCGGCAGCCGCAGCGCCGTCGCGCCGTCGCGTCCGGCTGTCGCAAAAGCCTCCAGCATTGCGATCTCGCCTTCGTGCTTGGAGCGCCCATAGGCGCATTGCGGGGCAGGGGGCGTGGCTTCGTCGATGGTGCCGCTGAAACCGGGCCCCGCCACGGCGCGGATCGAGGAGAGATGGATGAAGCGCCCGTCGGTGCGCGCGGCGGCTGCCTGGGCGAGCCGTCCGGTCAGTGTCGCATTGGCAGTCCGAAAGTCGGCCGCGCCGGCGCTGCGATCATTGTTGAGCGCCGCGCAGTGGACGACATGCGTCACGTCGCGCATCAGCGCCAGAAACGCTTCCCGCGGCGCATCGGCGCCGGGCAGCGCGACGGCATCATTCGTGTCTGCCAGCCGTTGCGGCAGGCGCGAAGCGATCCGTATGTCGAATCCGGCTTCGTGCAACCGGCTGACGACCCGGCGCCCGATGAAACCTGTCGCGCCGGTGACTAGGACCTTCATGGTTGCGGGCTGGTGTCCGGCGCCATCGCGGGCGCGTCTTTGCCGGTCGGCGCGACCGTCCGGCCGGACGCAAGGTAGGTCCCGGAAATAAGGAACACCATCAGCACCGCGTCGAGGATATCGTGGCCGACAAGGATGCCGGCCATTCCGCCGATGAGATAGGTGATGACCGCGACAAGAACCATTGTCGCGCCGAACCGCTCCACCGGATCGGCGCGGATGCGCAGCGTCCTTGCCGCGTTCCACGCGGCGACGATGAAGATCGACGCAAGGGCCAGCGCCCCCAGCAGGCCGGCCTCGACCATCGCGGTCAGGAAGCCGTTGTGAAAATGGCTGAAGCCTGCGCTTAGACCGAACCGGTCGTGAAGGCCCTGCTTCATCAGCGCGCGGCTGGCCGTGATGCCATGGCCGAAAATCGGCATCTCGCGAACCGCGGCAAAGCCGATTTCCCACATCGCCACGCGCAGGCCGAGCGCCGTCGAATGATCGCCATTGGCATTGAGCGCATCCCAGTCGCTGACCAGGAAGTCGGTTCGATCCAGCACGACGCGAGAGCCGATGACGGCGATCACAAGGGCGACCACGACGCCGATCGCCACGAAGCGCGCCATGCTGGCGCCGGTGAACCGGCGGCGGTTGATGAGAAGCACGACGATGCCGGCAATCGGCACGGCCACCCAGATCATGCGTGATCCCGAATAGACGATCGCCATAGCTCCAGCGATCGCCGCCAGGACGAGCAGCTTCCAGCGTTTCTCGATGCCCGACAGCGCGCCGGCGAGGCATGTCATGATGGCAAGGCAGGTAACGGTTGCGAAGACGATCGGGTTTCCGGCGCCGCCCTCGGCCCTCACGCCGAGCCAGTGATACTGGAACACGGCGATCGCCAGCGCGCCGAAGCAGGCCGCGGTGCTGGCCAGAATGGCGATGCGTGCGAGCGCATCCTTCTCCGTGATGCTCCAGGTCGAATAGGAAATCGGGAAAAGCAGGAAGGTGGTCAGCGGCAGGAAAAACCGCAAATCGGCGGCCAGCGTGCCGTTGACGATCGAAGCGAGAACCATGGCCGCGCAATAGGCGTAGATCGCGGCGGTCAAGGCGAGCATCGGCCCGTCGATGTTGAAGCGCCTCCGTTTCACGGCGAGCAGCAGCACGGACCACACGCCGCCGGCATTGAAGGTGATGCTGACCAGCGATCCAAGCACCGGCGGCGAAAAAAAGCAGACGATAGAGAAATAGAAATTGATCTGTGCGGGCGTGAGGTGGCGCCGGAGCTTTGTAAACGGGTTCAAATGCTTTGCTTCGCAATTTCCAGGTTGCGCCCGGATCTCCATCGAGCCAGCCAAGGCCGTCTCGCCGATCTCCGTTTGCCGCGCTTTGCCCGTTCCCCGAGCCCGTATAGCGGCTGGCGCCGCCTCGCGATAGTGCGGTCGACAATGTTCCGACAGAAAACCCTCGATCCGGCGATGATCGGGAGCGCGGAATTCCCCAACGGCACGGCCTTTCCTCGCTTCGGCATTCTGACAGCCCGGCAGGATTTTCCGATTTGCCGGCCATGCTTGGAAAATTCGTTCTATAATGGCCTCGCGTCGCGCCGGTCTTGCATTGTTATTGGCGGCGCCGATCTGTTAGAACGCCCGCACGAAACAGTTTGTCCGAAGTGAAATTTGCGCCCGGGCGGCATGGAATTGTGCCTGCGATGCAAAATTTCCGATCGACGGCACGAGAGAACGCCCGACGCTCCATGAACATCGCGCTCACGCATCTGCAGCGGCTCGAGGCCGAATCCATCCACATCTTCCGCGAGGTCGCGGCGTCTTTCTCCAAGCCGGTGATGCTCTATTCGGTCGGCAAGGATTCTTCCGTGCTGATGCATCTGGCGATGAAGGCCTTCTATCCGGCCAAGCCGCCTTTCCCGTTCCTGCATGTCGACACCACCTGGAAATTCCGCGAGATGATCGCCTTTCGCGATCAGATGGCACAGAGGCTCGGCTTCGACCTTTTGGTTCATGTCAACGAGGATGGCGTGCGCGAGGGCATCAATCCCTTCGACCACGGCTCCAACACCCATACCCACGTGATGAAGACGGTGGCGCTGCGCCAGGCGCTCGACAAATACGGCTTCGACGCGGCTTTCGGCGGCGCCCGCCGCGACGAGGAGAAGTCGCGCGCCAAGGAGCGCATCTTTTCCTTCCGCAACGCCCAGCATGCCTGGGACCCGAAAAACCAGCGGCCGGAAATGTGGAAGATCTTCAACACCCGCATCGCGCCGGGCGAATCGATCCGCGTCTTTCCGCTGTCCAACTGGACTGAGCTCGACATCTGGCAGTACATCCTGCAGGAGAACATCCCGATCGTACCGCTGTATTTCGCCAAGGAGCGGCCGGTGGTGGAGCGCGACGGCATGCTCATCATGAAGGATGATGAGCGCATGCAGTTGCGCCCGGGCGAGACGGTCGAGAATCGCCTCGTGCGCTTCCGCACGCTGGGCTGCTACCCGCTGACCGGCGCGATCGAGTCCGACGCCGACACGCTGGAAGCGATCGTCGGCGAGATGCTGACCGCCCGCACCTCCGAGCGCCAGGGCCGCCTCATCGACCGCGACGAGGCCGGCTCGATGGAAAAGAAGAAGCGCGAGGGTTATTTCTGATAATGCGCCACATCATGGCCAAGAGCCTCGCCCCGACCGATCAGATCCGCGACTACATGGCCGCGCAGGAAAAGAAGTCGCTGCTGCGCTTCCTCACCTGCGGCTCGGTCGACGACGGCAAGTCGACGCTGATCGGCCGGCTGCTCTCCGACACCAAGCAGATCTTCGAGGATCAGCTTGCAGCGCTCGAGAAGGATTCGCGCAAGCACGGCACCACCGGCGACGACATCGACTTCGCGCTGCTGGTCGACGGGCTGGAGGCGGAGCGCGAGCAGGGCATCACAATCGATGTCGCCTATCGTTTCTTCGCCACGCCCAAGCGCAAGTTCATCGTCGCCGATACGCCCGGCCATGAGCAGTATACGCGCAATATGGCGACGGGCGCCTCGACCGCCGATCTCGCCATCGTGCTGATCGATGCGCGCCAGGGCGTGCTGCGCCAGACCCGGCGTCATTCGATCATCGCCTCGCTGCTCGGCATCCGGCATATCGTGCTTGCGGTCAACAAGATCGACCTTGTCGGCTTCGATAAGACCGTGTTCGACCGGATCGTCGCGGAGTATGACCAGTTCGCGCGGGAACTGGGCTTCCTGAGCGTCGTGCCGATCCCGATGTCGGCGCGTTTCGGCGACAACGTCACCAGCCGCTCCGAGCGCACGCCCTGGTATTCCGGGCCGTCGCTGATCGAGCACCTGGAAATCGTGTCAGTCGACGAGGCCGCCGTCGAGCTGCCGTTCCGCTTCCCGGTCCAATATGTGAACCGGCCGAACCTCGATTTCCGCGGCTTTGCCGGCACCATTGCCTCGGGCACCGTTTCGCAAGGCGACGAGGTCGTCGTCGCGAAATCCGGCAAGGCGTCCCGGGTCAAGCGTATCGTCGCGCAGGGCGGCGACCTCGAGCAGGCGGTGGCCGGCCAGGCGATCACGCTGGTCCTCGAGGACGAGGTGGAGGTGTCGCGCGGCAACCTGCTGGTTTCGCCATCCGCGCGACCGCAGGTCGCCGACCAGTTCGCCGCCAACATCGTCTGGTTCGACGAGCAGGCCCTGCTGCCTGGCCGTTCCTACATCCTGCGCACCGAAACCGATCAGGTCAGCGCCACCGTCACCGAGCTCAAATACCGGGTCAACGTCAACGACTTCGCGCATGAGGCGGCGAAGTCGCTCGACATCAACGAGGTCGGCGTCTGCAACCTCTCGACGCGAGCTCCGATCGCCTTCGATCCGTTCGCCGAGAACCGCAACACCGGCGCCTTCATCCTGATCGACCGCATCACTAACGCCACCGTCGGCGCCGGCATGATCCTGCATTCGCTGCGCCGTGCCGAAAACATCCATTGGCAGTCGCTCGATGTCGGTAAGCGCGGCCGCTCAGATTTGAAGAATCAGCGCCCGGCCGTGTTTTGGTTCACCGGACTCTCCGGCTCCGGCAAGTCGACCATCGCCAACCTCTTCGAGAAGAAGCTGTTCGCATCCGGGCGTCATACTTATATCCTCGACGGCGATAATGTCCGCCACGGCCTTAACCGCGATCTCGGCTTCACCGACGCCGACCGCGTGGAGAACATCCGCCGCGTCGCCGAGGTGGCCAAGCTGATGGCCGACGCCGGACTGATCGTCATCGTCTCCTTCATCTCGCCTTTCAGTGCCGAACGGCGCATGGCGCGCGAATTGATGGCCGAGGGCGAGTTCGTCGAGGTCTTCGTCGACACGCCATTCGAGGAATGCGCACGCCGCGACCCGAAGGGCCTTTACGCACGCGCCTTGAGCGGCGAGATCAAGAATTTCACGGGCGTCGATTCTCCTTATGAGGCGCCAGAGAACCCGGAAATCCATCTCAAGACCCTCGGCAGGAGCCCGCAGGAAATGGCGGAAGCCCTGGAACGCTGGCTGACCGAGCGCGACATCGCCGAGGAGCAGTATGACAATGGCGGCGGCATCTGACGACGAGGCGATGCTGAGGGTCTTCGAACGCCTGGCGCTCGAGGCCGGCCGTGAGGTGATGCGAGTCTTCCACGAAGGCGGCGCCGTCGACAGCAAGCCGGATTCCTCGCCGGTCACGGAAGCCGACCGCGAAAGCGAGAAGATCATCCTGGCCGGCCTGCGCGCCGCCTACCCCGACATTCCCTGTGTGGCCGAGGAGGAGGTGGCGGCAGGTATCGCCACGCCCGACCTCGACGGCGCGTTTTTCCTGATCGATCCGCTCGACGGTACCAAGGAATTCGTCAACCGCCGCACCGATTTCACCGTCAACATCGCGCTCATCCGTCACGGCGTGCCGGAAGTCGGCGTCGTGTTCGCGCCGTGCACCGGACGCTTCTTCAGTGGACGGCCGGGCAAGGCCGAGGCGCTGGAGGTCGACGCCGATTTTCGCATCACCGAACGCCGGCCGATCAATGTGCGCGAAGGCGGCACGCCGCTCGCGGTCGTGGCCAGCCGCTCGCACAACACGCCGGAAACCGAGGAATTCATCCGTGATCTCGGCGCCGCCGAGATCGTCTCGATCGGCTCGTCGCTGAAATTCTGCCTGCTCGCAGCGGCGGAAGCCGACGTCTATCCGCGCTTCGGCCGTACCATGGAATGGGACACGGCGGCAGGCGACGCCGTGCTGCGCGCCGCGGGCGGCATGACCCGCACGCTGGACGGCCAGCCGCTCGTCTACGGCAAGTGCAACCAGGTCGGCGACAGCGATTTCGCCAACCCGCATTTCATTGCGAGGGGGAAACGATAGGACCGGCCTGAAACCTACCTCCGCCGAGATCCTCCCCTCTGTCCCGCCAACGTCTCGGCTTAAGCAGCCGCGACATGCGCCGAGTTCGATCCGATATAATTTCGGATCGTCTCGATGATGCGGTCCTGGTCGGCTTCGCTGAGATAGGCGTGCATCGGCAGGCAGAGGATCTGCTTCGGCAGTTCCTCCGAGACGGCAAGGCCGGTCGGCGTGCGCGGATAATGCTTGTAGGCCACCTGCTCGTGCAGCGGCTTCACGTAATAGATGACCGACGGGATGCCCTTTTCGCCGAGATGGGCCTTGAGCCCGTCGCGCTTCGGCGTCTCGATCGCATACTGCGCCCAGGCCGAGCGGCCGTGGCCGAGGTTGCGCGATGCCTTGACGATATCGCCGAGGCCCTTGGCATAGCGGTCGGCGACCGCTTGGCGCGCCACCATCTCTTCTTCGAGGATAGCGAGTTTCTCGATCAGGATCGCCGCCTGCAGCGTGTCGAGGCGCGAATTGATGCCGACGCGGACATTGTCATATTGCGTCTCGCCCTTGCCGTGGAAGGCGAAGGAACGGAGCTTGTCGGCCAGCGCGCCGTCATTGGTGAACATCGCGCCGCCATCGCCATAGCAGCCGAGGGGCTTCGCCGGATAAAAGCTGGTCGAGCCGACATGGCCGAAGGCGCCGCACATTTTGGCATCGGCGGAACCGCCCATCGACTGCGCGGCGTCCTCGACTACCAGGAGGTTCTCGCGCTTGGCGATCGCCATGATCGCCTCATAGTCCGCGGCAAGGCCGAACAGGTCGACCGGAATGATCGCCTTCGGCTTCAGCCTTCCTTCCCTCTTGATCATGTCGATCGCCGCTTCGAGGCTGGCGATGTCGATGTTATAGGTGTCAGGGTCGACATCGACGAAGACCGGCTCGGCCTTGGCCAGCGCCACCACTTCGGCGGTGGCCGCGAAGGTGAAGCTCGGCACGAACACCGCGTCCCCCGGACCGATGCCGGCGGCAAACAGCGGCAGGAGCAACGCATCGGTACCGTTGGCGCAGGCGACCACATGCTTGACACCGACATAGGCCGCGAGCTTGTTCTCGAATTCGGTGACCTGAGGGCCGAGGATGTAGCGGCCTTCTTCGACCACCTTGTCGATCGCGGCCTTCAGCCGGTCGCGGATTCGTTCGCGCTGCGCGCCAAGATCGATGAACTGCATGTCGCCTCAAAATGCCAATGAACCGGCCCGCTGGTATCAGACTTGGTCGGGACGAGAAAGCCGGCCCGGGGCAACGCCAATTGCGCTAGTGTCGCAGCCTGTTACCGCCTTTTGCCGGCGCATTGCCCGAAGAAGCCGGAAAACCGGGCTAAACGAGCATTTTCAACGCCTTTTATCGCGCCGTCCTCCTTTTTTGGAAACATAAAGTGATCGTCTGGGGAAGCCCTTCGGCCAATCCGGACAACCGCTCAGGCGATCTCGTCCCGCCAGGGCGGGTTGGCGCCGGCCCGCGACACCGTCACCGCCGCCGCCTTGGCGCCGAGCTCCAGCGCCTTGCGGATTGCGTCCTCGGAGAGGCTGCCGATCGCTGCCTTGGAGAGCAGGCCCTGTTCATGCAGCGAGGCCAGAATGCCGGCATTGAAGGTGTCGCCGGCGCCGACCGTGTCGACGACCTTCACCTTCTGCGGCATGACCGTGACCTTGTGCGCCTTGCTGTAGCCGACGGCGCCTTCGCTGCCATGAGTAACGACGATAAGTTTCGGCCCGCGATCCAGCCAATTGCGCACCACGTCCTCATGTGAGCCGGCCTCGTCGAACCAGTTGAGGTCCTCGTCCGAGAGTTTGACGATGTCGGCCATCGCCATCATCTCGCGGATACGCCTGAGATGCTTCGCCTTGTCCGGGATGAAATTCGGCCGGATGTTAGGATCGAGCATCATCACCCGGCTTTCGTGCTCGCGCCGCATGAACTCCTCATAGGCGGACCCGGCCGGCTCGGAGATCAGGCTGATCGCGCCGAACAGCATCGCCTCGATCTCGGCGCCGAGCTTCGGCAGGTCTTCGATGGTGAGCATGCGCCCGGCGGTGTTCTCGTCATAGAAGGTGTATGTCGCCTGGCCGTTGGTGAGCCTCACGAAGGCAAGCGTGGTTGGCCGCGGCGAGGTGTGCGCATAGGTGGAGCTCACCTTGCTGGCGCCGAGCGCCTCGCGGAACTGCCCGCCGAACAGGTCGGAGGAGAGGCCGGAGAAGAAGCCGGCCGGAGCGCCGAGCCGGCCGAGTGCGATCGCCGAGTTGAACACCGCGCCGCCGACATAGGGCGCGAAGGCCGCTTCGCCTTCCGTCGTGGTGCGCGGAAGCATGTCGATCAGGGCTTCACCACAGCAAAGGATCATGTCGTCTTGGTCTCCGGCGGATGGATCACGCCCTTGCGGATGATGATGTTGGCAAAGAGCCTGGGTTCGCTGGTCGCCACGATCGCGTGCGCGGCCTTGACGCGTGCATAGAAGTCGGGCCCCGCCAGCGCAACCACCTTCCGGCCCGGCGCACGCCTGGCGCAGACCGCTTCCATCTCGCGATGCACGGGGTCGGCCAGCGCCGGGTCTCCCTTCACCGAAGCGCGGAACAGTGCCTCCGGCACCGCCTCGTCCACCGGGAGCACACTGAGCACGGCGTCGAGCACGGGAATGACATGATGGCCATCCGCGCGGATCAGCCGTCGCGCCTGTTCCTCGGCCGGATAATTGCCGTCGACGATCGCAATCTCGTCGCCATGGCCCATTGCCCTGAGCGTCGCCAGGAACTGGGGCCCGAGCAGCGACGGGATGCCGATCAGCATGTCAGGCGCCCCCGGACGTGTTCGGTCCGATCAGGAAGCGCTCGGAAAGCGGCAGGCTGGCGCCGCCCATGGCGCGCGCGTGGATGCCGACCGTCCCCTCGCGAACGACAGGCAGCTTCAGCCCTTCGGCGTCGATGGTGGCGATCGCTTCCGTCACGGCATCGACCAGCCGGCGCCGCACATCGAGCGGCATCCAGCCGTCGATGACCGCCGCTTCGAAATCGATGACCGACGAGGCCGCGACAATGGCGTAGGCAAGCGCCCGCGAGGCGCTGGCGATCCACTCGTCGAGATCGGCGCCGATCTCGCCCCATTCCTGCGGCGAGGTCCAAAGATACGAGCCGTCGATGCCCTTTGCGGAGATTGCCCGTTCCAGCATCGCGATCGAAGCGACGTCGATGAGTTGCGTCGGCTTGCCGTCCGGGCCCGGCACCGGCATCGAGCCCAGCGCGCCGGCGTTGCCTTTGGGACCACTGTAGAGGCGGCCGTTGAGCACTATGCCGCCGCCGGCAAAGGCGCCGATGTAGAAATAGACGAAGTCGCGCGCTCCGCCCGCCCGCCCGAAGACGAGTTCCGCGCCGCAGGCCGACGTCGCGTCGTTCTGCAGGTAGACGGGGAACTCGCACTGCGCCTGGATGTCGGCACGGATGTCGCGATGGCGCCATTCGTCCATGATCTCGCGCGGCGCGCCCGCCGTGTCGGCCCAGTTCCACAGCTCGAACGGCATGGCGATGCCGAGTCCCGCAATGCGCTTGTCCTGAGCCGGCGTAAGCTCGCTTCGCATCGCCTTGATGCCGGCGGTGACGAACTCGACCGTCTCGCGCGGCGCCGGATAGCGGTAGGAATGCTGCAGCATGGCGCGCACATTGCCGAGGAAGTCGATCAGCACGAGCTCGGCCGAGCGCCGGCCGATCTTGAGGCCGATGAAGAAGGCGCCTTCCGGGTTGAGCGCCATCGGGATCGAAGGCTGGCCGATCTTGCCGCGCAGCGGCGCCTGGCGCACGAGCAGCTTGTCTTCCTCGAGCTCGCGCATGATGACCGACACCGTCTGGGCCGACAGCCCCGTCATGCGCGCAATATCGGATTTGGCCAGGCTGCCGTGCTGGCGCACCAAGGACAGCACGAGCCGCTCATTGTGGTCGCGCATGCCGCTCTGGTTGGTGCCGCGATGCAGCCGGCTTTCCATAGCCTCGGGCGAACCGTGCCTCGCAATGCCGGTCTCCACCCTGTTCCTCCCGTCTGTTTCCCCGCGACGCTTTTCGTTCAGAATGAGTGAACAACGCAAGTGTGTCAATAATAAATAAGAGTGATTTAATTATTGACAGCGGTTGCGGACTGGTGTCTTTTGACATTGCGCCCATGCTGGGAGAACTTCGGTGGGCGCTCCGCAGGCGCCGGTTGGCCGGCGCCGAAGGTGGTTCACTGGGAGGAAATCATGCGTAAATGGACTATCCTGAAGGCGGCCGTTGCGGGCCTTGCCTTTTACGGCGCGATGGCCACGGCCTCGTATGCCGCCGACATCGTCGGCCTGATCACAAAGACCGAAGGCAATCCGTTCTTCGTCAAGATGCGCGAGGGCGCGCAGGCCAAGGCCAAGGAGCTCGGCCTCACTCTGCAGACCTTTGCCGGCAAGTTCGACGGCGACAATGACAGCCAGGTCGCGGCCATCGAGAACCTGATTTCGGCCGGCGCCAAGGGTTTCGCCATCGTGCCGAGCGACTCCAGTGCCATCGTGCCGACGATCAAGAAGGCGCGCGAAGCCGGTCTCCTGGTCATCGTGCTCGACACACCGCTCGACCCGATCGATGCCGCGGATGCCACTTTCGCAACCGACAATTTCAAGGCCGGTGAACTGATCGGCGAGTGGGCCAAGGGCACGCTGGGCGACAAGGCCTCGAGCGCCAAGATCGCCTTCCTCGATCTCGCCACCAACCAGCCGACCGTCGACTATCTGCGCGACCAGGGCTTCATGAAGGGCTTCGGCATCGACATCAAGGATCCGAAGAAATACGGCGACGAGGATGACGCGCGCATCTGCGGCCACGAGATGACCGGCGGCGCCGAGGATGGCGGCCGCACCGCCATGGAGACGCTGCTGCAGAAGTGCCCGGACGTGAACGTCATGTACACGATCAACGAGCCGGCGGCGGCCGGCGGCTACCAGGCGCTCAAGGCGGCTGGCAAGGATGACGGCTCGGTGCTGGTGGTTTCGATCGACGGCGGTTGCCCGGGCGTCAAGAACGTCGCGGCCGGCGTCATCGGCGCGACCTCGCAGCAATACCCGCTGAAGATGGCCGCCATGGCCATGGAAGCGATCGAGAAATTCGCCAAGACCGGCGAGAAGCCGAAGCCGACCCCCGGCAAGGAATTCTTCGACACCGGCGCCACGCTGATCACCGACAAGCCCGTCAAGGGCGTCGAGTCGATCGACAGCAAGAAGGGCGCGGAACTTTGCTGGGGCTGATGCCTTCCTAAGACCCGCGATAAAGGACTAAACTCACCGAAAGGGCGGCTCCGGCCGCCCTTTCCCGAAACACGGGATCCTGGGAGGGGATAAATGAGTGACGACGCAACCGGCTCGGTCTCGGCCGAGCGCGGCCTTCAGGGCCACGACCAGTCCGTGGCGAGCTTCGACGAAGACCGCGGCTCGGCGCTGAAGAACATCCAGCGCTTCCTGCATGAATATCCTACGGCCATCCCGTTCATCGTCCTGGTCATCGGTATTCTGATCTTTTCGATCGTGGCGGGCGGACGCTTCTTTGCGCCGTTCAATCTTTCGCTGGTGCTGCAGCAGGTCACCATCATCGCCTTTCTGGGCATCGCCCAGACGCTGGTCATCCTCACCGCCGGCATCGATCTTTCGGTCGGAGCCATGATGGTGCTGTCGTCCATCGTCATGGGCCGGCTGACCGTCACCTATGGCGTGCCGGTCGAATTGAGCTTCGTGCTGGGCCTGCTGACCGGCCTTGTCTGCGGCCTGATCAATGGCGTCCTGGTGGCGGTTATCAAGCTGCCGCCCTTCATCGTCACGCTCGGCACCTGGAGTGTCTACGGCGCGATGGTCATCTACGTCTCGCATTCCGAGACCGTACGCGCCCAGGACATTGAGGCGGCAGGACCGCTGCTGCAATGGCTGGGCCACACGATCAGACTGGGGGGCGGCGCCGTGCTGACCTACGGCGCCATCGCCATGATCCTGACGGCGTTGATCATCTGGTATGTATTGAACCGCACCGCCTTCGGCCGCCATGTCTACGCGACCGGTGACGACGACGAAGCCGCCCGTCTCGCCGGCATCAACACGCGCGGCGTGTTCATTGCCGTCTATACGCTCGCCGGCTTCATCTGCGCCGTCGCTGCCTGGGCGCTCATCGGCCGCATCGGTGCGGCAAGCCCGCTCGGCAACCAGACCGCCAACCTCGATGCCATCACCGCCGTGGTGATCGGCGGCACCTCGCTGTTCGGCGGCCGCGGCTCGCTGGTCGGCACGCTGTTCGGCGCGCTGATCGTCGGTGTCTTCCGCAATGGTCTCGCGCTCGCCGGTGTCGATTCGCTCTGGCAGGAGTTCACCGTCGGCATCCTCATCATCCTCGCCGTCACCATCGATCAGTGGATCAGGAAGATTTCGGCATGAGCACGCAGCAGCCAATTCTTCAGGCCAAAGGCCTCAACAAGCGCTACGGCAGGGTGGTCGCGCTCGATAACGCCGATTTCGACCTGATGCCCGGCGAGATCCTCGCCGTCATCGGTGATAACGGCGCCGGCAAGTCGACGCTGGTCAAGGCGCTGTGCGGCGCAGTCATCCCGGATTCCGGCGCGATCGAGCTCAACGGCCAGCCGGTGCATTTCCGCTCGCCGATCGAGGCGCGCATGGCCGGTATCGAGACCGTCTACCAGAACCTGGCGCTGTCGCCGGCGCTGTCGATCGCCGACAACATGTTTCTCGGCCGCGAACTGCGCAAACCCGGCTTTGCCGGGCAATGGCTGCGCCGGCTCGACCGCTCGGCCATGGCGCGCATCGCCCGCGAGAAACTGTCCGAGCTCGGGCTGATGACGATCCAGAACATCAACCAGTCGGTCGAGACGCTGTCGGGCGGCCAGCGCCAGGGTGTTGCTGTTGCCCGCGCGGCCGCCTTCGGCAGCCGCGTCGTCATCATGGACGAACCGACCGCGGCGCTCGGCGTCAAGGAAAGCCGCCGCGTGCTGGAGCTGATGCTCGACGTCAAGAAGCGCGGCCTGCCGATCGTGCTCATCTCGCACAACATGCCGCATGTCTTCGAGGTGGCCGACCGCATCCACATCCACCGCCTGGGCCGTCGCCTCGCCGTCATCGATCCGAAGCAATACACAATGTCCGACGCCGTCGCCTTCATGACCGGAGCCAAGGCTCCGCCGGAGGTTTTGGAGGTCTGATCGCGCCGTATCGTCGCGGTGGCCGGGCAGGGGCGGTTGCTTAAATCGATTGAACCTATGCTGCAACGCGGTAAGATGAGCTGGGAGGAACGGTTAAAGCCGCTATGTTCAGGTCAGTTGAATGAGAGGCGAAATGAAATCCGCCATGACGATCGAAGCCCCGGTCCTCGACAATCCCGATCCCAAGACCCTTGCCGAAGAGGTCTTGATGTCGCTCAAATACCGGGTCGGCAAGGACACCACCGTCGCGACGCCCTATGATTGGCTGACGGCCTCGATCAAGGTTGTGCGCGACCGCATCGTCGACAACTGGATGCAGGCCACCAAGGAAGCCTACGACCAGCAGGAAAAGCGCGTCTATTATCTTTCGCTCGAATTCCTGATCGGCCGCCTGATGCGCGATGCCTTCTCCAATCTCGGCCTGATGGAGAACATGCGCGAGGCGCTGTCCTCGCTCGGCGTCGATCTCGACCTGATCGCTGGCCTCGAACCGGACGCGGCACTCGGCAATGGCGGCCTCGGCCGTCTCGCCGCCTGCTTCATGGAAAGCATGGCGACCGTCGACATTCCCGCCCATGGCTACGGCATCCGCTACGCCAACGGCATGTTCCGCCAGGAAATCCAGGGCGGCTGGCAGGTCGAGCTGCCGGAAACCTGGCTCGACCACGGCAATCCCTGGGAATTCGAACGGCGCGAGCGCTCCTTCGAGGTCGGCTTCGGCGGCTCGGTGGAATCGATCACCTCGAAGGACGGCCGGCTGGAACGCCATGTCTGGAAGCCGACCGAGCATGTCCTTGCGGTCGCCTACGACACACCGGTGGCCGGCTGGCGCGCCAGGCGCGTCAACACGCTGCGGCTCTGGTCCGGCATGCCGATCGACCCGATCCTGCTCGACAAGTTCAACGCCGGCGACCACATCGGCGCGTTGGCCGAAAGCAACAAGGCCGACGCGCTGTCGCGCGTGCTCTACCCGGCCGATTCCCACGTGGCCGGCCAGGAGCTGAGGCTGCGGCAGGAATATTTCTTCTCGACCGCCTCGCTGCAGGATATCGTCCAGCGGCATTTGAGCCAGTATGGCGACTTGAAATCGCTGCCCGACAAGGCGGCGATCCACCTCAACGACACCCATCCCGCGGTCGCCGTGCCGGAGCTGATGCGGCTTCTGATGGACGTCCACGGCATGGATTTCGATCTTGCCTGGGACATCACCAAGCGCACCTTCGCCTACACCAACCACACGCTGTTGCCCGAGGCTCTGGAAAGCTGGCCGGTGCCGCTCTTCGAGCGGCTTTTGCCGCGCCACATGCAGATCGTCTACGCCATCAATGCGCAGGTGCTGCTCGAGGCCCGCGCCACCAACCAGTTTTCGGGCGATCAGATCGCCCGCATTTCGCTGATCCAGGAAAATGGCGACCGCCGCGTGCGCATGGGCAATCTGGCTTTCGTCGGCTCGCATTCGATCAACGGCGTCTCGGCGCTCCATACCGAGTTGATGAAGGAAACGGTGTTCGCCGACCTCCACAAGCTCTATCCCGACCGCATCAACAACAAGACCAACGGCATCACGCCCAGACGCTGGCTGATCCAGTGCAATCCCGGCCTGACCTCGCTTGCCCGCGAGGCGATCGGCGACCGCTTCATGGACGACATCGAGAGGATCAAGGATCTCGATCCGCTCGCCGACGACGCGGCTTTCCGCGAGAGGTTCGCCGGCGTGAAGCGGCAGAACAAGGCGCGGCTCGCCAACCTCGTCGTCGACCGGCTGGGCATCAGGCTCGACCCGTCGGCGCTGTTCGACATTCAGGTCAAGCGTATCCACGAATACAAGCGCCAGCTGCTCAACATCCTGGAGGCGATCGCGCTTTACGACCAGATCCGCTCGCATCCCGAGCGGGACTGGATGCCGCGCGTGAAATTCTTCGGCGGCAAGGCTGCGCCCAGCTACCACAACGCCAAGCTGATTATCAAACTGGCCAATGACGTCGCGAAAGTCATCAACGGCGATCCGTCGGTGCGCGGCTTGCTGAAGGTTGTGTTCGTGCCGAACTACAATGTCAGCCTGGCCGAGGTGATGATGCCGGCCGCCGACCTCTCCGAGCAGATCTCGACCGCCGGCATGGAGGCGTCGGGCACCGGCAACATGAAATTCGCGCTGAACGGCGCGCTCACGATCGGCACGCTCGACGGCGCCAATGTCGAGATCAAGGAACATGTCGGTGGCGACAACATCTTCATCTTCGGCCTCACCACGGCCGAAGTCGCCGACCGGCGCAACAATGGTTACGATCCGCGCGGCGTGATCGAGGCCTCGTCCGAGCTGTCGCAGGCGGTGTCGGCCATTTCCTCCGGCGTCTTCTCGCCCGACGATCCCGGCCGCTATCGCGACCTGATGAATGGCCTCTACCAGAGCGACTGGTTCATGGTGGCGGCTGATTTCGATTCGTACGCCGCCTGCCAGCGCGAGGTCGATGCCGTCTGGCGCAACAGCCCCGACTGGTACGCGCGCGCCATCCGCAACGTCGCCCGCGTCGGCTGGTTCTCATCCGATCGCACCATCCGCCAATATGCGAAAGAAATCTGGAACGTACCCGTCTGATATGATTGCATGAGCCACAACCAATGTGGTCCAGGTGCATGTCGCCCAAAAGTGCGTAGCGGTTTTGGGGCCACGACATGCACCAAGCCAAAGAACAGCGCATGCCGCATCAAGGTATGCGCCAGAGCAAGGTGCCCGGGGAGGGCGACCGCTTGATGAGGAAGCCGCGCGCGACCGCTGCGACAAGCGGGCCGGACGGACTGGCGCCAGCCGGCGATGTCGCGGCGATTGTCGCCGGAACGCATGGCGATCCTTTCGCGGTTCTGGGCGTGCATGAAGCCGGCAAGGACTTCGTCGCCCGCTGCTTCGTGCCCAACGCCGAATTCGTCACCGCCTATACGCTGACCGGTAAGGAGGCCGGCGAGCTCTCCCGCCGCGACGATGCCGGCTTCTTCGAGGGCAAGGTCTCGATCCGCAAGCGCCAGCCGCTGCGCTATCACGCCAGGAATGCCGGCGGCGACTGGTGGCTGACCGATCCCTATTCCTTCGGCCCGGTGCTCGGCCCGATGGACGATTACTATATGGCCGAAGGCTCGCACTTGAGGCTCTTCGACAAGCTCGGCGCCCATATCATCGACCATGAGGGTGCCACCGGCGTGCATTTCGCCGTCTGGGCGCCCAATGCCCGGCGCGTCTCCGTAGTCGGCACCTTCAACGACTGGGACGGCCGCCGCCACACCATGCGCGACCGCAAGGACACCGGCATCTGGGAGCTGTTCATTCCCGATCTCGTCGCCGGCCAGCCCTACAAATTCGAGATCATCGCGCCCGACGGCGTGCGCCTGCCGCTCAAGGCCGACCCCTTCGCCTTCGAGTCGGAACTGCGCCCGGCGACCGCCTCGGTGACGGCGCCGCTGATGGCGCATCAATGGGGCGACGAGCCGCATCGCAATTATTGGCAGAAAGCCGATCCCCGGCGCGAGGCGATCTCGATCTACGAGGTCCATGCCGGCTCCTGGCAGCGCCGCGATGACGGCACGTTCCTCACTTGGGACGAGCTCGCCGCGCGCCTGATCCCCTACGTGGTCGACACCGGCTTCACCCATATCGAGTTCCTGCCGATCTCGGAGCACCCTTACGACCCGTCCTGGGGCTACCAGACCACCGGCCTCTATGCGCCGACGGCCCGTTTCGGCGACCCCGACGGCTTCGCCCGCTTCGTCGATGGCGCGCATCGCGCCGGCATCGGCGTCATCCTCGACTGGGTGCCGGCGCATTTCCCCGTCGACGAGCACGGGCTGGTGAAATTCGACGGCACCGCGCTCTACGAGCACGCCGATCCGCGCCAGGGCTTTCATCCCGACTGGAACACCGCCATCTACAATTTCGGCCGCCGCGAGGTGGTGTCGTTCCTCGTCAACAACGCGCTGTTCTGGGCCGAGAAATACCATGTCGACGGCCTGCGCGTCGATGCGGTCGCCTCGATGCTCTATCTCGATTATTCGCGCAAGGCGGGCGAATGGATCCCCAACGAGAAGGGCGGGCGCGAAAACCTGCAGGCGGTCAGCTTCCTGCAGAAAATGAACAAGGAGCTTTACGGCCACCACCCCGGCGTGATGACGATCGCCGAGGAATCGACCTCATGGCCGAAAGTGTCGCATCCCGTGCATGAAGGCGGCCTCGGCTTTGGCTTCAAGTGGAACATGGGCTTCATGCACGACACGCTGGAGTATCTCTCCAAGGAGCCGATCTACCGAAAGCACCACCACAACGACATCACCTTCGGCCTGGTCTACGCCTTCTCGGAAAATTTCGTGCTGCCGCTTTCGCATGACGAGGTCGTGCACGGCAAAGGCACGCTGCTGCACAAGATGGCCGGCGACGATTGGCAGAAGTTTGCGACGCTGCGCGCCTATTACGCCTTCATGTGGGGCTATCCCGGCAAGAAGCTTTTGTTCATGGGCCAAGAATTTGCCCAGCGCCGCGAGTGGAGCGAGGAACGCGCGCTCGACTGGAACCTGCTCGAATTCGCGCCGCATCGCGGCGTCTGGCAGACGGTGCGCGACCTGAACTACCTCTACCGCTCGCGCCCGGCGCTGCACGCGCGCGATTGCGAGCCGGAAGGCTTCTCCTGGCTGATCGTCGACGACCGCGACAATTCGGTCTTCGCCTGGCTGCGCCGCGCCCCGGACGGCAACCCGATCGCCGTCATCGCCAATTTCACGCCGGTGCCGCGCGAGAACTATCGCGTGCCGTTGCCGAAGGCTGGAAAGTGGCGCGAAATCATCAATACGGATGCCGCCGATTATGGCGGCTCCGGCATGGGCAATGGCGGCATGGTCGAAGCGAGCGGGGAAGGGGGCGGCCTATCGGCGACGATGCTTCTGCCGCCGCTGTCGACGATCATGCTGGAATTCGTCACGGACTGAAGCAGATGATGTCTCATCCTGCCCCTTGCAACGGTCCGGGCAGCTTGTTTGGGAGGGTAACAGAATGGCAGAGATCAAAAGAACCCAGCCGCTGGCGCGCGATGCCATGGCCTATGTGCTGGCCGGCGGCCGCGGCAGCCGCCTCAAGGAACTGACCGACCGGCGTGCCAAGCCCGCCGTCTATTTCGGCGGCAAGACGCGCATCATCGACTTTGCCCTCTCCAATGCGCTGAACTCAGGCATCCGCCGCCTCGGCGTCGCCACCCAATACAAGGCGCATTCGCTGATCCGCCACCTGCAGCGCGGCTGGAACTTCCTGCGGCCCGAGCGAAACGAAAGCTTCGACATCCTGCCGGCATCGCAGCGCGTCTCGGAAACGCAATGGTATGAAGGCACGGCCGACGCCGTCTACCAGAACATCGACATCATCGAGGCCTATGGGCCCGAATATATGGTCATCCTCGCCGGCGACCACATCTACAAGATGGATTACGAGCTGATGCTGCGCCAGCATGTCGACGCCGGCGCCGACGTCACCGTCGGCTGCCTGGAGGTGCCGCGCATGGAGGCGACCGGCTTCGGCGTCATGCATGTCGATGCCAAGGACAACATCATCGCCTTCGTCGAAAAACCGGCCGATCCGCCGGGCATTCCGGATAAGCCGGAATTCGCGCTCGCCTCGATGGGCATCTACGTCTTCAAGACCAAGTTCCTGATGGAGCAATTGCGCCGCGACGCGGCCGAGCCCGGCTCCAGCCGCGACTTCGGCAAGGACATCATCCCCTACATCGTGCAGCACGGTAAGGCGATCGCCCACCGCTTCGCCAAGTCCTGCGTGCGTTCCTCGCATGAGGCCGAGCCCTACTGGCGCGACGTCGGGACCGTGGACGCCTATTGGGAAGCCAATATCGACCTGACCGACGTCACGCCCGAGCTTGACCTCTACGACCGCGACTGGCCGATCTGGACCTATGCCGAATTGAAGCCGCCGGCAAAGTTCGTGCATGACGAGGATGGCCGCCGCGGCGAGGCGATCTCCTCGCTGGTGTCCGGCGACTGTATCGTCTCCGGCGCTTCGCTGCGCCGAAGCCTGATCTTCACGGGCGCCCGCATCAATTCCTATTCCAAGCTCGAGGAAGTGGTGATGCTGCCCGACGTCCAGGTCGGTCGCAACGCCCGCCTCAAGCGCGTCGTCATCGACCATGGCGTACACATCCCGGAGGGGCTGGTGGTCGGCGAGGATCCGGCGCTCGACGCCAAGCGCTTTCGGGTGTCGGAAAAGGGCATCTGCCTGATCACTCAGGACATGGTCAACAAGCTGTCAACCTGACCGATAGGCTGTCGGTTCGGTTAGCTGTCGGTCCCATCACCAAGTTGTCACTTTAGCAGTGGATCGTTAGACGCATGCAGGTTCTGTCGGTCACGCCCGAAATCTTCCCGCTGATCAAGACCGGCGGGCTTGCCGACGTGACCGGCGCCCTGCCGATCGCACTGGCCGGGAAGGGCGTGGCGATGCGCACGCTGGTCCCCGGCTATCCTGTCGTGATGGCCGCCTTCGCCAAGAAGAAACCCGTCTACCAGTACCCGCTGCTGCAGGGCGGCAAGGCTTCGATCCATGCGGTCAAGGTCGGCGACCTCGAGCTCTTCGTGCTCGACGCGCCGCATCTCTTCGATCGCCAGGGGGGCCCTTACGGAACCGCCTCCGGCGCCGACTGGCCCGACAATTGGCGGCGCTTCGCGGCGCTCAGCCAGGCCGGCGGCGACATCGCGGGCGGCGCTATCTCCGGCTACCAGCCCGACATCGTGCATGCCCATGACTGGCAATCGGCGATGACGCTCGCCTATATGCGCTACGGCAAGGCCGTCGGCGTGCCGTCGCTTATCACGGTGCACAACCTGGCCTTCCAGGGCCAGTTCGGCGCCGGTATCTTCGGCGAACTCGGCCTCCCGGGCGTGGCTATGCAGCTCGACGGTGTCGAATATTACGGCGGCGTCGGCTTTCTCAAGGCCGGTCTCCAGGCGGCCTGGGCTATCACCACGGTGAGCCCGACCTATGCGCAGGAGATACGCTCGCCGGAATTCGGCATGGGCCTCGACGGCCTGATCAACATGCGCGCCAGCGACCTCTACGGCATCGTCAACGGCATCGATATCGATATCTGGAACCCTCAGACCGACAAGCATCTGGTCGCCAATTATTCGGCCGAAACGCTTACAGCGCGGGCCAAGAACCGCAAAGCGGTCGAAGAGCGGTTCGGCCTGGAGGTGGACGGCAGTCCGATCGTCTGCGTCGTCAGCCGGCTGACCTGGCAGAAGGGCATGGACATTCTGGCGGCGGTCGTCGACGGCATCGTTCAGCGGGGGGCGCGGCTGGCGATTCTTGGGTCGGGCGATGCCGGCCTCGAAGGTTCGCTCCTTGCCGCGGCCGCGCGGCACCGGGGTCGCGTCGGCGTCGTCATCGGTTATGACGAAAGCCTCTCCCACATCATGCAGGCCGGCTGCGACGCAATCGTCATCCCGTCGCGTTTCGAGCCTTGCGGGCTGACGCAGCTCTATGGCCTGCGCTATGGCTGCGTTCCGGTCGTCGCCCGCACCGGGGGTCTCGCCGACACCATCATCGACGCCAACGAGGCCGCACTTTCGGCGGGCGTCGCCACCGGTTTCCAGTTCGCGCCGAACAATGGCGGCGCATTGCTGCATACCATCCGGCGGTTGGTCGAGGCGCATGCGCGGCCGGCGGTCTGGGCCTCGATCCAGCGCCAGGGTATGAAGGCCGATGTCTCCTGGGACAAAAGCGCCGAAAAATATGTCGAACTTTATCGCTTGCTGCTTTCGAAAAGGGCTGCCTGAGGCATGATCAAAACCGTCCCCACCAAACCCTATACCGACCAGAAGCCGGGCACCTCCGGCCTGCGCAAGAAGGTGCCCGTGTTCCAGCAGGAGCATTATGCCGAGAACTTCATCCAGTCGATCTTCGATGCGCTGGACGGTTTTCAGGGCAAGACGCTGGTGATCGGCGGCGACGGCCGCTTCTACAACCGCGAGGTCATCCAGAAGGCCATAGCCATTGCCGCCGGCAATGGCTTCGGCAAGGTGATGGTCGGGCAGGGCGGGATTCTCTCGACCCCCGCCGCCTCCAACATCATCCGCAAATACAAGACCTTCGGCGGCATCATCCTGTCGGCCAGCCACAACCCTGGCGGCCCGCATGAGGATTTCGGCATCAAGTACAATGCCGGCAATGGCGGCCCGGCGCCGGAAAAGATCACCGATGCGATCTTCGCCAAGTCGAAGGAAATCAAGAGCTTCAAGATCGCCGATATCGGCGAGATCGACATCGATAAAATCGGCACCGTCAAGGCCGGCGACATGACGGTCGAGATCTTCGACCCGGTCAAGGATTATGCCGAGCTGATGGAAAGCCTGTTCGACTTCGAGGCGCTGCGGAAGCTCTTCAAATCGGGCTTCCGCATGCGCTTCGACGCCATGCACGCGGTCACCGGCCCCTATGCCAAGGAGATATTGGAGCATCGGCTCGGCGCCCCGGACGGCACCTGCCGCAACTTCAAGCCGTTGCCGGATTTCGGTGGCCATCACCCGGATCCGAACCTTGTGCACGCAAAGCATCTCTATGACGAGATGATGGGGCCGGACGCGCCGGACTTCGGCGCGGCCTCGGACGGCGACGGCGACCGCAATTTGATCATCGGCAGGGGCATCTTCGTTACGCCGTCGGACTCGGTGGCGATGCTTGCCGCCAATGCCAAGCTCGCACCGGGCTACAAGGACGGCCTGAAGGGCATCGCCCGCTCCATGCCGACCAGCGGCGCCGCCGACCGCGTGGCGGAAAAGCTCGGCATCGGGATCTACGAGACGCCGACCGGCTGGAAGTTCTTCGGCAACCTGCTCGACGCTGGCATGGCGACGATCTGCGGCGAAGAAAGTGCCGGCACCGGCTCCAACCATGTGCGCGAGAAGGATGGGCTATGGGCGGTGCTTCTTTGGCTCAATATCCTCGCCGCGCGCGGCGAAAGCTGCAAGGACATCGTCACCCAGCATTGGGAGACCTACGGCCGCAACTACTATTCGCGCCACGATTATGAGGAGGTCGAGAGCGATCGCGCCAATGCGCTGGTGGATGAGCTGCGCGCCAAGCTCGCCTCGCTGCCCGGCACGACGGTGCGCGGCCTGAAAATCGCCAAGGCTGACGATTTTGCCTATCACGATCCGGTCGACGGCTCGGTAAGCGAGCATCAGGGCATCCGGATCCTGTTCGAGGGGGGCTCGCGCGTGGTGCTGCGCCTCTCCGGCACCGGCACGTCCGGCGCGACGCTGCGCGTCTATATCGAGCGCTACGAGCCGGACAAGGCAAGGCACGACCTCGACACCCAGGAAGCGCTCGCCGACCTCATCGCCGCCGCCGATGACATTGCCGGCATCAAGAGCCACACCGGCCGCAACAAGCCGAGCGTGATTACTTGAGGGGGGTGCGGAGCGCCTTCCCTTCCCCCCTTGTGGGGGAAGGTGGATCGGCGCGCAGCGCCGAGACGGATGAGGGGTGTTGGCCGGATCGCCGTCATCGCCAAGCTGGAGCACCCCTCATCCGTCGCCTTCGGCGACACCTTCTCCCACAAGGGGAGAAGGGGGAGCCTACATGACCCTCGGCGCCGCCACCGCCCCCGAAGGCATTCGCTTCGCCGTCTGGTCGTCATCGGCCCGGCGTCTCTGGGTCTCTCTTTTCGACGGCAAGGGGGCACGTGAGATCGACCGGCTGGAACTCAACCCGGAAGGCGAGGGTGTGCATGCGCGCCTTGTCCCCGGCCTTGGCGATGGCACGCATTACGGCTTTCGTGCCGACGGCGACTATGCGCCGGAGCATGGCCTCTGGTTCGACCCGAACAAGCTTCTCACTGACCCCTATGCCGTCGAGGTCGATCGCCCATACCAATATCATTGGCGCCTTGCCGCCAAGCGCAACGAAGGCGCCGACACGTCCCCGCTGATGCCGAAGGCGATTGCGCGTTCCCTGCCCAAGCCGGTGCCGCCCCAGCCGCCGCTGTTCCGGCCCGGCGGGCTGATCTACGAGCTCAACGTCCGCTGCTTCACCAGGCTGCATCCGGACGTTCCGGAAGCGCAGCGGGGCACCATCGCGGCGCTCGCCCATCCGGCCATCGTCGAGCACCTGAAGCGTCTCGGCGTCTCCGCCGTCGAGTTGATGCCAGTCACCGCGTCGATCGACGAGCGGCATTTGCCGCCGCTGGGGTTAAGCAACGCCTGGGGCTACAATCCCGTCACCTTCATGGCGCTCGATCCGCGCCTCGCGCCCGGCGGCCTCAAAGAATTGCGTGACACCGTCGCCGCGCTGCGCAAGGCCGGCATCGGCACCATCCTCGACCTCGTCTTCAACCACACCGGCGAGAGCGACCGGCTCGGGCCGACGCTGTCGCTGCGCGGGCTCGATGCGTTGGCTTACTATCGCCATCAGCCCGACGGCAGGCTGGTCAACGACACCGGCACCGGCAACACCGTCGCCTGCGACCATCCGGTGGTCCGCGAAATGGTGCTCGACACGCTCCGCCACTTCGTCCGCTTCGCCGGCGTCGACGGCTTCCGCTTCGATCTGGCGCCGGTGCTTGGACGCGTCGACGGCGCCTTCGATCCGGAAGCGCCGTTGCTTCAGGCCATCGGCGGCGATCCCCTGCTCGCCGACCGCGTGCTGATCGCCGAGCCCTGGGACATCGGTCCGAACGGCTACCAGCTCGGCAATTTCCGCCCGCAATATCTGGAATGGAACGACCGCTACCGCGACGATATCAGGCGCTTCTGGCGCGGCGATGCCGGCGCGGTCGGCGCGTTGGCCACCCGGCTTGCGGGCTCCTCCGACGTCTTCGGCAGGCACGGCCGGCCAACGAGCCGCACGCTCAATTTCATCGCCGCGCATGACGGCATGACCTTGGCCGATATCGTCGCCTATGAGCGCAAGCACAACGATGCCAATGGCGAGCACAATCGCGACGGCCACAACGACAATCTGTCCTGGAACAACGGCGCCGAGGGCGAGACGGGCGACGAGGCGATCGCCATCGCCCGCTTCAATGACCGGCGCGCGCTGCTCGCGACGCTCTTTGCCTCGCGCGGCACCATCATGCTGACCGCCGGCGACGAATTCGGCCGCACGCAAAAAGGCAACAACAACGCCTATGCGCAGGACAACGCCATCACCTGGCTGGACTGGGCCGGCCGAGATGAGGCGCTCGAGCAATATGCCTCGTCACTGGCCACGTTGCGCCGCGCCTTCCCGGCGCTGGCGGATCCACATTTCCTGACCGGCGAGCCGGCCGGCGGATCGGAAAAAATCCCCGACGTGGCCTGGCTGGCCGAGACCGGCGCGCCGCTCGCCGAGTCGGACTGGAACGATCCCGCACGACATCGCCTCGTCATGCTGCTTGGCGACAACGAGGGCGGCCGCCTCGCCGTGATGATCAACGGCGATCGCCGGCAATGCGTCTTCACCTTGCCCACGCGGGAAGGCTTCGAGTGGCTCTCGGCGATCGAGACGCAGGCGGACCTCACGCGGCCGCTGCCCGGCCGCAGCGTGAATTTCATGATTGAAAGACGTGCCGCTAAAGTGCGCGTCAAGAGAGGTCCTTGATGGCTGACGGCAATTCCGGGCAAGGGAACGAATGGTGGCGCGGCTGCGTCATCTACCAGGTCTATCCACGCTCCTTCCAGGACACGACCGGCAACGGCAGCGGCGATTTGAAGGGCATCACCGCGCGGCTCGCCCATATCGCGTCGCTCGGTGTCGACGCGATCTGGCTGTCGCCGTTCTTCAAGTCGCC
The DNA here is from genome assembly GCF_029625735.1 of Mesorhizobium sp. WSM4935. NCBI lineage: Bacteria > Pseudomonadati > Pseudomonadota > Alphaproteobacteria > Hyphomicrobiales > Phyllobacteriaceae > Mesorhizobium > Mesorhizobium sp. WSM4935. The sequence continues at coordinate 117,259 of NZ_JARTVR010000005.1, read as the reverse complement.
GATGGCCGACATGGGCTATGACGTGTCGGATTATCGCGATGTCGATCCGATGTTCGGGACGCTTGAGGATTTCGATGCGCTTATCGCCGAGGCGCATCGGCTCGGCCTGAAGCTCATCATCGACCAGGTGATCTCGCATTCTTCCGACAAGCACGAATGGTTCGTCGAAAGCCGCGCCAGCCGCGACAATGCCAAGGCGGACTGGTATGTCTGGGCCGATGCGAAACCGGACGGCACCGCGCCAAACAATTGGCAATCGCTGTTCGGCGGTCCCGCCTGGGAGTGGGACGCCACCCGCCGGCAGTACTACATGCACAACTTCCTGGCGTCGCAGCCGGATTTGAACTTCCACAATCCTGAGGTCCAGGACGCGTTGCTCGACGCCGTGCGCTTCTGGCTGGAGCGCGGCGTCGACGGCTTCCGGCTGGACACCGTCAACTACTATGTCCACGACCGCTGGCTGCGCGACAACCCGCCCTTGGCGTCGAGTCTCGCCGGCACCAACGATTCGCCCAGCACTTATGGTTTCCAGGAGCATCTCTTCGACAAGACGCGTCCCGAGAATCTCGATTTCCTGAAACGCTTCCGCGCGCTGCTCGACGAATATCCGGACCGCGCCGCGGTCGGCGAGGTGGGCGACGAGGAGCGTTCGTTGCAGACGCTCGCCGCCTATGTCTCAGGCGGCGACAAATTGCAGATGTGCTACACGTTCGACCTGCTCAGCCCGCAATTTTCCGCTGCCCATGTGCGCGGCTGCGTGGAGGCGTTCGAGACGACCGCCCCGGATGGCTGGGCCTGCTGGGCCTTCTCCAATCACGATGTCGTGCGCCATGTCAGCCGCTGGACTCGGCCCGGCGATAGCCCGGATGCGATGGCGAAGTTCTCGATCGCGCTGCTGTCATGTCTGCGCGGGTCGATCTGCCTCTATCAGGGCGAGGAACTGGGGCTGGAGGAAGCGGAGCTGGCCTTCGAGGATCTGCGCGATCCCGTCGGCATCCGCTTCTGGCCGGGCGTGAAGGGTAGGGACGGCTGCCGCACACCGATGGTCTGGGAAGCGGAGGCCGAAAATGCCGGTTTCTCGACGGCCAAGCCCTGGCTGCCGGTGCCGCCGGCGCATCGCGCCCGGGCGGTCGACGTCCAGAATGGCGAGGAGCGTTCGGTGCTTGCCGCCTATCGGTCGATCCTTGCCCTGCGCAAGAGCCATCCGGCATTGATCCAAGGCTCGCTCCGCTTTCTCGAGGCCGAAGGCGATGTGCTCGCTTTCCTGCGCGAGCGCGACGGCGAAAGGCTGCTTTGCGTCTTCAACTTCTCAACCGAGGCAACGGGCTGGGCGCTGCCCACGGAGATCGGCGAGGCCGAAATAACGGCATTCGACGTCGACGCCGCCGGCGTTCTTACCGGTGTTGTCGAGGAGAGCGCCGTGGCGCTGCCGCCTCTGGGCAGTTTCGTCGGCAGGATTGGCTGACGGCTGATCTACTGGACGAGCACCGCGCGCCCGCAGGTCGCGCCGGTCACGCGCACATCGGCCTCGCCGACATGGACGCCCAGAGCTCCAAGCACGTTGTAGAGGAGGTCGTCGACCGGCGCGGTCACGCCGTTGAGCAGCGTCGTCACCGCCGGCTTAACCGTGCCGAGCAGGGCGGTCACGTCGAGGCCGAGCCCCAGCGCATTGACCGAAAGCGACAGGTTTTTGACCAGCGATGTCGTGAGCGACTGCGTCAGGTTCTTTGTCGACACCGTCTTGATCGCCTTGTTGGCGATGTCGGTGGCGTTGTAGGTCAGGGTGGTCGGCGTCATGTTGGTGACCGAGAAGGCAGACGAGCCTGTCACCTGCAGCAGCGGGACGAGCAATAGCCTTAGGTCTGCGATGTCGGCTTTGGAGAAGGACTGCGGTTGGGTGAAGTCGGCAAAGCCGCTGGCATTGCTGTTTGCGAGATGCGCGGCGACGACGCCGGGCTGCGCGGCGATCGAAACCTTGATGCTGGAGGGTCCGGTCGGGCAGCTGATGTCGGTCAGCTTGGCTTCGGCATAAGCCACCTCGACATTGAGCGGCAGATGGACGGCGAGAAGGCTGGTGCCGCCGCCGAGATTGGAATTGCCGACGGTGACGCTGGCATTGAGCTTGATGCGCGTCTGAGCGGTGCGTACCACCGTGCCCGATTCTCCCACAGCCAGCCAGGGTGAACACTGCAAGGGCTCACCTATGGCGACGGCAAGGGTGGCGGATGTCAGCCCCGGAATGGTGGCGCCGAGATTGACCTGGACCTCGTTGTTGCCGTTCGCCAGTGCCGCCGCCGCCGTCAACATGCTCATGGCACTGGCGCCGACAGAAAGCCCGGCCGGCTTCTGTCCGAGGCCGAGGCTACCCACCGAGCCGAGACTGACGAGATTGCAGAGCGGAACCTTGACGTTGTTGGTGGCGCTGGAAGCCATGGACTCCAACGCAATTTTGGCCGTGCGGTCCAGCCCCGGCACGTTGGCCATGGCGGTGGCGATCTGGCCGATCGTTGCCTTGGAGGCGAGCACGTCGGAATAGCTCACACCGGTCAGATGCAATTGCGTCGCCAGCGCATCGGTGAACGAAAGAACGTCGACATCGGCCGACACCAGTGAATTGTAATCCATCACGCTGAGCGAGATGTTGCCGCCGAGAAGGCCGCCGAGAAGCGCATTGAGAATGCCGCCATTGAGGCTGGCAAGCCGCGAGCCGATCGAAAAAGCCGCTTGCGGCTGCGCGCTGGCGATTGCCGTCGTGCCGAGGGTGGGCGGCGCCATGATCGAGCCGGCGAAATAGAGCGTGCCTTGCTTCTTCAGCGATACCTGGACGGCATTGTAAGGCAGCTTGCCCGCCTCGAACCGGCTGCCGGCGGCAATGGCGCTGACGCCCGTGTAGCGCCCCGGCACGATCTGGACGACCGCCTTGGTGGCGGTCGGCGCCACGGTGGTGCCTTGTTGCTGCACGGCGACCGAGGTGATGCCATTGTCGGCAAGCGTCGTCAGCACAGCCTGCTGGGCATTGGTGATATTCGAGGCGGCGGTGATGGCGGCAAGGTCGACGATCGACTGCGCGGCCCGGCGCTCGTTGTAAAGCGAGCCTTCGTCGATCGCGAAGGCGGTCAGCGCCAGCGCCACGGGCGTGCAAAGGGCCGTCATGACGGCGAAATTCGCGCTACGGTCGGCGAGCAGCCTCCGCGTCGCCGCCATCAATCCCCCCTTGATGGCCATCATATGCCTCCGACGCGGATCGTCGACTGACGCTGGATCGTCGTGCCCGGCAGCGGCAGCGTTTTGAACAGGTTCCAGATCGGCAGGTTGCGCGCATCATAGGTGACCGACACGACGAACTGGCTTCCGTCGGCGATACTGTCCTGTGCGTTGACGGTCAGCTTGTTGGGATCGACGAAGGGATAGCCCGAGACGTCGTGCGTGATGAAATCGGTGACCAGTGCCTGCCGCTCGGTTTGATTCAGGCCGGCAATCGCCGTACGCGCCGCATCGGCCGCGATCTGCTGCACGGAGTGGCTGGCGCCGAAATAGATCCCGTATGCAACCATGCCGAGCAGAAGCAGGATGAAGATCGGTGCAAGCATGGCGAATTCGATTGCCGACGTGCCCGTGGCGTCAGCCCGGAAACGAGACCAAGAAACAGCGAGTTTTCGGTTTTTCAGCATGATGTGGAGAATGCCAAACCCCGACTGCAAAAACAGAAAACGCGTCGAACAACCGGTAGGTGTGCCAAGTTGAAGGGAAGCTCAAAGCTTTAGGTTTCGCTGTTTTAGCGTGATGACGCTCACTCTGCGTCAAGCAGGCAATGGTTGAAATAAGATTTCGCTCTGTCTAGTCTCCTGCCACCAGCCGCCGGAAGGGACCGGCGGCACGCCTGAAACGGGGCCGTTTCAACGGTTCCGAGGTGTCAAAACTTAAGAAAGGCGCGGCTGAGGGGCTGCGCCGACAGGGAGAGACTTCATGCTGAAAAACATGCTGAAGGCGACGGTGTTCGCCACCACCATGGCCTTGGCCGCTGGCACCTTCTACGCGCCGGCTTTCGCCGAGACCGTCTACAACCGCGGCGCCGCCGCCGAGGCGGAGACGGTCGATCCGCACAAGACGTCGACAGTCTACGAAGCCGATATTATACGCGACCTGTTCCAAGGCCTGGTCATGCATGATCAGAAGACGAATCTCATTCCGGGCGCCGCCGAAAGCTGGACGGTATCGGATGACGGCACTGTCTACACCTTCAAGCTGCGCAAGGATGGCCTCTGGTCGGACGGCACCCCGGTGACGGCGGACGACTTTGTCTATTCGTTCCATCGACTGGAAGATCCGGCCACCGCTGCGGAATACGCCTCGATGCTCTATCCAGTGAAGGGCGCCGAGGACTTCAACACCAAAAAAGGCAAGGCCGAGGATATGGGCGTGAAGGCGATCGACGCCAATACGCTTGAAATCACGCTGAAGGCGCCGACGCCCTACTTCCTGGAGATGCTGACCCACCAGGCGACCTATCCGGTCAACAAGGCTTCCATTGACAAGCTCGGCGCCGACTGGATCAAGCCGGGCAAGCTGGTCTCCAACGGCGCCTATACGCTGGTGGAGTGGGTCCCCAACGATCACATGAAATTGGTCAAGAACCCGAAGTTCTGGGACGCCGCGAGCGTCAAGCTCGACGTGGTCAACTACATCCCGACCGAGGATCGCTCGTCGGCGATGAAGCGCTTCGAGGCAGGCGAACTCGACAGCTATGGCGACCTGCCGACTGAACAGCTCGCCGATCTCAAAACCAAATTCGGTGACCAGGTCCGTGTCGGGCCGTATCTCGGCACCTATTATTATGCGATCAAGACCGACAAGGCGCCTTGGGACAATGTCGAGTTGCGCAACGCCATCTCGATGGCGATCGATCGCGACTTCCTCGCCGAGAAAGTCTGGCAGAACTCCATGCTGCCTGGATATTCGATGGTGCCTCCGGGCATCGAAGGCTACACGCCGGCGCTGGCCAAATACGCCGACATGCCGCAGATCGACCGCGAGGATGCGGCCAAGAAGATCCTGGAAAAGCTAGGCTACACGCCCGAGCATCCGTTGAAGATGGAGATCCGCTACAACACCTCGGAGAACCACAAGAACACGGCGGTCGCCATCCAGGAACAGCTGAAGCCGCTTGGCGTCGAGGTGACGCTGCTCAACACCGACACCAAGACCCATTATGGCTTCCTCGAGCAGAAGGGCAATTACGACGTCGCCCGCGCCGCCTGGATTGCCGACTACAAGGATCCGGAGACCTTCCTCGGCATCTCGCGCAAGGCGAGCGGCAACAACTACTCGAACTATAACAGCCCGGCCTATGAGGCAGCCATGGACAAGGCCGCCGCCGCCGGCGGTAAGCCCGAGGAGCGCATGAAGGACTTGGCTGCAGCCGAGCGCATCCTCGTCGACGATGTCGGCGAGATCCCGCTTCTCTATTACAGCTACCACGACATCGTTTCCTCCAAGCTGCATGGCTTCGAGGACAATGTGATGGACATTCATCCGTCCCGCTTCATCTCCAAGGACTGACACGAAACCTTGGCCGTGCCGCCGCTCTCTTTTTGCGAGCGGCGGTCGCGGTCTGTCGTCGCGTCGGACCGAAAGTCGGATTGGATTTTCAGGCGACCCGGTGCGAAGATCAGAGATGCCAGCGCGCCACGGTCTCGTCTGGAGAGCTGTCGCCCTGGCTGAAGCGGGGCGCCGATGCTGCGTTATGTCTTCCGGCGGCTGTTGACCGCCATCCCGACACTGTTCGTTATCGTGACGGTAGCGTTCTTCCTGATCCGTGTCGCTCCAGGCGGCCCGTTCAACCAGGAGCGGGGCCTAAGCCCCGAGATCAGGGCCAATCTTGAAGCCCAGTTCGGTCTCAACGATCCGCTCTGGCTGCAATATGTCCACTATCTCGGCAATCTTTTGCGCGGCAGTTTCGGCCCGAGCTACAACTTGCCGGATTTCACCGTCACCGAACTCTTCGCCAAGGGCCTGCCGATCTCGGTGCAGATCGGCACCTCGGCGCTGGTGCTGGCGCTGCTGCTGGGCTCGATCCTCGGCACGATCGCGGCGCTCAACCAGAATAAAATAGCCGACTATTCAGTGATCGCCTTGGCCACCGCCGGCAGCACCATCCCGACCTTCGTCACCGCCCCGGTGATCCAGCTCGTCTTCGGGCTTTCCTGGAAGCTTTTGCCGATCGGCGGCTGGGGTGACGGCGCCTTGATCAACAAGGTCGGGCCGGTGCTGACGCTCGCTCTGCCGCAGATCGCCATCGTCGCCCGCCTGATGCGCGGCTCGATGATCGAGAGCCTGCGCTCGCACCATATCCGCACCGCCCGCGCGCTCGGCCTCTCCGACTGGTCGGTCGTGGTCAAGCACGCGTTGCGCGGCGCCGTGCTGCCGATCGTCTCCTTCACGGGGCCGGCGGCCGCCGCGCTCCTGACCGGCTCGATCATCGTCGAGACGATCTTTTCCATTCCAGGCGTCGGCCGCTACTTCGTCGATGCAGCGCTCAACCGCGACTACACGCTGGTCATGGGAACCGTGGTGGTGATCGCGCTCTTCACCATCGTTTTCAACCTGATCGTCGACCTGCTCTACGCGGTCGTCGATCCGAGGGTGCGCTATGACTGAACTTGCCGTCGCCGTGCCCGAGCCGATCGTCGGCCGCTCGCTCTGGGGCAATGCCTGGGCGCGGCTCAAGCGCAACCGCGCCGCCATGTTCAGCCTCTATTATCTGGCATTCATTGCCGTCATCAGCGTGTTCGGCCCTATGGTCGTGCCGCATGAATACACCACCATCTATGGCGATTATGTGCGCACGCCGCCAAGCCTCTCGGCCTATCCGAAGCCGGACATGATCCAGGGGGCGCTGGGCGACGCTATCAAGCGCATGCGCGCCGACATCAAGGAATGGCACCAGGACGGCAATCGCGTCATCGTCACCATCACCGCGACCAAGCCCATCGATGATCGCAACATCCGCTATCTCGACCGCTCCGACGCCTTCGACGACACCAGGATCGAGAACAAGTCGCCCGACGGCCTCGAAATGACGATGAGCTCGGCCGTGAAGCAGCAATATTTCTTCTTCGGAACGGACAACACCGGCCGCGATCTGCTCTCGCGCACGCTGATGGCCGGACGCATCTCCTTGGCCATCGGCCTGCTTGCCGGCGTCGTCGCCGGCGTCATCGGCGTCATCTACGGCGCGATCGCGGGCTTCGCCGGCGGCCGGGTCGACGAGGTGATGATGCGCATCGTCGACGTGCTCTATTCGCTGCCCTTCATCTTCTTCGTCATCATGCTGGTGGTGTTCTTCGGCCGCAACTTCGTGCTGATGTTCCTGGCGGTCGGCGCGGTGCTGTGGCTGGACATGGCGCGCATCGTGCGCGGCCAGGCGCTGTCGATCCGCAGGCAGGAATATGTGCAGGCGGCGGAGGCCATGGGCGTCGGCCAGCGCGGCATCCTGCTGCGCCACGTCATCCCCAACCTGCTCGGCCCGGTGGTCATCTACATGACGCTCCTGGTACCGCAGGTCATCATCCTGGAGAGCTTCCTCTCCTTCCTCGGTCTCGGCGTGCAGGAGCCGATGACCAGCTGGGGCGTGCTGATCTCGGTCGGCGCCAAGAACATCGGTTACGCCAACTGGCTGCTCCTGTTCCCGGCCTTCTTCCTCGTCTCGACGCTGTTCGCGCTGAATTTCGTCGGCGACGGCCTGCGCGATGCGCTCGACCCGAAGGATCGATAAAGATGGGGACCGCTGACATGGCCGCCGAAACGATCCTCAGCGTTAAGGACCTGCGCGTCCGCTTCCAGACCCTCGACGGCACGGTCGAGGCCGTCAAAGGCATCAACATCAAGGTCAATGCCGGCGAGACGGTCGCCGTCGTCGGCGAATCCGGCTCCGGCAAGAGCCAGACGATGATGGCGGCGATGAGCCTGCTGTCCTCCAACGGCGAGGCCACCGGCCAGGTCGACTATCGCGGCCGCAACCTTCTGGAGATGACCAAGAGTGAGCTCAACAAGGTGCGCGGCCGCAAGATCAGCATGATCTTCCAGGAACCGATGACCTCGCTCGATCCGCTCTACACCATCGGCAACCAGCTGATGGAGCCGATCCGCCGGCACCGCGGGCTTTCGGCGCCGGCTGCACGGGAAGAGGCGCTGAAGCTTTTGCGGCTGGTGCACATTCCAGATCCCGAACGGCGGATGAAATCCTACCCGCACGAAATGTCGGGCGGCCAGCGCCAGCGCGTCATGATCGCCATGGCTCTCGCCAATGACCCCGACATCCTGATCGCCGACGAGCCGACGACGGCGCTCGACGTCACCATCCAGGCGCAGATTCTGATGCTGCTCGCCGAATTGCAGCGCAAGCTCGGCATGGCGATCGTCTTCATCACCCACGATCTCGGCATCGTGCGCCGCTTCGCCGACCGCGTCTATGTCATGCGTCAGGGCGAGGTGGTGGAAGAAGGCGAGGTGGAGGCGCTCTTCGCCAACCCGCAGCATGCCTACACCAAGATGCTGCTTGCCGCCGAGCCGACCGGCACCAAGGCGCCGCCGCCCGCCAATTCACCCGTGCTGCTCGAAGGCCGCAACGTAGAGGTCGTCTTCAAGATCGGCGGCGGCTTCCTTGGCGGCGAACCGCTGATGCTGCGCGCGGTGGACAGGATCTCGATCCGGCTGAAGCGCAACCAGACGATCGGCATCGTCGGCGAGTCCGGTTCGGGCAAGTCGACCCTCGGTCGCGCGCTGCTACGGCTCCTTCCCAGCGACGGCGTCATCCGTTTCGGCGACCGCGACATATCCGAGGCCGACCGCCAGGCGATGCGGCCGCTCAGGCGCGAATTGCAGCTCGTCTTCCAGGACCCGTTCGGTTCGCTGTCGCCGCGCATGACCGTCGGCCAGGTGATCACCGAAGGGCTACTGGTGCATGAGCCCTCGCTCACGGGAAAGCAGCGCGACCAGCGTGCCGTCGAGGCGTTGCGCGAAGTCGGCCTTGACCCCAATGCGCGCAACCGCTACCCGCACGAATTCTCCGGCGGCCAGCGCCAGCGCATCGCGATTGCCCGCGCCATGATCCTGAAGCCGAAAGTGGTGGTGCTCGACGAGCCGACCTCGGCGCTCGACCGGTCGGTGCAGAAGCAGATCGTCGAATTGTTGCGCAAGCTGCAGGCCGACCACGAACTGTCCTACCTCTTCATCAGCCACGACCTCGCGGTGGTGCGCGCCATGGCCGACTACATCATCGTCATGAAGCAGGGAAAGATCGTCGAGGAAGGGCCGACGCAGGAGATCTTCGACAAGCCGCGCGAGGCCTACACGCAGACGCTGATGAACGCCGCGATCGATACGGCGCGGTTCAGGATGAGTGCCTGAAGCGGGCAAGCTTGGCCTCGCTTGCCTCACGGCGAGGATGGGCACCTCTGGTTCCGTGTCGCGACGATCACCTGCTGCTGTTGCTGCAGCCGTTCGATCCGGGCAGTTTCGCGGTTGGCGATCGCCGTCTTCACGCGCTCGCCGCCGAGCAGCCAGCTCGGCACGCTGGTGTTGGCGACCTTGCCGCGAGCGATTGCGGTGCGCGAAATATCGGTGGCGGTGTCGCCGACCGCATTGTTGAGTTCGGGGCAGTTCATTTTGTCGTATTTCGCCGGGCTGATCGACGCGGTCGTCGAAGAGCAGCCTGCCGCCAGAAGCAGCGTCGCGATCGAAATGGCTGTAAACTTGAACGTCATTGCCTCAATTAGCCGCTCCTGCGGCTCCGCGCTCCACGAACCAAGGACACGACGCCATTAGGTCAAAGTAAGGGCCGGCTGTCGAGCATAATGGGCGGCAGCAGCCAACCGGCTCGCTGTTCGACCATGGAAGATTAGCGCGGGAGGTCGGGATCCAAGCATCCAAGTGCTTGTTTTTTCTGGTCGGAGTGGCAGGATTTGAACCTGCGACCCCATCGTCCCGAACGATGTGCGCTACCAGACTGCGCTACACTCCGTGACCAGACCGCGGGCTTATAGCCGCCACTTTCCAATCCTGCAAGCGCCAATGACTGCACTTCTGTCGCATTTCCTTTCTTTCGCGAAGCTCACCCGAATGGCATAGGATTTGGCTCTTGGGTAAAGGTGGGCTTAAAGGCTTTTGTCGTAAGTCCAGGGCATCGGAGCCGGATTTCTGACAAGGTCGTTCATGAGCCAGCGCATCGTCAGTTTCGTCATGAGCGGCGGCGTCGGGTCGCGGCTGTGGCCGCTGTCGCGCGAGGACAACCCCAAGCAGTTCCACGACTTCTCGGGCGACGGCTCGATGCTGGCCAAAACCTTGCGCCGTCTGGCGGCGCGGCCGCAAGGCGAGACGCCGATTTTCCTCATCGCCGCGGAACGTCATGCCGAGCGCGTTCATGCCGACCTTGCCGGCGTCGATCTTGCCGGCGGCGGGCCGTTGTTCGAGCCGACGGGCCGCAACACGGCCGCCGCCGTCGCGCTGGCCAGCCTGCGCACGCTCTCCGAATATGGCGACGAGCTTGTGCTGGTGGTGCCGTCAGATCATGAGATTTCGACGACCGTTCAGTTCTGGCAAAGCATCGAGGCGGGCGCGGCCGCGGCAAATGCCGGGCGGCTCGTAGTGTTCGGCCTCAAGCCGACCCAGCCCGAGACGGGCTATGGCTATATCGAGGTCGGAACCGGCAAGGACGGCATCTTCGACGTGTCGCGTTTCGTCGAAAAGCCCGATCTTGCCACCGCGCAGGCCTATCTCGACGCCGGCAGCTTTTTCTGGAACACCGGCATCTTCCTGTTCCGCGCTGGCGTCATGCGTGACGCCTTCGCGGCTCATGAGCCGAAAATCTGGCAGGCGACGGAGGCCGCCTACAAGGCCGCGACCAGCGACCTGTCCGGCCTCTATATGCCGCTTGAGCTTTATTCCGCGATCCCGTCGACCTCGATCGACTACGCCATCATGGAACGCGCGAAAGACATCGCCATGGTGCCGGCCGGCTTCCGCTGGAACGATCTTGGCTCCTGGCAGTCGCTCCTCGATGTCGGCCCGTCCGATGGTGAGGGCAATGTCATCGTCGGGGACGTCGTCGCCATTGACTGCCAGAACTCTTATATCCGCAGCGAAGGTCGCCTGCTGTCGGCCATCGGCATGAAGGACGTTGCCATCGTCTCCACGGCCGACGCCACCTTCGTCGCTCCGGTCAGCCACAGTCAGCACGTCAAGAAGATCGTCGAGCAGTTGGAGAAATCCGGCCGGCTCGAGACGAGATTCACGCCGGCGCATGACCGCGTCATCGAGAGCGGTGCCTGGCGGCGGCGCGTGCGCCACTGGCTGTTCGAGGAGACGCTGCCGCTGTGGTCGACGGTCGGCGTCGACGAGCGCCATGGTGGCTTCCACGAGGCGCTGGGCTTCGATGCTTCGCCGCTGATGAAGCCGAAGCGCATGCGCACCCAGGCGCGCCAGGTCTATGCCTTCGCGGTCGCCAAGGAGCGGGGTTGGGACGGGCCGGCCGACCGGCTGATCGCGCATGGCATCGACTTCATGGCGGGGCAGGGCCGCACCGGGCGTGGCGGCTGGGTGCGCACGCTCAACATAGACGGCTCGGTCGCCGATCCGGTCGAGGACGCCTACGATCATTCCTGCGTGCTTCTGGCGCTCGCCCACGCCCATATGTCTGGCCATCCCGACGCGTTGCGGCTGGGCGAGGAGACGTTCGTCTTCCTCGATGCGCATCTGGAAGATGCCCGCATGACCGGCTTTCTGGAGACGTCCGACGATGCGGAAGAACGGCGTTCCAATCCGCACATGCATCTGCTCGAGGCCTTTCTCGCCTGGCACAAGGCAACGGGCGAGCGCGCCTATCTGCGCCGCGCCGCGCGCATCATCGACCTTTTCCGCAGCCATTTCTTCGATGCCGAAAGCTGGACGCTGGGCGAGTATTTCGACGAGGGCTGGAAGCCGGCCGCGAACGGGAAGGGCGGCTGGACCGAGCCTGGCCATCATTTCGAATGGGCCTCGCTGCTGGTGGACTTCGCCGCCCGCAGCGGCCAAGGCGAACTTACCGCCTTCGCCCGCAAGCTCTATGCCTCGGCCGTCGCCAACGGCCTTAACCGCGCCACCGGCCTCGCCTATGGCGCCGTTTCTCGCCAGGGCCTGCCGCTCGACACGGTCTCGCGCAGCTGGCCGCAGGCCGAGGCGATCAAGGCGGCGATCGCGCTGGACGGCTCGGGCGGGCCGGACCTCAAGCCTGAAATCGAGGCGCGCGTCGGCCGCCTGTTCCGCTGGCATATCGACCCGGCGCCGCTCGGACTGTGGATCGACCGCATCGACGAGCGTGGCCGCTCACTGGCGACCGAGGTGCCGGCAAGCATCTTCTACCATCTGGTCTACGCGCTGACGCAGTATCTGGATGGTACGGCGGAGAAGTCTCAATAAGGCGCCGCCACGTCCCCGGTCTCGACATAGACCGCCTTGAGCTGGGAGTAATGCGCCAGCGCGGCAACTGAATTCTCGCGGCCGATGCCGGACTGCTTGACGCCGCCGAAGGGCATTTCCACCGGCGTCAGATTGTAGGCGTTGATCCAGCAGGTGCCGGCCTGCAACTCGGCGATCACCCGATGCGCGCGCGGCAGGTCGCGCGTGAACACGCCGGCCGCCAGGCCGAATTCGGTGTCGTTGGCCCGCTCGATCACCTCGTCCTCGGTGTCGAATTTCAAGACGCTCATCACCGGCCCGAAAATCTCCTCGCGCGCGATGCGCATGGTATCAGTGACATTGGTGAACACCGTCGGCTCGATGAAGAAGCCACCCTCGAAACCTTGCAGCGACGGCACGTTGCCGCCGCAGGCGAGCGTCGCGCCATCCTGCTGGCCGGCGGCGATGTAGGAGACAACCTTGTCCTGCTGCGCCTTGTTGACCAGCGGTCCCATCTGCGTTTCGGGATCGAGCGGATCGCCGATGCGGATTTTTTTCGTCCGCTCGACCAACCGCTCGACGAAGCGGTCATGCAGGCCTTTCTGCACGAAGACGCGTGTGCCGTTCGAGCAGATCTGGCCGGTGGAGTAGAAATTGCCGAGCATGGCGCCGCCGATGGCGTTCTCGAGATCGGCGTCGTCGAAGACGATGAGCGGCGACTTGCCGCCGAGCTCCATCGTCGCGTGTTTCATCTTCGAGCCGGCGAGCGACAGCACCTTGCGGCCGGTCGGCACCGATCCGGTCACCGAGACTTTCGCAACGACGTCATGCCCGACAAGGCCGGCGCCGACATCGCCATAGCCCTGCACGACGTTGAACAACCCGTCGGGCAACCCCGCCTCGCTGTATATTTCGGCCAACGCCAGCGCCGACAGCGGCGTGTTCTCCGAAGGCTTGAACACCATGGCATTGCCCATGGCCAAGGCCGGCGCCGACTTCCAGCCGGCGATTTGGATCGGATAGTTCCAGGCTCCAATGCCGACACAGACGCCGAGCGGCTCGCGCCGTGTGTAGGCGAAAGGCCCGCCGAGATCGATCATCTCGCCATTGAAGGCAGCGACCGCGCCGGCGAAATATTCCAGGCAGTCGGCGGCCGAAGGCGCATCCGCCACCAGCGTCTCCTGGATCGCCTTGCCAGTGTCGAGCGTCTCGATCCGCGCAAGATCGGCATTGCGCGCGCGAAGAATGTCGGCGGCGCGGCGCAGGATGCGGCCGCGCTCGACCGGCTTCAGCCGCGCCCAGGCCGGCTGCGCCGCGCGCGCGGCCTCGATCGCCAGTTCCAGCACGTTCGGCGTCGCCGAATGCAGCGTGGCGATGATCTCGCCGGTCGCCGGGTAGATCACCGGCAGTGGCGCGCCGCCTTCGTCCTCGATGTAGCGGCCGTTGACGTAGTGGGAGGCCGTCGGTTGGGCGCGCATGGCTTTCTCCAGAACTATTGGCCGATCGGGCGGTCTGCCCGACAATGCCCTATCGGTCCGCCACCTGCCAGCGCGGATTGATCCAGGGTTCCTGGTTGGATGGCGCCAGCGGCGTGCGGCCGAGAATGTGGTCGGATGCCTTCTCGCCGGTCATGATCGACGGTGCGTTGAGATTGCCGTTGGTCACCCGCGGGAAGATCGAGGAGTCGGCGACGCGCAGGCCTTCGACGCCGATCACCCGGCATTCGGGATCGACGACGGCGGTCAGGTCGTCGGCGCGGCCCATCCTGCAGGTGCCGCAGGGGTGATAGGCGCTTTCGGCATGGTCGCGGATGAAGGCGTCGAGCTCGTCGTCGGTCTGCACATGGCTGCCCGGCGAGATCTCCTTGCCGCGAAAGCCGTCGAAGGCCTGCTGGCCGAAGATCTCGCGGGTCAGCCGGATGCAGTGGCGGAACTCGCTCCAGTCGTCCGGATGCGACATGTAGTTGAAGCGGATCACCGGCTTCGCCTTCGGGTCGGGCGAGCGCAGCGTAACCGAGCCGCGTGACTTCGAGCGCATCGGCCCGACATGCGCCTGGAAGCCGTGTGACTTCGCCGCCGACTTGCCGTCATAGCGCACCGCCGCCGGGATGAAATGGTACTGGATATCGGGATAGTCGATGCCGGCTTGCGAACGCACGAAGGCGGCCGCCTCGAAATGGTTGGTGGCACCGAGCCCGCTCTTGAAGAACAGCCACTGCGCGCCGATCATCGCCTTGGAGAAAGGATTGAGCACCGAGTTCAGCGTGATCGGTCTTGTCGATTCCTGCTGGATATAAAGCTCCAGATGGTCCTGCAGATTGCCGCCGACGCCCGGCCGGTCGGCGACAACCTTTATGCCGTTTTCCTGGAGATGCGCGCCCGGGCCGATGCCGGACAGCATCAGGATCTTCGGCGAATTGATCGATGACGCCGCGACAATCACCTCACGCCGCGCCTTAACGACCTGAATCTTTTTGTTAGCTTCGATCTCGACGCCGATCGCGCGTTGATTCTCGATCACCACGCGTCGGGCGAAACCCTTGAGCAGGCTAACATTTCGGCGCTTCAGAGCAGGCTTGAGATAGGCATTCGCCGCCGACCAGCGGCGACCGCCTAGAATGGTCTGCTCCATCGGGCCGAAGCCTTCCTGCTTGGAACCATTATAGTCGTCCGTGAGCTCGAAACCGGCCTGGCGACCCGCCTCTATGAACGCACCGTAGAGCGGGTTCTTGCGTGTCCCGCGCTGCACATGCAACGGCCCGCCTTTGCCTCGCCAGCCGTCCTCGCCGCCGTCGGAATCCTCCATGCGCTTGAAATAGGGAAGCACATCGGCGAAGGCCCAGCCGGCTGCACCCTGTTCCGCCCAATGGTCGAAGTCGTGCGCATGCCCGCGAACATAGACCATGCCGTTGATCGAGGACGAGCCGCCGATCACCTTGCCGCGCGGGGTGGCCAGCACGCGGCCGCCGAGATTCGGCTCCGGCTCGCTCGCGAAACCCCAGTCGTAAAGGTTCATATTGAGCGGGATCGACAGCGCCGACGGCATCTGGATCAGCGGTCCCATGTCGGTGCCGCCGAACTCGATGACGATCACCGAGTGCTTGCCGTCTTCCGACAACCGGTAGGCCATGGCCGAGCCGGCGGAGCCGGAGCCGATGATGACGAAATCCGCTTCAAGCATTGTTCATATGCGCCATAAAGTCGGCGAGCGAGACATTGCCGCCGGTAGCCACAACAAGGACGGTCTTGCCCGCCACATCCACATTGCCCCCGAGCAGCGCCGCCAGTGACGCCGCGCCCGAAGGCTCCAGCACCAGCTTCATCCGCTCGAAGGCTATTTTCATGGCCCGCCGCACCGAGGCGTCATCGACGGTGACGCCGCGAACGCCGGCCGCGCTTACTGCCGCGAAAGGCGCGTCGCCGGGCTTGCGCGCCATCAACCCGTCGCAAATCGATTTCGGCCCGATCGGCATGGTCTCGATCGCACCATGCGCCAGCGACGAGCCCATGCCGTTGAAACCCTCCGGCTCGACAGCGATGATCTCGGTCTTGGGCGACAGATAATGGAAGGCGAGCGAGACGCCGCCGATCAGTCCGCCGCCGCCGACCGAGCAGAACACCAGGTCGGCATGCGCCTTCTTCGTTGACAACTGGTCGAGCGCTTCAAGCCCTGCGCCGGCCTGGCCGGCGACGATCTCCGGATCGTCGAAGGGGTGGAGAAGGGTGAGGTGCTCGGTCTCGGCGATCTCGCGCGCCTTGGCGGCGGCGACCTCCTCGCGGGCGCGGTCGCCATGATCGGTCAGCACCACCCGCGCGCCATAGCCGGCCGTCGCGTCACGCTTGGCGGCGGGCGCATCGATCGGCATGACGATGGTGACAGGAATGCCGAGCGCCTGGCCGGCGGCCGCCAGTCCTTGCGCGAAATTGCCGGAAGAATAGGCCACCACGCCCTTTTTCGCTTCATCCGGCGACAGCCGGTTCAGCCGCCAATAGGCGCCGCGCACCTTGAAGGAACCGGCCCATTGCAGCGACTCCGGCTTGACGAAGACGCGCGCGGCGCCGGTCTCCTTGGCTAAAGCCGCCGACTCCAGGAGCGGCGTCACCTGCGTCGCGGTCGAGGTGACGGCATAGGCTCGCTTCAGATGATCAAGCGTGGGGACGAGAATGTCTGCCATCATTCGCCCCTCGGATACCGTTTGCTCTCTTCGAGATTGTCGAGGTTCATATGGTTGCGCATGTAGCGTTCCGACGCCTTCTGCAGCGGCTGGAACTCCCATGGGTAGTAGGCGCCGTTGCGCAACGCCGGATAGACGACCCAGCGGCGCGCCTGGCTTTCGCGCACGGCGGCTTCGAAGCTCGCCATATTCCAGCGCGCACGGACCTTTTCCATGAAGGCCGAGACCAGATCGGCGTTAGCCGGGTCGGCGGCGAGATTGTCGAGCTCGCGCGGATCGGCATCGAGGTCGAAGAACTGCGGCGGGTCCAGCTCGCAATGGACGAATTTGTATTTGCCCTCGCGGATCGCCACCATCGGCGCGTAGGAGCCCTCGGCCGCATATTCCATCAGCACCGGCGCCGAGCGCTCCATGCCGCCGGCGAGCGGCAGCAGCGATTGGCCGTCCGTCCATGGCGAAATCCCGCTCATATCGATGCCGGCGAGGTCGCAGAGCGTCGGCGCCACGTCGAGGTTGGAGACGGGCGCGCCGATCAGACCGGCCTCGATGCCCTTGCCGGCCATCATCAAAGGCACGCGTGCCGCGCCTTCATAGAAGCACATCTTGAACCACAGGCCACGCTCGCCCAGCATGTCGCCGTGGTCGGAGCAGAACAGCACGATCGTGTCGTTAGCCATGCGCGTGCGCTCCAGCACCGACAGCAATTCGCCGACCTTGTCGTCGAGATAGGAGATGTTGGCGAAGTAGCCGCGCCGTGAGCGGCGCACCTGCTCCGGGGTGATATCGAAACTGTCGTAGTCGGATGCCTTGTAGAGCCGCTTCGAATGCGGATCCTGGCTGTCATAGGAGATGAAGCCGACCTCCGGCTCAAGCGTCGGGCAGTCCTCGTAAAGATCCCAATATTTGCGCCGCGCGACGTAAGGGTCGTGCGGATGGGTGAAGGAGACGGTGAGGCACCACGGACGGCGCGCCGGATCGTCCGAAACGCGTGCGAACTCATAGAGCTTCTGCGCCGCGTGGAAGGCGACCTCGTCGTCATATTCCATCTGGTTGGTGATTTCGGCGACGCCGGCGCCGGTGACCGAGCCCAGATTGTGGTACCACCAGTCGATGCGCTCGCCCGGCTTGCGGTAGTCGGGCGTCCAGCCGAAATCGGCAGGGTAGATGTCCGTGGTGAGCCGCTCCTCGAAGCCGTGCAACTGGTCGGGACCGACGAAATGCATCTTGCCGGAAAGCACCGTGTGATAGCCGGCGCTGCGTAGATGATGGGCGTAGGTCGGGATCGAGGAGGCGAACTCCGCGGCGTTGTCATAGACTTGGGTGCGCGAGGGCAGTTGTCCGCTCATGAACGAGGCGCGGCCCGGCGCGCAGAGCGGCGAGGCGGTGTAGTTGTTGGCGAAGCGCGCCGAGCGCGCTGCAAGCGCCTTAAGATGCGGCGCATGCAGGAATTCGGCCGGCCCGTCCGGGAAGAGCGTGCCGTTGAGCTGATCGACCATGACGATCAGGAAATTGGGTCGCCGGGTGGTCAAGGCAGGCTCCGTCTGTTGAGCTTGGTTTCGAGATAGTCTTCGATGAGCGCGATGGCGCTCTGCGCGTTGGGGGTGCCGTCCTTCAGCGCGCGGCGGATATAGAGCCCGTCGATCAGCGCCGCGGTCGCTTCGGCCACGCGGTCGGCCTCGGTCCGAGGCAGAATGCCGGTCAGCCCGCTCATCAGGTTCGAATGCAGCCGCCGCGCATAGACGCGCAGCAGCCGCCGCAGCTCCGTCGATTTCTGTGCCTCGACATAGAAGGCGAGCCAGGCAGCGATGATCTGGGACTGGAACTGGTCGTCGGAAAAGCTGACGGCGACGACGGCCGAGACGCGCTGGCGCGGTGTGGCGGCAAGGGCGAACGCACGCCTTGTGTCCGTGTTAAGCTCGGCGAGGATGTGCCGCATCGTCGCGAACAGCAACTCGTCCTTGGCGCCGAAATAATGATGCGCCAGCGCCGACGACACGCCGGCGCGGCCGGCGATCTCCGACATGGTCACATCCAGCGATCCGCGCTCGCCGATCGCCGAGATCGTCGCGTCGATCAGCGCCTTGCGGCGCACGGGTTCCATTCCGACTTTCGGCATCCTGGGGGTCCGGTTCGAGCCAAGACTATTTTTTATTGACGCGTCAATCAATAAAAAATCGACACCGGGATCAACCGATCGTGTCGTTCTGGCCCATGGCGTGGGTCTGGAAAACGGTTCATCGTTGAACAATATTGAATCACGTGCCGCGCCCAAGACGTGCTAGCGTGTGTTGAGGTTCAGGTCAGGCCGCGCCGAGAGTGGCGATTTTCGAGAACCGGAGCGGAGCGTACTTAAGTACGTGAGCACCGGAAGCGCAGGAAACCGCCATTTGCAGGCCGGCATCACCTGAAGATCAACATATGCTAGGCTCGGCGGCAAATGGAGGCTGTTATGACCGCATGCATCGTCGGCTGGGCGCATTCGCGCTTCGGCAAGCTCGAAGGCGAGACGCTGGAGGGCCTGATCACCAAGGTTGCGGCCGAGGCGCTCGACCATGCCGCCATCGGTCCGGACGATGTAGACGAGATCGTGCTTGGCCATTTCAACGCCGGCTTTTCGCCGCAGGATTTCACCGCGAGCCTGGTGCTGCAGGCCGATGACCGGCTGCGCTTCAAGCCGGCGACGCGCGTCGAGAATGCCTGCGCCACCGGCTCGGCCGCTGTCCGTCAGGGCATCCGCGCCATCGACGCCAACGCGGCCCGCATCGTGCTGGTGGTCGGGGCCGAGCAGATGACGACCACGCCCGGGCCGGAGATCGGTAAGAACCTGCTCAAGGCTTCCTATTTGCCGGAAGACGGCGACACGCCGGCAGGCTTTGCCGGCGTCTTCGGCAAGATCGCGCAGGCCTATTTCCAGCGCTATGGCGACCGGTCCGATGCGCTGGCCATGATCGCGGCCAAGAACCACCGGAATGGCGTCGACAATCCTTATGCGCAGATGCGCAAGGATTTCGGCTATGAGTTCTGCCGCCAGGAAAGCGAGAAGAACCCGTTCGTGGCTGGCCCGCTGAAGCGCACCGACTGCTCGCTGGTCTCGGACGGCGCCGCGGCGCTTGTGCTGACCGACACCGCGACAGCATTGAAGATGCGCCGTGCCGTGACCTTCCGCGCCAATGAGCATGTCCAGGATTTCCTGCCGATGTCGAAGCGCGACATCCTTTCTTTCGAAGGCTGCGAGCGCGCCTGGGAGCAGGCGCTGAAGAAGGCCGGCGTGACGCTGGACGACCTTTCCTTCGTCGAGACGCATGACTGCTTCACTATCGCCGAACTCATCGAGTATGAGGCAATGGGTCTCGCGAAGCCCGGCGAGGGCGCCAAGCTGGCGCTGGATGGCACGACGGCGAAGGACGGTCGCCTGCCGGTCAATCCCTCCGGCGGTCTGAAGGCCAAGGGCCACCCGATCGGCGCCACTGGTGTGTCGATGCATGTGCTGACCGCCATGCAACTGACCGGCGAGGCCGGCGGTATCCAGGTGCCGGGCGCCAAGCTCGGCGGCATCTTCAACATGGGCGGCGCGGCGGTGGCCAATTACGTTTCCATTCTCGACAGGATTCGCTAGAAGCGGCCCGCATTGAAGCGGCGCGCCCCTGGGCGCGCGTGCGGGAGGCGACATGACGAATCCGGTTCTGGTCGAAGTCACGCGCGGCGCGGTGGTCGAAAGCAGGCACCGCGGCGCGGTTTCGGTCTTCGACGCCGACGGCAAGCCCGTTTGGGAGATCGGCGACACGGACCGTCCGGTTTTCCCACGCTCCGCGGTGAAGGCGATCCAGGCATTGCCGTTGGTCGAGTCCGGCGCTGCCGACGCCTATGGCTTCGGCAACCGCGAACTGGCGCTGGCCTGCGCCTCGCATTCGGGCGAGCCGGCCCATGTCGAACTGGCTGCCGCAATGCTCGCCAAGGCGGGCCTCGACAAGACGGCACTGGAGTGCGGCGCGCATTGGCCCTCGAGCCATGATGCCAGCATTGCGCTCGCCCGCGCCGGCGGCGTACCCAATGCCTTGCACAACAACTGTTCCGGCAAGCATTCCGGCTTCCTCTGCACCTGCGTGCATGCCGGCATCGCGCATGCCGGTTACGTCAAGGCCGGTCATGCGCAGCAGGAGATGGTGCGCGACGCCATGCAAGCCGTGACGGGCGCGGTGCACCGTGTGGACAACAGCGGCATCGACGGCTGCTCGATCCCGACCTATGCCGTGCCGTTGAAGAGCTTCGCGCGGGGCTTTGCCCGCATGGCGACGGGCAGGGGCTTTTCGCCCGAGCGCGCCAAGGCTGCAAAGCGGCTGCTCTCGGCCTGCATGGCCGAACCGTTTCTCGTCGCTGGCCCCGGCAAGGCCGACGTCGCGCTGATGCAGGCCGCGCCCGGCCGCATCTTCGTCAAGACCGGCGCCGAAGGCGTCTATTGCGCGGCATTGCCAGAGCTCGGCCTCGGCATCGCCTTGAAATGCGATGACGGCGCCGGCAGGGGAGCGGAGATAATGATCGCCGCGGTGCTGACGAAGCTGCTGCGCGGCGATGAAGCGCTGGCGGCAAAGCTCACCGAGCTTGCCCATCCTCCGGTCGAAAGCCGCGTCGGCGCCAAGGTCGGCTTGCTGCGGCCGACGGCGGCTCTGAGCTAGCTCACCTTGTTGCGCTCGACGGTGAGATGCGCGTAGCCGGTATCGGTCGATTGGGATAGGTCCCCGGTCACCGGATCGGCCCAGCGCTGGCCGATGATGGCGCCGTTCCGGGCGCCGTCGATGACATTGTCGGAGATGACGGCGCTGCCGGAGCCTTCGACGACCGAAACGACGACGCCGGTGCCGGCCTTGCGGATGATATTTCCCGTCGCCACGACATTGCGCAGATAGGGGCCCCAGCCGAGCTGCATGCCGTAGAGCGGCGCGTTCTCGACCACATTGCCCGAGACCGTGGTGTCGGCCTCGGCGCTGATGCCGACGCCGAAACCGGGCGGATCGGCAGTGTAGGGGCCGGTGGTCGAGAGATTGCGCACGATGTTGTTCGAGCACACCGCCATGCGGCCGCCTTCGTTGAAATTGACGATCGAGATGCCGTTGGCGGCGCCGTCGACAAGGTTGTTGCTGAGGATCGCGCCTTCGAAGGAGAATTCCGAGTAGATCCCGGTCTCGCCCGAGCGCGAGCAGGTGTTGCCGGTGATCTGCAGGTTGCTCGCGCTGTTGGCGCGGATCGCGGTGAAGGCGCAGTCGGAGACGACATTGCCCGAAATGATGACGTTGCCGGCGCGGAAGGCGTTGATGCCGTTGCCGTTCTGGCCGGTGCCGCCGCTGCGTGCGCCGATCCTCTGGACGCGGTTGCCGCTGACGATGGTGCCGTCCTCCGCCGCCTGCCAGCGATGCACCAGGATGCCGCCATTGGCGCAATCGGAAACGGTGTTGCCGGAAATCTCCAGCCCGCCGGCCTCGACCGAATAGATGCCGGCATCCGCCGCACCCGAAATATCGGACCGGCCGATGCGGCCGACGGCGTGCTCGAGCGCCAACCCGTTCTTGCCGCTGCCGGTCACCTGGCAGTTGTCGATTGTCAAATGGCCGACGCGGCGCACATCGAGCAGCCCCTGCGTGTAGTCGGCCAGCCAGCGGTTGGCGCCGTCGAGCACCAGCCCGCTGAGCTCGATATGCTCGGCCTGTTCGGCCATCATCAGATGACCGTTGCCGCCATAGACGATGCGCGTCGCGCCGGGTACGCCCGAGAGGCGCACGCGGGCGGGCAGCTTGAGGTTCGAGACGAGATAGGTGCCGGGCGGCAGGAACACCGGCGCATCGCGGTCGCTGGCTTCGGCCAGCATCCTGGCGAAAGCCTTGCTCTGGTCGTCGACCGCGCCCGGCTGCACGCCGATCTCCGTGGCGTTGATCGAGCCGCGCATTGCCGCCATCTCGATGCCCGGCAGCGACTTCGCCGATGCCTTGCCGGCGAAGATGCCGGCGACGGTAAGTCCCGCGGTCCGGGCAAGCAGCGTTCGTCTGTTCAACATCGGCACAGGTCCTGGCGTTTCGCCATGTGCGTCGCAGGAATCGTGCCAGGGCGGGCTAACCGGCAAACCGCTTGTGCAGTCGCCTCGCCAAGCCTAAGTTCATCTGATGAGCAGAGCTTTCACCCGCGAAGAAGACAGCGAAAACGCCATTGCCGGCGTCGGCGAGCGGCCGATCAGCACGCACCGCAATCTGGTGACGGAGCGCGGCCTGGCGATGATCGAGGACAATCTCGCCGACCTGCGCGACATGTTGGCCAAGGCCGAAAGGAAGGGCGACCGGGAGCGCATCGCGGTCGTGTCGCGCGACCTGCGCTATTGGACCGCCCGGCGCGAGAGCGCGGAGCTTTCCGTGCCGGAGACGGGCAGCGAAGTCGTGCGCTTCGGCATGGGCGTGACGCTGGAGGGCGACGACGGCAAGAAGGTGCATTGGCGTATCGTCGGCGAGGACGAGGCCGACCCGTCCAAGGGCAGCATTTCCCACGTGTCACCGATGGCCGTGGCCCTGTTCGGCAAGAAGGTCGGCGAGGTCGTGACCGTCAACGGCAGGGAATGGGAAATCGTCAAGCTTTCCGACAGGGTCGAGAATTAGCCGCCGGCTCACTTTGCAAGCTTCCGCAGTGCAGCCTCGTATCCGTCCATGACATCGCGAGCGGCGTCATTTGCCGTTCGGGGTTGTCGTCGCGGGCCGGCCTTAGAATGAGGCCGCCGTCGGTTTCGATGATCTGGAGCTCATCACCAACTTGAAGGTCCAGGCTGTCAAGCATTTCGCGCGGCAGCAGCAAAGCTCCGATCCGTCCCCGAGCCTGTGGATGGTTGTCTTGAACATCATCGCGCCGTGATTGTATCTATGCGATAGAACAACCTTTCAGCCAATTCAGCAAGCCTCACTGATCGGCCAGCAGCCGATCCATCAGCCGGTTCGCGGCCTCCGGGATCACGGTTCCAGGCGGGAAGATTTCCACCGCGCCCGCCGCCAGCACCGCGTCATAGTCCTGCGGCGGGATAACGCCACCGGCGACGATGAGCATGTCCCCATGGCCAAGCTTCCTCAGCGCGTCCTTGAGCTCGGGGATCAGCGTCAGATGACCGGCTGCGAGCGATGACGCGCCGATGATGTCCACGTCGTGCTGCACCGCAAGCTTCGCGATCTCGTCCGGCGTCTGGAACATCGGCCCGACGGTCACGTCGAAGCCCAGATCGGCAAAGGCGCTGGCGATCACCTTCTGGCCGCGGTCGTGTCCGTCCTGGCCCATCTTGGCGACCAGGATGCGCGGCTTGCCGCCGGATTTCTTCTCGAATGCCTCGATCTTCTCCTGCAAACGCTCAAGCGCCGGATTGTCGCCGAGCGACTCGCGATAGACGCCGGAGATCGTCTGCACCGCCGCCGTGTGGCGGCCGAACACTTTTTCCAGCGCCAGCGAGATCTCGCCCACAGTGGCGTTGGCGCGCGCGGCGCGGATCGCGAATTCGAGCAGATTCTCGTCGCCCTCGGCCGCCCGAGAAAGGGCCGCCAGCGCGTTTTCCAGTGCTGCGACGTCGCGGGTGCCTTTGAGCCGCTGCAGCTTCGCCAATTGCCTGGCCTTCACCTCGGCATTGTCGATCTTCAGCACATCGACTTCGATGTCCGTTTGCGGCCGGTGCGCGTTGACGCCGACCAGCACCTGTTCGCCGGAGTCGATGCGCGCCTGCGTGCGCGCCGCCGCTTCCTCGATGCGCAGCTTCGGAATGCCTTTCTCGATCGCCGCCGCCATGCCGCCGAGGCTTTCGACCTCCTCGATATGGGCGAGCGCGCGCGCCGCCAGATCATGCGTCAGCCGCTCGACATAGGCCGAGCCGCCCCACGGGTCGATCATGCGCGTGGTGCCGGATTCCTTTTGGAGGATGAGCTGCGTGTTGCGGGCGATGCGGGCCGAATGGTCGGTCGGCAGCGCCATCGCCTCGTCGAAGGAATTGGTGTGCAGCGACTGCGTATGCCCCTGCGTCGCCGCCATCGCCTCGAGCATCGTGCGGGTGATGTTGTTATAGGGATCCTGCGCCGTCAGCGACCAGCCCGACGTCTGGCAATGGGTGCGCAGCGACAGCGAGCGCTCGTCCTTCGGCGCGAAATTCTTCTGCATCAGGTTCGACCAGAGCAGCCGCGCGGCCCTGAGCTTGGCGATCTCCATGAAGAAGTTCATGCCGATTGCCCAGAAGAAGGACAGGCGCGGCGCGAAGCGGTCGATGTCGAGGCCGGCGGCGACGCCGGCGCGCGCATATTCGATGCCGTCGGCAATGGTGTAGGCGAGTTCGAGGTCGGCCGTCGCTCCCGCTTCCTGCATATGGTAGCCGGAGATCGAGATCGAGTTGAACTTCGGCATATGCTTGGAGGTGTAGGCAAAAATGTCCGACACGATCCGCATCGAAGGCTTCGGCGGATAGATGTAGGTGTTGCGGACCATGAACTCCTTCAGAATGTCGTTCTGAATGGTTCCGGCGAGATCCTTCTCGGCGACGCCCTGTTCCTCCGCCGCCACGATATACAGCGCCATGATCGGCAGCACGGCGCCGTTCATGGTCATCGACACCGTCATCTCGTTCAGCGGAATGCCGTCGAAGAGCTGCCGCATGTCGAGGATGGAATCGATCGCCACGCCCGCCATGCCGACATCGCCGGCGACGCGGGGATGGTCACTGTCATAGCCGCGATGGGTGGCGAGATCGAAGGCGACCGAGAGGCCCTTCTGGCCGGCGGCGAGGTTGCGTCGGTAGAAGGCGTTGGATTCCTCCGCCGTCGAGAACCCGGCATATTGCCGGATCGTCCAGGGCTGCTGGACATACATGGTCGGGTAGGGGCCGCGCACGAAGGGCGGCATGCCCGGATAAGTGTCGAGATTGGCAAGTCCTTTGAGGTCGCCTTGTGTGTAAAGGTGCTTTACCGCGATGCCTTCCGGCGTCATCCGCTGGCCTTTGAGCTCGACCGGCGCGTGCCGCGGCGCCGACCAGCCGATCTGGCTGAAATCCGGGATCATGATCCGGCTCCGATCGACTGGTCGATGCGCACCGGAAACAGCGGCTCGCAGGTCGCAACGCCTTCGGTCAGGGCCGGACGCCGCTCCTGCGGCAGGGTCTCGACCGGGCGCTCGCGGCCGACGCGGTAAAGCGTCGTTCCGACAATGCCGCGTTCGCCGGCCCGGTAGGCGCCGTTGCGCCTGGCGGCGGCAGTCTGGACGCGATTCTGGATGTAGCCCTGCTGCAGGCTGGCGAGCACGCCGCCCTCGGCCTCGATGCGCTGGAATTCTTCCCAGGCCGCGGCGCAGAGATCGTCGGTCAGCGCTTCGACCGCGCCCGAGCCATTGGCGGGGTCGGCGACACGGTAGAGATGGCTCTCCTTGGCCATGATAAGCTGAGCGTTGCGGGCGATGCGGCGGGCAAAGCTGGCCGGCAGGCCATGCGCGATCGTATGCGGCAGGATCGAGACCGAATCGGCGCCGCCGGTTGCCGCCGCGAAGGCCGCGATCGCCGTGCGCAGGATGTTGGTCTCCGGGTCGGCCATCGTCATCATGCGGTAGGAGGTCTCGGCATGGATGCTGGCGGTCGAGGCCGGGATCGAGCAGGCTTCCTGGATGCGCGCCCAGAGCTTGCGCAACGCCCGCACCTTGGCCATCGACAGGAACTGGTCCTGATCGACGCTGAGCGCGAAGCCGATATAAGGTGCCGCATAGATCAGCGGCTGGCGCGCCTTCTCGAACATCCTGAGATAGGACACGACGGAGGCCATCATCGTGCCGAGCTCCTGCGCCTCGGTGGCGCCGGCATTGTGGAAGACCCGGCCGTCGGCCTCGAGCAGCACGCCCGGCACGCCCATCGAGAAGAAATGCGCCAGCGACTGAGGCATCGACTCCTGCAGCGCCTCGATCGAAGTGCGCAACCGCCCGGTTCCGGCGAAGATCGCCGCCGGGTCGATGCCGAAGGAGAGGTTGAGCTTGGCCGGATCGGAGCGGCGTTTGCTCAAGAAAGCGAGCAGCCAGTCGGCGACCGCGCGGCTCCAGGGATGCGCGTCGATGCGCACCTGCACGCGGTTGAGCGGCACGCCGTCGAGCACTCTTTCCAAGGCTTCCGCGGTGCGCGGCAGGCCGTAGCCGAAGGCATTCGGCGCCCCCTCGAAGACAAGCGACAGGCCGGTGGCGCCTTGGGCGATGTCTTCCAGCGCTTGCGCGCTGGCCCGGACGATGTCCGGATCGTCGACGCGCTGGCTGACGATCCACGGCGCAGTCGGATTTGTGCGGAGCAATGGCTCGGCGGACGTCGAGCGTTGACTGAGCGGCTCGATGCGGATGCCGTCATCGGTATGGGAGACGAGCTTTTCCTCGAAGGAATCGCCGGCAAGCGCCTTTTCCGCCAAGACCTGCCAACGCTTGGCGTCCGGGTTCGGAAGATCGACATCCCTGGTCAAGGCGCCGGCGCCCATCGCTCTCCTCGCTTCTCGGCCGCATCAGCCGGTCCAGCCAATCTAGGGCCGGGAACCAGATATCACAATGCGTCATCCGGCCGGGTTTTTCCGCGGCCGGCCAATCGATTGCCAAACATGCGCGGAATCCGCAAGCGCCAAAGGCCAAATTCGATGCGCCCTAAATCGACACTGGGCATTGCCGCATGCGATGAGCGTTACTATACCTCGGGTGAGGCCCTTTGAGCGGAACAGATTGCGGAGACCGGATATGGTTGACGAGACCAGCATCTTCATCGGCGCCAGCCGCAAGCCCGACGATTCCTACCAGCGCGCCGAAGCGCTTTTGCTGCGCTACGGCAACCGCCACGGCCTCGTCACCGGGGCCACCGGCACCGGCAAGACGGTCAGCCTGCAGATCCTGGCCGAGGGCTTTTCGAACGCCGGCGTGCCTGTTTTCTGCGCCGACATCAAAGGCGACCTTTCCGGCATATCCATGATGGGCGAAGCCAAGGATTTCCTGGTCAAGCGCGCCGGAGAGGTGAAGCTCGATCCCTATCAGTTCCAGGAATTCCCTGTCATTTTCTGGGACCTGTTCGGCGAGCAGGGCCATCCGATCCGCGCCACGATTTCCGAGATGGGACCGCTGCTTTTGTCGCGGCTGATGAACCTCACGGAAGCTCAGGAAGGCGTCATGAATATCGCCTTCCGCATCGCCGATGAGGAAGGCCTGCTGCTGCTCGATTTGAAGGACTTGCAGGCGCTGCTCGCCAACATTGCAGAGCGAGCCGACGAACTCAGCGCACGGTATGGCAATGTGACCAAGCCCTCCGTCGGCGCCATCCAGCGCACGCTCCTGGTGCTCGAGCAGCAGGGTGCCGCGAATTTCTTCGGCGAGCCGGCGTTGCGCGTCGCCGATCTGATGCGCACGACGCGCGACGGCCGCGGCGCGATCAGCGTCCTGGCCGCCGACAAATTGATGATGAATCCCAGGCTCTACGCCACCTTCCTGCTCTGGCTGATGTCGGAACTGTTCGAGGAACTGCCCGAGGTCGGCGATCTCGACCGGCCGAAGCTGGTGTTCTTCTTCGACGAGGCGCATCTCTTGTTCGAGGATGCGCCGAAGGTGCTGATCGACCGCGTCGAGCAGGTGGTGCGGCTGATCCGTTCCAAGGGCGTCGGCGTCTATTTCGTCACCCAGAACCCGCTCGACATCCCGGAAAAGGTGCTGGCCCAACTCGGCAACCGCGTCCAGCACGCGCTGCGCGCCTATACGCCGCGCGAACAGCAGGCGGTGCGCACCGCGGCCGAGACCTTCCGGCCCAATCCCGATTTCGATTGCGCCACCGCCATCACCCAGCTCGCCACCGGCGAGGCGCTGGTTTCGATGCTGGAGGACAAGGGCGTGCCGGCCATGGTCCAGCGCACGCTGATCCGGCCGCCGTCATCCAGGCTTGGGCCGATCACGCCGGACGAGCGCCGCAAGATCATCGCCGAGAGTCCTGTCGCCGGCCAATACGACCAGGCCGTCGATCGCGAATCGGCTTTCGAGATCCTGCGGAAGAAGACCAAGGAGGCGCAGGAGGCCGAGGCGCAGGCAAAGCAGCAGAACAGCGGCGGCTCGCGCTGGACCATTCCCGGTTTCGACGATGTTTTGGGAACAGGCAATCGGCGGTCTTCCAACCGCCAGACCGTGGCCGAAGCCGCCATCAAGTCGGTGGTACGCTCGGTCGGCTCCTCCGTCGGCCGTGCCATTGTCCGCGGCATCCTTGGGAGCCTGGCCCGGGGGCGGTAGCGCGCGGGCTAAGCCCTCCGCTTTCCTGACCCGCCGGATCAAACGGGCGTCCGTCCCGTCGCAGCAAGTGGTTCCGCCTTTGGGGTGTTGGATCTGTTGCTCGCCGCGCCAAGCGAAACTTGCGTGGCACCTGACGCGTCAGAGGCCGTCCTTGTTACCTTGCGACGAAAAAATCTTACTTGAGAACAAGCGGATAGCAGCAGCGGCATCTAAAATTTTCGTGAAAGAAGTTTTTCCCTGCCGAACCGCAAGTTCGTGAAATACCGAATGCCTCAAATCATGGCCTTTGCGGGCTGTTGCCGGGGGGCATATTCGATAACGGCGACCACGTGCGATCACGGATTATTTTGGCTAGGAAACCGAAAGCGCCCGCTAAGGTTGGGCCAAGGCTGCGGAGGGCTGAGCATCAGGAGTCCGAGTTGCGGCGCGATGACGATCTGTCGACCTGGCTTTCGGAAATCCCTGCTGAGAGACGATTACCGATTAACGCAAAAGGCGGGCTGTCGACCAGTTGCGCCGGGCTGGTGCAGCAATTCCTGAACGACAACTTTTCCCGCAAGCTTTCTCTCGCTGAGATGGCAGCGGTATGCGAACTGTCTCCCTACCACTTCGCCCGCGGCTTTTCCAAGACGTTCGGAGTGTCGCCGCATCAATACGTCCTTACGCTTCGTCTGGACCTTGCTGAAAAGTTGCTTGCCGACAGCCGCATGTCGATCACGGACATCGCCGATCTGAGCGGGTTCTCGAGTCAGAGCCACCTGACCACCATGATGAAAAAATATCGCAACGCCACCCCACAGCAGGTGCGGGCGAGGCAGGTTCGATCGCGGGGCAGTGAGTAAGGCGACAGCAAATTGCCCAAATTATCGGCAGATTTATTTTTGGCTCGGCTTATAAAAGAAATTTCTAAAGTAATTCTGTGTTAACCTCCAGAATATGTGCTGTCTTTTTTCCGATAAACAGCAATTTGTTGAAATACGGGATTCTGAAAACATGTCCTTCTGGAGCAGGTTCAGCTACGCCGGATTCTGACTAGGCTGAGGGGACATGAGCGACGATACGGCCATCGGCCGCAGCCTTTCCGAGGAGATCGGCTACTGGCTGGAGTCGGCATCCAGGACGCTTGAGAAACGCTATGGAGATGGCGTGCCCCTGGCCAAGCAGGACATGCTGCTTGCCCATTATCTCTACGGCCTCATCGCCGTGGTTCACGCGGGCGATGCGCCTGCTGCCCATCTGGCGGCCATGCGGTCCTATCTCGGCCGGCTCATTCCGGACGAACGGGTCACACGAGCCTTGCAGGCCGTGCCGGAGGAGGGGGACTCCTGGCTTGAAAGCACGCTCGATCGCGTCGAGGCGATCGGTGAAAAGCAGGGCCATGCGCTTCTGGCGCGCGGCGCCGATATTGTCATCCCATTTTCGAGCAGACACGCTTCGGCGGCAGGGTCGGCGGAACCTGTCGTGATCGAGCGCGACCGACCAAAGGAGGCACTCTCGCAATGAACCTCGGGCAAGCACGAAACACCCGGCGCGCATCGGCGCGTTTCGCAGGGAACTGGGTACTCGGCGCTGCCGACAGCCGCTCGCTGCGCCGCCGCTTGATGGCCGCGCTGCGCAACGCGCATCGCGTGCTCGGCCTGAAGCGCGACCGGTTGGGGCATGGAATGCTCAGCACCGGCGGGGCGACCGGCGCCCTGCTCGCCGTCGCCGGGATCATGATACCGCAAGCGGCGTTCGCGCAGGTTGCCATGGGCAATGGGGTTGTCAGCAATCCCGCAAACTGCACCAATCCCAGTGCTGCGACTGCAGGCAGCACCGCTATCGGCTGCGGCAGTAGCGCCGGCGCCAGCTCAACCGCAATCGGCTCTGGCACCGTTGCCAATGGCCAGAACGCCTTGGCGATAGGCGACGCAAACAGCACAACCGGCGATGGCTCGATCATCATCGGCTATGCAAATTCTGCCAATGGTCTCAATGCGATAGGCATGGGTGTCTTTGCGAACGCCACCGGCACCAATGCCCTTGCGGTCGGCGGAAATGCCCATGCCAATGGGGATGGCTCATCGGCTTTTGGCGTCAATACGGTTGCAAACGGCGCAGGTGCCACCGCTATCGGCAATGGGACGAGCGCTGCGCTGAATGCTTCGGCCCTCGGCCTCGCTGCCGCGGCAAGCGGGCTGCGCGCCACCGCGCTCGGGTATGGGGCGAAAGCGTCGGGAGTGGATTCGTTTGCCCAGGGCAACAACGCCACCGCAAGCAACCAGAACGCCATCGCGATCGGGTTCCAATCGGTCGCTTCACAGATCAACTCCATCAATATCGGCGGGCGCACCGTCGCGGGAACGGGTGCCCTTGCACAGGGCGCCATCGCCCTCGGCACGGATGTGACAGCAAATCAGCAAAACACCGTTGCCATCGGCATTCTGACCAAAGCAACTGGAACGAGCGCCACGGCGATGGGCAACACGGCGAGCGCTTGGGGCAACCAGTCCATCGCCTTGGGTTTGGGCGCGCAGGCAGGCGTTCAGGCCAACACGGCCCTGCCCAATAGCATCGCGATCGGCACCAACTCGCTCTCTTCCGGCGCTTTCGCCGTCGCCATGGGCCCTGCCTCAATTGCAAGCGGCGCTGCAGCCACGGCGATTGGCAACACCGCCGTGGCCAGCGGCCAAAACGCCTCCTCGTTCGGATCTGGCGCAAATGCTACCGGAGACAATTCCCTTGCCGCCGGCGTTAGCGCCAACGCCGGCGGAATCGCCAGTACCGCGCTCGGCATCGGCGCCAATGCATCGGCGGCGAGCGCCATCGCCGTGGGCAACAACGCCAAGGCCGATTCCGCCAATGCGGTCGCCATGGGCACCAACGCGGTGGCGACCGGCGGCCAGGCGGTTTCCATCGGCGCGAACAACACCGCCTATGGCGACGGCGCGGTCTCCATCGGCGATCCAAGCTATGCAAGCGGCACCGGCGCCTTCACCGGCGGCGCCAACAACATCGCCAATGCTGACGGTACCGCGAGCGCTACCGCCGCCAACCAGGCCGCCGGCGCGGTTGCAATCGGCAACAACAACAAGGCGATCGGGCAGGGTTCCGTGGCGCTGGGTAACGGGTCCACCGCGGGTGCGACCGGCTTCGTCGGGAATGTCGCGCTGGGCAATGGCGCGACCGCCACGGCAAGCTCCGGTGATGTGGCCCTCGGCTCGGGCTCGGTCACCCAGGCGGCAGTCGGCACCGGTAGCGCCACGATCGGCGGCACGACCTATACCTTCGCCGGAACGACGCCGACCTCGACGGTCAGCATCGGCGCGCCCGGCGCTGAGCGGACCCTCACAAATCTCGCCGCAGGACGCATCAGCGGCAGCTCGACCGACGCGATCAACGGCTCGCAGCTTTTCGCGACCAACCAGCAGGTGACGCAGAACACAACCGACATCGCTAGTCTCGGCAATACGGTCACGAACATCAACAGCGGCGCCGGCATCAAGTATTTCCATGCCAACTCGACGCTGCCCGATTCCCAGGCGTTGGGCGCGGACTCCGTCGCGGTCGGCCCGAATGCCGTGGCCAACAATGCCGGCGACGTGGCAATCGGCCTCAATTCCGCATCCAGCACCACGACGGCGGTTGGCGGCACAACGATCGGCGGCGTCAACTACACCTTCGCCGGCACCACGCCGGCCGGCGCATTCTCGGTTGGCTCGGTTGGCGCGGAGCGCCAGATCCAGAACGTCGCGGCAGGCCGGCTGAGCAACTCGTCGACCGATGCCGTCAACGGTTCGCAGCTCTTCGCGACGAACCAGCAGGTGACGCAGAACACAACCGACATCGCCGCCAATACCGCAGACATCACTACCCTCGGCAACACGATCAACAACATCAACGCTGGCGGCGGCATCAAGTACTTCCACGCCAATTCGACGCTCGCCGATTCCCAGGCGCTGGGAACGGATTCCGTCGCGATCGGCCCGAATGCCGTGGCCAACAACGCCGGCGATGTGGCGATCGGCCTCAACTCCGTGTCCGGCACCACGACCGCGGTTGGCGGCGCGACGATCGGCGGTGTGAATTACACTTTTGCCGGAGCCACTCCGGCCGGCGCCTTCTCGGTCGGCTCGGCGGGTGCCGAGCGCCAGATCCAGAATGTCGCGGCCGGGCAGTTGAGCGGCTCCTCTACCGATGCGGTCAACGGCTCGCAGCTCTTCGCCACCAACCAGCAGGTGACGCAGAACACGACGGATATCGCCGCCAACACCGCCGACATCACCACGCTCGGCAACACGATCAATAATTTTGCCGGCGACACATCGACCGCTTACACCGACGCCAATGGCGTAGGCATTCGCTATGTCCGCACCAATGACAGCACGCTCCCGGTCACCGATGCCTTCGCGCAAGGGGTAGGCTCTTCCGCGCTCGGTTACCAAGCCACCGCGTCCGCCGGCGACTCGCTGGCCCTCGGCCGCGGCACCCAGGCAACTGTCACCGGCGGCGTGGCGCTCGGCTCCGGCTCGGTTTCAGATCGTGCAGTGGCACCGACATCGGGATCGATCCTCTCCGGCACTGGCCTCATCCCCTACAACACTGCGGACATGAGTCTGCTCGGCGCCGTCTCGGTCGGCACCTCCACATCCTATCGTCAGATCATCAACGTTGCCGACGCCACGGAGGACCAGGACGCGGTGACGCTGCGCCAGTTGAAGGGCGCGCTGAGCTCCTTTGCGGTGACGGGATCCATGTACTTCCACGCCAATTCGACGGCGTCGGACTCGCTTGCGGTCGGCGTCGATTCGGTCGCGATCGGTCCGCGCACCACCGTGAACGGCAACAACGGCATAGGCATGGGCAACGGCGCCATCGTGCAGTCGACGGCGCCGGGCGGCATCGCGATCGGCCAGACCTCGACCGTCAATGCGGCGGACAGCATCGCGCTAGGGACGAACTCGACCGCCAACGGTGCGCAGTCGATGGCGCTCGGCGCCGGCGCCACGGCCAATGAGCCGGGCAGCGTCGCGCTCGGCGCGGGCTCGACGACGGCGGCTGCGGTAGCCACGACGGGCACGACGATCAACGGTGTCGCCTACACCTTCGCCGGAACCGCTCCGACGAGCACGGTCAGCGTCGGCAGCGTCGGCAACGAGCGCACCGTCACCAACGTGGCGGCGGGCCGGATCAGTTCCACCTCCACGGACGCCATCAACGGCAGTCAGCTTTACGCGACCAACCAGGCCGTCGAAGCAGTGCAGGGAAGCGTCGGCAATCTGAACGAGTTCGCAGTCCAGTACGACAAGAA
The DNA here is from genome assembly GCF_029625735.1 of Mesorhizobium sp. WSM4935. Classification (NCBI taxonomy): domain Bacteria; kingdom Pseudomonadati; phylum Pseudomonadota; class Alphaproteobacteria; order Hyphomicrobiales; family Phyllobacteriaceae; genus Mesorhizobium; species Mesorhizobium sp. WSM4935. The sequence goes on along the minus strand of NZ_JARTVR010000005.1, from coordinate 83,096 downwards.
CCCGGATGGCACCAAGTCGAACTCGCTGACGCTCGCCGGCGGCGACGCGAATGCGCCTGTCGTCATCCACAATGTCGGCGCCGGCACCGCCGACACCGATGCAGTCAACGTGCAGCAACTCAATCTTGGGCTGGCGACCACGCTCGACAACTCCAAGACCTACACCAATCAGGTGGCGGCCACCACGCTGCAGCAGGCCAATGCCTACACCGACTCCAAGCTCAGCCAACTCAACATGGATATGGGCGAAGCGCGCGGCGAGGCGCGTCAGGCCGCCGCGATCGGCCTTGCGGCCGCCTCGCTGCGCTATGACGATCGTCCCGGCAAGGTCAGCGTGGCGGCCGGCGGCGGCTATTGGCGCGGCGAGGGAGCGGTCGCGTTCGGCGCCGGCTACACCAGCGAGGATGGGCGCGCGAGAGCGAACCTCTCGGGCACGACGGCCGGCGGGCACTGGGGTGTCGGCGCGGGCGTCAGCTTCACGTTGAACTGAGCCTCTCCATGCCCCGGCACGCGGTCGCTGCTGTCGCATTCTCCATGGCTTGTCTGCTCCTCTCCGGCCCGCGCGCGGTCGGACAGGAGGCGGCGCCGTCCGCCTATCGGATAAAGCCTTCGGATGTCGCGGTGCCTCCGGACGTCAAGCTCGGGCAGTATCAGCGAACCACGCGTCCTTTCGAGAACTGGATCCTGATCTGCGATGAGAACCTGCAGGCCAGGAAGAGGGTTTGCAACATCAGCCAGTCCTTCATCGACCAGAGCCAGGCACCGGTCTTCAGCTGGTCGCTGGCAGCCGACGAGAAGGGCAAGCCTTTCATGATATTGCGGGCCCCCAGCCAGGCCGGCACGGGAAGCAAGCTTTCGCTCAAATTTGCCGGCCGCAAGCAGCCGGTAGATGTTCAGCTGCAGGCCTGCGACGCGTCGGTTTGTGTCGGCTATTTGCCGGTTGGCCCCGTGCTTCGCGAGCAGATCGGCAAAGAGACCAACGTCCAGGTTTCCTATTCCCTGCCGTCAGGAGCGACCGTCAGCCTCGATGCCCCCTTCAAGGGGCTCAAGGCCGCGCTGTCGGCCATCAACTAGAAAGAGCTTGAGATGACACGCCAATCCATAGAGGACAGAATTCTGACGCGCTCCGAGTCCGTTGCGCTGCCGGAGCCGCCGGCCGGCTCGCCGCCGGCGCGTTCGTCGGCCTGGCGGCTGTTGCGGAACACGGCGCTGCTCGGCGCGTTCGCCATCCTGGTCGCGGCGGCGGTCATCGTGTCGTTCCGTTTCTTCCCCGCGCTTGGGACATTCGTAGCCGGCACCGCTTCCGCGCAAGCACAGGCGCCCGTGCAGGCAGAGTCGACGCAAGCCGCGCCGGCGCCGGCAGACAGCTCGGCGAACAAGAATCCGTTTCAGGCGCATGTCGCTCAGGCGGGCGTGCGCACCTGCGCCAATCTCTTTGCCACGCTCGGACAGGCCCTGACCGCGGGATCGACCTATGCCGTCCAGACGCAATGGGACAAGACCTCGCCCGACACGCACGCCGTGCAGGCGCTCGCCGGGATGAGCTACAATCTGCCCGACTATAAAACCGAGGCGGCCGGTATCGTCTATGCCTCGCCTCTCGGGCAGACCTGCGAGGGCGGCTTCGTGCGCGTGGCGCCATTCCAGCGCTCTTGTCAGGAGGTCGCCGGCACGCTGCCGAAGGGCAGCCTTTTGGCGGACAACCTTTCGAACACGATGCTTTTCAACCTGGCCAACAATGGCGGCCAGGCGCTGCTGGTCCCAACCGGAAACACCTGCATCGTCGTCTCGGTCGCACGCATGGGCGGATAACGGCCGGGCACAATCACCGATCTTGAACAGCTGCATCGGGAGCTACGAACATGCTGATCGACCGTCGCCTCTCATTCCCGCTGCTGGCGGCGCTGGCCGGGCTTACGATCGCCAGCCATGCGGCCGACCTGGTGTCTCCGCCGCCGGCTGAGACGGGCGAGGAAAAGGGCATCTGGGGCGCGATCGCCTATTCGCCCGAGGACGGCCGTCACGGCTTCTTCTGGGGCGCCGACAAGCGCCAGGAAGCGGAAGACATCGCGCTCAAGCACTGTGAGAATGCGGACGGCAAGGGCTGCCGGGTGGTCGAAGTGTTCCGCAACCATCGCCATTGGGACGATGATGACGGCACCGGCTTTCCCTATGAGCACTGCGCGGCCCTTTCGGTCGGCAAGAGCCGTGGCGCGGCGACGCCGTTCTGGGGCGCAGCGTCGGCCACGACCCGCCGTGAAGCCGAGGACAAGGCGACAGCCCAGTGCGGAGGCGAGGGGAAGGAGTGCAAGATTCGCGAGTGGGTTTGCACCTGACGGGAGCAGCCGCTGGATATTCGTCGCGCCCGGATGTCGGCGAGCCGAGCGTGGCGCAGCAATCAGAGAGCAGGGCGCTTCGCTATGGCGAGACCAATGCCGAGCGCGATCATGGCGCCGCCGGATGCCTCCCGCAGCCGGCGGATCACACCGGCGCGCCCAGCGGCGCCTTGCCGGATGCGGCTTGCCGCAAAGGCGACCACGACATCGGCAAGGGTGTTGAGCGTCACGGATATGAAGCCGAGGGCCATGAACTGCAGGGCGACGTGGCCGGCGCCCAGATTCACGAATTGCGGAATGAAGGCCAGGAAGAAGGCCGCCGTCTTCGGGTTCAAGGCCTCGACCAGCACGCCTTCGCGAAACGCCCGGCCGGCGCCGACGGCAGGCGTCGGTGTCCCGCCGTCCAGCATCGTCTTTGCCTCGCGGCGCGCGGACTGGAAGGTGCGGAAGCCCAGCCAGACGAGGTAGACGGCGCCGATCAGCTTCAACGCGGTGAACAGCTCCGCGCTGGCGAGCACGATGGCCGAAACGCCCAGACTGCCGGCCAGCACGTGGACCATGCCGCCCAGGCCCGTCCCGAAACTCGAGGCGATGCCTTCCGCGCGGCCGCCGGCCAGCGTGCGCGCGGCGACATAGAAGATGCCCGGCCCCGGCGTGATGGCGAGCAGGAAGGCCGCGGCGAAATACAGGGCGAACTGGGTCAGGTCCGGCATGAGGGGCGCGTTAGGGATTAGGTGTCAAACCGGCCAGTCTTCACACTGGGATGAGCGGTGCGACCTCGCGGTCCGACGGACGGTCGCTCGATGACAGGCCGGACGCCACGCCGGCGCGGTCGGCCGCGTTTCGGTTCTGGCTCATCTTGCGCTTGCCCTCGAGCTTCATGATGGGCATGCGCAAACCGACGATGCCCTTCAATTGCGACTGGATGAAATCCGCCGGCGCGTCCGACACGGCCCACGGCGCTGAGCGTTCGCCTTCATGCAGGTTGGTCAGGCGGGTCACCACCTCGAGCAGCCTGTCGGCGTCCTCGAAGAATTCGATCGGCCCATGGGCATGGACGGCGATATAGTTCCAGGTCGGCACGACCTTCCCGGTCTCCTGCTTGGTCTGATACCAGGCCGGTGTCACATAGGCGTCCGGTCCCATGAACATCGCAAGGGCGTCGCCCACCGCCGGCACGCGCCATTGCGGGTTTGCCTTCGCGACATGGCCGTAGATCACGCCATGCTCGCCCTCGTTCTCATCCAGCAGAAGCGGCAACGGCGTCGCCAGCGGGCCCTCGGCCGTGGCGGTAACCAGGACTGCCAGCCGCGCCGCGCGGATCGTGGCCTTGAGGCTTTCATGATCGTCGTCGCGAAAGGCGGGCGGCATGTACATGACAAACTCCTTGCGTTCCAAGAAAGGATGCCGGATATCTGGCTTGCTTGGAACATCCAGTTTTGAAGGTTTTGTGTGGTCCAGTTCGAGCAGGACGGCGTCGCGCGCCGGATCATCGCGGCGATCAAGGAGCAGATCCACAGCGGCGCCTATCGGCCGGGCGATCGCCTGCCGTCGACGCGGGCTTTTGCCGCCGAATGGGGCGCTTCGCGAACCACGGTGACGGCTGCCTACAATCAGCTCGACGCCGAAGGCTATCTGATCATCCGGCAGGGGGCGCGTGCGATCGTGGCCGCGGGACTGGAGAGGGCGTCGGGAGAGGCGCCCCTCGCAACCGCCTCGCCACGGCACCTGTCGGCATTCGCGGGGCGGTTGCTGGCTCTGCCTCCGCCGGTATTGGCGGAGCCGGCCAACATTGCGGATTTCCGCTATGGCGACCTGTCCGGCGCGGACTTCCCGGTGCTGGCCTGGCGGCGGGCGTCGAACAAGGCGATCCTGCGGCGCCCCGCGCGGCTGCGCTACGGCGATCCCCAGGGATCTTCCGTCCTGCGCAACGCGCTCCAGGCCTATCTCTGGCGCGCTCGCGGCATCACTTGCGCACCGGACCAGATCGTCATCGTCAACGGCTCGCAGCAGGGGCTCGACCTCTGCGCGCGGCTGCTGCTCGATCCCGGCGATCCATTCGTGATCGAGAACCCCGGATATACGCTGGCTCGCCACGCCTTCGTGGCGGCGGGAGGCATAGCCATGCCCGTTCCTGTCGACGCGGATGGGCTAAGGATGGACACGCTGCCGCCGGCCCGTCTCGCTTATGTGACGCCGTCGCATCAGTTTCCGCTCGGCGGCGTGCTTTCGGCGGCACGGCGGCGTTCGCTGCTGGCCTGGGCCGCCGGCGCGGGGGCCTATGTCGTGGAGGACGACTATGACGGTGAATACCGTCACGACATCAGCCCCATTCCGCCGCTGCAGGCGCTCGACGCGGACACGGTCGTCTATGTCGGCACGCTGTCCAAGACGCTCTCGCCCACCTTGAGGCTCGGCTACCTCGTCGTCCCCGTCAGCCTGCGCCAGGCGTTCAGCGAGGCGAAGCGCCTGACCGATCGGCATGCTCCGATGCTGGAGCAGGATGTGCTGGCCGAGTTGCTGGCGAGTGGCGCTTACGAGCGCCATGTGCGCAGCATCCGGAGAAAAAACGCCGAGCGGCGGGATATCCTGCTCACGGCGTTGATCGATCGACTGGGGTCAAGGGTCACCATCGCCGGGGCGGAGACGGGCCTGCATGTCATCGCCTGGATGAACGGCATCGATGCCGAGCGCGAACCGGCGATCATCGCGGCCGCGCGAGACGCCGGGATCGGACTCTATCCTGTGTCGCCGCTTTATGATCCGAGCGGCCCCAGGCCGGAAACGGCCGGGTTTATCCTGGGTTACGCCGGGCTCGAGGCGGAAGCATTGCGCCGCGGCGTCGCGGTGCTGGCCACTATCTTGGCCGAACACCGCTGACTTATCGACGCTTTAGAAGATCTCGTTGGTGAGCTGCTTCACCGGACCGAGCAGGATCGAACCCGTCGGCACGCCATTGTCGATCGGGATCGCCTTGCGCTCCGGCATGTCCTCTTCAGGCGCGCCGATATTGGCCGTCACGATGACCGGGGTCTTGGTCGGCACGCGGTCGTAGAGGTCGATGATGTCCTGGTTGATCAGGCGCACGCAGCCCGACGATACCGACTTGCCGATCGACCACCATTCCGGCGAGCCGTGCAGGCGGTAGAGCGTGTCCTGGTTGCCCTGGAAGAGATAGAGCGCACGCGCCCCGAGCGGGTTCTTCAGGCCACCAGGCATGCCGCCATTCTTGGCGCTGTACTGCGTCAGCTCCGGCTGGCGCGCGACCATCTCGTCCGGCGGCGTCCATTTCGGCCATTTCTGCTTCCACTGCACGACCGCGTCACCCGACCATTCGAAGCCGGCGCGGCCGAGGCCGACGCCGTAGCGGATCGCCTGGCCGCCCTCGCGGACCAGATAGAGGAAGTGGCCGGTGGTATCGACGACGATGGTGCCCGGGCGCTGTCCGGTCGGATCGGGAACGATCTGGCGCAAGAATCTGTGATCGATCTTGTTGACCGGAATGGCCGGCAGGTCGAAGCCATTGTCCGACATCGGGCCATACATCGTCTCGTAGTCGCCGAGCGGCGGCTCGACATAGGTGGGCGGTGGCGGCTGGATGGGAGCAGGGGCCGGCCCGGTGGTGGTGCAGGCGGAAACGGCCGCCGAAGCAGCGCCAAGGGCTGTGAAATTGAGGAAGCCGCGGCGGCTGATGCGGAAGGAAGCGTCTGACATGATTGCCTTTTCTAGGTCTTAAATCGCAAGAAAGCATGAATGTGCGGGCACGTCGCAGGCGGCATTCATAACAGTCGGCGGCGATAGGCGGTTCCAATTCTGGCTTGAGGGTGGACAGAAAAAGGCGAAGCTGTGACCGTGCCGCCGCTGTTGCGCTGCAGCAACAGAGACATCAGACACCCGCCAGAAGGCCATCGAGCGAGGGTAGAATGAGCCCCGGCGGCAAGTCGCGATATTCGTCCGGCTGATTGGTCCGGTTGATCCAGACCGTGCGGAAACCGAATTTCGTCGCGCCGGCGACGTCCCAGCGGTTCGACGACTGGAAAGACACCGCGCCCGGATAGAGCCGCCAGTTGGTGATCACCATGTCGTAGACCGACGGGTCGGTCTTGAAGCGTTTGACCTGGTCGACCGAAAACACGTCATCGAGGATCTGGTCGAGCGCCGCGGATTTGACAGCCGCGCGGAGCATTTCCGGCGAGCCGTTGGAGAGGATCGCGAGCTTCGCGCCCGACGCCTTGAGCGCCTTCAGCACGGCGGGCACTTCCGGGTAGCAATCGAGCCGCCAATAAGCTTCGAGCAGTTTCGTCCGCAACGCCGGATCGGCCGAGGGCACCTTGCGCAAGGCGAAATCCAGCGCCTGCTCGGTCAATTGCCAGAAGTCGGCATATGAGCCCATCAGCGTCCTGACCCAGGAATATTCGAGCTGCTTGGCGCGCCAGATTTCCGACAGCAGCTGGCCGTCCGGGCCGATCTCGCCGGCATGGCGGCGCACGGCCGCGTGCACGTCGAACAACGTGCCATAGGCGTCGAAGACATAGGCCGCATGATGCATGACAAGAGTTTTGAAACGAGGACGCGCCCCATGCAAGCGCCGATTGCGCTCAAATGCATGTCGCCCAAAGCGTGCCGCGGTTTTGGAAAACCGACATGCATCAAACAAAACGCATGTCGCCCAAAGCGTGTCGCGATTTTGGAAACCGACATGCACCAAAAAAGGACTTCCAGAGCGTTGCCCGATATAGATCAGGCAACGCTCTGTAAGTGCCGCTGGCCTCAACGATTTTCGGCCATGTCGGTTGACGCCGACCCTCAAAGCATCGTCCTATGCCGACCCGAAATCGCTCATTTGGACGGCAAACATGACACTGGCGGCAGCGGCGAAAACCGCGACATGGACCTATGTGGACGGCGACTGGCACGAGGGCAATGTCGCGATACTGGGGCCGCGCAGCCATGCCATGTGGCTCGGCACCAGCGTCTTCGACGGCGGCCGCTGGTTCGAAGGCGTCGCGCCCGACCTCGAGCTTCACTCCGCTCGTGTCAACGCTTCCGCGACCGCGCTTGGCTTGAAGCCTTCGATGGCGACGGAAGAGATCGTCGGCCTGACCTGGGACGGCTTGAAGAAATTCGACGGCAAGACGGCGGTCTATATCAGGCCGATGTATTGGGCCGAGCATGGCGGCTATATGGGCGTGCCGGCCGACCCGGACTCGACCCGCTTCTGCCTGTGCCTCTACGAAGCGCCGATGATCCCGCCGTCCGGCTTTTCGGTCGGCGTCTCGCCGTTTCGGCGCCCGACCATCGAGACCATGCCGACCAACGCCAAGGCCGGCTGCCTCTACCCAAACAATGGCCGCGCCATCCTGGAAGCCAAGAATCGCGGCTTCGACAACGCGCTCGTGCTCGACATGCTGGGCAACGTCGCCGAGACCGGAACCTCCAACATCTTCCTGGTCAAGGACGGCCATGTGATGACGCCGGCGCCGAACGGCACGTTCCTGTCGGGCATCACCCGCTCGCGCACCATCAACCTACTCGGCGACTACGGCTTCAGGACCACCGAGAAGACGCTGTCGGTTCGCGATTTCCTCGAAGCCGACGAGATCTTCTCGACCGGCAACCACTCCAAGGTCGTGCCGATCACCCGCATCGAGAACCGCGACCTGCAGCCCGGACCCGTGGCCAAGAAAGCGCGCGAGCTCTATTGGGAATGGGCGCATTCGGCGCCCGCCGCCTGACCCGCCGGAGCGTTTCTCCGTTTCGCCGAACGGCGAACCGCTCCATCTCCTTTTTTTGCGCAATTCCGGGCGGAAACCGTTTCACACTTTTCCCGGAATTGCTCTAAAAAGTCGCTCGGCGCCCCATTCCGGAGTTGCCGCGACCCATTCCAGACCTATCTTAGCTCGGTAATATCACCGGACTTTTTCCTCGAGGGAGTACCATCCATGGCTTTTGAGTTGCCCGCTTTGCCTTACGACTATGAGGCCTTGCAGCCTTACATGTCGAAGGAGACGCTGGAGTATCATCACGACAAGCACCACAAGGCCTATGTCGACAATGGCAACAAGCTGGCCGCCGAGGCCGGAATGGGCGACCTGTCGGTCGAAGAGGTCGTGAAGCAGTCCTTCGGCAAGAATGCCGGGCTCTTCAACAACGCCGCCCAGCACTACAACCACATCCACTTCTGGAAGTGGATGAAGAAGGGCGGCGGCGGCAACAAGCTGCCGGGCGCGCTGCAGAAGGCCTTCGACAGCGACCTTGGCGGCTATGAGAAGTTCAAGGCGGATTTCACCGCCGCCGGCACCACCCAGTTCGGCTCCGGCTGGGCCTGGATCTCGGTTAAGAACGGCAAGCTGGAGATTTCCAAGACCCCGAATGGCGAGAACCCGCTGGTCCATGGCGGCTCGCCGATCCTCGGCGTCGACGTGTGGGAGCACTCCTATTACATCGACTACCGCAACGCGCGGCCGAAATATCTCGAGGCCTTCGTCGACAGCCTGATCAACTGGGACTACGTCCTGGAGCTGTATGAAAAGGCTAAAGGCTAACGATTTTCTAGCGAAAGCCCCGGCATGCCGGGGCTTTTCTTTTTCGGGCAGTGGAAACGGCATGCCAGCCGGCAAAATCGTCCGGCAAAGGGGAATAATCCCGTTGTGACGTCCGTTAACGTTCAGTCGCGTACCCTCTTTCCTCACCATGGAGCCAATTGAATGAGAAAGCTTGTTCTCGCCATCTCTATGCTCGCTTTTGCCGGTTCGGTCGCCTTTGCCGATCCGATAAAGGATCGCCAGGCCTTGATGAAGGAGCGCGGCAAGCTTGCCGGTCAATTGTCTAAAGTCGTCAAGGGGGAGGAGGATTTCGACGCCGCCGCTGTGCTGACGACGCTGAAGGCCCTGCAGGCCAATGCTGAGAAATGGGATGCCGAGAAACTGTTCCCAGCCGGCAGCGACAAGGGCGACACCACGGCGGCGCCGAAGATCTGGGAAGACAAGGCCGGCTTCAATGCGGCAGAAGACAAGCTGCTGGCCGATGTCAAGGCCGCGGTGGCTTCGCCTCCGGCTGACGTCGACGCGCTGAAGGCGCAGCTCAACACGATCGGCGGCGATTGCGGCACCTGCCACCAGACCTACCGGATCAAGAAGAGCTGATCGCCCGGCGATGGCCTGGCTGAGGAAGCTTGTCGGCGCCGCCGTCGTGCTTGGCGGCGCCGTGGCCGCTGCCGGCTGGGTCCTGTCGGCGCCCGCCAGGCTGGACGCCGGCACCGTCGCGCAACTCGGCCCCGGTGACGCCGCCAAAGGCAAGCGCATCTTCTATGCGGGGGGCTGCACCTCCTGCCATGCGAAACCGGGCGCGCAGGGCGACGCCCGGCTGCAATTGGTCGGCGGTTTGGAACTCAAGACGCCGTTCGGCACGTTCGTTCCGCCCAACATCTCGCAGGACCGGACGGACGGCATCGGCGGCTGGAGCGAGGAGGACTTCGCCAACGCCATGCTCAAGGGCGTTTCGCCTTCAGGCGAGCATTTCTACCCGGCCTTTCCCTATGCCTCCTATGCGCGCATGAAGCCGGCCGACATCGCCGACCTCTACGCTTTCATGAAGACGCTGCCGGCGGTTACCGGCAAGGCGCCGGACCACAAGCTGTCCTTCCCCTTCACCATCCGCCGAGGCATCGGCCTCTGGAAGCGGCTTTATCTCAGCTCAGAGCCGGTGATTGCACTGCCCGACGGCACGCCGGACAAGGTCCTCGCCGGCCGCTACCTTGTCGAGGGACCCGGCCATTGCGGCGAATGCCACACGCCGCGCGATTTCGCCGGCGGCGTCAAAAAGGGCGAGTGGCTGGCGGGCGCCGTGGCGGCCGAAGGCTCCGGCGTCGTGCCCAACATTACCCCGCAGGGCGGCACCAAGGACTGGTCGGAGGCCGACATCGCCAATTACCTCGAAACCGGCTTCACGCCGGATTTCGATTCCGTGGGCGGCGCCATGGTCGACGTGCAGCGCAACATCGCGCAACTGACCGCCGACGACCGTGCGGCGATCGCGGCCTACCTCAAAGCCCTCCCGCCGCATCCGAATGGCTATCCGGCGCGCAAGCCGGCGAGCTGAACCATCATGTCTTCTTTGCGTGACACCACCGATGCGATGAGCTTGTGGCGTCTCAAGCCATATTAGTTGACTTTAAAACTCATGTATCATAGGCGCTTCGGCCAGTTTTCTGGCTAACGAAGCTTGCCATGCCCTCGATCGATCTTTTGTCCGGAGCCGCCCATCACGGAGAGCGTGCGGCGCTCCTCTTCGCCGGCAGTCGGACGCTTTCCTGCACGGAGCTCGATGGGCTTGTGCAGCAGTTCGCCGCGAGGCTGGGGCAAGGAGAAAAGCAGCTGGTAGCCATCTCGGCGGACGCTTCCGAGCAGGCGGTCGTCGCGTATCTTGCAGCCCTGCGGGCGGGCCATGCGGTGGCCATGCTGCCGCCTTGCGACAGCCGGCTCTGGGAAGATTTCCTGGCGGCCTTCCAGCCGGATTTCACCTACCGGCCACTCGATGGCCGTTGGCGTCTCGTCAAGGAGGCCCGGCGCGTAGGAGACGCTGAGCCGCTGCACCCTGATCTCGCGCTGCTGCTGATGACATCCGGCAGTTCGGGCACCGCTAAAGCGGTCAGGCTTTCCCACGGCAATATCGAGGCCAATGCGCGCTCGATCGCAGCGTATCTGGAACTCTCTTCGAACGATCGGGCCGCTCTCGTGCTGCCGCTCCACTATTCCTACGGGCTGTCGGTCCTCAACTCGCATCTGATTGCGGGCGCCAGCGTCCTCTTCCCCGGCACGTCGGTCATGGATAGCGATTTTCTCAGGACGATCGCCGACGACGGCTGCACGAATCTGTCCGGCGTCCCGTATTCCTATGAACTCTTGGAAAGGGCTCGTTTTCGCGACGCTGAACTCAGCACATTGCGCATGATGACCGTGGCCGGCGGACAGCTCCGTCCCGACCTTATTCGTCTCTACAGGGATCACATGCGTGCCCGTGGCGGCCGGTTCTTCGTCATGTATGGTCAGACCGAGGCGACGGCGCGCATCGCTTTCGTGCCGCCTGAGAGCCTTTCCGACAGGGAAGAGCGGATCGGCGTGGCGATTCCCGGCGGCAGTCTGGGCATCGTTGATGCTGAAGGAGAGCCGATCAGGCGATCGGGCATTTCGGGAGAACTCATCTATCGCGGTCCCAACGTAATGATGGGTTATGCCACGCAGCGTTCCGATCTGGCGCGCGGGGCTGAGGTCGAGATCCTGAACACCGGCGATATTGCTGTTCGGGACGAGCACGGTTTCTTCCGTATCGTCGGGCGCAAGAGCCGCTTTGCCAAGATTGCCGGCCTCAGGATCGGCTTCGACATTATGGAGCAGGCGCTGGAGCGGGCGGGCATTGCCGCGGCGGTGGTCGGCGACGATCGAGGGTTGCAGGCCTATGTGATCGGCGCCGGCTCGGCGGGGAGGGCACGGCGTATTCTTGCCGAAGCCAGCCGCTTGCCAGCCAATCTGATTCGAGTTGCCACGCGCGGCGACTTTCCCAGGCTTGCCTCGGGCAAGATCGACTATAGCTGCCTCCAGCGCGAGATGTTGCAAGGACGGGCGGAAATCCGCTTCGAAAGTGGTGGCGTGGCTGGTGCCTATGCCCGCGTGTTCTATCCGCTCCCCGTTGGCCGCAATGACAGCTTTGTCTCCCTCGGCGGAGATTCCCTTCGTTTCCTGCAACTGGCCCTTGAACTCGAACGACTGGGTTTGGAGCTACCGGACGGGTGGGAACGCCTAAGCGTCGCGGAGCTAGCGGATCTTCGTCCGGCGAAGCGGCCTCTCATGCGCGGGCAGGCAAGCGGGCTGCCTGTCGATTTGGTGCTAAGGACCATCGCCATCCTTCTGGTCGTCGTGCATCACGAGACGTTATGGCCTATCCCCGGCGGCTCCGGCGTCATGATGCTGCTGGTCGGCTACAGCCTTGCTCGTTTCCAGTCGGCCCATTTCCTTGCCGGTCGAATTGGGCGCGCGCTGAGACCCGTGATCGATGTCCTGATCCCGTATTTTCTCATTGTCGCCGCTTACGCTGTAGCTTGGCGGACGGTCCCCTGGGCCTCGATGACGCTTACTGGGAATTTCGGCTATGCCGAACCGGAACGTCACGAAATGATTCCGTATCTTTACTGGTTCATCGAGGCCTATTCGCAGACGCTCCTGCTCTTTGCTTTGATCTTTGCCACTCCTGGAGTCCGCAAGCTTGCCCGGGCCCGTCCCTTCGTTTTCTCGCTGGGTCTTTTGGGGTTTGCCGCTGCCGCGCGCTTTTCGCTGCCTTTGTTCGTCGATCTCGGCAACCGCCAGATCTTCACGATCTATTGGGTCTTCCATCTGGCCGTATTCGGTTGGTGCGCCGGTCTTGCCGACACTCCGGCGAGAAAGCTGGCTCTGACTGCGCTTGCAGCCGCCATGCTGGGTTATTTGGCCTTCTGGGAGTCGGTCTGGTTAGGGACGACGGTCAAGTACCTAATGATCTTCGCGGCGCTTTTGGTTCTTCTTTATCTGCCGCGTGTTCGCCTGCCGGCCGGGGTAGGGCGGGTGGTTGCGCAGGTCGCCGTCGCGGCGTTTCCGATCTACCTTTTCCACCGTTTCGTTCCGGAGATATTAATGGCTCCCGTCGCAGGCGTGCTGCCGGCTCCCATCTTCCAGCTGCTGGCGATTGCCGGCGGTATCGCTTTAGGTATCGTCGCCGGCAAGGCCTTGGCAGGCATTCGAAACCTGCGTGGCAGATTGGCGATAGGACGTCAGCCGGAATTGCTCTCCGTCTGAGGCACCTGATCTATGCTCATGCCGCTAGGGGTGGCGGTCGCCCAGGAAGTCGAAGCCGTTTTCGAAGAAGTGATTGTAGTTGCAGGTCAGTTCCTCGCCAGGCGCGATGTCGCGCAGCGCGTAAGTCTCCTCGGGTGAGGAGACGTCGCAGTTCGGATCGTCGTCGTGGTTCATGTAGCGCGCGTCGTCGGCTTCGAACACGATGTAGCTCGGATCGTGCCGGTCCGGATAGGAATAGCGGTCGAGATAGGATTTCACCGGTCCGGTCTGGCTCTCATAGGTGTCGACGGGAATGCGCCGGTCGAACCGCGGGTCGAGTTTCCAGATCAGCGTTCCCTTCGGAATGCGATGCCTGGCGAAGACGCCGATTCCCTGGATGGACGATTTGTCGAGATAGGTGTCGACGAGAAGCATGACGAACCTTGTTGAACGGAGACTGGCCGGCCCGAACGCGGCATCCAAATGACCGCGCCCGGGACGACCGTGCATTGCGTAACGCGCGGTCTTGCGGATTGCGAGCGGAAAATCAGGCTTTGCCTGTCACTTTCAAGGCATAGGCGTAAATATAGGCGATCTCCTCCAGCCGGGAGAACCGACCGGAGGCGCCGGCATGCCCGGACTCCATGTTGATCTTGAACAAGACGGGATTGCTGCTGGCCTTGCGTTCACGGAGTCTCGCCACCCATTTTGCCGGCTCCCAATACGTGACGCGCGGATCGGTGAGGCCCGCCAGCGCCAGGATCGGCGGGTAGTCGAGCGCCGCCACATTGTCATAGGGCGAATAGGCTGCGATCGTTTCGTAGTCGGCTATCGAGGCGATCGGGTTGCCCCATTCAGGCCACTCCGGCGGCGTCAGCGGCAGGGTGGCGTCGAGCATGGTGCTAAGCACGTCGACGAACGGCACCTCGGCGACGATGCCGCCGAAACTTTCCGGCGCCATGTTGGCGATCGCCCCCATCAGCATGCCGCCGGCGGAGCCGCCCTGCGCCACGATACGGTCGTGCTGCGTGTAGCGCTCGGCGACGAGATGGCGGGCGCAGGCGATGAAATCGGTGAAGGTGTTCATCTTCTTCGCCCGCTTGCCGTCGTCATACCAGCCATAGCCCTTGTCCTTGCCGCCGCGCACATGCGCGATGGCATAGACGAAGCCGCGGTCGACCAGCGACAGGCAGTTGGTGTTGAAGGCGGAAGGCACCGCGATGCCGTAGGAGCCATAGCCGTAAAGCAGGCAGGGCGCGGAACCGTCGAGCGGCGTGTCGCGATGGTATAGCAGCGAGATCGGCACCAGCTCGCCATCGGTTGCCGGCGCCATCAGCCTGCGCGTGACATAGTGCTCCGGATCGTGACCGGAGGGCACTTCCTGCGTCTTCAGGAGCACGCGTTCGCGGCTGCGCATGTTGTAGTCGAACACCTGCGCCGGTGTCGTCATCGACGAATAGGTGAAGCGCATCACTTCGGTGTCGTATTCATAGGAGCCGGAGAGGCCGAGCGAGAAAGCTTCCTCGTCGAAGGAGATGAAATGCTCCTCACCGCTGGCGCGCTCGCGCACCACGATGCGCGGCAGGCCGTCCTTGCGCTCGAGCCGGACCATATGATTTTTGAAGCCGAGCACCGAAAGGATCAGCCGGCCGGGCTCGTGCGGCACCAGTTCCCGCCAGTTGGCGCGCACCGGATTGTCGGACGGCGCGGTCATGATCTTGAAGTCCTTGGCGCCGTCGGCATTGGTGAGGATGAAGAAGATGTCGCCGCCTTCTTCCAGATCGTATTGCAGGCCGGTCTCGCGCACCGCCACCAGCTTCGGCTCGGCGGATGGATCATTGGCGGGCAGCAGGCGGTATTCCGACGTCTCATGATCGTTGATGCCGATCATGATCCAGTCATTGGCACGCGTGCCGCTGACATCCATGAAGAAGCCTGGGTCGGTTTCCTCATAGATCAGCCGGTCGTTCTCGGGCTTGTCGCCGAGCGCGTGGAAGAACACTTTCGACGGGCGATGGTTGTCGTCGAGACGGGTATAGAAGAAGCCGTCGTCGCCGGCGTCCCAGACCCCGCCGCCGCCGGTATCCGGAATCTGGTCGGCAAGGTCGTTGTCGCTCGCGAGATCGCGCACGCGCAGCGTGAAGAATTCCGAGCCCTTGTCGTCGAAGGCCCACAGCAGCTTCCTGTGGTCGCCCGAATGGTCGGTGCCGCCGAGCCGGAAATATGCCTTGCCCTCGGCTTCCTTGTCGCCGTCGAGCAGGATCTCCTCGGCGCCGCCGGCGCGCGGCGTGCGGAAATAGCGGGGCTGCTCGCCGCCCTGCCGGAAGGAAGAGCCATAAGCATAGGGCCCGTCTTTCATCGGCACCGTCGAATCGTCTTCCTTGATGCGCCCCTTCATCTCGGCAAAGAGCTTGCCGCGCAGATCCGCCGTATCGGCCATCAGTGCCGCCTGATAGGCGTTTTCAGCCTCGAGATGAGCGCGGATGCGGCCGTCGAGCAGGGAAGGGTCGCGGAACACGGCCTGCCAGTTCTCGGCCCGCATCCAGGCATAGTCGTCGCTGCGGGTGATGCCGTGATGCGTGTCGGAAACCGGATGTTTCTCAGGGGTCGGCGGGCTGGCGGCCGGGAAGGCGGAAGTCAAGGCGGAAGCTCTGGTCATTACGTCTCGCTGCGGGATTTGCTTGAATGCCGAATGAACACGCCGCTCAGCGGCGGTTCAAGGGGTG
This sequence comes from Mesorhizobium sp. WSM4935, assembly GCF_029625735.1. Lineage (NCBI taxonomy): Bacteria > Pseudomonadati > Pseudomonadota > Alphaproteobacteria > Hyphomicrobiales > Phyllobacteriaceae > Mesorhizobium > Mesorhizobium sp. WSM4935. Next base: position 67,229 of record NZ_JARTVR010000005.1, on the reverse strand, counting down.
CGGTCCAAGTTGGTCTTCAGAAGCTAGTTGAAGGGGGAAAGATGAAATCCTGTGTTCCTATCGCCATGGCAGTTGCCGTCGCTGCATCGGGTCTGGCTTTTTCCAGCCAGTCTCATGCAACCGTCTTTGCCGCCTGGCAAGTGGCGGGCGTGCCGTTCGGCGACACGCTCAATGCGCGGAAATATCCGGCCAACGCATCGCAAAAACAGGCCGCCTATCCGAACGGCACCGTGCTGCAGATGACCGGCCGCTGCACCGGTGGCGTAAACCTGCTCGATATCGCCCGGCAGCCGCAATGGAAGCAGCGCCACGCGATCCGCTATCGCTGGTGTGAGGTCTGGCACGATCCGGCCCAGAACGGTCATTTCGTCACCGGCTGGGTCTACGGCAAATATATCGCGCCTTACTGATGGATCCTATTGGGCCGCCTTGTCGGCTCAGCCGCCAAGGCGGCGTCATTGCGCTTCGTTGCGCCGCAGGATTCGTTATGCCGGCGCAACAGGTGCCCAAGCATTGACCAAGCATTGAACGTCCTGTCCAGGCACGATCGGATGTCTAACACATGGATGACCCAACGTCATGGCATGCTGGTCTGACCAGAAAAATCTCGCGAAGTTTCACGCCGCACGAATTTTTGAAGCTGAATCGGCAATATTTGATGAATATCGGCTAATATAAGTCAATATGCGAATTGACTTACTTGCAATACGGCGCCATTAAGATAACGCGACGCGAATCGCAGGCTTTCCTGGACGAAATTCGCGCGATGCCCGATCCAAGAAAAAGGGCGCAGTTTTAGAAACAACTCTCGTTGGGGCCTTAGCACTATGGAAATCGTCGAAACACCTTCGAAAAACGGTGATGCGCTGATCGAGCTGACCGCCGATGTCGTCGCCGCCTATGTCAGCAACAACCCGGTGCCGGTCGGGGAACTGCCGAACCTTATTGCCGACGTCCATGCCGCGTTGGGCCGCGTCGGCGGGTCGCCGGAGCAGCCGTCGGCCGAGAAGCAGAAGCCGGCCGTCAACCCGAAGCGCTCCGTCCATGACGACTACATCGTCTGTCTCGAGGACGGAAAGAAGTTCAAGTCGCTGAAGCGGCATTTGATGACCCACTACAATCTCACGCCGGAAGAGTACCGTGAGAAATGGGGCCTGGACGCCAATTACCCGATGGTCGCCCCCAATTATGCTGCCGCCCGCTCGCAGCTTGCCAAGAAGATGGGCCTTGGCCGCAAGCGCAAGGGCCGCTGACAGGCTTCAGTCCTTCAGCAGTTGGACGGCGCCCTCGCGGCGCCGTTTTGCTTTTACGGCGAAGCGATATGGGCCGGATCAGGCCGTCTGCTTCAACGCCGCTTCCGCGTCACGCTTGATGCGCTTGACCATCGAGCGCAGTCCGTTGGCGCGCTGGGGCGAAAGATGCTCGTCGAGGCCGAGTTCCTTTAGCGTCGCTTCAGCATCCGTGTTCTGGATTTCGCTCGCATGCCGGCCTGAAAACAGTGCCAGCATGATGGCTACGAGGCCGCGCACGATATGGGCGTCGGAATCGCCCTGGAAGCGGATCACCGGATCGGCGCCGGCGCCCTGCTCGGTGGTGAGCCACACCTGGCTCACACATCCAGGCACCTTGTTAGCGGCCGTGCGTTCCGCCTCGGGAAAAGGGGGCAGGCCTTCGCCAAGCTCGATCACATAGCGATAGCGGTCCTCCCACTCGTCGAGCAGGGAAAAGTCGTCGCGGATGGTCTGGATCGGGGTCGTCATTGCCCGCATATAGTGACCCGGCATTGCCGCGTCACGGAAAAAGAAAAACGCCGCGGGCGTCGAGAGGTCGGACGGGCCCGCGGCGGAGAGCAATTCCAGGAAAAGTGCGTAGCGGCTTTCCGTCCGGAATTGTGCCAAAATCAAAGAGAAAGAGCGAACGGCTGGAAAGAATTCAGTTCTTCGCCGTCAACATCACCGGAATGTTGACCTTGGCAGGCAGCACGATGTCCTCGGCGACGCTGCCGGTGGTCGTGACGGAGCCGTCCGCGACCTTCGTCTCGGGCGTGCCTGCCTGCCCGGACTGCCCGGACTGCTTGTCGTCGATCATGGCCGCGGCAATCTTGGCCGTTTCCTTGGCGCGAACGCTAATGGTGTACATGGCCGATTTGCCGGTTTCACAGACATCGGGCTTGCGCTCGCAGAGCCCGGCAATGTCGCCGACCGCCTCGCGCGCCGCAAACAGCGCCTGGATCGGCCCGACGCTCTGTTGGCCGTCCTCGCCCGGGCCGACGCCGAGCGGGAGCGCCAAGAGCACCAGCGAAAACCAGAAAGCCATCCTGATCAGAAAGCCCATCTTACTTGCCTCTCATCCGGGATGGATGATGCATCCATCCGTGACGGATCATGCATCCCTTGGCATGACCTCTTTTATGGGCACGATCATGGCACAGTCACGCAAAGGACGGCTTGCATCGACGCCGCGAATTTTCCTCAAATTTTAGGCAAATTCGAAAGGAATTGGTTTTGAAACGAACTTGCCTCGAATCTCGTGGACTGCATTAACTTTACAATAACCATACATCCTTTTGTTATCAAAGGATTTTGTCCCCGAATGCGGTTAGCCGGGTCACGTTGCAGCCCGTTTTGGCACAGACCTCGCGGCTAACCCGCCGTTTACCATGGCGCCAACTCGGCGTGCTTTGCGGGGCTGGCATCACAATATTTGCCTTGGGGCGGTCGCCGGTCCCCGCCAGCCTTATCCATTCCTTAAACGCTGGATGCCAGTTTCAAGCCATTGATGAGTCACCCTGCCAGGCAGGGCATTTTTACGAACCGGGTACGCGTGCGTTGAGTTCGATTTCAGCCAGATACGTTCAATTGCCCGGCGCGGTTTCAGCCGGCTGCGAACGCATGGTTCACCCGACCGTGACGGGTGAGGCCGAACGCTTGCGCCAGCGCCGCTTCATCGGCGTCATGCTCGCCGCTCCGTTTCTTGCCGCGGGCGCCGCGGTCACGCTCGTCACGTCCAGCCTCGGCGCGGCCGTCACGATGGCCGCGATCTTTGCCGCATTCGGCCTGTGCTGGTTCGCGGCGCTTCTGGTGGCGGCCACCGGCCATATGGCGCTCGCCGGCCGCATGGCTGTTGTGCTGGGCGGCCTTGCCCTTGCCGGCGCCATTGCTGCGGCGGGTGGACTGGCTTCGCCGGTGGCTCTGCTTGCCGTCGCTCTGCCGGTCGAGACCTGGTGGGTCTCGGGGTCACGGCGCGCCGCGCTGTCAGGGGTCTTGGCCGCCCTTGCCGCCATCGTGCTGCAGTCCTTTGCCGGCCATGTCCTGCCACCGGGCGAAATCGCCGCCTGGCATTGGCTGTTGCCATTCGCCTGGGCGCTGACGCTGTTGCCGCGAGCTGCCGCCTTCGCCAACCCGGCAGGCTCGCGACTGATGGAGCCTGCGGGCGATCGTCTCGAGGATGTCATCGACGCCGTCGTCCTGCGCCTCGGGCGCCAGGGCGACGTGCTCGACGCCTCCGCCAAGGCGCGTTCGATTCTGAAATTGGCGCCGGAGCTCCTGCTCGGCACCGGCCTTTTCGACCGCGTCCATCTTTCCGACCGCGTCGCCTATCTCACCGCTTTGGCCGACATGCGGGACGGCGCGCCGAAGCGCCGGCTCGACCTGCGCATCCGCCTGCCGCGCGAGGGCTCGAGCGCCGCCGACAATTTCCGCCCGTTCAGCCTCGAGCTGCTGCGCGGCGAGGCCGACAGCGACGTCTTCACCCTGGTCCTGCGTGAAAACGACGATGTTGCGGCATTGCGCGAGGAACTGGCGGAAGCGAGGGAAGCGGCCGCGACCGCGGAAGTGGCCAAGGGCCGCTTCCTTGCGGTGGTCAGCCACGAGCTGCGCACGCCGCTCAACGCCATCATCGGCTTTTCCGACATGCTGCTCCATGAGATGTTCGGCGCCTTCAAGGATCCGCGCCAGAAGGAATATGTCGGCCTGGTCAGGGAGTCCGGCCAGCATCTTCTGTCCGTCGTCACCTCGATCCTCGATGTCTCGCGCATCGAGGCGGGCGCCTATGCGACCGAGCTGGAGCCGTTCCGCTTCGTCGATGCGGTCGACATGTGCCGCTCGATGATGCGGCCGCTGGCCGACGCCAAGGGCGTCGTTGTTGCCACGCAGATCGCGCCGGATGCGGGCGAGATCTATGCCGACCGCCGCGCCGTGCAGCAGATCCTGATCAATCTCGCCTCGAACGCCGTCAAGTTCACGCCCGATGGCGGCAGCGTGGTGATCGGCGCCAAGCGCGTCGGCTCGCTTCTGCATTTCTGGGTGAGCGACACCGGCATCGGCATCGCCGAGGAGGATATGGCCAATCTCGGCAAGCCGTTCATGCAGATCCAGAACGACTATACGCGCCGCTTCGAGGGAACCGGGCTCGGCCTGTCGCTGGTCAAAGGTCTTGTGGCTCTGCACGACGGCACCATGTCCATCGAGAGCGCGCCGGGTGAGGGCACCACGGTGACGATCGGCCTGCCGGTGAACGGGCCGAAGCGGCATTCCGGTGCGCCTTCAGGCGTGCTGGCCATGCCGGCGGCGAAGCCGAAGGGGGATAGAGATGGGGAGAGAAATGGCTCGCTCCGCAAAACGGCCTAAGGTGCTCGAACCCGAGCGCGGCGTCCTTGCCGAGGGCGCGGTCGCGGTCGGTCAGCTGATCGCAAGCAATCCGGTCCTGGTCGGCGGTTCGACCGCCTTCCTGGTGACGTTGTTCTACGTCTCGGCCAATGCGCTCTGGTATCAGCCTTTTCCGCATACCGGCGCCTTCTTCGCCACCCGCAGCATCGAGAATTTCCCGCACACCGTCTCCAACGAGCCGGAAACCACCATCAATATCGTGCGCCAGCCACCGCCGCAGCCGGCGGCCAAGCCGGACCCGGTCGTCCAGCAGGTGCAGGGCATTCTGAAGGACCTCAATTTCTACGACGGCGCGGTCGATGGCCTCACCGGCCCGGCGACCCGCAAGGCCATCCAGGCCTACGAGCTGAAAGTCGGGCTACCCGGCTCGGGCGAGATCGACGGGGCGCTACTCGACCAGCTTGGCGCCCGTCAGACGACGGCGGCCATTCCCCACCCGGCGCCGCGGCCGGCCGACGGCGTGGCCGTTCCGGCCGCCAAGCCGCCCGTGATCCCGGTCTCCGCCCCGGCCGATGGCGCCACGCAATCGCCCGACGCCCGCATTATCAAGATCCAGGCGGGCCTGAAGGCCTTCGGTAATAACGACATGCAGCTCGACGGCAAGGTCGGCGCCCGCACCAAGGCCGCGATCAAGGAATTCCAGGCCTTGTTCGGCCTGCCCGAGACCGGCGAGCCGGACGAGGCGGTCTACGTCAAGATGCGCGAGATCGGCCTGACGAATTGAGCGACGGTAAGGTCGTTTCGGGTCCTTCATCCTTGCTGTAAGAAAACCGCGCATGACATCCGGAAGCTTTTCATGCGCATAACCACCGATCTCTGGGTCTCGGCGCTTCTGCGCCGCGTCTTCGGCGCCGGCGGTTTTGCTGCCGTGGTCAAGCGCGGCGCGACCGAGGCGGGGGCCGTCTTCGTGCTGTCGCGGGGACGTCTGGGGGAGGTGGCCCTCTATGGGCCGGCGCCGCAGACGAGCTACGATTCGGCCAAGCCCGACGAGCGCTTCTTCACCCTGCTCGATTCAAGCGACGACAGCTCGGCCTTCGATGCGCGGCTGGAGCGGGAGAAGAAATTCGATCCCGACATCTGGGTGGTCGAGATCGAGGCAGGTACCGTTCCGGTCGAAGAGCTTCTTTCGGTGAAGACGGAATAGGCCGGATCAGGAAGCCTTGAGGCCGGCGATCGCCTCGTCGCTGTTCGACACGTCGAGGCGCTCGGGTGCATCGGGAGCACCGTCGCGGATCGCCCGCGAAAGGGTCTCCGCCTTCCAGGCGCGTACCTTGTCGAGCGCCGCCTCGCGGTGCAGCAGCCGATAGCGGTCGAGGAAGAGCCGGATCGCCTGCGGATGCGGGAACTCGCCGGGATAGACCGCGACCGCGATCAGGAAAGCCCTGTCTTCGCTAAGGTCGAGGGCGCGCAGCGCCGCAAGCAATGCGGCGTAGCTCGATTGCCCGGTCACCGAGCGGGCCGTCGCGAAGTCGATCCCCAGCGCATCGGCAAGGGCGGTCTGGAAAAAGGCCGCGTTGCCGGTCAGCGCCGTCTCGCGCAGTTTCACATAGGCCGGCTGGCCGAGGTAGGTGTTGACGTCGGCAGTGTCGCCGGTCGGGCGCATCATCGACCGCAGGCGGCGCCGCGCGTTCTCCGCTGTCTGGCCGGGCGCCGGGCGGTCGGCATCCGCCTCGACCGTGGCCTCCGGTTTCGGTGCGAGCCTGGTAACCGTCTCGGGTGGCCGCGTTTTGACCAGCGTCGGTCTTTCCAGCGCGCGGATCAGGTCGGCGATCGTCGGGTTGAGCTCCTTGCGGCGCGCGATGGCGCGCGCGTGCGGCAGCCCGTGTCGGCCGATCAGCGCGATGAGGTCGATGTCGCTCAGCGCGTTGGAGCGGGTGAGGAGGGGAGCTGCGATCTCGACCGGCTCCTCGGACAGCCGCCGCACCAGGGCTGTCGGCGCGTAGTCGCACTCGGAAAGGGCCGCGGCGACGTAGCGGCGCGATTCGACCGAGACCTCGTCGAACAGCGGCAGCGTCAGGTCTTCGAGCTGGGCGATCTCGCGGCGCGAGGGGCGCGTCAGCGAGCAAAAGGCCGACACGGCGGCGCGGAACAGCCTTTCGGCCTTTCCCGCTTCGGTCCGGATAGCGATTTGCCTGAAATCCGAAGATGACACGGAGGATACGCCCGACACTCGACACACGCCCGAAACGCGCAATCCGGCCGGGGCCGGTTCCGCATCTTCGGAAAACAAACATCAAATTAGCCGCGATCCGTTAGCGCTCCGTTAACCCTCTACGCCCTTAATCGACTTTGGAGGCGTTGCGTTGTGCTCCGGTCAAACCGAGAGGAATGCGCGAACCATGGGCATGGTCCTGTCTTTTGTGCCGCGTACGGCACCTGTAAATCGAGCAAGTCACGACACCACGGCGGCGGCGGTCATCATTTTCCCCGGCGTCCGCTATGAGTTGCGTCCGCAGGCCGATGAGGCCCGGCCGGGCGACAGCGGCTCCGACAGGCCAGGCTCCCCGCCGCCTGCCAAGCCGCATCACTGATCTGGTCGCTTCTCAGTAGTCCTGCAATTCGCAGGCGCTCTGCTCGAGGAAGCGCGACACGATCGGCTTCCAGCTCTCGTCCGGCACAAAGGCGCGGACGACAAAGATGCCTTCCTCGATCGGCGCTTCGACGAAGATCGCACCCTGCAGATCCTCCGGAAGGTCGCGCCGCACATCAATCATCTGCGCCGGCGTCAGCACCACCGCATCGAGCTTCTCGCCATTGGCATTGTGGTCGTTGAAGGAATAGATGTTGTGGCCGCTGCGGTCATAGACCGAAGCCGACCAGAACGGCACGTCGCCCGGCGCTCTGATCCTGACCAGCCCGTCCGAGAGATCGAAGCGACAGGCGGCCGCGTAAAACAGCGGATCGACCGATTTCACCACCGGCGCGCCGCCGGCTTCGGCGTCGAGCCGCGTCATCTTGTAGAGGTCGGACGCCATCGCCAGCCGCGACCAGGCATCGCGTTCGGAAAATTCCGGCACCAGGAACAGCACAACGATATGCACGATGCCGGCGCCGAGCAGGCCGAGGATCAGGGCATGCAGCAGGCTACGCATTGCAGCCCGCCTTCAGGATGCGCGGCAGCGTGACGTCCGACAGGCCGGTGCTCGAGGCGATCGGCGTGTCGTAGAAGGTCAGCACGAAATACATCTTGCCGGAGCCGCCGGTCAGCAGCCAGTTGCCCGGCGACGGTTGGCTGCCGACGGAAATGACGACGGAATTGTCGGGCCGGCGCAGCACTTCGTAAGATTGCAGCGCCGACTGCCTCGGCTTGCCAGTGTCGATCACGCCAAGCGACTGGTCGGCGGCATAGAGCGTCCAGAAGCGGGCGGTGGGATAACCGCCTTCGATCGTGTAGGTGCATTCTCGTTTCAGCGGCTCGCCCGCATCGTCGCGCTCGGCGACGAAGGCAAGCCCTTCGGCCTGGCCGAGCGCAAGCACGCCCTCGCGTGCCACGCGCGCCTTGGAATAGGGGTCGGCGTTGAGCGTCCCGACTTCGGGGAAAGCGGTCCATTGGCCGATGCGGATCGCGCCGACGCCGTCTTGCGCATTGAGCGCATACCAGACGCTGTAGCCGCCAAGTCCGATGGCTATGGCAAGCGAAAGCAGCGTCAGGATGGCGTTCTTGAGCATGAGGGCCGCAAACAGAGGAGATCGCCCGGGATATCGCGGCGCGGGGTGCCGTGGCAAGCCGGCTTCACGCGCCGGCCGCCCTAAAGCGCCGAAAGCGTCTCCGGCAAAGCGGGGGCGCTGAGCACGGGCGCGGCCTGGAAAGCCTTGGTCATGTCTCTCAGCGTCTGGCTGGTGCGGCCGGAAAGCACCGGCGGGCGCTCGGCCTCGGCTTGCGCGGCCGCTGCGTCGGCTTCCTTCTTCGCCGCTTCCTCGGCCTTGGCCGCGACCTCCGGATCGACCCAGGGGTGGTCGAGACCGGGGATCGGCTTCAGGTCGATGTTCTGGTGCGCATAGACCATCAGCCGCTGCCAGACCATCGCCGGGAGCGTGCCGCCGGTCATCTTGTTGGTCGGCGTGAAGTCGTCATTGCCGAGCCAGACCGCGGCCGTGTAGTTGCCGGTGAAGCCGACGAACCAGGCATCGCGATAGGATTGCGTGGTGCCTGTCTTGCCGGCGACGACGATGTTGGGAAGTTGGGCGCGCCGCGCCGTGCCGATCGCCGGCACCGCCGCCAGCATCGTGTTCATGTATTTCAGCGCCTTTTCCGACAGGACGCGGTGCGGCGGCGGCGCATCCTTGGCCCAGTCATAGACCACCTCGCCGGTGCGGGTGACGAGCTGGGTGATGCCATGGCGGGAGCCGACGAAACCGTTCTGGGCAAAGACGCTGTAGCCGGTCGCCTGGTCCATCACGGTCATGCCGGATGTGCCGAGCACCATGGTCTTGTGCGATTCCAGCGGCGATTCGACACCCATCGATTCCGCCATCGCCTTGATCGGACCGATGCCCAGATAATCCTTGGCAAGCCGCACCGGCACGGTGTTGATCGACTTGGCGATCGCCGTGAGCAGCGTGACATTGCCGGCCGAGCCGCCATTGTAATTGTGCGGCGACCAGCCGCCCCAGCTGATCGCGCCGCCCGAAACGACCGAATCCGGCGTGAAGCCGTGTTCCATGGCGGTGGCATACACATAAGGCTTGAAGGAGGAACCGGTCTGGCGCAGCGCCTTGGTGGCGCGGTTGAACTGGCTGGTGCCATAGTCGCGGCCGCCGACGATGGCGCGAACCGCGCCGTTGGTCTCGATCACCACCACCGCGCCTTCGGTGACGTTGTATTCCTTGCCGAACTGCCGGAGATGGAACTCGACGGACTCTTCCGCGGCCTTCTGAATGTTGGCGTCGAAAGTGGTGTGGGCGACCAGCGAATGCTGGCCGGGCTTGGCGATCTTCTTCACCTCGTCGAAAGCCCAGTCGAGGAAATAATCCGGGCTCTTCTGCTCGCCGCGGTCGACGACGTCGGCCGGATGCAGCCGCGCCTGCAGCACCTGGCCCTCGGTCATGAAGCCGGCATCGACCAGGTTTGACAGCACGACGTTGGCGCGGGCACGGGCCGCCGGCAGGTTGATATGCGGGGCGTATTTGGTGGGCGCCTTGAACAGGCCGGCCAGCATCGCCGCTTCGGCAAGGCTCAGATCCTTGACGCTCTTGCCGAAATAGAAATCCGCCGCCGCCTCGATGCCGAACGTGCCGCCGCCCATATAGGCGCGGTCGAGATAGAGCTGCAGGATCTCCTTCTTGGACAGGTTCGCTTCCAGCCACAGCGACAGGAAAGCTTCCTTGATCTTGCGCTCCAATGTGCGCTCGTTGGACAGGAAAAGGTTCTTGGCGAGCTGCTGCGTGATGCTGGAGCCGCCCTGGACCACCGAATTGGCGCGCATATTCTCGAAGAGCGCGCGCGACAGGCCGAGGATGTCGATGCCGTAATGGTCGAAGAAACGCCGGTCTTCGGTCGCCAGCACCGCCTTGATGACGATGTCCGGCATCTCGTCGACCGGCACGGAATCGCGCTGGATGATGCCGCGCTGGCCGATCTCGTTGCCGTACCGGTCCAGGAAGGTGACGGCGAAGTCGCCTTGGTTGCGCCAGTCGCCGGCGGTGATGTCGAAGGCCGGCATGGCGAGCGCCAACAGCACCACGAAGCCGCCGGCGCCCATGGTGAAGCCTTCGCTCAGCACCTCGATGATGGTGCGGCGCCAGCCGCGCACGCGGAAACGGCGGGAAAAGATGGTCGCCGCTTCCCAGAATTCGCGCGCTTTGAAGCTGATTTCATAGAGCGAGGAGTCGAGCCAGGCGTCGACAGCAAGAGCCGCCGAGGCGATCCGGCCTCTTCTCTTGCGTGGTTTCGAAGGACTTCCCATTCCAGACTTCCGCCCAATGCGCTTTCGCCCGAAAACAGCATGCGGGCAGTTTCAGGGTGGCGCCCCTGTCAAACTATTCAATCATTTTATCACCGCCCACAAGGGCAGCGAAGCCACAGCACAAGCTTTGTTGATTGGAAATACGCGGGCCGTTAACGACCGATCGGTATCACCGCGCCGCGATGAAGCGCATGAAATGCGCCACATCCGCCTCGGTCGGCTCCTGGCCGGTGAAGGAGCGCAGATAGGCGGCAAGATGGCTGACGCGCGCCTCTACCGGCTCCTTGAGGTCGAGCACGTAATAGCCGATCTGCATGTAATAGAGGACGCGGGCGCGGATGAAGGCATCCTCGCTCTCATAGCCGTGCCGGCGGTACATGTCGCGTATGGCAAGCAGCCGCTCCTCGTCGGCCCGATCGATCATGCGCCGCACATCGTCCGAGCGCCTTGCCCACTCGCGGACAGCGAAGTCGAGCCGCGGGTCGAACAGGCGCTCGTCGGCCCAGCATTCGAAGACGTTCATCACACCCATGATGATGGTGTCCGCCGGCCGGCGGGCACGCTCGACGATCGCGGTGGTGTTGGTCTCGTGCCAATGCTTGAGCAGCTGGTCGAGCAGGTCCTGCCGGCTTTCGAAATACCAGTAGAAGCTCGAGCGCGAGACGCCGAGCTTCTGTCCCAAAGTCAGCACCCGCACGCTCTCGATGCCGTCGGAAATCAGCGTTTCCAGCGCAAGGTTGATCCAGTCCGCGCGGGTCACCTTGATATTGCCGGGCGCCGGCTCGGGAGCGGTCATGGTCATGGCCGAACAAGTGGCACGGCGCACGGCGGCGCGCAAGCTCTGGACAGAAGTGTCTAGACACAAATGTCCAGAGTGTATATCGTAAGGGCCTCCAACGAGAGGGAGAGGCTCGTGAAATCGCATTATCGGGCAGTGGTCATCGGAGGAGGCGTGGTCGGCGCCTCGGTGCTCTATCACTTGACGCGATTTGGCTGGAGCGATGTCGCGCTGATCGAGCGCGCCGAGCTGACGGCCGGCTCAACCTGGCATGCGGCGGCCGGGTTCCACGCGCTCAACGCCGATCCCAATGTGGCGGCGCTGCAGGACTACACGATCAAGCTCTATCGCGAGATCGAGGCCGAGTCCGGCCAGAATGCCGGGCTGAACATGACCGGCGGCGTCAACATGGCGAGCGACCCGCAGCGTTGGGAATGGCTGAAATCGGCCTGGGCGGTGTTCCAGTCGGTCGGCATCGAGACGGCTCGGCTGGTGACGCCCGAGGAAATCAAGGAGATCTGCCCGATCGTCGATGTGAATGGCGTGCTCGGCGGCCTTTATGATTCCAACGAGGGCCATCTCGACCCCTATGGCACCACGCACGCCTATGCCGGCTCCGCGAAGAAGCGCGGTGCGGACGTCATCCTGCGCAACCGCGTCGTCGAATTGAAGCAGCGTGCCGACGGCGGCTGGGACGTCGTCACTGAAAAAGGCACGATCGTCGCCGAGCATGTCGTCAATGCCGGCGGCCTCTGGGCCAAGCAGGTCGGGCTGATGGCCGGCGTCGACCTGCCGGTCACGCCGATGGAGCATCATTATTTCGTCACCGAGGATATCCCCGAGGTAGCGGCGCTCGACAAGGAACTCGGCCTGGCCGTCGATCTCGACGGCTTCTCCTATCTGCGGCAGGAGCGGAAGGGCGTGCTGCTCGGCGTTTACGAGCAGAACCCGAAACACTGGAACATGGACGGCGCGCCTTGGGATTACGGCATCGAGCTGATCCCGGAGGATATCGATCGCATCAGTCCCGAGCTTGCCAAGGCCTATGAGCGCTTTCCCTGCCTGGCTAACGCCGGTGTCCGCAAATGGGTCAACGGCGCCTTCACCTTCACGCCGGACGGCAATCCGCTGGTCGGCCCGGTCAGGGGGTTGAGAAACTACTGGGTCGCCTGCGGCGTCATGGCCGGCTTCAGCCAGGGCGGGGGCGTCGGCAAGTCGCTGGCCGAGTGGATGATTTACGGCGAGCCGGAAGCCGACATCTTCGGCATGGACATCGCCCGCTACGGCGCCTTCGCAGCCAACCGGGAGTATCTCAGGCAGACGACCGGCCAGTTCTACGCCCGCCGCTTCGTCATGACCTTCCCCAACGAGCGCCTGCCTGCAGGCCGGCCGCTGAAGCGCCCAGGCGCCTATGACGGAATGAGCGCCGCCGGAGCCGAATGGACGGCGTCCTGGGGCCTGGAGATCCCGGCCTATTTCGCGCCGATGGGGTTCCGGGAGGAGACGACGCTGAAGCGCTCCAACGCTTTCGAGATCGTCGGCGACGAGGTGCTGCAGGTCCGTCGTGCTGCCGGCCTCGTCGATACCACGGCCTTCTCGCGCTATGCCGTGTCAGGCCCCGGCGCAGAGGCCTGGCTCGACCGGCTGCTCGCCTGCCGGCTGCCGAAGCCCGGCCGCGCGAAGCTGGCGCCGATGCTTGGCTCCGACGGCCGGCTGAAGGGCGATCTCACCGTGCTGAACTGGGGCGGCGGCGAATACTGGATCATGGGTTCTTACTATTTGCGCGAATTCCACATGCGCTGGTTCGAGGCGCATATCGCCGAAGGCGTCTCCGTCACCGACATCTCGGACGCCACGTCCGGTTTCCTCGTCACCGGTCCGAACGCGCGCCGGATCGTCGAACGCACCACGCATCAGGACGTCTCCGCGGCAGCCTTGCCGTTCATGGCGTGCGGCGAGTTCGACATCGGCATGGTGCGTGCGCGGGTGGCAAGGCTATCCATTGCCGGCGAGCTCGGTTTCGAGATCAACTGCCCGGCCACCCTGCATTCGGCCCTGCGCGAGACGCTGCTTGCCGCCGGCGAAGACCTCGGCCTCGCCGAGATCGGCTATTACGCGCTGAATTCGCTCAGGCTGGAAAAGAGTTTCGGCATCTGGTCGCGCGAATTCACGCAAGGCTACACGCCCGGCCAGACCGGGCTTGACCGCTTCATCGCTTTCGACAAGAGCGATTTCATCGGCCGCGAGGCGGCGCTGAAAGAGCGCGAGGACGGCGTCTCGCGGCGGATCGTGACGCTGGAGGTGGACGCTGTCGATGCCGATGCCAGCGGCTTCGAACCGGTCTGGCACGAAGGCCGACGAGTCGGCTTCGTCACCTCCGGCGGCTATGGCTACAGCATCGGCCAGAGCGTCGCCCTGGCGTTGCTCGATGACGATTTCGCCGGGGAGGGCACCGAACTTTCCGTACACATTGTCGGGGTCGAACGGCCGGCGCGCGTCATCGCGGCATCGCCCTACGACGCTGAAGGCAAGGCAATGCGGCAATGAGGAGGAACCGCCATGATCGATGAGGCCGCACGGGATCTAAGGCGCGAGCGCCGGCGGGGGCGCACTGGCGAGGCGGGCAGCGAGTCGAGCCGGCATCCGAACTACCGGTCGCTGAAGAACCCCTTCCTGCCGCAGCCGATCTTTTCCGACGACCAGGTCGCGGCCATCCACGCTACCGCGCTGCGCGTGCTGGAGGAGCTCGGCATCAAAGTGCTGCTGCCCGAGGCCCGCGCCATCTACGCCAAGGCCGGCGCGTTGGTCGACGAAGACATCCAGATGGTCAGGATCGGCCCCGACATGGTCGAGGCAGCACTTGCCTCGGCTCCGCGCTCCATTCCGGCACTCGCCGGCGACCGCTCGCGCGATCTCACGCTCGAGCTCGGCTCGATGGCCTTCCTGGCCGGCTCCGGCGCGCCCAACGTCACCGATCTCGAGCGCGGCCGCCGGCCGGGAACGCTCGCCGCCTTCGAGGAATTCACCAAGCTGATCCAGCATTTCGACGTGCTGCACATGCTTGGGCCCTGCGTCGAGCCGCAGGATATCGACAACCGCTTCCGCCACTATGCCGTCAACCGGGCGCAACTGACGCTCTCGGACAAATTCCCCTTCATCTTCGCCCGCGGCACGCCTCAGGTCGAAGACAGCTTCGAGATGATCCGCCTGGCGCGCGGCCTATCGCACGAAGAATTCCGCAACGGTGCCCATTGCTACACCGTCATCAACACCAACTCGCCGCGTCAGCTGGATATCCCGATGGCGCAGGGCATCATCGACTTCGCCAAGGCCGGTCAGGTTCTGGTCATCACGCCCTTCTGCCTGGCGGGCGCGATGGCGCCGATCACGGTGGCCGGCGCGCTGACCTTGCAGCATGCCGAGGCGCTTGCCGGTTTGACGCTGGCCCAGATCGTGCGGCCCGGCGCGCCGGTGGTCTATGGCTCCTTCTCCTCCAATGTCGACATGAAGTCCGGCGCGCCGGCCTTCGGCACGCCGGAACACATCAAGGCGACGCTTGGGGCTGGGCAACTCGCCCGCTACACCGGCCTGCCTTGGCGCTCCGGCGGCGGCAGCGCCGCCAACGTCTCCGATGCGCAGGCAGCGCACGAGACGCAGTTCGCGCTCTGGGGCTCCGTGCTTGCCGGCGCCACCGTCTGCATCCACGCCGCTGGCTGGCTGGAAGGTGGTCTCAGCGTCTCCCTGGAAAAGCTGATCACCGACATCGAGGCGCTGCAGACGGTCGCCGAACTTTGCGCCACGACGCCGGGCGACGCCGACGCCATCGGCTTCGAGGCCATCGCCGAAGTTCAGCCCGGCGGCCATTTCTTCTCGGCCGCGCACACAATGGCGCGCTACCGCACCGCTTTCTACGAGCCGCTGGTCGCCGACTGGTCGAATTTCGGCAACTGGACGCAATCCGGTTCGAAGACGGCAACGGAGCGCGCGACCGGCATCTGGAAGCGGATTCTTTCCGACTTCCAGCCGCCGGCCTCCGCTGCCGCTGCCGCCGGCGTGCTCGACGAGTTCATTGCCAAGCGCACCGAGGAAGGCGGCGCAGCACCGGTCTCGTGATTTGACGAAAATGTAATAGATTCGAGACCTTCGCCCTCCACGCTATAGTCAAACCGATTCGCGGTCTGGCATCCGATCGCGAGCGCGGCTACGTTGCCGAGGTTGGCCGCGGTGCGGAGACATGTGTTGGCGATGGACGGTAGATGACGGCGCCTGGCGATTTGATGCAGGCTTTGTTCCTGAGGCTGAAGACCGATGCGTCGCTGTCGGCGCTGCTCGGCGGCGCCGGCCTGCTCGAGCGCGCCGACGCCAAGGCCGCCTATCCGCACGTCACCTACGGCCGCACCAGCGCCTTCGATCTCGAGACCGGAGCCGACAACGACAATGACCAGCTGATCACTTTGCACATCTGGTCGAAGGCTCAAGGAGAAGCCGAGACGCGGCTCATCATGGACAGCATCAAGGCGCGCCTCGATCGCGCGGCACTTTCCATCGGTCCGCGCGGCCAGACGCGCCTGTCGCTGGAATTCGCCGAGGCGCGTTATGACGAGGACCTTACGGTCCATCATGGATTGCTGCGCTTCCGCGCCTTGACGCAGGAAGCCCTCTGAGAGGCTACGGGCCTCAGAGCTGCGCCTGGATGGCCGCCTTGTCGATGACCGACCAGACCTCCCTTATGCGGCTGTCGTGAAATTCGTAGAAGACGTTTTCGGCAAAGCTGACGCGCTTGCCGTGGACCGGCAATCCGAACAGCACACCCTTGGGGCGGCAGTCGAAATGCAGGCGCGCCGCCACGCGCGGCGGCTCCGAGATCAGAAGCTCGATGTTGAAGCGCAGGTCGGGAATCGCCTCGAAATCGCCCTCCAGCATGCGGCGATAGCCCGAAAGCCCGATCGTCTCGCCATTATACTGCACCTCCTCGCCGACGAAGCGGCCGAGATTGTCCCAATCCTGGTCATTCAGGCAGGCGATGTAGCCCCGGTAAAGATCGGCAATATCCTCGCGCGTCATCGCATCCTCCATGGCCGTCCGGCGTTTCTACACCAGTTAGCACAAGGCGCGGAATCGGCGGGCCAAAAAGCGTAGCGGATCGACTGTTTTTCCGGCTATGAATTCAAAGCCGGCTTGAGGGAGCCTGGGCATCGGCGCGCGCAGGGGGGGTGGCGGGCATGAATATTCGATCGTTCACCGTTCATTTCACGTTCAGCCCATATGCGTTAGAACCGTGATCATGAAAAATCTTGGCTCTCACCTCCGCAAAGCAGTGCTGACGCTTGCCGCAACCAGCCTCTTTGCGTCGCAGACGACGGCAATGCCGGTCATCGACCCGTCGGTCGATCAGCCGGTCGTGCTTGCGGCCAACGACTGCTACGCCATCGGCCAGCAAGTCGCCGCGCAGAACGGCGGCACGTTGGCCAAGGCCTCGCAGGCGACGCGGGGCGGCCAGCAGGTTTGCGTCATCGTGGTGCTCGTTCCCGGCAAAGATGGACAGCGTCCGCGCCGCTCGGAAATCGTCGTCCCGATGGACTGACCTTCTCGTTTCCCTGGCTGGCGGAATCGGCCTATACGTCTATTCAACAACAGGCTTCAACCCATGCGCGTGCTCGTCGTCGAGGATGACAAGGATCTCAACCGGCAGCTGGCCGATGCGCTGGTCGATGCCGGCTATGTGGTCGACCGTGCCTATGACGGCGAGGAGGGGCATTTCCTCGGCGACACCGAGCCTTACGATGCCGTCGTCCTCGACATCGGCCTGCCGCAGATGGACGGCATCAGTGTCGTCGAGCGCTGGCGCCGCGGCGGGCGCAAGATGCCGGTGCTGATCCTCACCGCGCGCGACCGCTGGAGCGACAAGGTGGCCGGCATCGACGCCGGCGCCGATGACTATGTGACAAAGCCGTTCCATATCGAGGAGGTGCTGGCCCGGGTGCGGGCGCTGATCCGCCGGGCGGCGGGCCATGCCTCGTCCGAGCTCACCTGCGGGCCGCTGCGGCTGGACACCAAGGCCTCCAAGGCCGACGTGAACGGCGTGCCGCTGAAGCTCACCTCGCACGAGTTCAGGCTGCTCGCCTATCTGATGCATCATATGGGCGAGGTGGTGTCGCGCACCGAATTGGTCGAGCATCTCTACGACCAGGATTTCGACCGCGATTCCAACACCATCGAGGTGTTTGTCGGCAGGCTTCGCAAGAAGATGGGCATCGACATGATCGAAACCGTGCGTGGCATGGGCTATCGCATGCGTGAGCCGGAGGCGTGACGCGGAACCGCTGAAGCCAACGATGAGAACGTGGCTTTCAAGGCTGCGGCTCTGGCCGCGCTCATTGACCTTTCGCGTCATCGCCTTTTCGACAATCTGGGCGATCCTGACGCTGGTCGTCATCTTCACCCTTATCACCACACTTTACCGCCAGGCCAGCGAACGCGGCTTCGACAGCCTGCTTTCCGCGCATCTGTTCAACCTGATCGGCTCCGTCGGCATTTCCGACAACGGCGCGCTGACCGGCTCGCCCGACCTCGGCGACTTGCGCTTTTCCGAGCCGAATTCCGGCTGGTACTGGTCGGTGGAGCCCGCCTCCGAAGGCGTGCATGGCGAAATCCATTCCTCCTCGATGACGACCTCGCTCCTGTCGCCGAGCGTCGCGGAGGTCCCGTTCAACTCGAATTTCCAGCGCAGCTACTCGATGGAAGGCATCAAGGGCGAGCAGCTTGAAGTGTTCGAGAGCGAGTTCGTTCTCGACGCCAAGAACCGCGCGGCCCGCTTCCGCGTCATGGGCAACCACAGCGAGTTGGAGCAGGAGATCGCAAGCTTCCAGCGCCGCCTGCTCACCTATCTCTCGCTGTTCGGCGTCGGCATGATCGCCATCAACGCCATCGCCATTCTCTTGGGTCTCCAGCCCTTGCGCCGGGTCCGCAATGCGCTGGCCATGGTGCGCGAAGGCACCGCACAGAAGCTCGATGGCAGCTTCCCGGCCGAGATCGAGCCGCTGGCCAATGAGACCAACGCGCTGATCGAGAACAACCGGCGTATCGTCGAGCGCTCGCGCACCCAGGTCGGCAACCTTGCCCATTCGCTGAAGACGCCTTTGGCCGTGCTGATCAATGAGGGCCGAGCCCTCGGCGGGACCAAGGGCCAGTTGATCGCCGAGCAGGTGGCCTCCATGCAGAAACAGGTCGATCACTATCTGCAGCGCGCGCGCGTCGCCGCGCAGCGCGACAGCGTCGTCTTCCGCACGCCGGTTGTGCCGCTGGTCGAGCGCATGGTGCGCGTGCTGCGCAAGCTCAACCCGCAAACGAGGCTGCAGTTGTCCCTGCCGCTGGACGAGATCGTCTTTGCCGGCGAGCGCGAGGATCTCGAGGAGCTGCTCGGCAATCTGCTCGACAATGGGATGAAATGGGCAAAGACCGCCGTCGCCGTGACGGTCGCCACTATCTCGGGAAGCGGCAACCTGTTTGAAATCGTTATAGAGGATGACGGCCCGGGCATTCCCGAGGACAGCGCGCGAGAGGTATTGAAGCGTGGCAAGAGACTGGACGAGACGAAGCCGGGAACAGGGCTTGGCCTTGCCATTGTCGCCGACCTCATCAACGAGTATGGAGGCTCGCTGGCGCTGGAACGGTCCGGCATGGGCGGCTTGCGGGTGGTGGTGAGATTGCGGAGCCTTCAGTGATGTTCCTTATCGATTTGCGCGCGGCCGCCAACGGCCAAATTTCCGACAAATATCAATACTATGGCGATGAAAACCTCCTGATGGCGCGCCCCCAGTCCATCCAGTTCCATCCCGCTGAAAAGAACCGGTTGTCGGCATGAAGATTCGCGTCGCGCTCGTTTCCGCCCTGCTCGCCGTTTCCGGCTGCACGACGCTCGGCAGGGGTGGTCCGATCTCTCCTGTCACGCCTGCTTCCACACCGCCTGCCGGCGGCAAGGTCTCGACCAGCATCGTTTCGGCCATGAATGGCGGGCTTATCGGCGGATCCATCGGTTCGGGCCTCAGCGATGCCGAAAAGCGCAAGGGCCTGGAAGCGGAGTACAAGGCGCTGGAATACAACACCAGCGGCCAGAAGGTGACGTGGAAGAGCGACAACTCCTCGCATTATGGCGAGGTCGTCGCCGCCCAGCCTTACCGGGTCGGCTCGCAGGATTGCCGCCAGTACACCCACACCGTCTATACCGGCGGCGCGGGCGTCACCGCGCGCGGCACTGCCTGCCGCAACGCCGACGGCAGCTGGACGCCGCTGACCTAGAAGACAAGTCGGGCGCGCCTAATTATTCGCTTAGCTTGACCTCGATCAAGGCCGAGCGGCGCGCCCGCCGTCAAAGCGTCGCACGATGGTCGTGTTGGCAGGGCAGGGCTCTGCCGTTATTGGAATAGGCATGCTGTTCTGGGTCATAGCCGCAATCCTCACGCTGGGTGCCAGCCTGGCGGTGCTGTTGCCGCTTACCGGCGGCATCAAGGACGCGTCGCCGGCCGGCGATCACGATCTCGAAGTCTATCGCGACCAGCTTTCCGAGCTCGACCGCGACATGGCGCGCGGCTTGATCCAGCCGGGGGAGGCCGAGGAGGCGCGTGCCGAGATCGGCCGGCGCATCCTGCGTCTGGGCGCGGCTATGCAGCCGGGCGCGGCAACGCCCAAGCCTGCGCGCAGTGCGAAATGGGTCGCCAGCATGGCCGTGCTTGCGGTTCCGCTGCTGAGCTGGGGGCTTTACGGCATGCTCGGCTCTCCCGATCTGCCTTCGCAGCCACTGGCCGAACGTCTGGCCAAGAATCCGGCAGACTCCTCGGTCGACGAGCTGGTCGCCCGCGCCGAAGCTCATCTCGCCGCCAATCCGTCCGACGGCAAGGGTTGGGACGTGCTGGCGCCGATCTATCTTCGGCTGCAGCGCTTTCCCGACGCCGTGACCGCCTACCGCAACGCCATCCGCCTCGACGGCGACAGCGCCGTGCGCCAGTCGGGCCTTGGCGAGGCGATCGCCAGCGCTGCCGGCGGCATCGTTTCGGCGGACGCCCAAAATGCTTTCGAAGCGGCCCTGAGGCTCGACCCGGCCAACGCCAAGGCGAATTTCTACCTGGCGGTCGGCCTGGCACAGGAAGGCAGGAAGGCCGAGGCTGTCGCCGCCTGGGAAAAGATGCTCGGCCAGCTCGCGCCGGATTCGCCTTGGCGCAGCGCCGTCCAGCAGGCGCTTGGCGAAGCGAGCGGCCCCGCTGTCGCCGATGCCACGCCGGCCGCCGGCCCGGACGCGCAGCAGGTGGAAGCCGCGCAACAGATGTCGCCGCAGGACCGGCAGGCGATGATCGAGACCATGGTCGCCGGACTCGACGACAAATTGAAGCAGAACCCTCGGGACGAGGAAGGATGGATGCGGCTCATCCGTTCCTATGTCGTGCTTGGCAAGGCCGAAAAGGCGCGCGACGCGCTCGGCCGCGCTGTCGCCGCTTTCGGCGCCGACAGTGAACAGGCCAAGAAATTCACCGCCTTCGCCGCCTCGCTCGGCGTGACGGCGACGGAGTAAAGCAATGACGCGCAAGCAGAAGCGTATGTCGGTGATCCTGGCGGGGCTGGCTTTCCTCGGTGCCGCTGCGGGGCTCACCTTTTATGCGCTGGGACAGAAGGCCTCCTATTTCTACATGCCCGCCGATCTCGCCACGGCGAGCGTGCCCCCCGGCCAGCGCATCCGGCTCGGCGGTCTCGTCGAGAAGGGCACCATCGTGCGCGGGCAGGGCGCAACCGTCGCTTTCTCGGTCACCGACAAGCAGAAATCGGTCAAGGTCACCTATACCGGCATACTGCCGGACCTCTTTCGCGAGGAGCAAGGCGTCATCACCGAGGGCGCTTTCGGCCCGGATGGCGTCTTCGTCGCCGACAGCGTCTTGGCCAAGCATGACGAGCGTTACATGCCCAAGGAAGTCGCCGACGGCCTGAAGGCCAAAGGCGTTTGGCAGGAAAGCACGAACTGATGGTCGAGACCGGACATTTCGCGCTTGTGCTCGCCTTCGCGCTCTCGCTGGTGCAGATGCTGGTGCCGCTGGTCGGCGCCCGCATCGGCAACCAGCGGCTGATGGCGGTCGGCGGTCCGGTCACGGTTACCGGCTTCGCGTTGACCGCGCTCTCCTTCGCGGCCCTCGCGAGCGCCTATGCCGGCTCGGACTTCTCGGTGGCGAGCGTGTGGGAGAACTCCCACTCGCTGCAGCCGATGATCTACAAGATCACCGGCACCTGGGGAAACCATGAAGGCTCGATGCTGCTCTGGGTGCTGATCCTGACCTTCTTCGGCGCGCTGGTCTCGGTCTTCGGCAACAATTTGCCGGCGACGCTCAAGGCCAATGTGCTGGCCGTGCAGGGCATGATCGGCGCCGCTTTCTTCCTGTTCATCCTGGCGACATCCAATCCGTTCATCCGCCTCAATCCGGCGCCGATCGAGGGCCGCGACCTCAACCCGATCCTGCAGGATCTCGGCCTCGCGATCCACCCGCCGATGCTTTATCTCGGCTATGTCGGCTTCTCGATCTGCTTCTCCTTCTCGGTCGCGGCGCTGATTGAGGGTCGCATCGACGCCTCCTGGGCGCGCTGGGTGCGGCCCTGGACGCTGGTCGCCTGGATGTTTTTGACCGGCGGCATCGCCATGGGTTCCTACTGGGCCTATTACGAGCTCGGCTGGGGCGGCTTCTGGTTCTGGGATCCGGTCGAGAACGCCTCCTTTATGCCGTGGCTTGCCGGCACCGCGCTGCTTCATTCGGCCATCGTCATGGAGAAGCGCTCTGCGCTGAAGATCTGGACGCTGCTCCTGGCTATCCTCACATTCTCGCTGTCGCTGCTCGGCACCTTCCTGGTGCGTTCCGGGGTGCTAACCTCGGTGCACGCCTTCGCCACCGATCCGACGCGCGGCGTCTTCATCCTGTGCATCCTGACTTTGTTCATCGGCGGCTCGCTGACGTCGTTTGCGCTACGTGCCTCGCAGTTGACGGCGGGCGGCCTGTTCCATCCGATCTCGCGCGAGGGCGCGCTGGTGCTGAACAACCTGTTCCTCACCACCGCCACGGCAACGGTGCTTGTCGGCACGCTCTACCCGCTGGCGCTCGAAGCGCTGACGGGCGGCAAGATCTCGGTCGGCGCGCCCTTCTTCGACCTGACCTTCGGTCCGCTGATGCTGCCGCTGCTTGCCATCGTGCCGTTCGGCCCGCTGCTCGCCTGGAAGCGCGGCGACGTCATTGCCGCCTCGCAGCGGCTGATGGCGGCTTTCGCCTTGGCGATCGCCGCGATGCTGGTCACCGGCCTGTTCATCGACGGTGCCTCCGTGTTCGCCGCCCTTGGCGTCGGCCTTGCCGTCTGGCTGGTCGCCGGCGCGCTGACCGACCTTGCCGTCAAATCCGGCGCCGGCTCCGTGGCGCCGGCCGTCATGCTTCGCCGCTTAGCCGGGCTGCCGCGCTCGGTCTTCGGCACGGCGCTTGCGCATCTCGGCCTCGGCCTGACCTTGCTCGGCATCGTCGGCACGCTCTGCTTCGGCACCGAGAAAATCCTCACCCTGCGTCCCGGCGAAACCGTGGAGCTCTCCGGCCACACGCTTCGCTTCGGGGGACTCACCCCACAGAAGGGGCCGAACTTCACCGAGGATCGCGGCCGCTTCCTGCTGATGGGCGCCGGCGGTAATCCCGATGGCGAGATTACCTCGGCCAAACGTTTCTATCCGGTGCGCCAGACGGTGACGACGGAGTCCGGCATCAGGACGCTTGGCTTGAGCCAGCTCTATCTGTCGCTCGGTGACGAGAACAAGGACGGCTCCGTCGTCGTGCGGCTCTGGTGGAAGCCGCTGGTGACGCTGATTTGGGGCGGCGGTCTGGTGATGATGGCGGGCGCCGCCATGTCGCTGCTCGATCGCCGCCTGCGCGTCGGCGCGCCGGCAAAGCGGCGCAAGCCGGCGGCGGCCTTGGCGAACCCGACATGAGGTCGAGATTTTCACTCGCCTCGCTGGTCCTGCTGCTGGCGCTGTCCTTCGCCGGCACGGCACAGGCGGTGAAGCCTGATGAAGTGCTGCAGGACCCCGCGTTGGAGGCGAGGGCGCGCGCGCTTTCGGAAGGCCTGCGCTGCATGGTCTGCCAGAACCAGTCGATTGACGAATCCGACGCCGATCTCGCCCGCGACCTGCGCATCCTCGTGCGCCAGCGGCTGGTGGCCGGCGACACCGACCAGCAGGTGATGGACTATATCGTCTCGCGCTATGGCGAGTTCGTCCTGCTCAAGCCGCGCTTCAGCCTGCGCAACGCGCTTTTGTGGGGCACGCCTGTGCTTCTGCTTCTGGCCGGCGGCCTCTTCATCGTGCTCAGCGCCCGCACGCGCCGCCCGGCATCGACCACGCTTTCGGCCGACGAGCAGGCGGCACTGGACAAGATGCTGCGCGACTGAACGCCATCGCGGACCGTGGTGAATGGCTTCGACCGCTTCCGTGGTCGTCATTTTATGGACTGCGCATGTCGCTTCGCTCCTGCTTGGCCCCGGAAGGGCGAACTCGGCCAACATTACAAAACTTTCATGTACCGGAAATGGCGCCGTAATGTGCGGCTCTCTAATCCTTTTGCCCGAGGATGCTTCGCCTGAGCGCATCCCTTCGAAAGAGGAAACGAGACCCCATGAATATTGCCCCCAATTCATATTTCCGCACCCGAAAGCGCCTGATGGCCGCCGTCGCTTCCCTGGCCGTCGTCGGCACGGTCGGCGCGGGCATGCTTGCAACCGGCACCGCCCCCGTGCTGGCCGATGCCGTGCGCGTCGAAGCCCCGCAGATGCCGAGTTTCGCCGATGTCGTCGAGCACGTCTCGCCGGCGGTCGTCAGCGTCAAGGTCAAGGCCAAGATCCAGCCGACGGCCGATGACGGCTCCGACGATCAGAATGGCTTCGACAATCTGCCCGACAATCCCCAGCTGCGCCGCTTCTTCAAGGAATTCCGCGGCTTCGGTGACCAGGGCGGCCAGTTCGGCATGCGCCGCTTCAACCACCGCAACCACGGCAATGGCGAGCCGCGTCCGATCGCTCAAGGGTCGGGCTTCTTCATCTCCGAGGATGGCTATCTCGTCACCAACAACCATGTTGTTTCGGAAGGCTCGGACTTCAGTGTCGTCACCAATGACGGCAAGGAACTCGACGCCAAGCTGATCGGCACGGATCCGCGCACCGATCTTGCCGTGCTGAAGGTTGATGGCGGCGGCAACAAGTTCACCTATGTCGACTTCGCCGACGATTCCAAGGTCCGCATCGGCGACTGGGTGGTTGCCGTCGGCAATCCCTTCGGCCTTGGCGGCACCGTCACCGCAGGCATCGTCTCGGCCCGCGGCCGTGACATCGGCGCCGGTCCCTATGACGACTTCATTCAGATCGACGCTTCGGTCAACCGCGGCAATTCGGGCGGTCCGACCTTCAACCTCAACGGCCAGGTGATCGGCATCAACACCGCCATCTTCTCGCCGTCGGGCGGCAGCGTCGGCATCGCCTTCGACATCCCGGCCTCGACGGCCAAGCAGGTCGTCGAGGACCTGATGAAGAACGGCTCGGTCCAGCGCGGCTGGCTCGGCGTCGAGATCCAGCCGGTCACCAAGGACATCGCCGAGTCGCTCGGCCTGAAGTCCGACAAGGGCGCGCTGGTGTCGAGCGCTCAGGATGGCGGGCCGGGCAAGAAGGCAGGCATTGTCGCCGGTGACGTCATCACCCAGGTCGACGGCAAGGATGTCGCCTCGCCGAAGGAGCTCGCCCGCATGATCGGTGCGTTCGCGCCGGGCAAATCGGTCGACGTCACGGTCTGGCGCAACGGCAAGGACGAGACGGTCAAGGTCGATCTCGGTACGCTGCCCGCGAGCGACAAGCAGGCCTCGAACGACGACAACAGCAAGCAGTCGGCGCCCGCAGCCAAGCCCGACACGCTTGCCGATCTCGGCCTGACTGTCACCAAGGCCGAAAAAGGCAAGGGCCTCGTGGTCACCGACGTCGATCCCGACAGCGACGCGGCCGACCGCGGCATCCAGCCCGGCGACGTCATCACCTCGATCAATTCGAACGAGGTGAACACAACCGACGACGTCTCCAAGGCGATGACCGATGCCGCCAAGGCCGGCCGCAAGGCGGTGCTGATGCAGATCACCCGCGACGATAGCAACCGCTTCGTCGCGCTGCCGGTCGGCAAGGGCTGAGGTACCGCGCATGACCCCGAAAACCTCATGGGTTTTCGGAAAGGATCATGCGCCACTAGAAGACGTTCAGATTTTCCCTGCGGCGGTATCAACACCCCCGAGCCGCCGCCGGGAAAACATGGGGCCGAGCACGTAAGTCAGTCACCGTGTTTCGCTCCTGGCGGCAGCGGGTTTCCCATCACCCGCTGCCGCTTTATCGCATGTCGCCCAAAAGTGGTCGCCGGTTTTGGGAAGAAGACATGCGACTAATGAATGCAAGGCCAGAAGAAATGACTGCCCCTCAAACTTCCAGTGAAATCGCGTATAACGGCTTCATGAAGATTCTCGTCATGGAAGACGATCGCGAGGCGGCGGACTACTTGCAGAAAGCCTTTGCCGAAGCGGGCCACACAGCCCATGTCGCTGGCGACGGCGAGACCGGCTTCGCACTCGCGGATTCCGGCGACTATGACGTGATGGTGATCGACCGCCTGATGCCGCGCCGCGACGGCCTGTCGGTGATCGCCGCCCTTCGTTCGCGCGGCAACACCACGCCGGTGCTGATCCTTTCGGCGCTGGGCGAGGTCGACGACCGCGTCACGGGCCTGCGCGCCGGCGGCGACGATTATCTCACCAAGCCCTATGCATTTTCCGAATTGCTTGCCCGCGTCGAGGTGCTGAACCGCCGCGCCAGCGCGCGCGAATCCGAGACCGTCTACCGCGTCGGCGATCTCGAGCTCGACCGGCTGTCGCATTCGGTCAAGCGCGCCGGACGGGAGATCACGCTGCAGCCGCGCGAGTTCCGCCTGCTCGAATATTTGATGCGCCATGCCGGCCAGGTGGTGACGCGCACCATGCTTCTGGAAAATGTCTGGGACTATCATTTCGATCCGCAGACCAATGTCATCGACGTCCACGTCTCGCGCCTGCGCGGCAAGATCGAAAAAGGCTTCGACAAGCCGATCCTGCACACGATCCGCGGCGCCGGCTACATGCTGAAGGGCGGTTAGAACCCGTTATGGCTCTATCCCTGCCGGCCATCATGAAGACGACGGCGGCCCGGCTCTCGGCGCTTTATCTTCTGCTTTTCGCGCTCTGCGCGGTGCTGCTCGTCCTCTATATGACATCGCTGTCCGCGCGCATGCTGACAGCGCAGACGCAGGAGACCATCAACGACGAGGTGCTGGGCTTGGCCCGCGCCTATCAGCGCGGCGGCCTGCCGGTGCTGGTGCGCGTGGTCGAAGCCCGTTCGCGCCAGCCCGGCGCCAATCTCTATCTGATCGCCGATGCCAACGGCCAGATCCTGACCGGCAATGTGCAGAGCCTGGAGCCGGGGGTGATAGAGACCGAGGGCTGGACGACGGAGCCCTTTTCCTACCAGCGCTTCGGCGAGGGTGAGCTCGACCGGTTGCGCAGTGGTGCTACCGACCAGCCCACACCCCAGACCGGCGACAACAGCAACCCTCCCCAGTCGACAGGGGAGAAGGGCCACAACGCCATCGCGCTGGTGCTGAGGCTGCCCAACCAGATGATCATGCTGGTCGGCCGCGACCTCGGCGAGCCCGAGCGCTTCCGCGCCGTCATCAGCCGCTCGCTGACCCTGGCGCTCGGCATGATGGGCCTGGGCGGCATCCTGATCTGGTTCTTTGTCGGGCGCGCCGCACTGAAGCGCATCGACAGCGTCTCGGACGCAAGCCGCCGCATCATGGGCGGCGACCTCAGCGGACGGCTGCCGGTCACCGGCGCCGGCGACGAATTCGACCGTCTGTCGGAAAACCTCAATTCGATGCTGGCCAGGATCGCCATGCTGAACGAGGGGCTGAAGCAGGTCTCCGACAACATCGCCCATGATCTGAAGACGCCGCTGACCAGGTTGCGCAACCGCGCCGAGGCGACACTCGCCGGCCGGCACAGGACCGAGGATTACCGTCAGGCGCTGGAAGGCACGATCGCGGAGTCCGACCAACTCATCAAGACGTTCAACGCCATCCTGATGATCTCGCGTCTTGAGGCCGGCTATTCCTCGGAACAGACCGGCCCCGTCGATCTCGCCGCCACGGTGAGCGATGTCGTCGAGCTCTACGAGCCGGTGGCGGAGGAAGCGGGCGTCGCGCTGGAAACGACCGCGCCCGAGGCCCTGACGATCAACGGCAACCGCGAGCTGATCGGCCAGGCGCTGTCCAACGTCGTCGACAACGCCATCAAATACTCGACCGGCGCTGTCGAAGCGCCGAAGGTGCGGGTGGCGCTGGAGCGCGCCGGAAGCGAGATCAAGCTCACAGTCACCGACAATGGCCACGGCATCCCCGACGACGCCGACCGCGCCCGCGCCACCGAGCGCTTCGTGCGCCTGGAAAAGAGCCGCTCGCAACCAGGCTCGGGCCTCGGCCTCAGCCTAGCCAAGGCAATCATGACTTTTCACAACGGAAGGCTTGATCTTTTACCTGCCGATCCCGGATTGTCCGTGGTCATGAGTTTCCCGTTGCGGGAGACACATTGATGGCACGGATAAATGGCGAACAAGAAAATCGAATCCGAGTTTCGGCTTAGCCCGACACTGGCGCTCCGCCCTCTGGATGCGGAGCATGCCCGGCGTGAACTGTCGGAAATCGCCGATGTCGCCGAGGAGGAGGGCCTTTCCCGCCTCGCCGCGCTCCTGGCGGGCGAGGGGCCGCTGCAGGACCTGCTGGCGGCCGTCTTCGACCTCTCGCCCTTCTTGCGCGACGTCGCGCGCCGCCGGCCGGCAATTCTCGACACGCTGTTCGACCGAACGATCCAAGGGCGGCTCGGCGCCATCGGCGAAGCGATCGGCGGCGCGGCCAGGGCGGATGATGCCTCGGAATCGAGCCTGATGATGGCACTCAGGCAATGGAAGACCGAAGCGCATTTCCTGATCGCGCTCGCCGATCTTTCAGGCGAGGCTGAGACCTCGGTGACGGTGCGCCGCCTCAGCGATCTCGCGGATGCCTGCACATGCGCCGCCGTCGATTTCCTGCTGCTCGACGCGCACCGGCAAGGCAAGCTCAAGCTGCCGAATCCGGCGGAACCTGCCAGGGATTCGGGCTGGGTCCTGCTCGGCATGGGCAAGCTCGGCGCGCATGAGCTGAATTTTTCCTCCGACATCGACCTGGTCGTCTTCTTCGATCCGGAGGCGCCGGCCATCACCGACCCGCTCGATGCGACCGAGCTGTTCTCCAGGCTCACCCGTCGGCTCGTGCGCGTCCTGCAGGACCGCACCGAGCACGGCTATGTCTTCCGCACCGATCTGAGGCTCCGGCCGGATCCCGGCTCGACGCCGCTGGCGATCCCCGTCGAGGCGGCGCTTCGTTATTACGAGGCGCGCGGCCAGAACTGGGAGCGAGCGGCCATGATCAAGGCGCGGCCGGTTGCCGGCGATCTCGCCGCCGGTGCCGCCTTTCTCAAGGAATTGCAGCCCTATGTCTGGCGCAAATACATGGACTATGCCGCGATCGCCGACGTCCATTCAATCAAGCGCCAGATCCATGCCCACAAGGGCCATGGCGAGATCGCCGTGAAGGGCCATAACGTCAAGCTCGGCCGCGGCGGCATTCGCGAGATCGAATTCTTCGTCCAGACCCAGCAGCTCATAGCCGGCGGCCGCTTCCCTGAACTGCGCGGGCGCGAGACGGTGCCGATGCTCGCAGCGCTCGCCGCGCGTGGCTGGATCACCGCCGACGCGCGCGATTCGCTCACCCGCCAATACTGGTTCCTGCGCCGCGTCGAGCACGCCATCCAGATGGTGGCGGACGAACAGACGCATGTCCTGCCTGATGAAGACGAGGAGCTGAAACGCATCGCGCTGATGCTGGGGTTGGCCGGCGAGGCGGAATTCACGCAGGCCTTCCGCGCTTCGCTGCAGCAGGTCGAGCGCCACTATGCGGCGCTGTTCGAGACCGCTCCCGAGCTCTCGGCCGGCGTCGGCAATCTGGTCTTCACCGGAGATGTCGACGATCCCGACACGCTGCAGACGCTGCGTCGCCTGGGCTTCCAGCGGCCGAGCGACATCTGCCGCGTCATCCGCGGCTGGCATTTCGGCCGGTATCGCGTCACGCAGTCGGCCGAAGCGCGCGAGCGGCTGACGGAATTGACGCCGGCGCTGCTCAAAGCCTTCGGCCAGACGCGGCGCGCAGACGAGGCGCTGATGCGCTTCGACGAGTTCCTGGCCGGCCTGCCGGCTGGCATTCAGCTCTTCTCGCTTTTGCAATCCAACCCGGCGCTGCTCAAGCTGATGGCGACGATCATGGGTGCGGCCCCCCGGCTCGCGGCCATCATCACACGCCGCCCGCATGTCTTCGACGGCCTGCTCGACCCGGCATTGCTCACCGAATTGCCTGACCGCGCCTATCTTTCGGCCCGCCTTGCCGCTTTCCTCGAGGGCGACCGCGCCTATGAGGATGTGCTGGATCGCCTTCGCATCTTCGCCTCCGAGCAGAAATTCCTGATCGGCGTGCGCCTGCTTGCCGGCTCTATCGATCCGGCGCGGGCGGGGCGCGCCTTCTCCGATCTGGCCGACCTCACAATCGAGGCGGCGCTCAACGCCGTGATCGCCGAATTCGCGCTGCGCCATGGCAGTATTGCCGGCGGCAGGGTGGCGCTCCTCGGCATGGGCAAGCTCGGCAGCCGGGAGCTCACCGCTGGCTCGGATGTCGATCTCATCCTGCTCTACGATCATTCAGATGCCGAGGATTCCGACGGCGAGAAGCCGCTGGCGCCTTCGCACTACTATACCCGCATGACGCAGCGCCTGATCGCGGCCGTCTCGGCGCCGACCGCCGAAGGCGTGCTCTACGAGCTGGACCTGCGCCTGCGCCCGTCGGGCAACAAGGGCCCGGTCGCCACCCATATCGACGCGTTCAAGAAATATCAGCGCCAGGACGCCTGGACGTGGGAACATATGGCGCTGGCACGGGCCCGCGCCATCGGCGGCGATGCCGAACTCTGCGCCGAGCTCGATAGGGAAGTGGCGGCGGTGCTGGCGCAGCCGCGCGATGCCGCCAAGGTGAAAGCCGAAGCCTTGGACATGCGGGCGCTGATCGAAAAGGAGAAGCAGCCGCTCGACCTCTGGGACATCAAGCTGATCCCGGGAGGGCTCATCGATCTCGAATTCATCGCCCAGGTCGCGGCCATCACCGGCAATGTCGAGCCCGGCCGCCGGGTGACGGCGACCGCTGACATTCTGGCGCGGCTAGCTCCCGGGTTCGCGGGCGGCGATGTCCGCGATGAGCTTAGCGAAGCGTATAGGCTCTATCTGGCGCTGACACAGATAATCAGGCTTTGCCTCACTGGCGAGTTCCAGCGCGACGATATTCCGCCAGGCCTTTCGGACCTGCTTCTTGCTGTCACCGACCTGCCGGATTTCGGTGTGTTGGAGGCGCATCTCAAGGAGACGTCGCGGAAGGTTCGGAAGGACTTTGAGCTCCTGCTTCGCGCGGGCGCGGCCCTACGAAAGTAACCGGTGTTGGTGCCGTCCGTCAGGCTGCCGCTTTCACCGCCGGCGGCGCCTTCTTCAGTGGGATGCGCACCGATACGATGGTGCCGACGCCTTCGGTCGAGCGGATCTTCAGCGCGCCGCCCTGCAATTCGGCCAGCGAGCGCGAGATGGCAAGCCCTAGGCCCGAGCCGGTGTGGTTCTTGGAAAACTGGTTCTGCACCTGCTCGAAGGGTCGGCCGAGCTTGCTCAACGCCTGCTTGGGGATGCCGCAGCCATTGTCCTCGATGGTGAGCAGCAGCGCGCCTGAGGTGTTGCGCGCCCGGACCGTGATCTTGCCGCCCTGTCCGGTGAACTTCACCGCGTTGGAAAGAAGGTTGATGGCGATTTGCTTGATGGCGCGGCGGTCGGCGTAGACTCGCATCGCGTCGGCGATGCGCGTCTCGACGTTGATCGACTTTTCCGCCGCCTGCAGCGAGATAACCCGCACCGTCTCCTTGATCAGCGGGCAAAGGTCGATCTCCTCGCGGTCGAGCGAGAACTGACCGGCTTCGATCTTCGACATGTCGAGTATGTCGTTGATCACGCCGAGCAGATATTTGCCGCTGCCGTTGATGTCGGACGCGTATTCCTCGTAGCGCTCCGAGCCGAGCGGCCCGAACAGACCCTGCTGCATCAATTCGGAGAAGCCGATGATGGCGTTGAGCGGCGTGCGCAGCTCGTGCGACATGTTGGCGAGGAATTCGGATTTTGCCCGATTGGCCGCCTCGGCGCGCTCGGTTTCCTTCATGTATTTGCGGTTGAGCTCGACCAGTTCGCTGGCGCGTTCTTCCTCGGCGCGGCGGGCGAGGCTGAGGTCGTGAATCGTCGCCATCAGCCGGCGCTCGCTGTCGACCAGCTTCTCCTGATGCAGCTTGATCTGGGTGATGTCGGAGCCGACCGAGACGATGCCGCCGTCGCGGGTCCTGAGCTCGTTGACCTGCAGCCAGCGGCCGTCCGCGAGCTGGCGTTCGAAGCTGACGCCGCCCTGCGGCCCGTTGGCGTTGGCGAGCCTGCGCTCCGAGGCGAAGGCCAGCATCCGCTCCTCCACCGTGTCGCGGAGAATGCCGGGCACGACGTCGCGGTCCGACAGCCCGTTGTCCTTCTGGAACTTCGAATTGCACATGATCAGCCGCTCGGCGGCATCCCACAGCACGAAGGATTCATTGATGTTCTCGATCGCGGTCCTGAGCCGCATGTCCGCCGCTTCCGAACGCAGCGCCAGGTGCCGCTGCTCGGTAACGTCAACGGCAATCCCGATCAGCTGGATTTCAGGCGCCTCCGGATCGATCACCTGGGCGCGGGCCCGCATCCACACCCACTGTCCGTCGGCATGGC
Source organism: Mesorhizobium sp. WSM4935 (assembly GCF_029625735.1). Classification (NCBI taxonomy): domain Bacteria; kingdom Pseudomonadati; phylum Pseudomonadota; class Alphaproteobacteria; order Hyphomicrobiales; family Phyllobacteriaceae; genus Mesorhizobium; species Mesorhizobium sp. WSM4935. The sequence continues at coordinate 34,845 of NZ_JARTVR010000005.1, read as the reverse complement.
GCATGCGGAAGACCTGGTCGATATGATCGATCTCGCGCTCGACGATGCGGTTGGCGAGCTCGAACAGGTCGCCGTCGTCCGGGTGGATGATCTCGTCGACCTCGCCGAAGGAAAGCATCGTGTCGCAGGGCTCATAGCCCAGCATGTCGTACATCGAGCGCGACCAGTACATCTTGCCGCGCACCATGTCCCAGTCCCACAGCCCGCAGCGGCCGCGAACCAGCGCCATGTCGATGCGCTGATGCGCCTCCAGATAGATGCGGTCCGCGGCCTGGGCGCGCGCCGCCTGGCCGAAATAGGCGTAGAGGATGACAATCAGCACGCCCGCCGTCAGCACGAAGAGCGTGACGTTGAGCGACATCGACTTGCGCCAGCTTTCGAACATCGCTTCCTGCGGCACCAGCACGGCGGCCGCGTGTTTGCGATCGCGGCCGAGGCTGACGGCGGCAAACCAGTCCTGTCCGGCGATCGAGACATCCATGACGCCGGCGCGGTCGCCGAACATGAACAGCGGCTGGCCGCCCAGGACCAGACTGTCCAGCGTGCGGCCCTGCCAGCCCGTCGACAGCGGCGAGACGGCGATGACCTTGAAGTTGGCGTCGGTGATGGCGAGCACATGGGCGCGGCTCATGGCGCCCTGGCGACTGGTGCTTTCGAGGAGGCTTATGGCGTTGGCACCCGCAGCGCTGGGATCGGCGGTGATGGCCTGCGCCATCTGGCCCGCGCCCAGTGCCAGCACGGCCTTGGCGTCGCGCTCGATCTCGTCATGCTCGTTCATCAGCGACAGGAAACGCAGCGCGGCGATGATGATCAGGAAGATGATGATCAGAGCCGGGATCGAACGGCGAAGAAAGGGCTCGGCAGCCAAGAGCCGCTGATAGGCAGGTTCGGCGATCAGGCGTGTATTGCCGGCAAGTCCATCGTCCCTTGCCTTGCGACGCGCAAAAGCCTTCCCTCCGGGCGCGCCCCACGCGTCCGCCTTGGCCATAAATGGCACTCCCCGATCTGCCGTATACTGGATGACCCGGATACGCCGCACGCCCGAATCGCCATTAAAGAATCAAAGCCGATTCGCCTTGTCCAGAGGCGCGGGCGAAAAAGATTAAAAGTTGATTGAAATTTGCGCTTTCCCTCCTCCCACAAGGGCTGAAGGAGAGGCGCTACGCCAGTGTCCGCTCCACGATATCGCGCAGATCCGCCGACAGGTTCTCGGCCTTGGCCATCTCGAGCAGCGCCTGCTTGGCTTTGGCCTGGCGTCCGGGCTCTAGCGAGCGCCAGGACCTGAGCGCCGTCGCCAGTCGCGCTGCCACCTGCGGGTTGCGTTTCTCCACCTCCAGCACCGTCTCGGCGAACAGGCGATAGCCTTCACCGTCGGGGCGGTGGAAGCCGGTCTGGTTGGCGCTGGAGAAGGTGCCGATCAGCGATCGCACCCGGTTCGGATTGGTGATCGAGAAGGCGGGGTGCCGCATGAGCGCACGCACCTTGTCGACGGTCTTCGCGCCGGGCACTCCCGCCTGGATCTGGAACCATTTGTCGAGCACCAGCGCATCACCGCGATAGCGCGCCTCGAAGGCGGCCAGCGCCTCTTCGGCCTCGGCCGTGCCTGAATGGCGATGCGCCAGCACGGCCAGCGCCGCCGCGCGGTCGGTCATGTTCGTGGCGGCATTGAAGTGCCGCGCGGCGAGGCCTGCGCCGCCCGGTAGGAGCGAAAGGTAATCGAGCAGGATGTTGCGCAGAGCCCTGCGTCCGGCGCTCGCCGCGTCCGGGCTGAACGGACCCTTGTCTGCAAGGCTGTCATAGAGCGCCGAAAAGGCGTCGCTGTTTGTTTCGGCGATCGCCCGCGCCAGCGCCTCGCGCGCAGCGAAAATGGCGTCGGGATCGATGCCCTTGCCGATGTCGCGGGCGATGTCGGCTTCGCCGGGCAGCGCCAGCGCCAGCGCCCGGTATGCCGGTTCCAGGGCCTCGTCGCCGGCGATCCTGCCGGCAAGCTCGGCCAGCCGCGCCGCAAAGACCGGCTGCTTGCCGCCAAGCACCTGGCGGAAGGCCGCGATCAGCGCGTCGGTCAAAAGCGTGTTGAACGCCTGCCAGCGCGAGAAGGCGTCGCTGTCATGTGCCGCGAGGAAGAACTGGTCTTCCGGTTTCTGCTGCACCGAAAGCGTGATCGGCGCCGAGAAGCCGCGGTTGAGCGACACCGAAGGCCGTTCCGAAACGCCGGAGAAGCGGACCGTGTGCCGGCGCTTGCGGATATGGATGACGCCGTTATCCACCGCCGCGCCCTCGACGCTGTCCCAAGCGACGGGCTTGCCGCCGGCGCCGACAAGCCCGAATGCAAGGGGAATATGCATCAGCCGCTTGCGGCTTTCCGACGGCGTCGGTGGCACCGACTGTTCGATCTCCAGCGTGAATTCCTTGGCAGCCGCATTATGCGTCGAACTCACCGTCAGGTTCGGCGTGCCGGCCTGATGGTACCAGAGCGCGAATTGCGCGAGGTCCCGGCCCGAGACGTCCTCGAAGACTTTCAAGAAGTCCTCGATCGTCGCGGCCTGGCCGTCATGCCTCTCGAAATAGAGGTCCATGCCGGCGCGGAAGGTCTCCGGCCCGAGGATGGTGCGGATCATGCGCACCACTTCCGAACCCTTCTCGTAGACGGTCGCCGTGTAGAAATTGTTGATCTCGCGATAGCGGCGCGGCCTGACCGGGTGCGCCAGCGGCCCTTGGTCTTCCGGGAATTGGTGCGCGCGCAACGTACGCACTTCGGCGATGCGCTTCACTGCCCGCGAGCGCTGGTCGGCGGAGAATTCATGGTCGCGGTAAACCGTCAGCCCTTCCTTCAGGCAGAGCTGGAACCAGTCGCGGCAAGTGATTCTGTTGCCTGTCCAATTGTGGAAATATTCATGCGCGATGATCGCCTCGATATTGGCGAAGTCGGCATCCGTCGCGGTCTCCTCGTCGGCCAGCACATATTTGTCGTTGAAGACGTTGAGGCCCTTGTTCTCCATAGCGCCCATGTTGAAGTCCGACACGGCGACGATGTTGAAGACGTCGAGGTCGTATTCGCGGCCGAAGACGTCCTCGTCCCATTTCATCGAGCGTTTCAGCGCGTCCATCGCGTAGCCGGCAAGCCGCTCCTTGCCTGGCTCCACATAGATGCCGAGCTCGACCTCCCGGCCGGACATTGTGGTGAAGCTGTCCGCCACTTTGCCGAGCGCGCCCGCCACCAGAGCGAAGAGGTAGGAGGGTTTGGGGAAGGGGTCGTGCCAGACCGCGTAATGCCTGCCATTGGCGAGCGCGCCGCGTTCGACGGGATTGCCGTTGGAAAGCAGCAGCGGCGCCTCGTTGTGCGGGGCTTCGATGCGCACGGTATAGACCGACAGGACATCGGGCCGGTCGAGGAAATAGGTGATGCGGCGAAAGCCCTCGGCCTCGCATTGCGTGCAATAGACGTTGTTGGAGCGGTAGAGGCCCATGAGCGCCTCGTTGCGCGAGGGTGCGATCTCCGTCTCCAGGCGAAGCTCGAAGCGCTGCGCCGCCGGCGGCTTCAGGATCGTCAGCCGGTCCGGCGTCGCCTCGTAATCACCGGCCGGCAGCGCTTGTCCGTCTATCGCCACGCCGAGCAGCGTCAACCCGTCGCCGTCGAGCACCAGCGGCGCCGAGGTGGTGACGCCCTCGCGGCGTTCGATGGTGAGCAGCGCGATGACGCGGGTGGCGTCCGGCGACAGGCGGAAGTCGAGGCTGGTCCTCGGGATGAGATAGTCGCTGGGGCGATAGTCCTCGAGCTTGAAGACTTGGCCGGTGTCGGTGCGCATTCCTTAGGCTTTTCCTGACGATTTCGGGCGGAGGCCAGCTTGGCTGGTCCAAGAATTTTGAGGTGCGCGCTCTTTACACGAAATGGCCACTCGACAAAACTGCGCAAAGGCCCATTTGCGGCTCCCTTTTCCGACCACCCTTACGAGGCAAGATGACCGTCGATCATGCCGTCGGCCACAACACGCTGCGCGGCATCACGCTGAAAATCGTCTCGGTGACGGTTTTCGTCGGCATGCAGACCTGCATCAAGGCGGCCGGCGACGTGCCCGCCGGGCAGATCGTCTTCTTCCGCTCCTTCTTCGCCATCTTCCCGATCATCGCCTTCCTGGCCTTCAAGGGCGAGCTCGCCACAGCCTTCACGACCAAGCGGCCGTTCAACCATATCGCGCGCGGTCTGGTCGGTGTCGGCGCCATGGGGCTCGGCTTCTTCGCGCTGACCAGGCTGCCGCTGCCGGAAGCGATCACGCTGAACTACGCACAGCCGCTGCTGGTCGTGATGTTCTCCTCGGTCTTCCTCGGCGAGACGATCCGCGTCTATCGCTGGAGCGCGGTCGCGGTCGGCCTTGCCGGCGTATTGATCATCTCCTGGCCGGAACTCACGCTGCTCAATTCCGCTCAAGGCCTCAACGACCAGGAGGTGCTGGGCGTCATGGCCGCGCTGATCGCCGCCGCGATCTCGGCCGTCGCCATGCTTCTGGTGCGCAATCTGGTCCAGACGGAGAAGACGGCGACTATCGTGCTGTGGTTCTCCTCGACGGCTTCGGTATTGTCGCTCTTCACGCTACCCTTCGGCTGGCAGGCGTTGACGCCGATGCAGGCGGCGCTGCTCGTCGTCGCCGGCTTCTGCGGCGGGCTCGGCCAGATCCTGATGACGGCGGCCTACCGCCACGCCGAAGCATCGGTCGTGGCGCCCTTCGAATACACCTCGATGATCCTTGGTGTAGTGGTCGGCTATTTCGTTTTCGGCGACGTGACTTCGCTCAACACGCTGATCGGCGGCGTGATCGTGGTGGGCGCCGGCATCTTCATCATCTGGCGCGAACGGCAGCTCGGCCTGGAGCGCACGCGGACGCGAAGGGCGACGCCGCCACAGGGATGAGGTTACGGAGCGGTCGCCCGTTCCTTCGCCAGCTGTACCAGCACCGCCCGGGTCTGCTCGTCGGCCGGGAAGAAGGATTCGATCGCCAGCTCCGACAGTGTGACGTCGAGAGGTGTGCCGAACACGGTGATGGTGCTGATGAAGGATAGCACGGTATCGCCATGCGCGAGCCTGAGCGGATGGACGATGCCGCTCGGCTCGACCGGCGCCGGCCGGCCGCTCTTCAGGCCGGCCGGATAGGTGCGCAGCTCGCGTTCGAGCTCGATCAGCACAGGGTCGCCGGTGGCGTCGTTCTGGTGCTTCAGCCGCTCCAACAGATGCGCGCGCCACTCCGCCAGGTTGACGATCCGTGGCGCCACGCCGCCCGGATGCAGGCTGAGCCGCAGAACATTAACCGGCGGCTGGAGCAGGGACGGCTCGGAAATATCGGCAAGGAACGGGGCCATCGCCCCATTGGCGGAAACGAGGTTCCAGTGCCGGTCGACCGCCAGCGCCGGGAAGGGCTCGTGGCCCTTGAGAACGGTTTCGACCGCGGCCATCGCCGGCGCGAGCGTGGCGTCGGTCAGCGGCTTTTCGCTGAAGCTCGGCGCGAAGCCTGCCGCGAGCAGAAGCTGGTTGCGCTGCCTGAGCGGGATCGACAGCTGCTCGGCCAGATGCAGCACCATGTCGCGCGACGGCTGCGCGCGGCCGCTCTCGACGAAGGAGAGATGCCGCTGCGAGATATCGGCTTCCATGGCGAGATCGAGCTGGCTCATGCGCCGCCGCGTGCGCCACTCGCGGATCAGGCTGCCGGCGGAAATGTCGGATGTGGTCATGGGGGAGGAGTAGGGCGGGCAGGGAGGGATCTCAATTACCTAGGAGGTTATGGCTCCCCCTTCTCCCACAAGGAAGAAGGGGAAGACGCTTTACTCCAACGCCCTCAGTTTCGCCTTCACCTCGAGGAAATCCCGCCATGCCAGCTTCTTGTGCGCCGGCGTCCTGAGCAGATAAGCCGGATGCAGCGTCGGCATCGCCGGAATGGCTATGCCCGATGCCGTCGTGTGCACACGCCAGTTGCCGCGCAGCCGCAGGATGCCCTCGGTCGTGTTGAGCAGCGTCTTGGCCGACGGCCCGCCGAGATTGACCAGCACCTTGGGATTGACGAGCTCGATCTGCCTTTCGATGAACGGACGGCAGATTTCGGTCTCGTGCGGCGTCGGCGTGCGGTTGCCTGGCGGCCGCCACGGAATGACGTTGGCGATATAGGCCGAGTTGCGGTCAAGGCCGATCGCCGCCAGCATGCGGTCGAGCAGCCGGCCGGAGCGGCCGACGAAGGGCAGGCCTTCGAGGTCCTCGTCGCGGCCCGGCGCTTCGCCGACCAGCATCAGGTCGGCGTTGGGATTGCCGTCGGCGAAGACCAGGTTCTTGGCGGTGAATTTGAGATTGCAGCCGTCGAACGCGGCCATGTGCTGGCGCAGTTCATCGAGCGTCGAAGCGCTTGCCGCGAGCTGCCGGGCCGCAGCCGCCTGTGCCTCGTCGGGAACGGCCGCGGCCGCGCGTACCCGGGCGGGCGCGTCCGGAATAGTGCTGGCGTCGAGGCCGGATAGGGGCGCCGGCGGGTTCTCAACCCGTTCCGGAGCCTGCTCCGGCGCCGTTCGGCCTTCGGGCCTGGCTTCGCGGCGCGGCGCGGCTGGCGCCCGCTCGGCAGGCCTGCGCTCGGCCGACTTCGCCGCCGCTTCGGCAAACCGGTTGATCGGCGCGTCCTCAAGCGCGTCGTCGACGCCGGCGCTGGCGTAGAAGGCGAGCAGTTCGGCAATCTCGGCTGGTGTGCTGGGGGAAGCGGCAGTCATGGCGCCACCATCGTCCGCGCGGCGTCGATTTGCAAGATTAAGCCACACTCGCCTGCATTGAAGCATGTCGAGATTCAGGTCAGGCCGAGCCGAGAAAATGGCGAGTTCCGAGAACCGGAGCGGAGCGTATTTAAAGTACGTGAGCACCGGAAGCGCAGGAAACCGCCATTTGCAGGCCGGCATCACCTGAATATCGATATGCTTCACCCGGTCGGTATGCGCGGATCCTGCACGATGTAGAATGTCCAGCGCGGCGTGTAGTCGGTGATCAGGAAATCGAAGGTTGCCGTCTTCAGCGGGTCGATCTTGCCGTTGCGGAAAAGCAGCCGGTCATAGGGTTCGAACCGGCGGTCGAAATCGGCGAAGTTGCTCGACCAGATGTTGTCGGGCGTCTTGTTGCGCTGGTCGAAGGACAGGCCGTCGCCGAACACGCTCGGCTGGTCGAGGATTTCCTGCAGCTCGAACTGGAACTCCACCCAGGCCTGGGCGCTGTTGTTGAGCACGTCGATGCGCATATACATCACGCCGTTGGCGACCTCGCCGGCCTTGCCGAACGGCTCGATCGGCTTGATCGCGCGGATGGTCAGCGTCACCGGCGTCGCCGAATTCAGTTCCTCCTTGATGATCAGCGGGTCTTCCTTGGTGCCGATGCCGGAGGCACCGGTGATGCGAAAGCCGCCCAGCTCGTCGGAGAAGGAATAGGCGCCGGTTGTCCAAACCTTCACCGGATCCGCCCCAGCCGGCATGGTCAAAAAGAGGAGCGGAAGAACCGCGCGCCAGGCGGCGCCTGGCGTGAAGAGTAAGCGCTTCGAGGGAAAGCCGGCTGGCTCTGGACTGCGCATGCCGCGAAGTATTGCCGATAACCAAGCCGTCGAACAATTAAAAACATCCCGGCGCCGCCTGGCCTGCCAACCAATTGGCGCTGGCCTATGCTTGGCCATGGCCTGCGCTGCTGCCTTTTCGTTAGCAAACCGCGACTTTTTGTCGAAATCGGCGTTGTCACGTCCGCGCCGGTTTCGCGTCGCGAATTGATGCGCTATGCAGCGCATGAGCCAGCACAATGCGAGAATGCGGCAAGCCATAGAGGGGTCGATGAGCGATATCGAACGCGAGAGCATGGAATTCGACGTGGTGATCGTCGGCGCGGGTCCTGCCGGCCTTGCCGCGGCTATCCGTCTGAAGCAGCTCAACCCGGACCTCTCCGTGGTTGTGCTGGAAAAGGGCGGCGAGGTCGGCGCGCATATCCTGTCGGGCGCCGTCGTTGATCCGATCGGCATCGACCGGCTGCTGCCCGGCTGGCGCGAGGAGGGCGATCATCCGTTCAAGACACCGGTCACGGCGGACCATTTCCTGGTGCTTGGCCCGGCCGGTTCGTTCCGCCTGCCCAACTTCCTGATGCCGCCGCTGATGAACAACCACGGCAACTACATCGTCTCGCTCGGCAATGTCTGCCGCTGGCTGGCGACCAAGGCCGAGGCGCTGGGGGTCGAGATCTATCCGGGTTTCGCCGCGGCCAGCCTCGTCTACAACGATGCCGGCGCCGTCACCGGCGTCATCACTGGCGATATGGGTGTCGAGAAGGACGGCACGCACGGCCCCGCTTACGCGCCCGGCATGGCGCTGATGGGCAAATATGTGCTGATCGGTGAGGGCGCGCGCGGCTCGCTCGCGAAGCAGCTCATCGCCAAATACAAGCTTTCCGAAGGCCGCGAACCCGGCAAATATGGCATCGGCCTCAAGGAACTCTGGCAGGTCAAGCCCGAGAACCACAAGCCCGGCCTGGTGCAGCATTCGTTCGGCTGGCCGCTCGACATGAAGACCGGCGGCGGCTCCTTCCTCTACCATCTAGAGGACAACCAGGTGGCGGTCGGCTTCGTCGTCCACCTGAACTACAAGAACCCTTATCTCTCGCCCTTCGAGGAGTTCCAGCGCTTCAAGACGCATCCGGCGATCGCCGGCACCTTCGAGGGCGCCAAGCGCATCGGCTATGGCGCTCGCGCCATCACCGAGGGCGGCTGGCAGTCCGTGCCGAAGCTGTCCTTCCCCGGCGGCGTGCTGATGGGCTGCGCGGCCGGCTTCGTCAACGTGCCGCGCATCAAGGGTTCGCACAATGCGGTGCTATCCGGCATGCTGGCGGCCGAGCATGTGGCCAAGGCGATCGCCGGCGGCCGCGCCAATGACGAGCTTGCATCCTACGAAGGAGCCTGGCGCGGCAGCGACATCGGCAAGGACCTGAAGAAAGTGCGCAACGTCAAGCCGCTTTGGTCGCGCTTCGGCACCATCGTCGGCGTCGGCATCGGCGGGCTGGATATGTGGCTGAACACGCTGTTCGGCTTCTCGCCTTTTGGCACGCTGAAGCACGGCAAGGCGGACTATGCGGCGCTCGAGCCCGCGGCGAAGCACAGCAAGATCGCCTATCCGAAGCCGGACGGCGTCTTGACCTTCGACCGTCTCTCCTCGGTGTTCCTCTCCAACACCAACCATGAGGAGAACGAGCCGGTGCATCTGATCGTCGGCGACATGGCGCTGCAGCAGCGTTCGGAGCACGACGTCTTCGCCGGTCCTTCGACCCGCTATTGCCCGGCGGGCGTCTATGAATGGGTGGACAAGGACGGCAACGCCGCCGCCGATCCGTCGGCCAAGGACGTGCGCTTCGTCATCAACGCGCAGAACTGCGTGCACTGCAAGACTTGCGACATCAAGGATCCGAACCAGAACATCAACTGGGTGCCGCCCCAAGGCGGCGAAGGCCCGGTCTACCAGGGCATGTGATCCGCTCCGACCGGGCCGTCTCGACCGCCGCTCCAACAAAGCCGGCGAAGGCCCGGTCCACCAGCGCATCTGGGCCGTCAAGGCCGTTGAACCGCGGCGTCGAGTATGGTCTGCTTCGCCTCTGAACAAGGAGGCGCATATGCAGCGGACCAGCCTGGCGATTTTAGCTGCTGCCGGCGTGCTTTTTTGCGGGACTGCCTCCGCCGGCACTAGGCTGACGGTTCATGTGCGCACCTATGACGTTGCCGGCAGGACCGGCGCGGAACTGGTCGAGGCGATGGATGGCCTGGGACCGCGGCACGGGCATGCGACGCGCGCCATCGCCGAAACCGGCTACACCGTGCATTGGGACCTCGACGTGACGCGCGACAACGGCATTTGCCGGCTGCGCGGGGCCAACGGCAGGATCGACCTCACTTACACCTTTCCGCGCCGCATTTCGGCGTCCGGCCCGGCCTTGCGCAAGCGCTGGGACCGTTTCATGGCCGGCGTGCGCCAGCATGAGCACACCCATGGCCGCATCGCCAAGCAGATGATGCGCGCGACGGACACCGCGCTTGCCGGGCTTGAGCGGCAGGACAACTGGTTCTGCACCGGTCTTCGCTGGGAAGCCAGGCGTCGCATTAACACGATCTATGCCGACTACGAGGCTAGGCAGAACGCTTTCGACGCGCGTGAGCATCGCGACGGCGGCCATGTCGAGCACCTCGTCAATGCTCTGGTGGGGAAGAACTGAAGCTCCAGCCCGGTCGCTCAAGCCAATGGGGCGATCAGCCTCGGCGCTTGTCGGGCACCTCATTCGCCGCCAGCGCCGACCTATGCTCGTCCTCGGGCGCGTTGCTGGCGGGCGGCAACGTGAATTCGACCAGCACTGGCAGATGGTCGGAGCCGGCATCCTCCAACCGGGCCGACGACAGGATCGTCACCCCGCCCTTGCTGAACACCTGATCGATCGGCAGGCCCGCATAGCGGCGCAGGAAATCGGGCAGCGTGCGGTGAATCCAGGTCGGGCCGGCCGACGGCATCAGCGTCATGCCGCTGAGTCGCGCCACCCGTCGCACCGCGGCGCTCCACGGCACGGCATTGCAATCGCCGGCCATGATGGCGGTCTCGCCAAGCCCGGCCAGCGGTTCCGCCAGTTCGCCGATCTGCCAGTTCTGCTCCTTCGGCCAGGGCCAGCTCAGATGGATCGCGGCGACGTCGACCGGAATGCTGTTGAAATCGATCGTGGCAGTCGCCATCGCGCCGCGCGGCTCGCAACGCGGCGCGGTGCCGGCGGCGAAGGGACGGCGCGACAGCAGCGCGACGCCGAATATGCCGTTGGGATAGTCGCACAGGATGCGATAGGGATAGGCGCCGGCAATGTAACCGAGCTCCTTCGCCCACATCCCCGACACTTCGTCGAGCGTGACGACGTCCGGATTGGTCCGGCCGATCAGCGACAGCACCTTCTTCGGCGTTGGATTGCTGAAGCGCAGGTTCATCTGCAGCAGGCTGTAGACGATCCGGTCGGCCGGCTTCGCGACCGCCTGCTGCGTCGACAATCTGGGCAGCGCGCTCGTCGTCGTGGCGAAGCAGGCGATGGCGAAGACCAGCGCTGCGACGGCCTGCAGCCGGTAGGGACCGGCAAGCAGCGCCAGCGCGAGCAAGACCGCAAGCAGGCTCAGGTGCATGCGGAAATGCGAGAAGGAATCGAAGGCCGGATGCAGTGCGCCGAAGAACCCGGCCAGCAGCGCGGCCGAACATGCCATCATCGCCAGGAATGTCAGCTGAGCCATCATGCTCAAGCGCGCGCCGCCCGTAGTCATCTTGTCGCCCCGGCAATCCGTTCTGATTGCTTATCGGCCAAATTGCGGCTCAAGCAAGACGACGGATTGCCTCGCCGGTAGCTGGCCGGCGCCTTCGAGCAATTCCAGGAAAAGTGCGCAGCGGTTTTCCGTCCGGAATTGCGTCAAATCAAACAGCTACTGGAACGCCGTTTCCGAAAAACTTCTGAGCTTGCGCGAATGCAGCCGCTCCATCGGCATTTCGGCGAGCTTCTCCATCGCCCTGATGCCGATGGTGAGATGCTGCGCCACCTGGCGCTTGTAGAACTCGGTCGCCATGCCGGGCAGCTTCAACTCGCCGTGCAGCGGCTTGTCTGAGACGCACAGCAGTGTTCCGTAAGGCACGCGGAAGCGGAAACCGTTGGCGGCGATGGTGGCCGATTCCATGTCGAGCGCGATGGCGCGCGACTGCGACAGCCTCTGCACCGGTCCGCGCTGGTCGCGCAGCTCCCAGTTGCGGTTGTCGATGGTGGCGACGGTGCCCGTGCGCATGATGCGCTTGAGGTCGTAGCCGGAAAGGCCGGTGACTTCGGCGACGGCTTCCTGCAGCGCCACCTGGATCTCGGCCAGCGGCGGGATCGGCACCCAGACGGGCAGGTCGTCGTCCAGCACATGGTCCTCGCGCACATAGGCATGCGCCAGCACATAGTCGCCAAGTGCCTGCGTGTTGCGCAGGCCCGCGCAATGGCCGAGCATGACCCAGGCATGCGGCCTCAGCACCGCGATGTGGTCGGTGATCGTCTTGGCGTTGGAAGGCCCGACGCCGATATTGACCATGGTTATGCCGCCGTGGCCGGGCTTCTTCAGGTGGTAGGCCGGCATCTGCGGCAGGCGCTGCGGCGGCGTGCCTTCGCTCGGCGAGCCGGCTCCCGCCTTGGTCACGACATTGCCCGGCTCGACGAATTCATTGTAGCCGCCTCCGCCACTCTCCATCAGTTCGCGAGCCCGCGCGACGAATTCGTCGATGTAGAACTGGTAATTGGTGAACAGCACGAAATTCTGGAAATGCTGAGGGCTGGTCGCCGTGTAATGCGTCATGCGGTGCAGCGAATAATCGATACGCTGTGCGGTGAACGGCGCCAGCGGCCTCGGCTCGCCGAACGCCACCTCGAAGGTGCCGTTGGCGATCTGGTCGTCGGTTCCGTCGAGATCCGGCACGTCGAACAGGTCGCGGATCGGCCGCTTGATGCGCTCGGCGGCCGCGCCGTCGACATAGGTGCCTTCCAGGAAGGCGAAATGTAGCGGGATCGGCGTGGTCGACTCCGACACCGTCACCTGTACGCCGTGATTGCGCATGATGAGCCGTAGCTGCTCGATGAGATAGTTCTCGAACAGTTGCGGCTGGGTGATGGTGGTGGCGAAATGCCCGGGCGTCGGCATATGGCCGTAGGCCTGGCGCGAGTCGATCTGCGTGAACGAGGTCGTGGTGACGCCGATCTGCGGATAGAAGGCCCGGTAGCGCTTGCTCTCGTCACCGCCCGCGGCAAGGGCCCCGAAGGAATCGCGCAGGAATTTGGTGTTGCGGTCGTAGAGCGCCTGCAGCGCCGCGACGGCCTTTTTGGCGTCATGGAAATCCTGCCTGCCGAAAGGCTCCGGCATGACGACCGATTCGATGGCTTGAGGGTAGATTCGCTTTTCCATGGCCCAATATAGAGATTTGGAAGAGCGGTTGGGAGGGGGGAGGGCGGCGTCAAGCCGACGCAAGGGCCGTTTTTCTTCGATGGCGTTATCCGCGCTGCAGGCTGATCAGCAGCACAAAGCCCACGCTGGTGTTCCTGTGTGCCGGCGCCTCGATCGTGTGGCCGGTGTCGGCCCGCATCATCGGCACCGCCAGCACCGGGGCGGCAAGCAGCATCAGGATGAGCGTCGCCCGCGGCAGCAGCCTGAGGATCTTCGTTGCGGTGGCGGCAATGCGGTTCATTTTGGTGGTGTCCCGATTTTCAACTTGGTCGATTTTCAGCTTTGTCGTTTCGGCGCGTCACTAGGTTCACGGAGCCGGGAACGAAGCCACGGGCCGCTCCCACAAGCGGGTCGAGCGACCGCTCTCGGCCACCAAGATGGCGAAGAACATGCCGAACAGGCTCATCAGCAGGCACACGATGGCGAAGCGACGGGCAAGCATTTCTCTCTCCTTCAGTGCGGGAGAGAGTGCCGGAATGCCTCTGAACCGGTTCTGAGACCGGTATTCATCTGCGGTTCAAATTGATTGACGAGGTTTGGCCTGTGCCGGTGCAGGTCCGGTGGAGCGCTGCCGCTGCAAAAGAAAACGGGGCCGTTCGGCCCCGCTTCGGATGGTCTGGAATTGGCGATCAGAGCTTGTGCCAGGTCTGGCTCTTGCAGATCAGGCCGCCGAGCACGCAACCGCTCATCTTGAGCGTTGTGCCTGTAAGGGTCGCCTTGCCGGAATAGGTCTTGTCGTTCGCCGGGTCGGTGATGCTGCCGGCATATTTGTTGTCGCCGGTCGCCTTCAGCGAGCCGATCGTCTTGCCGGCATATTTGCCGGTCTTGAGCGTGATGGAGAACGAGCCGCCGCCGTCGATCGTCGCCGTCTCGCCCGATTGCGTCTTCCAACTGCCCTCGATCGGGTCGGCCCAGGCGGCGCCCGCCATGATCAAGGTGGCCGCCAGGACCAGGCTCATCTTTCGAAACATCTTGTCCTCCTCTCCCTAGGGGCCGCAGCGGACCGCCTTGCTGCCCCTTACGCAAAGGTAAAGCTAATCCAGCTACGGCCAAAACGAAAGCGGTGCCGCGACGGAAGGTTGCAAGCATTTTGGCCACGCCGACGGCTGAAAATAAACGCGAACGGAAAAACGCTTCGGTTTCCGTGGTTAGCGAAGTCTTGATTCCCAGCGCGGCAATTTTCATCGAATTTGATGCAAAATGGCCGAAACGCTGGATTCCCATGCTTAACGAATTTCCGCGTTTACCTCTTGTTTTAGCTTTGTTTTCCTCAAATTAAGCAAGCCATTTAACGACGGATTCAAGGCCAGCCGTCATCCTCGAAAGCATCGAAAGAGCGGCCCGCCCCGAGGGATACTAAGGGAAAAAGGAGGCAGCTCTCGGGAGCCAGACAGGGGATTGAAATGGCACGCTTTGAAATGCTTGAAGACGGTTTCGGCGCCATGGGGGCAACTGCCCAGGCCGACATTCTTTTCGAACTGGGCATGATGTATGCGACCGGCCGCGACTGCGAGATCGATGTCGTTTCCGCCCACAAATGGTTCAACATCGCTGCGATCAAGGGCTCGGCCCGTGCCGCCGAGTTGCGCTCGGAACTGTCGGCCTCGATGTCGAAGCCCGAGATCGCCAAGGCGCTGCGCGAAGCGCGCGAATGGATGACGATGCACTGATCCTGCGGGTGTAGCGCCCGAAAGCCTTCAGCGGACAAGGCCGCGATAAGACGGCCGATTGATAAGACCAAAGAACGCGGCAGGTCAAAGAACCTCAAGCCGCGCCGACCATGATCCCGAACCGAAGGTCCACGCAGTGAAAAGTGGAGTCCGGTTTTCGGATCAGATCATGGTCCACTAGAAACAGGGAAGCGAGCGGGTTTCAGGCGCCGGGGCGTCTGGGGAGCTCGACTGCAAAAGCCGCGACCGGCCGAAACAAGGCCGGCGCGGTTTTTCCATTACGCGAGGTAATCACGCGGACGCGTGGCCCAAGCAATCCCGGCCGAAATGAACCAAAACCTTCCGAATTGTCCTCTCGACAGTTTCAGCGAAGGGTGAAATTGTCCCGGCTCTGTGAAGAAGCGCGGCCGGACGGCCATGCGCAAGTGGAGGAGTTCTTAAAGTCATGAAAAAATTGGGTATTTTGAGCGCGGCCGCATTTGGCCTGATGATGAGCGCCCCGGTCGCCTTCGCCGACGACATCACCATTTCGGTGGTCGGCCCGATGACCGGCCAGCTCGCCACCATCGGTGACCAGTTCAAGCAGGGCGCGCAGGCTGCCGCCGACGCAATCAATGCCGCCGGCGGCGTCAACGGCTCGCAGATCAAGCTCGACATCGAGGACGACCAGTGCGATCCGAAGCAGGCGGTGTCGGTCGCCAACCGCATCGTCGCCAATGGCGTCAAGTTCGTCGATGGTCATGCCTGCTCGGGCTCGAGCATCCCGGCCTCCGCCGTCTATGCGGAAGCCGGCACGCTGATGATGACCCCGGCCTCGTCCAACCCGGTGCTGACCGATGCCGCCGCCAAGGCCGGCTGGCCGACCATCATGCGCCTTTATACGCGTGACGACGCCCAGGGCGCCTTCATCGGCCCGTGGATCGCCAAGAAATATGCCGGCAAGAACGTCGTCATCCTGCACGACAAGAGCGCCTATGGCCAAGGCGTCGCCGATGCCGTGAAGGCGACGATGAATGCGGGCGGCCTCAAGGAGGTCGACTATGAAGGCATCAATGCCGGCGAGAAGGACTATTCGGCTCTCGTCACCAAGCTGAAGGAACTCAAGGCCGACGTCGTCTATTTCGGCGGCTACCATCCGGAAGCGGGCCTCATCCTGCGTCAGTCGGCCGAGCAGAACGTCAAGTTCCAGCTGATCATGCCGGACTCGATCGCCTCGCCGGAATTCTGGCAGGTCGCCGGCCCGGCCGGCGAAGGCACCATGTTCGTCTTCCCATCGGACCCGCAGGCCAAGCCCGAAGCGAAGGACGCGGTCGCCAAGATCAAGGCCGGCGGCTTCACGCCTGAAGGCTTCACGCTGTTCTCCTATGCCGTGATCCAGGCCGTGGCCGAAGGCGTCAAGCGCGCCGGCACCGACGATCCGGCCAAGGTCGCCGAGGCGCTCAAGGACGGCAAGCCGATCAGCACCGTCGTTGGCGATGTCATCTTCGACGAGAAGGGCGACCTGAAGAACGCCAGCTACGACATCAACCAGTGGCACGACGGCAAATACGCGCCGATCAAGCCGTAAGCCGGTTCTGTGTGCAGGCGAAATGGCCGGGCTTGTCCCGGCCATTTTATTTTAGACTTGACGGTCCTCGACAAACCGCACCAGCACCGTGCCGTCGCTGACCTGTGCGCCCTCGGCCGCGATCTCGGCGATCACCCCGTCATGCGGGGCGGCGATCGTGTGCTCCATCTTCATCGCCTCAAGGATCAGAAGCGGCTGGCCCTTGATCACGGCATCGCCTGCCCCGGCGCGCACCAGCTTCACCAGCCCCGGCATCGGGGCGCGCAGGCTGCCCGAGGCGGCTCCGGCCTCGTCGGCCTCGGCCAGCGGATCGGGAACCGCAAACGTATAACTCACCGCGCCTTCGAAGACGGTGACATGGCCTGGCCAGCGAGCGGTGTGCGGCATGGTCCTCAGATCATGCGTGTTCACCGCGTCGTGCGGCGCCTCCAGCGCCACCTGGAAGCGGCCGTCCGGCCGCGCCGAAACCCTGGCCAGGATGTTTTCCTCGCCATGGCGCAGCCGGATGCGGCGCGCGAGCGTGTGGAAATGCGCGTAGCCCGAAAGGGTAGACCATGGATCGGCGGCTAGGCCCCGCGCGCCAGCATCCGTCGCGGCCAGAGCCGCTGCGGCGATCGTCTCGTCGCTCGGCGCGGGTATGGCGGTAAGCGCCTCCTGATGACGGCCAATCAGCCCGGTGTCGACATCGCCCGCCGCGAAATCGGCGTCGGCAGCAAGCGCCGCCAGGAAGGCGGTGTTGACGGTCGAGCCGGCCACTTCCGTCCGCGCCAGCATGTCGCGCAGGCCATTGAGCGCCGTTGCCCGGTCCTTGCCGTGCACGACCAGCTTGGCGATCATCGGATCGTAGAAAGGCGAGATCGCATCCCCGGCGCGCACGCCGGTCTCGATGCGAATCGCGGTATTTTCCGGCACCGCGTCGGGGAATTTGAGATGATGCAGCGTGCCAGTCGCCGGGAGGAAGCCTTTCGTGGCGTCCTCGGCATAGAGGCGCGCCTCGAAAGCGTGGCCGGCAAGCGCGATCTCGCCTTGTGTTTTCGGCAGTTCTTCGCCGGACGCGACGCGCAGCTGCCATTCGACGAGATCGACGCCGGTGACCATCTCTGTGACGGGGTGCTCGACCTGCAGCCGCGTGTTCATCTCCATGAACCAGAAGCGGTCGGCCTTCAGGCCTTCGGAAGCATCGACGATGAACTCGATCGTGCCGGCGCCCGAATAATGGATCGCCTTGGCGGCCTTCACGGCCGCCTCCGTCATCGCCTTGCGCAGCGCAGGCGTCATTCCGGGGGCTGGCGCCTCCTCGATCACCTTCTGGTGGCGACGCTGCGCCGAGCAGTCGCGTTCGAAAAGATGCACCGCATTGCCGAAATTGTCGCCGAACACCTGCACTTCGATATGGCGCGGCTTGTCGACATATTTTTCGACGAGCACACGATCGTCGCCGAACGCCGCTTTCGCTTCGCGCCGGGCGCCTGACAGCGCTTCGGAGAAATCGTCAGGATCGTCGACGCGCCGCATGCCCTTGCCGCCGCCGCCGGCGCGTGCCTTGATCAGAACAGGATAGCCGATCTCGCGCGCCTTGGATGCGAGCAGCACGATTTCCTGCGCTTCTCCGTGATAGCCGGGCACCACCGGCACGCCGGCCTTCTCCATCAGCCGTTTGGCGGCGTCCTTCAATCCCATGGCGCGGATGGAGGCGGCGGACGGACCGATGAAGACGAGGCCTGCCGCCGTCACTTGGTCGACGAAATCGGGGTTTTCCGACAGGAAGCCGTAGCCGGGATGGATGGCCTCGGCGCCGATGGCGAGTGCCGCGGCCACGATCCTGTCGCCGCGCAGATAACTTTCGCCGACGGGCGAGGGGCCGATATGCACCGCTTCGTCGGCCATCTCGACATGCAGGGCGCGGGCATCGGCATCGGAATAGACGGCCACGCTGCGCACGCCGAGCTTGCGGGCGGTTCGGATCACGCGGCAGGCGATCTCGCCGCGATTGGCGATCAGAATCTTGCCGAACATGGAGCCTCCCGGTTTTGCGTCGGGCGGCGCCAGTCCTGCAGGCGCCGGCCTATTTCGAAGCGGCGATGGCGCAGCCGCCGCTCGCGGTTTTGACCTTCCACTTTCTCAGGCCGTACTGGCAGTTGCGCAAGGCGATCTCTTCCGCCGCCTTCTGGGTCGGCGCATTGAGTTTTGCTCCACAGATTATGTAAAGATCGACGACGCGCGAGTAGAAAGTTGTCGCATAGGCCGAATGCCCGCCCGCCGCGATGTAGCCAAGATAGGCTTTGTAGCAGGCTTCCTTTGGATCCAGCGACAAATTTGGAGCAAACCGTTTGTCTCCGATCTTGCCCGCCAGTGATTCTGCCGCCTCTGCGGCTGGTGCGACAAATATTAGAAATCCTGAAAGTATCGAAATAATCAGCTTGCGGAAATGTTTCAAGATCATTTTCACCCAACCCCATTTGCCCAGTGCAAGATGAGGAATAGCGAATATTTTCTTTCTGCACCAGCGGGCGTCGGGGAATTCGCATTTGCCTGTATTGAAGGATCCTTTGGCGCATAAGTTCAGCGCTCCCAGGCGCCAGCAACGGTGCGCCGGTAAAGCTCCGCTGTCTGGTCGTCGAAGCAGCAGAAGGTAACCACCTCCGGCACCGTGTTATGCCTCAGGAAGTCGGCTGTGGTTGCCACGGCGATACTGGTCGCTTCGTCCTTGGGAAAGCGGTAGATGCCAGTTGAGATCGCGGGAAAGGCGATCGTGCGACAGCCATGCGCGTTGGCGATTTCGAGCGAGCGCCGGTAGCAGGAGGCGAGCATCTCCGCCTCGCCCTTGCCGCCGCCGTGCCAGACCGGACCGACCGTGTGGATGACATAGCGCGCCGGCAGCCGATAGCCCATGGTCAGCTTGGCATCGCCGGTCTTGCAGCCACGAAGCATGCGGCATTCGGCAACCAGCTCCGGCCCAGCCGCGCGATGGATGGCGCCGTCGACGCCGCCACCACCCAGCAGCGAAGAATTCGCTGCGTTGACGATCGCGTCGACCGCGAGCTTGGTGATGTCGCCAGTGTGGATGCGGATTCTGTCGTCGAGAGTGCTCATCGTTACATCCTGAACACGCCGAACTTCGTCTCCTCGATGCCGGCATTGAGCGCCGCCGAGAGGCTGAGCGCCAGCACCTCGCGCGTTTTGGCCGGATCGATGATGCCGTCGTCCCAAAGCCTTGCCGAGGAATAGAGCGGATGACCCTCATGCTCGTATTTCATCAGGATCGGCTTCCTGAATTTGGCTTCCTCCTCGGCGCTCCATTCGCCGCCCTTGCGCTCGATGCCTTCGCGCTTGACCATGGCGAGCACCGTCGCGGCCTGCTCGCCCCCCATCACCGAGATGCGAGCGTTCGGCCACATCCACAGGAAGCGGGGTGAGTAGGCGCGGCCACACATGCCGTAATTGCCGGCGCCGAAGGAGCCGCCGATGATCACCGTGAGCTTCGGCACCGTTGCGGTGGCAACCGCCATCACCAGCTTGGCACCGTCCTTGGCGATGCCGCCAGCCTCGTACTTTCGCCCGACCATGAAGCCGGTGATGTTTTGCAAAAAGACCAGCGGAATGCCGCGCTGGCAGCAAAGCTCGATGAAATGCGCGCCTTTCAGCGCGCTCTCCGAGAAGAGCACGCCGTTGTTGCCGAGGATGCCGACCGGCATGCCGTGCAGATGCGCGAAGCCGGTGACCAGAGTCGTGCCGTAATTCTGCTTGAACTCGTCGAACTCCGAACCGTCGACGAGACGCGCTATCACCTCGCGCACATCATAAGGCTGGCGCAGATCCGTCGGCACGATGCCGTAGAGTTCGCTCGGATCGTAAAGCGATTGAATCGGCTTCTGCAGATTCAGGCTTAGGGATTTGTTCCGATTCAGGTTCCGGATGATGCGCCGGCAAATGGCCAGTGCATGCTCGTCATCCATGGCGTAGTGGTCGGCGACGCCGGAAAGCCTGGTGTGGACATCGGCGCCGCCGAGCTCCTCGGCGCTGACATCCTCGCCGGTTGCGGCCTTCACCAGCGGCGGGCCGCCGAGGAAGATGGTCGCCTGGTTGCGGACCATGATCGTTTCGTCCGACATCGCCGGCACATAGGCGCCGCCCGCCGTGCAGGACCCCATCACGCAGGCGATCTGCGGGATGCCGGCCGCCGACATGTTGGCCTGGTTGTAGAAGATGCGGCCGAAATGTTCGCGGTCGGGGAAGACCTCGTCCTGGTTGGGCAGATTGGCGCCGCCGCTGTCGACGAGGTAAACACAGGGCAGATTGTTCTGCAGCGCGATCTCCTGCGCCCTGAGATGCTTCTTCACCGTCAGCGGATAATAGGTGCCGCCCTTCACCGTCGCGTCGTTGACGACGACCATCACCTCGGTCCCCTCGACCCGTCCGACGCCGGTGATGATGCCGGCCGCGGGAATGTCCTCGCCATACATCGACCAGGCCGCGAACTGGCCGACCTCGAGGAAGGGCGAGCCGGCGTCGAGCAACTGCGCCAGCCGTTCGCGCGGCAAAAGCTTGCCACGCGAGACGTGGCGTTCGCGCGCCTCATCGGAGCCGCCGCGCTCGATGCCGGCTGCCTTCTCGGCGATGTCGGCGACCAGCGCCCGCATGCGCTCGGCATTGGCGCGGAATGTGTCGGAGGAGGGGGAGATCTGGGTTTGCAGTGTGGCCAATTTGTTCCTCACGCCTCTTGATGCCGTAGCGGAACCAGTGTAACAGCCCGCGCCCGGATGCTGCGTGCTAGGCGCGGCATCTTTTTTACGTATGACACCCTCAGGAGGCGACGATGGAAAGCATGGACATGCGTTTCACCAGATGTCTCCCTTCGGCCATGGCCTGACGCCGCCGAAGGGCGGTCTTCCACGTCCCGAATCTGAGCAAGAGGAACACGGCGCCCGCAGGCGCTGTGGGTGTCATCATGTATTTGCGGTTTGTAACGCCGCTGATCCATCCGAACAGCCGGGTGGAGACCGGCTTTTTTCATGCGTCCTGGTACCTGTACCGGATCGGATGTCCGGACTGGATCCATAACGAGCTGAACGATCAGTTCGACTGGTTCAACCGGCATCTGCCCATTCCAGGCCGGGTTGGCCGGCATTTCAAGCGCCGGAATTCGATCTGGGGCATCTGCTGGTTCCATCCGGACGCCAGGGAAGCGATCAGTCGTGCGCGTTATTGCGCCTGGCTGATCGAAGAGGGCGGATTGCCGGTGCGCCCGATCACGTCGGCGCGTCAACGCGAGGTCCTGTGGCGCGACGCGCATCAGATCGTCGCCAAGCCGACCGACGAGCTGCCCAAGGCATTCGGCTGAGATGGCGGAGAGGGACATCACAACCCCTCCGCCATGATCTCCCGGCCGATCAGCCAGCGGCGGATCTCGCTGGTGCCGGCGCCGATCTCGTAGAGCTTGGCATCGCGCAACAGCCGTCCCGCCGGATAGTCGTTGATATAGCCGTTGCCGCCGAGAAGCTGGATCGCGTCGAGCGCCATCTGCGTCGCCTTCTCGGCCGCGAAGAGCACGCAGCCGGCGGCGTCCTTGCGTGTGGTCTCGCCGCGGTCGCAGGCGGCCGCCACAGCATAAACGTAAGCCCGCGCGGCGTTCATCGTGGTATACATGTCGGCGAGCTTGCCCTGCACCAGCTGGAACGTACCGATCGGGTGGCCGAACTGCTTGCGCTCATGCACGTAAGGCACGGCGACGTCGAGGCAGGCCGCCATCAGCCCGATCGGCCCGCCCGAAAGCACCGCGCGCTCATAGTCGAGCCCCGACATCAGCACCTCGACGCCGCGTCCTTCCTCATGCAGCACGTTTTCGAAGGGCACCTCGACATTTTCGAAGACGAGCTCGCCGGTGTTGGAGCCGCGCATGCCGAGCTTGTCGAGCTTCTGCGCGACCGAAAAGCCGGCCATCGTCTTCTCGACGATGAAAGCGGTGATGCCGTGCGAATGGCGCTCCGGATCGGTCTTGGCGTAGACCACCATCGTTCCGGCGTCCGGGCCGTTGGTGATCCACATTTTCGAGCCGTTGAGCACATAGCGGTCGTTGCGCTTTTCGGCGCGCAGCCTGAGAGACACCACGTCCGAGCCGGCGCCCGGTTCCGACATCGCCAGCGCGCCGACGGTTTCGCCCGAGCAAAGGGCGGGCAGATACTTCTCCTTCTGCGCCGGCGTTGCCCAGCGGTTGATCTGGTTGACGCAGAGATTGGAATGCGCGCCGTAGGAGAGGCCGACCGAGGCCGACGCGCGCGAAATCTCCTCCATGGCCACGACATGCGCGAGATAGTTCATGCCGCTGCCGCCGAAATCGGGGTCGGCGGTGATGCCGAGCAGGCCGAGCGCGCCGAGCTCGGCCCACAGATGCGCGGGGAACTCGTTGGAGCGGTCGATCTCGGCCGCGATCGGCGCGATCCTGTCCTGGGCGAAGCGCCGCACCGTATCGCGCAGCGCCTCGATGTCGGGATCGAGTCCGAAGCTGAGCGTGTTCGTGTACATGCCGTTCCTCCCTGCGCATGCCCCGGCCTTCGCGGGGATCATGCCCGTATCAGAGTGCCACGGCGTCTCCGGCGCGGCCGAAAGGACGCGCGGTGCCATGGCTGATTGTCGCGCCGACCAGGCGCATTGTCATCGAAAGATATGATGCCGTGACTTCAGCGATCGACAGCCGTTCGCCCGGACGGAACCAGACGATGACGCCGGTCATCATCTGGATCAGTGCCATGGCGGTCAGGCCTGTATCGTCGATCTCGAAAGCACCGGCTTCAGCGCCGTCGCGCAGGATCTTGCGCAATTCCTTTTCGTAGGCCGTGCGCATCTTGAGGATCTGCGTCAGCCTTTCATGCGACAGGCTGCGCAATTCCATGTTGGAGACATGGGTGGCGTGACGCCGTTCGATGTGGAAAGCGATATGGTTTTCGACATAGGCGGCGAGCTGGCTTACCGGATCGGGGTTGGCCGGCCGCGCTGCGCTCCAGGCCTCGGTCAGGCCTTCCATATGCTCACGCATCAGCGTGAACAGGAGGTCCTCTTTGGTCGGGAAGTAGCGATAGAGCGCTGCCGCCTGCACGCCGACCTCCGCCGCCAGTTGCCGCATCGACATCGCCTCGTAGCCCAGCCGCGCGATCAGGTTGACCGCCGCCTCGCGGACGGCCGCCTCGGTCTTTTCCCCGTCGGAACCTGTTGTGCGCGCCATGTTCACCTCCGATGGGCGTTAATAAAACGAACGTTCAATTAATTCAAGGTGCATTATATGATCATCCACTCTGGTTTGCGGAAGCGAGATGAGACTAGAGGATCCGGAAATCCGTGGGCGCGTTGTCGGCCGCTTCCTCGATCTCGACCTTCGAGACCATCGCGCCCCGCGGCCCTTGCCACAGGCGTTCGATCATCGCCGTGACGGCGCCATCGGGGCCGGAAATCAGCGCGGTGACCGAGCCGTCCTGTTCGTTGCGCACCCAACCCGTCAGCCCGAGACGCATGGCTTCGCCGCGCGTCCAGACGCGGTAGCTCACACCTTGCACGGTACCGGAAACGCGCGCCCGAACGGCTCTTTGCTCACCTTGCATCGTCCGCTCCAAAATCTTCCCCAACAATCTGGAGCACGAAAGGTCAAATGCAACCGACTTGGCGCGCCTGCTGGCAGCCGCAAGCATGCAACCGAAGTTCGGTCAGTTCCCCCGCGCCGCCGCAAGGGCGCCTGGCAGTTCCTCGGCGAAGATGTCGAGCTCATGGTCAAGTCCGACGCTGACCCTAATGCAGCGGTCGAGCCTTGGCGCCATCGGCTTGCGGATGAACACATCGCGCGACAAGAGGTTCTGCATCACCTTCAGCGCGAAGGCGCCGTCACGGCCGCAGTCGATGGTGACGAAATTGGTCGCCGACGGCAACGGCTTGAGATCGTTCTGCCTGGCGATGTCCGAGATGCGCTCGCGGCCTGCCGCCACGCGCGCCACCACCGAACGCAGATAGTCCTGATCGGCAAGCGCCTCGAGACCGGCGATCTGCGCCATGCGGCTGACGCCGTAATGGTTGCGGATCTTCTCGAAATCGCGGATCACCTCCGCTTCCGCGACCGCATAGCCGCAGCGTATGCCGGCCAGTCCGTAAGCCTTGGAGAAGGTGCGCATGCGGATGACGTTCGGCCGCGCGACATCGATCGCCGGCAGCGCCGAGGCCGGTCCCAACTCGCCATAGGCCTCGTCGAGCACCAGCATGGTGGTTTCCGGCAGCGCTTCGATGAAGCGGACGACATCCGGCGCTTCCCACCAGCTTCCCATCGGATTGTCGGGGTTGGAGAGATAGACCAGCGGCGCCTTTTCGCTGATGACCTTGGCGAGAAGCCCGTCCAGGTCCTCCTTATCGTCGGCATAGGGGACCGTCACCAGGCGGCCACCGACGCCGGCAATGTGGAAATTGAAGGTGGGATAAGCGCCGAGCGAGGTGACCACCGCGTCGCCGGGGCTGACATACATGCGCGCCACCAGGCCGAGCAGGCCGTCGATGCCTTCGCCGACGACCACGTTTTCAACGGCCACGCCGTGATGCGCGGCCGCTGCAACCTTCAGTTCGTAATTGTCGGGATCGCAATACATCCACTGGTCGCGCGCGACGCTTTCCATCCGGGCGATGACGCGCGGCGAGGGCCCGAAACTGCTTTCATTGGCGCCGATGCGGGCCCGGAACGGCCGCCCGCGCTCGCGCTCCTGCGCCTCCGGTCCGACGAACGGCACCGTGGTTGGAAGCGCGCCGATGATCGGCGTGAGGGAAGGACGACGAAGCATGGCACAGGCTCGCGTGAGAAAAGGGGCTTCTTGCTAGCGTGGGCGGAGGATGGCTGCAAGCCGCCGTCGATACACAGAGCGCGTGGACTGGATTCCGTCGCTGCATTTTGCTAGCAGACGCCATGAAAAATCGTCTGCCGCCTGCCTGGTCCAAGCACCTCAAATCCGGCGCTATGCCGAAAACCAGATGGCCTCAGGCAGGCCCGCCACAGCCGAGCCTCCAGCAGGCAAATTCGCTTGCCCGCGCGCAGGCCGACGACGCGTTGCTGATGAAAGCTTATGAGCATCAGCAAGCCAAACGACTGGATGAAGCGCAGGATCTATGCCTCCAAGTGCTGGCTCGAAGGCCAAACCATCCGCTGGCCCTATACATTATGGGCACCGTTTGTCTGGGCTACGACGACGAGGCGGCTCTGCGCTATTTCGGACGTGCAATCGCTGAGGAGCCTAAGAATCCTTATTACCATCTCAGCCTCGGCGAGGCCTATGGCAAGCTGAGCGAATATTCGGCGGCGATCAACCATATTCAGTATGCATTGGAAGTGCAGCCGGATCTCGTCGAGGCGCTTTGTGCCTTGGGGCGCGTCTACACACAGTTCGACAAACCTGATTTGGCTTTGCCCCTGTATGAGAAGGCGCTGAAGATCAATCGCGACCATCCCAAGGCGCGGATCGGAATAGCGGCCGCGCTCACTGGCCTCGGGCGCATGGATGAGGCCGCTTCCTATCTCAGAGAGGCGATCGAACGTCGCATCGATGCGGCGGCCGCCTACTACGACCTTGTGCAAACCCAAAAGTTCACCGAGGAGCCCGCCGAACTTCAGGCGATCCTTCGCGAGCTGAACAGTCCGGGGCTTAAGCCGGAGGCCAGAGCGAGTCTCAACTACGCCGCCGGTAAGGTGGAAAACGACCTCAAGCGCTATGCGGAAGCCTTCGGCCATTTCAAGAAAGCGAAGCAAGCGGAAGGTTACAAATTCAACATCGATCAGTATCGTCGTTTCATAGATCTGACGATTCAAACCTTCACGCCGGAGTTGTTTGCCGCAAGGTTTGGTTACGGCAATCCTTCCGAAGCGCCTGTGTTCGTGGTGGGCATGCCGCGCTCGGGCACCACGCTTACCGAACAAATCTGCGCCAGCCATCCCGAGGTTCATGGCGCCGGAGAGCTTAGCAAGCTGAGACGGGTTGCGAATGCAATCGGCCTGCAACCCTCCGTCTCGGATTTCAACAAGCCGATCATGACGATCACCGAGGGCTTGTCGAAGACTTTGGCCGAAGAACACCTTTCCTATCTGCGGGAGCGCGCCCCGAGGGCGCAGCGCATCGTCGACAAGATGCCGCATAATTTCGAATTGATCGGCCTCCTCACCCTGCTCTTTCCCAAGGCGCGCATCATTCACTGTCGCCGCGATGCCATTGATAACTGCGTATCGTGCTATGTCCTGCCGTTCAGCTCAGCGCACAGCTACAATACGGACCTGCAGGCGCTAGGCCTCTACTATCGCGAATACGATCGGTTGATGCGTCACTGGAACGAGGTTTTCCCGGGCCGCATCTTCGAGAATCGCTATGAGACGCTTGTGGAGGACCAGGAGGCACAGTCGCGCCGGCTCATAGATTATCTCAGGCTGCCATGGGATGATGCATGCCTTCGTTTCTTCGACAGGGAAGGCGCGGTCACCACCCCCAGCCGCTGGCAGGTTCGTCAGCCGATCTACAAATCGTCCGTGAAGCGCTGGAAGAACTACGAAAATGAGATCCAGCCTTTGATTGAGGCCTTGGGCGACCTCGCCGACACCTGATCTTCAGCAGAGCCGCAGTATTGGCATGGCAGTGCGGCAGGAACCGACGCTTTGAAAGTGGGTAGCTGGCTCTGTCTTTCATGAACCTGTACGGGTGCTGCCATCGCGCCGGTTGCTGCAAACAGCTATCGGCCGCGCCTAACCTGAACCCGGATACATCTTCGTAAAATCGCGCTCTAACCGAGCGCCACAACTGTGTTGCATCCGAATGCATGCGCGGGATGCGGTAAGTCCGCGATACGGTTTCGGCCGGAGCTGCCTGAAAGCAATCAGACACGAATCACCAAGCCGTTTGCGGAAAGGCGACTTAGCCGAGGCGGCACGCGTTTGAGATGTCGGTTCCGGCGAAAAAACCCGGCGGTTGCCCGCCGGGTTTTCTTGGTCGCCCCAAAAATACCTGGTCCTAGAAGTCGCGCTGGAAGCGGATGATACCACCCCAGCTGTTCTTCTTCGTGGCGCCGGTCCAGTTGGAGTTATCCGCATCACCGAATCTGCCATCGTGGAGGAAATTGACTTCGGGCGTGATCGTGAGGCCGGGAACGACGGTGTATGCAACGTTAGCCGACAGGCCGTAGTTCTTGAACTGATCGCCCGACACCTGGAGATTGAACGAAGCCTTGTCGCTGAACTTGTAAGTGCCGCCGGCCCAGAAAGCCCAGTGGCCGCCCCATGGCTTGTAGAAGGAGCGATCGAGTCCAACATCGCCAAGCTTACCGTCGCTGCCGTAACCGAACATGCCGAACAACGACAGTTCATTGGTCACGTTCACATCAAGGCGAACCTTGCCCGACACGTTTTCGTAGTTGCTGTCATAGGCAACGACGCCGACGATGTCGCCCCAGCCCTGCGTCCACTTTACGCCGCCGACGACGTGCGGGACATAGCTGTCAATCGTTCCGATAGCCCCATCATACCTGCCCGAACCCTCTTCCAGCGAAACCACTGCCGAGAAGCCATTGCCGGCGTCGAAGTAGTATTGGATCTCGTTGGTCTGGAAGCCGCCGTACGGAACCAGCGTATCCTGGATCACGTTGCCGGCATAGCCGACGAAAGTGTCGAATGCCGATTCGTCGAGACCGACGCGCAGACCGCCGAGCTGAATCCAGGCGAAGTGGATGTCGAAGGATTTATTGCCGGCTTCGTTGTACACCAAGTCAGCGTTTCGGTTGCCGAAATTCATGCGCATTTCGGTGTAGGTCTTCAACGTGCCGAGTTCGGTTTCCTGACCGGTCCAGGTCTTCAGCGTGAAGCGGGTGTTCTTCAGCCAGGTGCCCTGATCCTTACCAGTTACAACATCGCTCGTGCGAGCACCGTCGAACGAACCGAGGTCGCCGCCGGCGGCGTCATAGCGCACATAGCCGCCGATGCGCAGGCAGGTCTCGGTGCCCGGGATGTAGAAGTAGCCGGCGCCGTAGACGTCGCAGATCTTGACGTATTCGGCCGGTTCCGGCTCGGCGACGGTCACCGCGTCGGCGGCGCGAGCACCGGAAACTGCGATCAGGGCCGCAGCTGAGCCGAGAAGAAGGCTCTTGATGTTCATTTTCTGACCTCCAGTCAGAATCGAACGAGGAGGTCGGAGAAAAGCCAGCCAGTTGAGCCGCTTTCCCTTTCATTCCATAAAGTTAAGCCTTAGATCGGCCAGCAAGACTCTGTCCGCCAAAACCGTTTGTTGGCGAACGCTTTGCCAGATCCGGTCTTGAAATAACGCTCGAGTTGCCGAGCGTTGGTCTCGGTTTCAACCGCGATATAGGCCTTCAAGGCGACAGGCAAATAGGCCTTGGTCGAAGTCACCTGTCCCGATTGGCGCGATTCGAACCGACGTCGAAGATCATTTGTCGATCCGACATAAATATCGCCATTGTGAAGCTGCAGGAAATAGACATACCACATAGTCCCCCTACGCTACTTCGTAGCTTCGGGCGACACTCCTACGCCGAAATGCGGCTTCGGGTGGCCTGCCACCCCGAAGCCCGCAGGGGGTAGGGTGGCGGAGAGGATGGGATTCGAACCCACGAGAAGCTTTTGACCTCTACTCCCTTAGCAGGGGAGCGCCTTCGACCACTCGGCCACCTCTCCGTCGCGCGCTGGATAAAGAAAAGCGCCGGCACAATCAACAAGCCGGCGCCATAATCGGCGAAAAATCGGCAGGCTCCGCAGCTCGCGTGCCCACAAGTGGCGATTCTGCGGCAATTGGCTGGCGGTCGACTCAGCGCGCGTGCCGCAATTCGGTCGACCCAGCGCCGGATTCGCCCGGATTCAGGGCCTCGAGGGTCTCGATGGTTAACGAGAGCTTTCTGAGTGAGGCCAAATCGTGTCATTTGTGCAACAACCCCCGGGGATAGCGCCCGGACAGCGCTTGCGCCGATACGATCGTGGTTGAACGGCGCCGGCTCATGGGTAATGTCAGCTTCGAAGGAGCGGCGCGGTGCGCATCTTTTTCGGTAGTGGGGATGGGGCAGGGAACGCTGTCCTTCAGCAAAAAATACCCAGACCCGTTTTTTAACTTTTGACTGGAGGTCAGAAAATGAACATCAAGAGCCTTCTTCTCGGCTCAGCTGCGGCCCTGATCGCAGTTTCCGGTGCTCGCGCCGCCGACGCGGTGACCGTCGCCGAGCCGGAACCGGCCGAATACGTCAAGATCTGCGACGTCTACGGCGCCGGCTACTTCTACATCCCGGGCACCGAGACCTGCCTGCGCATCGGCGGCTATGTGCGCTACGATATCGGCGTGGGTGACATTGGTTCGTTCGACGGTGCGATCACCGCTGACCGTGAGGACGGCGATGCGAACCATACCTATTACAAGAACGCCCGCTTCACGCTGAAGACCTGGACTGGCCAGGAAACCGAGCTCGGCACGTTGAAGACCTATACCGAAACCCGCTTCAACTTCGGCAACACGAATGGCGCTATCGTTGACAATGGTGCCTTCGGCAAAGGCGTGTCGCTGAACTTCGCCTGGATCCAGCTCGGTGGTCTCCGCGTCGGTAAGGACGAATCGGCCTTCGATACGTTCATCGGCTACGCCGGCAACGTCATCCAGGATACGCTGGTTCCGTACGGCGGCTTCGACACCAACGTCGTGCAGTACTACTTCGATGCCGGCAACGGCTTCTCGGCCGTGGTTTCGTTGGAAGAAGGCTCGGGCTACTACTCGATCGACAGCTACGTTCCGAACGTCGTCGGCGGCGTGAAGTGGACCCAGGGTTGGGGCGCGATCACCGGCGTCGTGGCCTACGAAAGCGCCTACGAAGAAGTGGCCGGCAAGGTGCGTTTGGACGTGAATGTCAACGACGCGCTTTCGCTCTTCATCATGGGCGGCTATGGCTCGGATGACAATCTGTCGGACCCGACCTGGGTTCGTCCTGGTGGCGGCCGCGGCTTCTACAAGCAGTGGAGCGGCAACTGGGCTGTGTGGGGCGGCGGTACTTACAAGTTCAACGAGAAGGCCAGCTTCAACGCTCAGTTGTCCTACGACGAGGGCAAGAACTTCGGCGCTGCAGCTAACGTCGCCTACACCTTGGTTCCTGGCTTCACGGTCACGGCCGAAGTCGACTACCTGCATGTCGGTTCGGACACCGTCTCCAACTGGACCGGTGCCGACAAGGAAAACAGCTGGGGCGGCATGCTCCGCTTCCAGCGCGACTTCTAAGGGCTGGTTCGATACAGTTGAAATCCGGCCCGGGCGTTTCCATGCCCGGGCCGAATTGTTTCGCGATGGGTCAACGCTAACGAAAGGATGGGGGTGAAACGGTAAGCTGATGATCCCGTAGGATGGTTTCGTGGGATCCGCCTCTTGGTGGATGGAATCACAACTGCGTGATCAAAACTCTTGAAAGGATGCTCCCGAGCGGTTAGGGCTGAACCCCTTAACCACAGGGGGTGTGGCTAGAAATGTCGAACGAAGCGGTTCAAGAGGCCGAGGCCTCTGGTCATTTTGCGGTATTTTCTTCTCAGAATTCGAACTTTCGATACACCTACAACAAGATCAGAGAAGTAAAGTCGTACAGGATCGGGGAGCTTTTCGCAGCTTATCGAGATATACTCTGGGACGACGGGCGGCATAAATACAATGTCAGCTCGTTCATCGGTGAAATAGACGAGATCCTGCTCGGAGAGCGTTTCAGCACCTTTGACCAGAACACCCTGGACAATCTTATCGGTACGTTGCGCCAGCGCGGCAACAGCAATGCAACCATCAATCGCAAGATGGCTGCCCTCAGCAAATTGCTGCGTAAGGCGCATAAGATGGGAGATATCCACAGCCTGCCAGAGTTCCGCCGCCAGAAGGAGCGGGCGGGACGGATTCGTTTCCTCGAAAGGGACGAAGAGGCAAGGCTGTTCGCGGCGATCAGGAGCCGCAGCGAAGATGCCTACCGGCTTTCAGTCTTCCTGGTCGATACCGGCTGCCGTCTCGGCGAGGCGCTCGGCCTGATCTGGAATGACATCCAGGAGCACCGGGTCTCCTTCTGGATCACCAAATCCGGCCGCAGCCGCACCATTCCGATGACCGAACGCGTCAAGGAAGTCATCAAGCTGCCGCCGAGCACGGAAGGGCGCCGGCCGAAAGGCCCGTTCGCCATGTTGACCCAGGCGCAGTACCGCGCGATCTGGAACGAAGCGAAGACGGAAGTCGGTCTCGGCGCCGACGAGCAGGTGGTGCCCCATATCCTGCGTCACACTTGCGCGTCACGTCTCGTCCAGGGCGGGATCGACATCAGGCGCGTCCAGATGTGGCTGGGCCACCAGACACTGTCGATGACCATGCGTTACGCGCATCTTGCCACCAACGATCTCGATGGCTGTGTCGTCGTTCTGGAGAAGCCGCGCGGCGATGAAGCCTCGCCTCGGTCCGTCGAGAACTCCGTGTTCGCGTCGCCCCTCACCACGCCGGCCTCCGCCCCATCGTCTCGGAAAGCAAAAGGGTCGGAACCGGTCAAGGCATCCCGCAAGCGCTCGAAAGGCGAATAGGCCGGTCGGACCGTCCCTCGGCGGGCAAAATTCTATACTTCAGCACCAAGCCCGAGGCCGATATAGTCTCGGGCTTTTACTTTTGTTTGAGTTGATTTTCTTCTCGATCGAGAAACGCGGCGATCTTTTCCGGCAAATCGCCGATTTCGAGGAAAGGCGCGTGGCCCTGGCCTTCGGCGGTGATCGATTGCATACCAGGATGCCGCTCCTGCATCTCTTTGAGCGTCGCCGTGGAAAGCAGTTTCGAGTTTGCGCCGCGAATGGCAAGCAGCGGGATGGGGGTAAGAGCGTCGAACTGCGGCCACAGGTGCGGCAGCGGCTTGCCGAAGTCGATGCCGGCCAGCGTGTCGATCAGGGCCGGATCGAAATCCGGCACCCAGCCGGCCTCCGTCTGGCGGCAGATCGCCCGGACCATCCGCGCCCAGTCGGCGTCGGTGAGTGCCGGAAAGTCGGCGCCATGCACACGGCGCTGAGCATCCATCGCCTCGGTGAATGTCTTCGCTTTCGGCGCGCGGTCGAGATAGGAGCGGATATGGGCGAGGCCCTCCGCTTCGATCACCGGGCCGATGTCGTTCAGCACGATGGCTTTCAGTGCGGCCGGCTTCAATGCCCCGAGCACATGGATGATCAGGCCGCCGCGCGAGGTGCCGATGAAGGCGGCCTGCTCAATGCCGAGCGCAGACAGTCCGGCAAGTACATCGCCGGCTTCGACCCCGACATTATAGTGGCCGATATCGGAATCGTGGTCGGATTGTCCGCGGCCGCGATAGTCGAAGGCGATGATCTTGCGCCGGCTCTTCGTCTTGCTTGAAAGGTAGAGGGCCAGTTTATGGAAGTCGCGGGCATTGCGGGTGACGCCAGGCAGGCAGACGACCGGCCAGCCGCTGTTGCCCTCGCCATAGATCCGGGCATGGAGCTTCAGACCGTCAGGTGCGGCGTAGAAAAAGTCGGAAAAGCCTTCGTCGCTCGCCATCGGAATACTGCTCCTCGCTTGGGGGTGGCCGACAGCTACAGGCGAGGGCAGGGATCGTCAAATGGCGAGTTCTTCCTTCTCCCCTTGTGGGAGAAGGTGTCGCCGAAGGCGACGGATGAGGGGTGCTCCAGGGAAAACCAGCGTCTCACTCCGCTGGAACACCTCTCATCCGACCGAGCTTCGCTCGGGCACCTTCTTCCACAAGGGGAGCAAGAAAAGCGCTCAGCTCCGTCCGTTCACAAGGTCCCCCACGATGTCGTATTTCCCCGAAATACGCATTTTGTAGACCTCGTAATTTTCCATCACGCGTTGCACGTAACTTCTTGTTTCCGTGTAGGGAATCCGCTCGATCCAATCGACGACCGCGTCCACGTCCTTACCGCGCGGGTCGCCGTATTTTGCCACCCATTGGGCGGCGCGGTTCGGGCCGGCATTGTAGCCGGCGAAGGTCAGCACATAGGAGCCGCTGAAGCGGTCGAGCTGCTCGCCGAGAAAGGCCGAGCCCAGCGTCGCGTTGTAGCCGGCGTCGGTGGTCAGCCGCGCCTGCGAGAAGGTCATGCCGGCCTTCTTCGCCAACTGCTTGGCGGTGCCCGGCATCAGTTGCAGCAGGCCGCGCGCGCCGGCGCTGGAGACGGCGCTGACGTTGAACTCGCTTTCCTGGCGGGCGATGGCATAGGCAAGCGCCTTGCCGGACCCCGAAACATTGGCCGAATCGGGAATGACACCCAGCGGGTGCGACAGCGCGCCGACATCGATGCCGCGCTGCGCGGCGATCTTGCCGACCTTCAGCGCCATGAAATGGTTCCCCTGCTTTTCGGCCAGCAGCGCAAGCAGCGCCAGTTCGCCCGGGCTGGTCAGTTGCCCGGCAAGGTCGCGGTAGAGCGTTTCGGCGTAGCGGTCATAGCCCGCCTCCTGCAGCCGCTTGATCGCG
The DNA here is from genome assembly GCF_029625735.1 of Mesorhizobium sp. WSM4935. Taxonomy (NCBI): domain Bacteria; kingdom Pseudomonadati; phylum Pseudomonadota; class Alphaproteobacteria; order Hyphomicrobiales; family Phyllobacteriaceae; genus Mesorhizobium; species Mesorhizobium sp. WSM4935. The sequence goes on along the minus strand of NZ_JARTVR010000005.1, from coordinate 1,111 downwards.
TTCACCGCCTCGCGGCCGTCGAAGCTCTGGCGGTCGGCCGCACTCGGTTTCGGATAGGCGATGTTGAGCGTCCTCAAGCCCACGCGCTCGCCCGCGAGCTGGCCGTAGAAGGTCGTGCCGTAGCTGGCCGCGCGTGTGAAATAGTCCTTGGCGCTGCCTGGGCCGCCGACTTCCGCCGCGCGGCCGAGCCAATAATAGGCGCGCGACAGCGACACCGGTCCCTGCGCGAGCTCGGCGATGCGCGAAAAATGTTTGGCCGCCGTCGCCGGGTCGTTGAGGCCGCGCAGCGCATACCAGCCAGCGTGGAACTCGGCCTCGGCGGCATTGGCCGGGCTTTCGGCCGCATGCATGGAGACGATTTTGTAGGCGGTCTTCATATCGCCTTGGTCGACCAGCTCGCGCGACAGCACGCGGCGCTCGACCCACCAGGCATCGGGGTCGACCAGCGAATCGCGGTTCGTCGGCGCCTTCATCACGACAGCAGCAGCATCGGCGAATTTCTGCTGCTTGCGCAGATATTCCGCCTCGGCGAAGAAATAGCCCGCCGAGCGCTGCGCCGCGGGCACCGCCTTCAACAGCTTGGCGGCGTTCTTGTCGCCCTTGCCGGCGGCCGCCCAGGCATCCGCCAGCGGCTGTGCACCGGCGAGGCCGGCGACCCGCAGCGCCGAGGACGGCCGGTCGGCATAGAACATGCGCTCCATGCGGTAGCGATGGTCGGCCGCCGGAATCAGCGTGCCGAACTCTTTGATAATGGCGTTCTCATCCTTGGCTTCCAGCTTTTCGCTGCGCCAGAACGGCACCAGCACCGCGCGCGCCGCCGCCTGGTTGCCAAGCGCCACCTGCGAGCGGGCAAGGATGATGACGCCCTCCGGCGTCAGCGGCTGGCTGCGGCCGAAGGCCTGCACCACCACTTGCGGCGGGGGGTTCTCGCGATAGAGCGCGCGCTCGCTGTTCTTGCGCAGCGCGACCGTACCTGGCCATCCGGGAAGCATCTTGGCGGCATCGGCGATCTCGCCGCTCGGCACCTGGTCGCCGCCGTAGAGAGCGATCGCCCAGGCCAGGATGTGCCGGTCGAGCGAAATGGCGGGCAGTGTGTCGCGCGCATTGCGCG
>NZ_JARTVR010000049.1:0-578 GCF_029625735.1 Mesorhizobium sp. WSM4935 | reverse complement strand
AGCACCTTGCTGGTGCCGTCCGCGGTCGCCACCGTGATGCTGTCGGTGTAGTCCTGGCCGCCCACGAACTCGTTGTGGGCGCCGTTCATGGTGTAGGTCCAGGTGCCGTCGGCCGCGATCGAGAACTTGCCGTAGCCGTTGCTGCCGGCGGCGTCGGTCTGCGTCACGAAGTCGGCCGGGCTGTCCACGTCGGTGGCGTCGAGCTTGCCGCCGGTGCTTTGCGCCGCGTCGGTCTCGGTCAGCTCCGCCGTGCTGCTGCCGGTGATCACCGCCGCATCGTTGGTGCCGTGCATGGTGACGGTGAGCACCTTGCTGGTGCCGTCCGCGGTCGTCACCGTGATGCTGTCGGTGTAGTCCTGGCCGCCCACAAACTCGTTGTGGGCGCTGTTCATGGTGTAGGTCCAGGTGCCGTCGGCCGCGATCGAGAACTTGCCGTAGCCGTTGCTGCCGGCGGCGTCGGTCTGCGTCACGAAGTCGGCCGGGCTGTCCACGTCGGTGGCGTCGAGCTTGCCGCCGGTGCTTTGCGCCGCGTCGGTCTCGGTCAGCTCCGCCGTGCTGCTGCCGGTGATCACCGCCGC
>NZ_JARTVR010000048.1:0-721 GCF_029625735.1 Mesorhizobium sp. WSM4935 | reverse complement strand
GCTCCGCCACCGACCGGCTGGTCGTCACCGGCAACACCTCCGGCACCACCACGCTCAAAGTCGCCAATCTCGGCGGCGGCGGCGCGCAGACGGTCGAAGGCATCAAGATCATCGATGTCGGCGGCAGCTCCGACGGCACCTTCTCGCTCGCCGGCGACTATGTCTTCGAGGGCGACCAGGCGGTGGTCGGCGGCGCCTATGCCTATCGGCTCTACAAGAACGGCGTCAGCACGCCGGCGGACGGCGACTGGTACCTGCGCTCGGCGCTGATCAACGGTCAGCCGCAGCCGCTCTATTCGCCGGCCGTGCCGATCTACGAGGCCTATCCCGGCGTGCTGCAGAGCCTGAACGAGCTCGGCACCCTGCAGCAGCGCGTCGGCAACCGCTCCTGGACCGGCGCCAGCCAGGGCGCCGACGAGATCGGCAGCGTGCCGGCCCAGAGCGCGATCTGGGCCCGCATCGAGGCGGCGCACACCAGGCAGAGTCCCGACAGCGCCACCACCGTCTCGGATTACGACGTGACCACCTGGAAGCTGCAGTCGGGCTTCGATGGGCTGCTCTATGAGGACGCCACCGGCATCCTGCTTGGCGGGCTGACCTTCCACTATGGCACGGCCTCGTCCGACATTGCCTCGATCTACGGCGTCGGCTCCATCCGGGCCACCGGCTACGGCTTCGGCGGCACGCTGACCTGGTATGGCGACAACGGCTTCTATGCCGA
>NZ_JARTVR010000047.1:0-777 GCF_029625735.1 Mesorhizobium sp. WSM4935 | reverse complement strand
TTGGCGAAGGCCTTTGATCTGTAGCAGGAGCCGTTGTCGGTCATGACGCGGGCTATCGTGACGCCGAGGCTGGCGTAATAGGCGACCGCGGCCTTGAGGAAGGCGATGGCGCACTCCTTTTTCTCGTCGGGCAGGATTTGCGAGAAGGCGATGCGGGACGCGTCGTCGATGCAGACATGGACGAACTCCCAGCCGGCGCCGCGCGACTTGCCCTTTTGCGGATCGCCGGTGATACGATGGCCGACTTGGCTGAAGCGGCCGAGCTTCTTGATGTCGATATGGATCATCTCGCCGGGATGCTCCCGCTCGTAGCGCCGGACCGGTTCGGCCGGCTCGATATCCCTGAGCCGCGACAGCCCGGCACGCTTGAGAACCCGGCTGACGGTGGCGGGCGAGACGCCGACCTCATGGGCGATGTGCTTGCCGGTCAGCCGCTGGCGACGCAAGGCTGCGATGCGCTCGGCCACGGACTGTTCGGTCAGGCTCGGCATGACGGTGGGCCGCGACGAGCGGTCGACCATGCCGGCCCGCCCTTTGGTCTTATAGCGCTCGACCCAGCGCGCCACGATCTTGGCCGACACGCCATAGACGCGCGCCGCATGGGCTTTGGAAAAAGCGCCTTCTATCACCGATAACGCCATCTCCTCTCGACGCAGCGGTGTGAGACGGGCATTCTTGTGGATGTTCATTCGGACCCTCCGATGGATGCTGAAGCGTGGTAACTCCAGTCTCCTCGGTCCGGTCCGAATGGACAACCTCTCGAAAGCTCACACCTAG
>NZ_JARTVR010000046.1:0-865 GCF_029625735.1 Mesorhizobium sp. WSM4935 | reverse complement strand
TGTTTGATCTTGGCGAAGGCCTGCTCGATCGGATTGAGATCCGGTGAATAGGGCGGCAGGTACCAGAGCCTGGCGCCAGCGGCCTTGATCATTTGCCTGATGGCCGCCGACTTATGGCTTCCAAGATTGTCCATGATGACGATATCGCCGGGCTTCAGCACCGTGATGAGCTGCTGCTCGACATAGGCGCGGAAGCATTGGCCGTTGATCGGTCCGTCGAAGACGCAAGGCGCTGCGAGCCGATCGCAGCGCAGTGCGCCAAGGAAGGTCAATGTGCGCCAGTGGCCATGTGGAGCCAGGCCGCGCAGCCGCTTGCCCTTCGGCCCCCAACCGCGCAGCGGAGCCATGTTGGTCTTGATCCAGGTCTCATCGATGAAGACCAGACATTGCGGATCGAGGCCGCCCTGCCAGGATCGCCATCGTTGACGCCGCCGCGCGATGTCGGCGCGTGCCTGCTCAAGGGCGAACAGCGTTTTTTTTGAAGCTCAACCCCTCGCGGCGCAGGAACTGCCACACTGCGTTGTGCGAGACCTTGACCCCGCGACCGGCCAACTCATCCTTAAGACCGTGCAGCGTCAGATGCGGCGTCTCACGCATGCGTGCCTCGATGAAGGCGCGGTGCGGCTCCAGCACCCTTTTGCGATGTCCGCCCATCTTGCCAGGCGCAACCGAGCCAGTCGCCCGATGACGCTGCAACAACTTCACCGCAGCCGAAACCGAAATGCCGAACCGCTTGGCGGCCGACCGGCGGCTCTCACCACTCAATACCGCCGCTACAACCCGTTCGCGAAGGTCGTCCGAAAGAGGTCGCGTCATCAGATGCTGGCCTCCATTCCAGCCAGCATCTTGAATCACAAATCCGACA
>NZ_JARTVR010000045.1:0-949 GCF_029625735.1 Mesorhizobium sp. WSM4935 | reverse complement strand
TCGAAGGTCCCCGCGAGGGCGAGGTGCTGGTCGAGGTCAAGGCGACCGGCATCTGCCACACCGACGAGTTCACGCTCTCGGGCGCCGATCCGGAAGGCATCTTTCCGGCAATCCTCGGCCATGAGGGCGCCGGCATCGTCGTCGATGTCGGCAAGGGCGTGACCTCGGTCAAGAAGGGCGACCATGTCATCCCGCTCTACACGCCCGAATGCCGGCAGTGCCCGTCCTGCCTGTCGAGGAAGACCAATCTGTGCACCGCCATCCGCGCCACGCAGGGGCAAGGCCTGATGCCCGACGGCACCTCGCGCTTCTCGATCAATGGCGAGAAGCTCTTTCATTACATGGGCTGTTCGACCTTCTCCAACTTCACCGTGCTGCCCGAGATCGCGGTGGCCAAGGTCAATCCGGACGCCCCCTTCGACAAGATCTGCTACATCGGCTGCGGGGTGACCACCGGCATCGGTGCCGTCATCAACACCGCCAAGGTCGAGCAAGGGGCGACCGCTGTCGTCTTCGGCCTCGGCGGCATTGGCCTCAACGTCATCCAGGGTCTTCGCCTGGCCGGCGCCGACATGATCATCGGCGTCGACATCAACGACGACAAGAAGGCCTGGGGCGAGAAGTTCGGCATGACGCATTTCGTCAATCCGAAGGAGATCGACGGCGACATCGTGCCTTACCTGGTCAACATGACCAAGCGCGGCGCCGACCAGATCGGTGGCGCCGACTACACCTTCGACTGCACCGGCAACACCAAGGTGATGCGCCAGGCGCTGGAAGCCTCGCATCGCGGCTGGGGCAAGTCGGTCATCATCGGCGTGGCCGGCGCCGGCCAGGAGATTTCGACGCGGCCCTTCCAGCTGGTCACCGGCCGCACCTGGATGGGCACCGCCTTCGGCGGCGCGCGCGGCCGCACCGATGTGCCGCGGATCGTCGACTGGTACATGGA
>NZ_JARTVR010000044.1:0-954 GCF_029625735.1 Mesorhizobium sp. WSM4935 | reverse complement strand
TTGCCGGCCGACCGGCCCTCGGGATCGAAGGTCTCCTTGAGGAAGGCATCGGCGATCGATTTTGCCAGTTCAGGCCCGATCACGCGCGCGCCCATGGTGATGATCTGGGCGTTGTTCGACAGCGCGGCGCGCTCGGCGGAGTAGGTGTCGTGCGTGAGCGCCGCGCGGATGCCAGGCACCTTGTTGGCCGATATGCAGACGCCGATCCCGGTGCCGCAGATGAGTATGGCACGGTCATACTTGCCGGCCAGCACGTCGTTCGCGACCCGGTCGGACAGATTGGCGTAGAAGGGGTCCGGGCCGGCTTCGGTGCGCGACACCTCCGACACCTCGTGTTTGTCCTTCAAATAGTCGGCCAGAACCCTGGCCAGGCCTTCGCCGGCACTGTCCCCTGCAATCGCGAGCTTCATGATCGTCTCCTCATAGTTTGGCAACGCATCTGGACAGGATGTCGAGGTAGCCCTCGACAGCCCATGCGGCGCGTCCGATGAACAAACCGTCGATATGCGGGCATGCGATGAGTTCGGCGCAATTGTCTTGGTTGACCGAACCGCCATAGAGGCATGGGACGCGGCGGCCGAGCACGTCTTGGGCGGTGGCGATGATCTCCGCCTGGCGGGCGTCGGCATAGTCCGAGGTCGCCGGAATGCCGTTGATGCCGATTGCCCAGACCGGCTCGTAGGCGAGCAGGATCGGCGCCCGCTTCTGCGCCGCGCCGAGCTTGGAGAGCGCGCCGCGCACCTGCCCGTCGAGAACCTCGCGGGCGAGGCCAGCCTCGCGCTCGGCCAGCGTCTCGCCGATGCAGATCAAGGGGGTCAAGCCGTGGCGTATGGCAGCCTCCGTCTTGAGGCCCACGGTTTCGTCCGTCTCGCCGAAATGCTCGCGCCGCTCGGAATGGCCGAGCTCGACGATATCCAGATTGCAGTCCTTCAACATCACCGGCGAAATCTCGCC
>NZ_JARTVR010000043.1:0-1057 GCF_029625735.1 Mesorhizobium sp. WSM4935 | reverse complement strand
GACGACGAGGCCCTTGCTTCCCCGTTCGTCAAATGCCTCCTGCGGCTCATTCGTACTCAGGATTCCTTCGGCTTATGGGAAGGCCATTCGGATGCCGAGCTGCTGGCCGAGTTCATCATCACCAAGCAACAGCAACGTGCGGTACCCTTTGGCGGCGATCCCGATCCTGACGCGCTGTGGAGGCTCGACATGTTTTACACCGCCGTAGCGCTTGCGATCGAGGAGCGCTCCGGCGTGTCGACGTCGCCGACAATAGAAATGAAACCCGTGGGGGCTTCCGGCGGTTGGGCGTTCTGTCGAGACGTCCACCGGTTCGGCTTCGAGACTTTCCGCAAACTTGCTGAGGCCGGTACGAAACTGGTCGACGATGCGACTGCAGCCATTGAAGCCTAGCCCGAGATGGAGCGCATCAAGAAACCATTGTTCCAGGAAGGATCTATGTCAGACCTAGATAGGATGAGGAAAAAAGTCTGAAAGCTCCAGTTGCGTGCAGCTATTGCCAAGATGGCATTGCAGGACCTCGTCGAGGGTCTGCCGGGCAAGTGGGCCGACATACAGGAAGTCGCCGAGAAAACCCAAGCCGTTTATGCCGAGTTGGATGTTGCCAAGAGAGAACTCGCTTCAATGAAGAATTTAGGATGATGCGCACATTCACCACCCGTGACGGCTCCATTTGGATGCCGCCGTACCTGACCTCCATCGATAGCAAATCTGCATCGGCTGCTGCCGTTGTTTCAAGGTCTGCTCGCGCGATGTCATGCATCTTCACGGCGTTGATGATGCGGGTGAAATCCTCGCCCCTGCGATGACGAGGACGACGATTTCGACGGCAAGCTCAATCGCATGATCATGGTTGTCGATGATGCCGGCCGCTGCATAGGCTGCGGAGCCTGCGGCCGCGTCTGCCCCAAGAACTGCCAGACGCATGTTCCGGCCGACGAGCTCGCAACATGATCTGGCGAAAACCAGGGGAGCGGCGTGCACTTCATCTTTTTGTCGGCTCGTGGGGCTGGTCCTGTGCAGCAATGCGTCGATGGTTTACTTCGCTTTGGATTCG
>NZ_JARTVR010000042.1:0-1136 GCF_029625735.1 Mesorhizobium sp. WSM4935 | reverse complement strand
TTTTGGGACTTGAAGTTAGCCTGAGAAAGGATTCTTTGGGCAGGCAGTCGAGCGAGGGAGAGACTGCCATTTCCAGCCTTGAGAGCTATTTCGGCGCGGTGCCTGATCCGCGTGCTGGCAACGCCACGCATCGGCTTGGCGACCTGATCGTGATGATGATAGCGGCGAGCTTATGCGGCGCGAGCAATGCGACGGAGTTCTCGTTGTTCGCGCAGGAACGTAAGCAGGCGCTATCGCGGTTGATCGAATATGAGGTGGCGCCCAGCCACGACACCTTCTCGCGGCTGTTGCGGCTGCTTGACCCGGAGGCGTTTGGGCGGGCCTTCGCCGCCTTTGCGGCAGGCTTCGCGCGGGCATACCAGGAGGTGGTCTCACTCGACGGCAAGGCGCTGCGGCGAGCCTATGAGAAGGGTCTTGCGGCCAGTCCGCCCCTGACGGTGTCGGCCTTTGCCGCCGAGACACGGCTATGCTTGGCAGCAGTGTCGCCCGGGGAGGGAGAGAATGAGGTCGAGGCAGCCCTCAAGGTCATCGAACTGATTGATCTTACGGGCAGAATGGTCACGGCCGATGCGCTCCACTGTCACAAGCGCATGGCAAAAGCCATCACCGAACGCGGCGGCGACTACCTGCTCGCGCTTAAAGGAAATCGCCGCCATTGGGTAGCTCACGCCAAACAACAGCTGGCCGAAACCACTCCCGCTGTGGCGGAGCAAACCGAAACCAGCCATGGCCGCAACGAGTGGCGGCGAGCCGAGGTTGTGGCCGCAGCCGAGCCGCTGATGCCCGGCCATGAAACCTTCATCCGTATCACCAGTCGGCGCAATCAGGCCAAACCGCTGACGCGCCTGTTCATGGCTTCTACGCTGCTTTCACCGCAGCAGGCGCTCGACCTCACAAGGGCTCATTGGCAAATCGAGAATGGGCTGCATTGGATGCTCGACGTTCACCTGGACGAGGATCTGAGCCGTGCCCGCAAGGACAACGCTCCGGCCAACATCGCGCTCCTCAACCGCATCGCCAGAAACATCCTCCAGGCCGCCGATGCCGACAAAGTCCCCATCAGCCATCGCATCAAGAAATGCGCCTGGAATGATGACTATCTAATCCACGCCCTGACCCATATGCGATAGCCCTGC
>NZ_JARTVR010000041.1:0-1146 GCF_029625735.1 Mesorhizobium sp. WSM4935 | reverse complement strand
TCTGGGCTGTCAAGTTGCATTTGCGAACTCGGTTCTCGCGTCGCGTGCTTTTGCGTTGAGGATGACGAGAAGTTTTCTGGCGAGTGCGATGCGGATGAGCATTTTGGGCTTTCCTGCCTGCTGCAAGCGTTGAGCGAACGCTTTGAGATGCGGATCGAACTTGGCCACGATGGCGGCGACGACAAAGAGGATGCCACGCGGCCCGGCGCGTCCGCCGCGCACATGCCTGTTGCCGCTGCGCCTGCCGCTGTCGTTGGCGATGGGGGCGAGGCCGGCCAGTTTGGCGATGGCTTTGTTGGAGATAAGGCCGATCTCGGGCAGTTCGGCCATCAGGCGGGCAACGGTGCGGCCAGCCACACCCTTGAGCGACCGAAAGGCCGACCCCAGCTTGGCCCACAGCGGATCGTCATCGATCATCGAGGCGATCTCGCCTTCCAGACGCCGCTCCTCGCGCTTGAGGAAGGCCAGCATGGCCTCGATACTGGCGCATACCTCGGCATCGCGTGCGGCGCTTTTGCGCTGCTTGTTGATGGTGGCATCGCCGACTACCTGGCAAAGCCGCCCGACCAGCGCAGTAAGGCGTTGCTGGGAGTTGCTCGGCGGTGCCGTCGGGACCGTCTTCTTGACTGCGCCATAATGGGCAATGACAGCCGCATCGATCCGATCGGTCTTCTCCAGATAGCCCATCGCCTCGGCGAAGCGGCGCACGCTTCTGGCATTGACCAGGGCGCATGGCATGCCGTGCGCCCACAAAAGCATGAAGCCAAGCCGCTCATAGCCGCCCGAGGCCTCCATCACCGCAAGAGCTGCGCCGTGGCTGCGGCAGAACAGCCAAAGAGCTGCGATCCCCGTTACATCGTTGGCGAAGCGCTCTATCGCCCCACTCGGCCAGACATGCGCGTCCAGCCAATCCTTAGAAACATCAACTCCACAAATGATCCTGTTCACGGTAACCTGCCTTGTACGTACGGTTGGAACCAAGCGACTGTTCGGTCGTGCGTGACGAAGGCGAAGATCCCAAGCTCTCCCGCGGCTGTAACCTCAGGTGGTACGGGCGTCTTCGCCAAGCCAAGATCCGGCTGGCCAGCCGGATCTTGGCTCAATCGCTTCAATCCCACGAAATCTCTCTCGTGGAGATACAAGGTG
>NZ_JARTVR010000040.1:0-1176 GCF_029625735.1 Mesorhizobium sp. WSM4935 | reverse complement strand
GCGGGGCTGGCGATCCTCAAGCACACCTTCAACCTGTCGGATGAGGTGCTGTGCGAGCGCTGGGTGGAGAACCCTTATTTCCAGTATCTCACCGGCGAGACGTTCTTTTGCCATACGCTGCCGTTCGACCGCTCCTCGATGACGCGTTGGCGCAGCCGTATGGGCGAGGAGCGGATTATGGTGCTGTTGCAGGAGAGCCTCAGCCTCGCGGTCAAGACCGGGGCGATGAAACCGGCCGACACGCGCCAGGTGATCGTCGACACCACCGTGCAGCCGAAGAACGTCATGTTCCCGACCGACGCCAAGCTCATCCATCGGGCACGCGAACGGCTGGTGCGGCTGGCCAAGAGGACGGGTCTCCATTTGCGCCAGAGTTATGTGCGGGTCGGCAAGCTGGCGCTGATCAGCCACCAGCGCTATGCCCACGCCAAGCAGTTCAAGCGGGCCAACAAGGCGCTACGCAAGCTCAAGACCTATCTCGGCCGGACCATTCGCGACATTGGTCGCCAGATCGCCGGCGATCAGGGGCTGGACGCTGTTCAAATGGCCGCTCTACCAGGCCGCCACCGTTCTCGAGCAACGCCAGCGCCAGCGCGGCCGCAAGATCTACAGCCTGCACGCACACGAGGTGGAATGCATCGGCAAGGGCAAGGCGCATGCGCCCTACGAGTTCGGGGTGAAGGTGTCGGTGGCCACCACGCTGAAGCGCTCCAGGGGCGGCCAGTTCGCCCTGCATGCAAAAGCACTGCCCGGCAATCCCTATGACGGCCACACGCTGGCAAGCGTCATCCCCGACATGGAAAAGACCATCGGCAACGAGATCGGCCGCATCCTCGCCGACGCCGGCTATCGCGGCCACAACGCACCGCAGAGCCACAAGCTCAGGGTCTTCACCGCGGGCCAGAAACGCCGCGTCACCCCAGCCATCAAGCGCCAGATGCGACGGCGGTCGGCGGTCGAGCCCGTCATCGGCCACATCAAGAGCGAACACAGAATGGGCCGCAACTACCTCGCCGGCCAGCAGGGCGACACCCTCAACGCCATCCTGGCCGCCGCCGGCTACAACTTCTCCCTCCTGCTCAGGTGGCTGAAGGGGTTTTTGTCGCTCTTGATTGCCCTGCTTCAAATCCGGCCGAAGCCGGTCGCCGCTTAGGGCTCGGATTGTTCACGGTCGAC
>NZ_JARTVR010000004.1:329320-621679 GCF_029625735.1 Mesorhizobium sp. WSM4935 | reverse complement strand
CGCACCTGGATGGGCACCGCCTTCGGCGGCGCGCGCGGCCGCACCGATGTGCCGCGGATCGTCGACTGGTACATGGAAAAGAAAATCCAGATCGACCCGATGATCACCCACACGCTGAAGCTCGACGACATCAACAAGGGTTTCGACCTGATGCATGAGGGCAAATCGATCAGGAGTGTCGTGGTTTACTGAAATTGCCCAAAGCGTCAGGCGTCTCACTGCCTCTAATTGGTCTGTGTGTTCCCAACGTCTGTCGCCCGATCGGCGGCTCGACTCGTCTTCTGCGCAACCCGAGACCAGCCGCCGATCAATTATACCGCAGCCCAACCCTTGCCATGGCGCCGCATCTGCTTTTGGGCAGTGGCAAAGGCGCCTTGAATGGCCGACATGAGGCGCAAAGCGGCCCTTCGCCTTATAATGATCAGACTAGTAGTCTGAAAAGGGGCCGGCTGCTGACTGTCGGGTTTCGGCCGCGCTCGGCGGATAGCTGCCATTCGGCAACGGCCCCGTCCCCGTCGTTCGCGAGCGAACCGCGCCATTCTGATACCCGCCGTTCATCAGGCAGACGACAAACTGGGCTACGAAGTCGGCCTGGAAGCTGTGCCGCGGTTAAGGCATCCGAGGTGATGATCGCGTCACGACTAGGTCGGCGAATTCGAGCCGCGACTCCAGCAAATCTGCGTTAAAGCAAAATTGCACGCCGGCTTACAGGCTTTGCGCAGCAGAGCCGAATCCCTTGCGATGTCGCCCCGCTTACGACAGGATTGCCGCAACTGGAGGTAACCTATGACGCCAGATACCTTGCGACCCGACCACCCGCCACTCGAGACTCCGCCCGTGCAATACCTGAATTTGGATCCTTCGCTTTATGTCCGCGATGATATCTGGCAGCAGGAACGGTGTAATATCTTCGCGCACACCTGGCAGTTCATGGGGCCAGTCGCCTCGGTCGCGACGTCCGGTCAATACCTTGCCATCGACATCGCCGGCACACCGATCTTCGCCATCAGGGGCCGGGACGGGACCTTGCGCGGATTTAAGAACGTCTGCCGCCACCGGGGGGCGAAACTTCTGGCCGATGGCGCGGGCAAATGTGGGCTGATCGTTTGTCCGTATCACAAATGGTCCTTTGCCGACACCGGGCGGCTGGTGCAGGCCCCATGGTATGGCAAGGATCCCGCGATAATCGCCGAAGACTGGCCGCTGGAGACGGTGCAGTTGTCCGAATGGCGCGGGCTGCTCTTCGCGGCACTCGACCCAAAGGAAAGCCTTCTGGATCAACTTGGCTCTCTGCCCGCCGAACTGGCGGACGAGCCGTTGGAGACCTATGCCGCCACCGACGAGGCTACTGTCAGCTTTGCGGCGAACTGGAAGATCTACACCGACAATTTCGTCGAAGGCTACCACATCCCAGGCACGCATCCCTCCTTCTACGCGGCCATCGACTTCGAAGCTTTCCAGACCACCGCCCATCCCGGTTATGTCCGGATGACCGCACCGCCAAAAGACGGTCTGTTCTATCGCGGCAAATGGCTTTGGATGTGGCCGAACTGGACGCTGTCGCTTTTCGATGGCGGCATGAACGTTAGCCGGATCAACCCGACCTCACCGCATCACACAGACCAGCACTACCATTTCTTCTTTGCCGACACCTCTGCAGAAGCATCCGAGAGCAGGGCGAAATCTGTGCAAGGCACCCTGGCCGTGGTACGCGAGGACTACGCCATCTGCGCCGATACGCATCGCAACTATGCCGCAGGGGCGTATAGCTCCGGCCCGCTTTCGGGGCGGCATGAGCGGGGAGTGCAGTATTTCCAAGAACGGGTCGCTGCGGCACTGGGGTTGTGACCGCCCCTGGCGTCCTCGTCCGCCCAACCTCCCGCCGCCGCGGACGTGGATTCCGTCTGGCCGGCGCTTTAAAGGAACCCCAAGCCCCCGCCCCTTTGTGGCGCCGGCCGATGGCACCGCTCGTTTCGGCTAGACGTGCTTGGGCTTGATTGTTCGCTTCTGGGTGGGCGCCGTGTTCGCCTTTGTTGCCTCGCTGGCAAGCCTGGCCAGCCTCAACCGTTCGGTCTTCTGGTCCCGCGCGGCCGCTTCGCCGTTGGTGATTTGGCGGGCTGCCCGGGTGGTGGCGTCCTGCTTCGTCTCGCTGGCGGTCGGCTTGGGCTTGAATATCCCTTGCGGTATTTCGGGGTGTCGCATGTGCGGTCTCCGATCATCAAACGAAAAAAGGTCGGGACTTGCCCGACCTCTCTGATCTGCGCTCTGCAGCCGGTGCCAGTACATCCGTGGTCAACGACCAGCGCACTAGCTTATGCGGCCTGCAGGTTCTCGGCCGCGCTCTTGCCGTTGCGGTTGTCCTTCACGAGGTCGAAGCTGAGCTTCTGGCCCTCGACGAGCGAACGCATGCCGGCCCGCTCGACAGCGGAGATGTGGACGAACACGTCCGGCTGGCCGCCACCCTGCTCGATGAAGCCGAAGCCCTTTGTGGCATTGAAGAACTTTACGGTTCCAGTATTCATGACGATTTCCTTTCAATCATCCATAGAAAGTTGCCTGCCGCGCAAGACACACGACAAACGGTTTAGATCGATTTTGAGAGGAGAAGATCGCCGACGACGCTGTTCGCGTCAGAAACAAAGTTCGACAGCCAAGATCGATATTCTGCAACATAGGCCTATCCCGTGTTCTAAACAAGGCACGGTCGGGAATAATTCTTCAACTAAAGCGAGACTGCGCCGTCCGCTTTCCCAACCCGGATGGTGGGATGGAACATTCATCCCGTTCGCTCTTTCTGCGCTGCCAGTTCCGGCTTGGAGGACCATGAAAATGCTGGCTGATATTTTCGAGCATACCCTTCAGGACGTCTATTACGCCGAGAACGCGATCACCAAGGCATTGCCCAAAGTGGCAGAGGCGGCAAAGGACGCCAAGCTGAAACAGGCAGCGGAGGACCACCTCCAGGAGACCAAGGGACAGATCAAGAAACTGGGGCAAGTGTTCAAGTCGATCGGCAAGCAGGCTTCCGGCGAGAAGTGCGACGCCATCAGGGTCTCATCAAAGAGGAAGCGTCGGGAACAGCTCTCGACGCCGGCCTGCTGGCTGCCTGCCAGGCGGTCAAGCACTACGAGATTTCCCGGTACGGTTCCCTGCGGGAATGGGCAAAGGATCTCGGGCTTGACGAGGCGCACAAGCTGCTCAGCGAGATCCTCGGCCAAGAGAAAGCGACCATGTTTGGTTCATTTCGGGACCAAATAGCTGGCGTCGGTTTTGCAACGAGAAGGATTTTCCGAGGTCATGCGATCATGCCGAGGTTCTTTTTCGATGTGTCCGAAAGGGGCGACGTGTACCACGATGCGCGCGGGACAATTCTCCCAGGCTTTGGAGCCGCCAGGCAGAGGGCCTTCGACATCGTGCGCAAGCTCCGGCCGGGGCCGCGCGACCAGACCGATGCAATCTGCACGGTCCGTGATGCGGGCGGCCATCTGCTAACGCAGGTTAGCTCCGAACGCGCCAGGTGAACCAGCGGGTGAACGTGAGTTCGGGACCCGCCGGGACGGTAGTGTCTCAGTGTAAAATTTGAGGCCGCACAGGCCGTTGCCGCAGCCTTCCTCAGGACCGACGCGCGTGCTGATCTCGGTACAAGCGAAGCCCTACAGCCGCGCCCCCTTCATTATTCATTCATAATATCAGCAGATTCTCATTAGCGGGCATGCTGATGCTCCTGAAAGCAACACCAATCTATGGGCAGGCTGGCGGAATTCGGGCGGCGGCGAAACAGACACGGGTGGGGGAGGAGGACTGACCAATGTCGAATAGAGAAATCGGAACATCCCGTTCGCTCGGGATGCGTGTCGCCGAGCTGAGAACCAGGATGCGGGAAGCCAAGATCACCGAGCATGAGATTAAAGCCTTCCAGAAGGTCGCGGCCATCATGGGGCGCGGCGAAGGCTCTTTACGCATCGACGCGGACGATCTGATCGCCGCGTCCTTTCTCACCGAGTTGATGGGCGAACCAGCGCTGAATTGACAGCTTCTCGCTACGGCGCTTTGGCGCCTGTGGATGGCACCGCATGATCACCGGATGCCAGCGCCAGAAAGGCGGACCATGGTCCGCCTTCCCCTAGCATAGACGTCAGAACGAGTTAGCCACCCATCTTCTTGACCAGAGCGCAGAAACCGGCACGCGCCTTGTTGAGCGTGGCATCGCCGCAGTCGATGGCGCGCGCAGCAAGGATGCCGGCTCGGGCACGATCGAAGGCGAGCCTCCGGCCGAGCCGGAAGGAACGGCCGTGATCGAGTTGCGCACCGGACAGCGAGATCAGCAGCGGCACGAAGCGGGAGGTGACATCCGGCCGCCGGCGACGACGCGGAAAATGCCCTTTTCACAGACCGCCCTCCGAAGCCCCGTTGGCAATTCAGGGTGACGATGCGGCCGACCGGCAGATACGGAGCCGATCCGTCGAGGTCTTGGTTAAGCGCGATCGTCTTCGCCACCATCCCGGAAAAGACCTTGCCATAGTGCCGCGTCAGAAGAGCGGACAGCGTCACGCCTCCCGATTGACGGTGACAGTTTCTGTCATGAATGGAACCTTCAGCGCGGGCGGGATGCCGGTGATCCTGGAACAAGACCGTTCCTTTGCTCATTGAGCGGCAAGAAGGGAGACAGCGAATGCAAATTCAAGCAATCTATGCCGCCCTCGCGACGGCAAACATGGATCGCGCGGAGCAGTTCTACACCCAGCTCTTCGAAAGAAGGCCTGATGATCGTCCCATGGATGGTCTGATCCAGTGGCGCGGCGTCGCAGGGGCGAACATTCAAATCTTCCATGACCAGGAGCATGCAGGTTCGGGAAGGATGACAGTTGTCGTGCCGAAAATGGACAAGGCCCGCCGATCGCTCGAAGAAATTGGCGTTAGCGTCTCCGGGGAAAAGCAGGGTGACTACGGAAAGATCGCGCAGGTCACAGACCCTGACGGCAACCTTATCACTCTTGCAGAGCCACCGTGGCGGCCTTTCCAGACATGATTGCGCCTACAGGTCGGCGCCCAGTGTCTTCTCGGTCAGCTCTGCTTCCATTTTACCTCGTGAGTAGCGAGAACAGCGAGGCGAAGACCTCCGGCGGAGAACCTCGATTTGTGGTGATCGAACCAACCTGGCGCCTAGCTGCCACGCTGAGGAAGCAACGCAGGCCGCGCCCGAGGGACTCGCCAGTGTCAATCGGCTTCATTGGGCGGACAAGACGTTCATCTTCATGTTCTCATCGAGCATACTTGAATTCAATTTCGGTGCGTTCGACCGAGGCCATTCGCTCCTGAGCTGGCTGGCTGCGTCGTTCCGCTGCGCAGCCGCGGGTTCCATCGATGCGGCTTCTCTGGGGAGCCAGGCCGCATAGTTCTTGCGCAGCACGGCAAGCACCTGCGCACGCCCGCTAAGATCGACGAATTCGATGTGATCGGCAAACTTGCTGACGTTGGTTGCGACTTGGTCGAGGAGTATTCCGCATCGCCTCCTATGCGCCACCAGCCGATTGAGATGCCAGCGCGCCTGCTTCGAAATGCTCGTAGGCGCGCCGGAAAAGCGCCAGCCGACATGTGCATGACCGAACCGCCCGTGTGTATGGCGGCAGTCTGTTCGGCAAGCGCCTGGGTGCCGCCGAGGCCGATCCGGCAAAATGCCGGAGGAACATCTGCTGCACCTGATCCTGCGGGGTTGCGCCAGTTGCCATTCGAAGCTCCGGCAAAAGGGAAATGAAAGAGGCGCAAACGCATTGGTCATCACACCGGGCCGGACGTGTTCCCGTCGCTTTGCAAACGACTTCTGAGCCGCGAAGTCTGCAACTACATCATAAGCCCTTCGCTATAGGTGGCGACCCATACCAGGGTCATTACGACTTCTTGGTCATTTCCATCACGGCTACCTCATCTCACATGACGCGCCGAATTTATCGCACAACCAGCAGAAGACGCCCACCGTCACGGATGAGTTCCAGCGCCAGTATTGCGCGCTGGCCAGCGATCGCACTGCGCAAATCGTGCACGGAAGAGATCGGCTTGCGGTTGACCGCCACGATCATGTCGCCCGTCCTCAGCCCCGCTCTAGCCGCCGGGCTAGCGGGCTCGATGCTCTCGATCACGACACCGGCTGCGCCTGCCCGCTGGGCTTCCTCAGCCGAAGCGTCACTCATCCTGGCGCCCTGCAGGAGGGTGCCTGCCAGCGTCTCCGACCCGCTTTCCTGTGCGGCGATCGTCACGTCGATCGTGACTTCGCCATTACCGCGTTTGACGGCAAATTTGACGGTATTTCCGGCAGGGGTGAGGCCGATGCGGTTTCTGAGGTCGGTCGTGCCTTGCACGGGATGTCCGTCGATTGCGGTGACGACATCACCGACCTGCAAACCAGCCTTCTCTGCCGACGAGCCGGGTTCGACATTGGCGATCACCGCGCCGCGGAGGTCTCCGAGTTGCAGCGCCTTTGCGAGGTCCGGCGTCAAATCCTGAATGCCGATCCCCACCTTTCCGCGCCGCACCTCACCGTGGGCGATCAACTGCTTCATCACGGAGACAGCCATGTTGCTCGGCACGGCGAAACCGATGCCGACATTGCCGCCGGCTGGGCTGAGGATAGCCGTGTTGATGCCGACCAGCTTGCCGTCCAGAGTAACCAAGGCGCCGCCGGAATTGCCCGGATTGATCGAGGCGTCGGTCTGGATGAAATCCTCGTAACCCTCGATGTTGAGTCCACTGCGGCCAAGCGCGCTGACGATGCCGGACGTCACGGTCTGGCCCAGACCGAAGGGATTGCCAATGGCTACGACATAGTCGCCGACCTTCAGGGTGTCTGAATCGCCGGTCTCTATCTGCGTGATGTTTTTAGCGTCGATCTGAAGCAGCGCGATATCGGTGTCCTTGTCGCTGCCGATCAGCTTTGCCGGGAATTGCCGGCCGTCCTTGAGGGTGACGGAGATTTCGCTGCCGTCCCCTACGACGTGATTGTTGGTCAGAACATAGCCCTTCGCCGAATCGACGATGACGCCGGAGCCGGCGCTCATCCTGGCCTGCGGCAGCTGCTCCGGCCCGAAGAAACGCCGGTAATTGGGGTCGCTGAAAAGCGGATTGTCTTCCTTGGGGGCTTTGGAAACGACCGCGATGTTGACGACGGCCGGTGTGACGCGCTCCAGCATGGGCGCAAGCGTCGGCAGGCTGGATGCCTCAGCTGGTGCAGTCGTTTGCGCAGCAACGGGTGCGAGGGTGAAGAAAATGGCCCCCATCGCAACGGAGACGACGCGGAGCTTCGGTGCGAGAGCGAACATTGCTTGCCTCCCTGACCTGGTGATGTCATTGCTATCTGCGGGGCTAAGCCCGCGGGGTTTGAAAAAGCGGGCCCGGAATTGCTCCAGACCCGCTCGTAGGCACACCTTATGCCGCCTTGCGCACGCCTGAATTAACTTGGTCAGCCGCAACCTCCCGTTCGAGCGCGAGCAGCGCCTGCTCGACCTCGTCGAGGCGCGAGGGACGGTTGTTTTCAGGCATGCCCTCATTGGTCGCCAGATCGATCAGATACTCCGTCCAAGCCCAGTTCATCAGGATCGAGCGCTTGGCCTCCAGCGTCAGCTTCGGATCGCGGGCCACGCCCATGGGCGACGTCCAGCTTTCCGGACCGGACGGATCGTTGCGGTTTGCAGCGCCGTCGAGGGCGCGCCCGTAGCTCTCCTGAAGTGCGCCAAGTCCTAGCCGGTCGAGTGTCATGTTGGAAAAGCCGTAGGTCGACCTTCCGGGCTTGGCAGGCCTCGAATTGGTCGCCCCATCGTCAGCCTGCTCCGTCGGGTTCTGAACGACATAGGACAGCCCCTGTCGCTCGGCGTAGCGAACGGCCGACTCCAGCGTCGGGAAGTTCAACTCGACTTGGGTAAGCGTATCGCGGCTCCCGGTGTAGCCCATCAGCGGCTCGATAAAGGGCGCGGTGCGTCGCTCGAAAACGAGACGCCAGCCGCGCGAGCGGGCCGCGCCGGAAGTCGTCGCCGCGCGGGACGGCTTGTAGATCCGTGCGACGGCGTCGCCCGAGAAGGTCGAGCGTCCCATCGAAAGGGGCTTCTGCCGGTTGTCGTTCGACGACCACCACTGCGGGATTGGTGTTCTGGTTGATCCGTTAACCTGTCTCTCCATCATTCATCCCTCCCTTTTTGGCAAGGACGCTGCCGCCGGCGGCCGGCCGCCGGCGCCTGCCGCGCGTCAGCTCTTGATGGCGATGCGCTTTACCTGCGACTGCGCCTTCTCGCTTTTGGGCAAGGTCACGGTCAGCACACCATTGCTGAAGCGGGCATCGACCTTGTCTTCCTTGACCTCGTAGCCGAGCGGGATACGGCGCTCGAAGCGGCCATAGAAGCGCTCGGAGAACCGCCTGTCCCTGTCCGCGGTTTCGGAGCGCTTCTCGCCCTTCAGCGTCAGCACGCCGTCGTCGAGCAGGACTTCGATGTCCTTCTCCTCAAGACCGGGCACCTCGGCCGTCACCTTGACCTCCGTTTCGCCGTCGGAAATCTCGACGCTTGGCCAACCACCGCTGAAGACGGAAGCGCCACTGAAGGCGGGTAGGGTCGAACCGAAGCCGCGGAAGACATCATCGAACAACCGGTTCACTTCGCGATGCAGCGACAGCAACGGATCACGGTCGCCAGCGCGGAATATGGTCGGAGCCTGATTGCCGTTGTTGCGGCCCCAAGGGATCAGATCTCGAACGCTCATTTTTCTTCTCCTTCGTCCGTTGCGATTGACAATGCACCATTCTGCGCCGGGCCCATGCACCCGCGCGCGTGCGCTTGCGGAATGCCTTAGGCGGCCGGCTTCTCAGCCTCGATCTGCTTCGGCGAGGACTTCGACGTCGTCTTGCCGCTCGTCGCGATTTCGATCTGGCGCGGCTTCACCGCTTCAGGAACTTCGCGCTTGAGATCGATCGTCAGCAGACCGTTGACGAGCCTGGCATTCACCACCTTTACGTGGTCGGCCAGCTCGAAACGGCGCTGGAAGGTGCGACTGGCAATTCCACGATGAAGATACTGGCCATTCTCCTCGCCCCCCTTCTGGCCGGACACCAAGAGCATGTTGTGCTCCTGGGTCAGGGTCAGATCGTCCTGGCTGAAGCCAGCTACCGCCATGGTGATGCGGTAATCGTCCTCGCCGAGCTTGGCGATGTCATACGGAGGCCAGCTGTCGATGGTTTCGCCGCGGCTCGCGGCTTCAAGCGCGCTCAGCATTCGCTCGAAGCCGATGCTCGACCGGAACAGCGGGGTGAAATCGAGAGTGGTTCTCATAGCCACATCCTCCTCTGAGCAACATGGGTACAAGACTGCCGTCGGCGGATGCCGCTTCGCCGACATGCCCGCCCCAAGATGGGCCTCCGGCGGAGTACGATTTAGTTCAGCGGTATCGGCGTTCAAGAGGCCTTGCAGAAGGTGCCCATGCAGAGGGGCGCCAACACCAATAGGAGACGCGCCGTTCCGGTTGACTTTCCGGGTATGAAGGGTCTGTAGTCTGCGCGGCTCGGTCGCTTTGGGCCACCGTTTTCTCCGTCCAGGAGAGCCGCAATAGCCTATTGCCCGCTTCCTTTGAAACCAGCGCACAAGCTCGAGCTCGGCGAGAATTAAGCTGCCCAAGACAACGAGGCGAGCCGCCGACACGCTGCAACGCCGGAATGCTTTTCTCCTCGATCGTGCTGTTGGCCAGTTCACCCGGTGCGGGCATTGCGGCGGCTGGGATGGCCTCGGGGCGGGCCGCGGGCGCTCGTCGCGTTGCTATCTATGGGGAAGCCCTATCCCTCGCTACCGCATTTGACGCGGCCTCGTCACCTTCCTGGTCGGTAGCAGCTAGATGGATGCCCGCCATTCCCTGCCTGGAGTGACGGGCATCTGATGCTTCATGGGATCAGGTCCTTGGTCCCATCATTAACCTCCCCTAGGGCGTTTCACCGTTTCACGGAAACGGCGAAACGCACTATTTATCTGTGTTTACGCAATTCCGGACGGAAAACCGCTCACACTTTTCCTGGAATTGCTCTAACCCAACGGCTAAGCCATCTTGAGTTGGATTTTGCGGGCTTTGGCTGGCGCCGCCTTCGGCAGCACTAGACGCAGGACGCCGTTCTTGTGCGACGCCTCGATGCCATCGCGGTCGATATCCTCGGATAGCGTGAAGACGCGCTCATAATCGCCGGCGCTATATTCGGCATAGACCTGACGATAATTCTGATGCTCTTGATCGGCCGCGTAGCCGCGGATCGCCAGTGTCCGTTTCTCGAGCGTGATATCCACTCCATCCGGGCCGACGCCGGGCATATCGACGAGAAGGACGACATTGTCCTGCGTCTCATAGATATCGGCCCGCGGCACGAATACGGGCCGCGAGCGGGTCCGTTCGCCGCCGACAGGCTTGCTGATGACCTGGCGATCGGTGGTCCTCAGTTCCTGAGCCATGGTTCCCTCCTCTCATCCCTTGATCTGGATCTTCTTCGGCCGATCCGCCTCCGGTCGCTGCAGTTCGACCTCGAGCACCCCATCGCCAAAACGCGCCTCGACCTGTTCCGGATCGACGCGGAACGGCAGTTGCACCGTCCGGGAGAAGCTTCCGTAGGGGCGCTCGCGTCGATGCCAGACGGATTTCTCGTCATCAGCACGAGATTCGAATTCGCCCTTCAATGTCAGTGTATTGTCGCGCACCGTAAGTTCTACCTCGTCGGGCGCGATTCCAGGCAGTTCGGCGGTCAGGGCTACGCTATCCTCGCCGACCCAAAGATTGACCGGGGGAAACTCCTGGGCGGCACTGGCCGTCAGGCCGGCCAAACGCTGGTTCACTTCCTGTTGCATGCGCCGCATTTCCAGAAACGGATCGAATCCGACGCGGCCCAAATCCGACAACAGCATGGCTATCCTCCTTCGACTGATGACCGGGCGCCGCAACGCGCGAAGCACGCGTGCACCGGAAGCGAACTGGATCGAAGGCAAGCGGGAGGCGATCAGGCAGAGACCGAAACGGCCAAGAGTCAACTCGCAACCGCGAGGAGAGAGGTTCGGGCAAACGCCGGAACACATCCTCCATGCGAGCGACATGAACCGAACTCGATCCATGATAGGACCGTTGTTCCCGTGCCAGGACCCATAGCGGCATCCGGCAAAAATGAGTTAGGGGCGGCTAAATTGCGTTTCAAGAGTGATCTTTGAGACGTTGCGCGATCGCCGACCGGGCCGCTTGTCTCTCTGGCCGAAGCGTCTTAACCAAGAGAAACCCGGCTGGAAGCGGCCGCAGCAGCTCACCTTCCGGCTTTGCCGGATGAGCCAGGCGGACCAGTTCTCGTTAAGAACCACCACCTCGAGGCCGTCAAGCCGCGCTTCGTTCCGAGGCGGCCCCTCGGAAGGCCCGCAGTGTGGTACGTTGAATTCAATGTCGCCGGCGATAAATCTGTGGCTCATCCCCGAGTTAGTCGGCCAGCGCGGGAGGAGCTTTCCCGTGCCGCACGCCCGCGGGGACCAGGTGCGCGATGGCGGCTCGGGACCCGATCCACGCGAGTTGCCGCCAAAGGGGCTGCGCAGCCGCCGACATCTTCATTCCGGATCTCCACATCGACAACATCAAGATCGAGACCCGGATTTCGGGTGAATTGAAATTTCTTGCCCGGCTCAGGATCGCAAGCGGCACCAGAGCGTTACAGGACCAACATCGAAACGACGCGGGCGATCGATTCCAGCGAGACGACAGTGGCAGACAGCGGTCCAAGCGAGGCGCCACCGGCCGTCGGCAGATCGCCGGCGGTGAAAGCTACGAGAGCAGGCCGAGGCCTGATCAAGCGGGTCGGCAATGATCGCGACAAGCTCAATACCGCCGCAGCGAACCCAAGCAATAGGCTGCGGAATGCGAATGACACATCGGACAGTTGTATTGGTGAGAGTGAGGATTGAGTAAGTCAGCGTCGCGTCGGCCCACAATCGAAGTGTCTTCCACTCGCCCTGCGAAGCCAGCCTCGCGCGACACGGCCAATCTCGCGCCACCTGCGTTCCGGCCGGTCCAGCTCGCAAAACTGGTGGACACCGTCCCCGCCGGCGATCGCTGGATCCACGAAATGAAACACGATGGCTACCGCATTCTCGTCGCCGTGGGCGGAGGCGAAGCGCGCGCCTATACGCGCTCCGGCCTGGACTGGTCTGGCCGCTTCCCCTCTATCCTTTCGGCGGCACGTAAGCTCAAGGTTCGCTCCGCGCTCATCGATGGAGAGGCTGTTGTCATCGACACCGAGGGGCGATCGAGTTTCCAGGCCCTGCAGAACGCATTGAGAGGCGCCCCCGCGAGCATCGATTTTTATGCCTTCGACCTGCTCCAGCTCGATGGCGAAGACCTGACGGGAGTTCCGCTCGTGGAGCGAAAGGAGAAACTCGCGGAAATTCTGCCGGCGAAGAGCCCCAGCCTTCGCTACTCCGATCATATCCAGGGCCGGGGGGAAGAATTGCTAAACCGCTTCTGCGACGCCGGTCTCGAGGGGGTGATCTCGAAGCTGGCGGATTCGGGTTACGTCGGCGCCCGCGATGGAAGCTGGCTGAAGATCAAGTGCATCAAACGTCAGGAATTCGTGCTCGTCGGCTGGACGTCGTCGGACAAGGATCGCGCGTTCCGATCGCTAATCCTTGGGGTCCATGACGGCGGAAAGCTACGCTACGCCGGCAAGGTTGGGACCGGTTTCGATACCGCCGAGATGGCGCGGCTGATGAAGATCATGGCGCCGCTGGAGCAGAAGGCCGCCACCGTCGAAGCACCGCGCGCGGAGGTCCGCGGCGCGCACTGGCTGCGTCCGAAGCTTGTCGCCGAGATCGCCTACACCGAGATGACCAATGAAGGAACACTGCGCCATCCAAGCTATCTCGGCCTGCGCGAGGACAAGAAGCCGGAAGCCGTTGCGCTTGAGACGGAACATCACACTGCGACGCTGCCGCCGCCGGTGACAAACACGATCGCGATCAGCAATCGCGGCCGCGTCATCTACCCCGAATCCAACATCACCAAAGGACAGCTTGCAGATTATTACGCCGACGTCGCCGCGATCATGCTTCCCTGGGCCGGCGGCAGGCCGATCAGCCTTGTCCGCTGTCCGCAGGGCCGCGCCAAGAAATGCTTCTTCCAGAAGCATGACGCCGGGAGCTTCGGCGAGAAGGTCCATCACGTCGGGATCACCGAAAAGGACGGCCATGAGGAACCCTACCTTTATGTCGACGATGCCGAGGGGCTGATGACCTGTGTCCAGATGGGAACGATCGAGTTTCATGGCTGGGGAGCGCGCATCGAAGACGTCGAGAAGGCTGACCGCCTGGTCTTTGACCTCGACCCCGACGAGGGGCTGGATTTCGAGGCTGTGCGCGCCGCCGCATTCCAGTTTCGGGATATCCTGAAATCGCTGGGTTTGACGACATTTCCGATGCTGACCGGCGGCAAGGGTGTGCATGTGATCGCGCCGCTCACGCCCCGGGCCGAATGGCCTGAGGTGAAGGCTTTCGCCTCCAGGCTGGCGCAGGCGGCCGCGCAGAGTGATCCGAGCCACTTCACCGCCGCGTTGTCTAAGGCGAAACGGAAGGGACGAATCTTTGTCGATTATCTGCGCAACCAGCGCGGCGCGACGGCAATCATGCCGTACAGTGCCCGGTCGCGGCCTGGCGCTCCGGTCGCCGCGCCCATCACTTGGGCGGAAATGAAGACAATCTATGCACCTTCCCACTTTCATGTCGGCGATGCGCCCGAGCTGAAGAAGCGCGCCGCATCGAAGGCTCTCGCGGGATGGGGCCGGGCCGACCAGGTCCTGCCGGCTCTGATGCAATGAGAATTGCGACCTATAACGTCAACGGTGTCAACGGCCGCCTGCCGGTGCTGCTGCGCTGGCTGTCGGAGGCACAGCCGGACATCGCCTGCCTCCAGGAACTCAAGGCCCCGCAGGAACGCTTTCCGGAAGAGCCGATCCGTGACCTTGGCTATAACGCGATATGGCACGGACAGAAAAGCTGGAATGGCGTCGCGATCCTGAGCCGTGTTGGCAATATTCATGAAACGCGGCGAGGCCTTCCCGGTGAGCCCGACGACAGCCATAGCCGCTACATAGAGGCCGTAGTCAACGGCATCCTGGTCGGCTGTCTCTATCTTCCGAACGGCAATCCGAGGCCAGGCCCGAAATTCGACTATAAGCTCCGCTGGTTCGATCGGTTAATCGCTCACGCCGAGGAACTGCTCGATTCGAAGCAGCCGGTGGTGCTGGCAGGTGACTTCAACGTCATGCCGACCGATCTCGACGTCTACAAGCCCAAACGCTGGCTCGACGATGCGCTCTTCGCGCCCGAAGCGCGCGCCGCTTATGCGACGCTGCTCAAACAAGGCTGGACCGACGCGCTTCGCACCCGTCATCCCGGTGAGAAGATCTACACGTTCTGGGATTACTTCCGCAACGCCTTCGGCCGCAATGTAGGCCTGCGCATCGATCATCTGCTGCTGAGCCCGTCGCTCAAGAAGCGATTAGTCGACGCCCAGGTCGACGTTGAGGTGCGCGGCTGGGAAAAGAGCAGCGATCACGCGCCTGTATGGATCGAACTGTCAGATAACCGCGCACCAAAGGTTTCACCGAGAATTCGCTCCGCGCCCGGGGACTAGCCAGTCAACCCCGCGCTGAACGATGATGACGACTGCCGACGGAATGCCCTTCTTGCACGACGCCGAGAATTCCTGATGTCTAGTCGAGTGGGTCGCACCTTTGCGTTCATCGTACGCTGGTCGTTGATGGGCCAGTGCATCGCTCTACGAGGTTGATCTGCATGAACCGCCCGTTTTTCACGACGTGCAAAAGCCGCAACCGCGGCAACAAGACCGCTACGGCGGCGATGTTGAGATGCTCAAGCTGCCACGGGGACTTCGACCGAAGGAACCAGGGCAGCGCCCCTTCACTGTCCTGCACGCGAAGGATCGATCATTCCCGAGCGCTGCCAGCAGCGGCACTCCCGCTGAGAGGCCTCGAGACCGGCCGTGTCGACCAAGTGGAACAACCGCGTCGCCAGGCCCGGCATTAGCTTACGCAGCGCACGGCTGCATAGTTCCTGCGCCGTCGAACTACCGTCCGCCTCCGCTTCTGGACCTCGCCAAAGACCCGGCTACAAAAGCGCAGTCTTGGAATCCTCGGGATCACCTATTTCGCGCTTCGTCTTGAACTTTGCTTGCCGAGCGACGTTGAGCGGGAGCAGACCCATCCAGCGGAGCCCAAATGACCAAATCAATTGAGAACTGGAGCGATACGTATGGCCCAGCCGAACTTGCAAAGTTGTTTGGTTTGACCATCGAGCAGGCGAGGATCGTAATCGGCTCGAATGGGCCTTCGAAACATGGTTGCGAGGTAGGTGCCCGAGCCTTCCGAAATGCCTTGAAAATGCGAAGCGGGCGGCAGCCATCCCGTCGCCGCAACGGCGGTTAGATGGCTTCTCTGTGCCAATCGAGAGGGCGTGCTTGTTCAATCTGGGGTTCGATCTCTACCGGGGAGCGCAGCAGCTGATCTTGCTTCAGGCATTTCGAACGCCAAAGGGGAAACGTTATCTCGGCCGGAGGCCCGACAAATCGCCGGCGAAAAAGCCGAGCCGGCCGCGCTGGCGAGTGTCCTCCTGGCCAACACGTCGGTGAGCGAAGTAGCGCGCGTGCACCGCAAGAAGATCAGTACCGACTTGACGCCGTTGAACCCAGTGGGCGCTGTGGCAGCGATGATGCACCGCCGCATCCGCACGTGCGTTGCACCGATCCTTTATATCGCACAAGACACCCGCAGAGCCGAGCAGCTAGCAACAATCCTCAACGCGATGGCCGGCGAGTTGGCAGCTGCGTTCTATCCGCGTTGGGATGGTTCAGCGGCTGACGCTATTCCAGCAAGCGCGCAAGCGGTTGGACGGCGCATGAGCGTCCTGCGATGGCTGCTGGATCGAGACAAGCGGCCGCGCGTGCTCGTCAGCACACCTGAGGCATTGCTGCGCCGTGTCCCTCCTCGTGACATCTGGAACAACGTTCACCTCGAATTCCACGCCGGCGACGAGGTGGTCGCGGAGGATGTTCAGGCTCGGCTGCAAGAAATCGGATATGTATTCGACGACCGCGTCGACGAGCCCGGTGAAGCAGCGATCCGTGGCCGGGTGATAGAGGTGTTCCCTGCCGCCTCCCCCCGCCCCTGCCGCATCGAGATAGAGAACAGCACTATCGTCTCGATCCGCTCCTATGATCCTTTGTCGCAGCGCTCAGTCGCGGAAGCCAGGCACCTCATCGTGGATCCGGCATCGGAATCGGTCCCGGTCTACGGCACGTCGCCGGATGGCCTCACCCGGCCGAGCGAGACAATTTTCGACTATCTCGATGATGTCGAGGTGATCGCCGAACGTGGCGCCAATCAGCGGGCTCTGGATGCCATCTCGGCGTTGCAGGAAGATGGCGAGAACATGTCCGACTTCCTCTCCCGGGATGAATGGGAATCCATCACCAGCAAGATTGCTGCTGAGGTGGTAGACGATGTCGACGCGAAGACGCAAATACCCGTTTTCGCCCGAGAAGCCGATGCTGCTGGTGCTTTGCGATCTTTTGCGGAAAAGCTGATCGCAGAGGGATTGCGGTTGGTTCTCATCGGACCGGCCGGACATGTGCTGCAGCTGTGGGGGCGGCGTGTCGAACGCGCCTTGGCGTTGCCGCTGGCTCCCCAGGACGATTGGGACGCTGTGTGCTCAGCGCCTTCGGCGTGCCTGTATGTAGCCCCAATCGAGCGTGGCTTTGTTGATCGTGAGGACATGCTTCTTTGTGTCACGCTAAGAGATCTGGCTGGACAGGCACTCCCGGTTCATCAGCCTCGGAATGATTTATCGCACCATCTGGACGCCCAGCTCCGCTTCGGCGACGTGGTGGTTCATTTCGAACACGGCATCGGCATTCTGGAAGGGCTTGAGCCCGCAATCGAAGATGATGAAGCGCTGCGTCTGCGTTACGCCGATGACGCGGTCCTGCTGGTCCCGCTGCGGGAGATCGGGAAGCTTTGGCGGTATGGCGGCGCCGAAACGGAAGTCACGCTTGACCGGCTCAAGGGTGATGCCTGGAGACAACGCCGCGACGAGACAGTGGCGAGGATCGAGCAAACGGCCAAACGGATGGTGCGAATGCTTGGCGAGCGCGACCGACGCCGGGCAACGCCGCTCAATCCCGACCGGGTGCAATTTGAACGCCTCTGCGCCGGCTTCCCATACGATCTGACCTTGGGGCAAGCCGATGCCGCTGCCGCTATCGCCGCGGACCTTGCCTCCGGCCGGCCGATGAACCGGCTTCTTTGCGGAGATGTCGGCTTCGGTAAGACCGAGATCGCCGTGCGTGCCGTAGCCGCTGCGGTCTTCTCGGGACGGCAGGCGGCAATCGTCGCTCCGACCACCGTCCTTGCCCGCCAGCACTTCGAGCTGTTCAGAAGGCGTTTCTGGCGACATGGCATCGAAGTTGCAATGCTGTCTCGCCTGCAAACGGCGTCCGAGACCCACCGAACGAAAGCCAGCCTAGCGAAGGGCTCAGTCCAAATCCTTGTCGCTACCCATGCGATCTGCGCCAAAGACGTCCGGTTCAGGGATCTGTCGCTCGTCGTGATCGACGAAGAGCAGAGATTTGGGACGCGCCACAAGAAGGCCATGCGCGATCTGGCCCGAGGACAGCACGTTCTTTCTATGACAGCAACGCCCATTCCAAGGACGCTACAAGCAGGCTTCGTGGGGCTCATGGATCTGAGCGTCATCACCACGCCACCGGTACGACGTCGCCCGATACGTACAGCGACGGTCACGTTCGAAAGCGAAGTGGTGCGAAAAGCGCTGCGCGCGGAAAAGGAGCGGAGCGGGCAAAGCTTGATTGTGTGCCCGCGCATTGAGGACCTCGCTCCGCTTTCCAGGCGCATCAACGCTATTGTCCCCGAGCTTTCTCTCACGGTTCTTCATGGCGACATGTCAGCTGCGAAAATCGATCGTGCGATGCTCGCCTTTGCTGCAGGCGAGGGCGACATATTGTTGGCAACCAACATAGTCGAGAGCGGCCTCAACGTTCCGGGAGCTAACACAATCATCGTTTATAAGCCCGAGCGGTTTGGCCTTGCCCAGCTCCATCAGTTACGCGGTCGCGTCGGGCGTGGCTCGCGCCGGGCAAACATGCTGATGGCGCTTGAACCCGGCGCTGAGGTGTCCGAGGGTGCGCGACGTCGGTTCCAGGCGTTGGAGCAGTTCAATGCCCTCGGCTCGGGATTTGACATCAGCACTCGCGACCTCGACATCCGCGGTGCCGGCGACTTGCTAGGCAAAGAGCAAGCCGGACACCTTCATGCAATCGGTTTGTCGCTTTATCGAAGCCTGCTCGAACGTGCTCTTGCCAAAGTTCGAGGCGAAAAAATAAAAGCAGCGAACCGCGCCGAAATTGACCTCGGCTTTACTCCCGTCATTCCGATTGACTACATCCCCCATCCCGAACTGCGGATCGAGTTAGCCGCCGCACTCGATCGGGCCGAAAGCGAAGTTGCCCTCGCCCAAACTCGTGAGGAATTCAGCGATCGGTTTGGGCCGATCCCGTCCTCGCTCGAGACAGGCTTCGCCCTTGCGTCGCTTCGAATTCGCGCGACGATGCTTGGCGTCAGCAAAATCCATGGCGGACCCAAGGGGATTGCGCTGACACTTCCTGCCGAGCAGGCGGCAGAGCTGCAGAAGCACCTCAAAATTGGGAAAAACGATCCGCTCCGATGGTCGGCCCAGCGGCTCATTCTTGAGCACGGCACCGATGTGCGAGAGGAGAGGCTGGCCGCCGTTGAAACCGTTCTGGACCGGATCGCTTGACCGATTTGCCTGCCAACATCCACGCGCCCAGTTGGGCTGTCGGAAACGGTTCCACTGGACGGCGCTGACTGACCATTGAGGCATTGGCCGAATGAGCTACTGCAAGGCGGGCTGTGACGGTTGCTTGCCCGGTTGGTCGCCGCCTGTGCTGGATCGAGGCGTTGGGTCCCTGTCCACCTGTGGATTTCGGTCAACAGGGGTGACGTTCATATTGTCGGCTTTGGACTTTGCCGGATCAGCTTCCGCGGGATTTGGACTGGCGGTCGACGGTGCCCGACCATTCTCCTGCGGCGCGGGCTTTTCCTGAGTTGCAGGCGTCTTTGCCGCCTCGCCATAGATCTCCGCAATGCCCCATGCGATCGCCGCCAGCACCAGCCCGCAGATCAAAACCCCAAAAACCCGAACTCCACGGCCGCCCTGGCGAGCTTTCTTTTCGGGGATGTCATTGGCCATCGAAACACCATTCCGGAGAGGGATGTTGCCCGCGGCACGCCACAGGCTCTGCTGCTGGAGCTAACCAGTGATACTGACGGATGTTCCCGAATTGACCAACCCGCCGGGCTTCTCAACGCTTCCGACAGTTTCACGCTGGAAACATCGGCCTGGCCGAAAAGTGCCAGAAGTTGCTGAACTGAGCTCTGTTGACGAGGTTGCGCTTTCGAGGGTGCGCTACCCAGATGTCGGAAGGCCACTATCTACGCTGGGCGCACTCGATCGATGATCGCGTTGGCGGCGTCGGCCGAAGCGGGCTTCTGCATATGGGGATGTTGGCGATTAGTGGCAGATCCCCTTGGCCGTGACTTGTAACGAACGCGATTTCCTTTTCGTACAAAGTGTCGGCCAGCGCGTAAGGCGTCTCGCCGTTCAGTTGAACGACAAGCAGCGCGACATCGATCTGTTGCCTCTCAAGGAGAACAAGAGCAGCCTTTACGGATCAGGCGGCTCTCACAAGAGGGTGGCTTGCACGTCCGGCGGCGAGCGCGCGGCCAGAAGCTGAGCGGCCATTTACTACACGCACGTTTCGGCGAGGGTGGCGCAATTTCGCCTCTCTTCCTTAGAGACTATGCCTTCCATGCCGGTCATGTCCACCCGGTGGAACACTGCGTTGCCGGTGCCCGGCAGGGCACCACCTGAACTGGATCCGATGCTCTGTGATCGACCCATGATGGATCTCGAGACGCCGCCGGTTGCCGTCGGGGTCCTTGGATCACTTACGTTCCGTAGCCGTGCTTATTGACCTTGTGAATCCAAAGGTCGCCCTTCGGAGGACTCCTGAAAAGCTCGGTTCCATAGGGCTGGATGAGTAGAGTTAGCCCCTGCCCATGGGCTTACCCATGTGCACTAAATCTCTGGAGTTCGATTCAATAGCAAGGAGTGAATTCTCCTCCATTAGCAACAGCTAATTCAACAGTGGAACAATTAAAGACGGTCGGCATTGATGGTCAAATGCAACCGAGGGCCTGCCAATGTCCATCATTGAGAGCATCACCGGCATTTTCTCGTCGAAGGAGGAGCCGAAAAAGGCACGTGCAAGAAAGGCTGCGCCGAAGAAGGCCGCTGCGACAAAAGCTGCCACCAAGTCGTCAGCAGCGAAGAAGACTGGTGCAGCTCCGGCGATGTCGGCCCACGCGAAGGACGCTGCCTCAAAGGGCAAGTCAGGTCACCCGAAAGCGCCGGCCAGAAAGAAGGCAGTCGACTGACCGAAGAGAACCCGCAGAACGCGAGTTCCTTTAGAAGATCGGGGACTGCTCAGCGCTGCTTCCGTGCCGGCCAATGGGAACATTCGTTACCGGCCGCTGTTCGACCAGAGGCAAAGCTACGGCAGACGACGGAGCCAAACGAGACTTTCGCGACCGAGGCGGTGAATGCCGATACCCTCAGGCCGGGCGCTATGTGCCGCCGAAGCGGAAAACGCCGCTCATCAACAAGGTGAGATAAAAGAAAACCCGCCCGGCCGTCCCTGCGGGCTGTTCTTTCCTCAAAAGCTCGGTGCTCCCCTTTTCCCCGACGGTCCGCCCGCCAGGAACCCTGCACGCGGGTCTCTTGATACAAGTCCATCAACGACGCTGTAACTTCGCGGCAACTGCGAATGGGATTACAGCTCTGGACAGTGACAGCCAGCGCAAACCGCACTGCGCGGCACCAGGTTCGGGCATAGAAAAGCCCGCCGCAGCTATGAGCGTAGGCGAGCGGCCTCCAGCGATTGGCCTCAATCCAGCGGCTAACACCCCTGAGGGACCGACCGCTGCTTTGACTACCCATCGGCGTGCAAAGCGCTCCACAGACCGGTCCACCATCCCCACCTCTCGAGACTCCATAGTCTCGGAGACGCTTTCGACCTCTTAATGATGTCAGCCGTTGGTGCCCCCCGTTCGGTCGCGTTCATGTGTTCCTCACGCAGTTGCCACGTTACCAGCGGCTCGGACGGCATTGCGGTCGGCAGATGATCTCTCAGCAAAACGATTCCAGGATCTACCCCACGCGTGCTCCTCGGTGGAGTATGAACGCGGAGAGGACGGCCATGCCGAGGGACACCGGCAACGCTACTAGGAAGCACGCTTCCACGAATGCGTTTTCATAGCGGCCTCAAGTTTTTTTGGTGCAGGTAGGTGCTGTAGAAATCTCCGGCTCGGACCAACTCCCGCCAGTCAACCGCTTTGAGCCTCGAGCCTGACGTTGATATCAGACCTTCGCGACGAAGCTCCTGCAGCACTCGGTTCACGTGCACTGTGGAAAGACCCAATGTATCACCAAGCACGGCTTGGCTTATTGGAAACTCCGCCACATGGTCCTGAATCCTGCCGACGGCATGAAGCCGAACGATGAGTTCACACAGGATGTGAGCCATGCGGGTATAGGCGTCTCGTCTACCGAGATTGGTGACCCATTCTCGATATATAGCTGCGTCGATCAGCGTGGAGCGCCAGAATATGTTGGCAATGGAAGGGTGCTCAGTGCAAATGGCACGCAGAGTGTCATGACGCATGAAAGCTAGCCTAGCGGGGGTGAGAGGCGCGAAGCTGCAATCCATAACGGAAAGATGAAGTCCGTGAAGATCGGGAAGATCTCCCGGAACAAAGATCGACGTGATCTGCCGTTTGCCCTCCCCCGTGAGCTTTGCCGATGCCACCAAGCCGTCCAGAACGACAAAGGAATGGGAAGGCCGATCGCCCTCGCGCACGATATCCTGGCTTGCTTCGAAGGTGCGCTCCTGAACCGCCACCTTTTCCAGAATGACAACATCCGATGGTGCAAGATCAGAGATGACCTGAAGCTTACGGATCATCAGGTTTAACGACGAAGCTACGAACGCCCGGGTTGTTGACATAGAGCCGAACCTTGGTGGGCCGACAATGTTCCGGTTTAAGCCCGCGCCAGAGCGCATCTGAATTGTCTAGTGGGTGGAACAAAGGAGTCCGGCGCTTGTTGGAGTGACACCCATTCAACAAGGAACCTCTCTGATGAAACACCGCCTTATGATGGCAGCGCTGTCTACCTGCGCGGTCCTGGCATTTGCTGCGCCCTCCTACGCCGCCGACAAAGCGCAGGACTTTGTCGACAAGGCCGCGGCGGGAGGCATGTTCGAGGTCGAGTCGAGCAAGATCGCACAGAGCAAGGCCCAAGATCAGGCAACCAAAGACTTCGCTCAGAAGATGATCGACGATCATGGTGCGGCCAACGCCAAGCTTGAAACAATCGCCGGCGAGCAGAAACTGAAAGTACCTGCCCAAATGGACGCCAAGCACAAGAGCGACCTCGACACTTTGCAAACCGGCAAGGACGCGTTCGACAAGTCTTACGCCCAGATTCAGCGTGATGCACATGCGGATGCTGTAAAGCTGTTCGAAGGCTACGCCCGGGACGGCGACAATGCTCAGCTCAAGACATTCGCGCAGGAGACGTTGCCGACGCTCAAGATGCACCAGGAAATGATTGAAAAGATTGCTTCCGGCTCCAACGACCAGTCATCAACCACGAGCTCGACCACGCCCGCCGTATCCACGAGCGACACGAACAATCCGGCCGCGCCCGTACCGGGCGCCAACAGCTTCACCGAAGATCAGGCCAAAAACCGAATCCAAGACGCCGGTTTCTCGGATGTGTCAGGGCTGACGAAGGATGACCAAGGCATCTGGCGTGGGCACGCTACCAAGGATGGCAAGCAGACAGACGTCGCCCTTGACTACCAGGGCAACGTCGTTGCCGGCGCCAAGTAACCGAGATTTTGGAGAAGACTCATGCAGACAGTGACCGGACTATTCGACAATTATGACGACGCTGCAGCGGCGGTTCGCGAACTCGAGGAGAGCGGGATTCCCCACTCCGATATCAGCATCGTCGCCAACAATTCGACCGACTGGTATGAAGGTGATCGCTCCGACGCCGCTGAAGACGCGGCTGGCGGCGCAGGCATTGGTGCCGTCATTGGCGGTGCCGGTGGGTTGCTGACGGGCCTCGGCATCATGGCCATTCCTGGTGTTGGTCCCGTGGTTGCCGCGGGGTGGCTCGCTGCCACCGCCGTAGGCGCCTTAGGCGGAGCGGCGGTTGGGGGAGCCGCCGGAGGAATCATCGGCGCGCTCACTGACTCTGGAGTGTCCGAAAGAGATGCTCACGTTTATGCAGAAGGCGTGCGCCGTGGCGGAACGCTGGTAACGGCACGGGTCGACGACCAACTGGCTGCCCAGGCACAGACGATACTGGGACGCACAAGAGTGGTGAACGTGGAGGAGCGCCGGCGTGATTACGAGGCTGGTGGCTGGACCGGCTTTGATCCTGCTGCAGACAACTATACGCCCGAGGAGATCGAGCGCGATCGAGCGCGATATGCAAATCGTCCTTGACGGTTTCGCACTTACGGCCGGACCAATAATGAGAGCGCCGGGACCCGCCCGGCGCCTTTGTCTGACGGGTCGGGTCCTCTACGACTGGGGCCTGCGCATCCGCACTAGTGTCAGGATGAAAGGCCTTGTGGTCTGATACTGGCGCGCACTGGTCCCAATAGGCCTTCTCGGGGGAACATCAAGGGACCTTGGCGCTGCGCGAACGGTTCGTCCGAGATTGTATCATTTCGGACTCCACGTTGCTGCGGGGCCTGGATCCGGCTGCGGGGCCTGGATCCGGCAAAAAGCTTCTCCCCGGAAACCCCGTCCCAAGCTATTTATTAGCGGATCCGCAACCGACCGGGGCAGGGCGCGTTGCACGCGGGCGATGTCTCGGATCATTGCCAGGCAGTACGGAGGCTCGATGGTGGCGGCCAATCGTCGTAATGGGGCGTCGGAGTTGAGGCTGGCGAGCCTGCTCGCCGCTTCCAGAGGCCATCCGCGCACCGTGCTGCCAACGGTGGCGAGCGTCGTTACCACGGTCGCCGCGCTTTACTTCGGGCGCGAGGTGTTTCTGCCGATCGCGGTCGCGCTGCTCTTGACCTTCGCCATCGCGCCCGTCGTGTCTTGGCTGAAGCGCGCCGGCGTCCCGCGCATCGCGGCGGTCATCGCCAGCGTCGCGGGGGCGTTCGCCGCGCTTTTGCTGTTCTCCTTCGTGGTCGCCACGCAAGTCAGCGATCTCGCGCAGAATATCCCCGTCTACCAGATCAACATCCTGACCAAAATCCGCGCGCTGAAGGAAAACGGCCTTAGCGGAGGCGTTATCTCGCGTCTCAGCGGCGTCATCGAGCGGGTTGGCCAGGAGATCGATCGCCAGGAACCGCAGCTGCCCTCAGCCGCCCAGGCCCCGAAGCGCGAGCCGATCCCGGTCGAGGTTGTCTCGCATGAAAAGCCGCTGGATGTTCTACAGAACCTCATTGGGCCGCTGCTCAGCCCGCTCGGCTCGGCCGGCCTCGTCGTCATCGTCGTCATCTTCATGCTGATGGAGCGGGAGGACCTCCGCGACCGCTTTATCCGGCTGGTCGGCTATGGCGATCTCCACCGCACCACCCAGGCGCTGCAGGATGCTGGCAAGCGCGTCGGCCAGTATCTGCTGATGCAGTTGGTGGTGAACACCGTTTACGCCGTGCCCATCACAATCGGGCTATGGGTGCTTGGCATTCCCAATGCGCTGCTCTGGGGCCTTCTGGCGCTGGCCTTACGCTTTGTTCCCTATATCGGGCCGATCGTGGGCGCGCTGCTGCCGCTGTTCCTCGCGCTGGCGGTGGCGCCCGGCTGGTCGCTGGTTTTGTGGACCGCCGTGCTTTTCATTGTCGTGGAGCTCATCACCGGTAATGTCATCGAGCCGTGGCTCTATGGCTCGCACACCGGCTTGTCGCCCTTGGCCATTATCGTGGCGGCGATCTTCTGGACTTGGCTGTGGGGGCCGATCGGCTTGGTGCTGTCGACGCCGCTCACCGTTTGCCTGGTGGTGCTCGGCCGGCATGTGCCCCAATTCGAGTTCCTCGACGTGCTGTTCGGTAACGAACCGGTGCTGGAGCCGCATGCTCGACTCTACCAACGGCTGCTGGCCGGCGATCCTGACGAAGCGACAGATCATGCCGAAGAGATGCTTGAGGAAAAATATCTGTTCCAGTTTTATGACCAGGTCGCCATCCCCGCGCTTCTGCTTGGCGAGCAAGACCGTGGGCGCGGCGTCATGGATGACGAGCAGCGCAAGCAGGTCGCCGACAGTGCCATGACACTGGTCGCCAATCTCGACGAGAACGCCCAGCAGGAGGCCGACGAGGAAGAGGCAGAGCAGGCGGCTGAGGCGGACGAGAAGGCAACGGACAAGAGGGCGACGGACAAGAAGGTGCTTGAAAAGAAGGCTGCCGATGGCAAGCCTTCCGACGAAGGCGACGACGAGGAAGATATCGACCTGCCGGACGGCTCCGGCATCGCGGTCCTCTGCACCGGCGGGCGCGGCGAGCTCGACGATGCGGCCAGCGCCATGTTGGCGCAGGTGCTGGAAGTACAAGGCGCCTCGGTGTCAAAGGCGAGCTTCGCAGACCTCGAACCTTCGGCTATTCGCCGCCTCGACCTGAAGGCCGCCAATGCCGTCCTCATCAGTTTCCTCAACCGCCAGTCCATCCAGCACGCGCGTTTCATGGTGCGCCGGCTGAAGCGCATTGAACCGAAGCTGCGCGTCGGCATCGTTTTCTGGTCGGAGGTCGGCGATGGCGATGGCAAGGCCGCGGCCGAGCTCGCCAGCACGCTCAACGCCGATTTCGTCGCTTTCGACATGGTTGGCGCCGTGACCGGCGCCCTGTCGGACAAACCGGCGGTCCCGCTCAGAACCACACACCGCCGCCGCCAGCCGGTGCGCCGCAAGCAACTGCAGGCTGCAGCGAAGTGAGAGTGGCGTGTCTGCCAGTCGGCATGCCAGTGACGAATGAAACTTACCGGGCCTGACGCTCAACGCCCACAGGCCGGGAGCGAGTTTTCCAATGAGGGCCAAAAGCGTTTGGCTCGAGCTTCTTGCAGGCCCCACTCACAGTCAGATCTGGCCACTGCAATAGGGTTGCTCTCAACCCATGCAGCAGATTGCGTTGAGGCCATTTGGTCAAGGGTCTCGCTCGAATTTCGCTCGGGCTAAATTCGCGATTGGAGAAGGCGGGACGTAATCATTGGAAGTCGCTGCGGCCCGCCTTGGCCGGGGCTATTTCTCCACGGCCGGTTAACCCTAGGGCGGGAAGCGAGGGTTTCATCATCTATTGCCGCCTCGACCTCGTTTGGCCCGATAGGCTGGTTGGGACCGGGGCTGACCCAAGAACCCACTTTTGAGCCGGCTCCCGCATCTCGGAAGCGGTCGACGATATCGCCAAGAGCTGTCCCGGAGACGCCTTTGGACAATTGGTCCAGTATCCCGCCCCGCGGATCGTTAGGATCGCGACTCCCACGGAGCCCCGATCTTGTCGCGATTTTGGTAGGCGAGCACGCCGAGTAAGGCGACTGCCAGCCTGCCCAGATTTGCCATTGGTTTCTTCCCATCACAGGGGAAGCAGCCGCAGTCGGAAAAGGTTCCGCTGCATTTCCAAATGCCCGATCAGCGGCTTCCCCCAGGAGAGGCGTCGGCCACTTTTAGCCCCGTCGCCAGGTGTGGGCACACCAGCGGCGGGCTATCGACCTAGTGCCTTAATCCTCTTCTCGAAAATCTTGCAGCGAAGCATGACGCAACGTCTCTTCGCCACGCAGATGCTTCACGCGGCAGATCAGCCCAGGCTTTACCCACTGCGTTGCGGGTCGCTTGACGCCCTTTGGCGCGGGTCCCGTGTGCTCCTGGACGCGTTTCCAGAGCCGATTACGCACTTCTGTGTTCAAGGTAACGGATGCAGCCCCCATGAAGCGCCCCGATCCGCGCTCGGTGAGGAGAACGAAGGCCGGCTTTCCGGGCTCGCGCTCGACACCGAGCAGATCGTATTCGTCGACGGCATAAGCCTTGATCTTCAGCCACGCCGTCGAATCGCCGCTCCGATAAACGCTGTCCATTCGCTTCGAGACCATTCCGTCCAATCCAGCCTGGTCGATCAGGTAAAAAATAGATTTTGCGTCACCCGGCAGTGCTTCGCTGAATTGGATGTGCTGGCCTTTTGGTATGAGATCCTGAAGGATGTCCCGTCGATCGATCAACGGCATGTCGCGCAGATCATGGCCGTTCAGGTGCATTAGGTCGAAAGCCACAAAGTACAAATCGTGCGGGCGGCGTGTGATGGCTTTGCGAAGCTCCCGGAAGTCGGGATGCCCCGCTGCATTCAGCACAATAATCTCACCATCGACAATCGCGCTGACGACGTTTAACTCGTCGGCGACTTTCGCCAGTTCTCGATATTTTTCGGTCCAATCGATGCCGCTCCGCGTGAAGATGCGAACGCCACGCCTATCGATGACGATCTGAGAGCGGTATCAGTCAAATTTCATTTCGTGAATCCAACCCTCGCCTTCCGGTAGCTTATCAACCAAGGTCGGCGATAAAGGCGGAATAAAGGACAGCCGGTCGCTGCCTGATCTACGCATCAGGTCCCCAACACTCCCTCGAATTCGATTTAATAGCGCAGGATTGTTTCGGTTCCGTTAGCTCTCGCTAATAGGACCATTCATTCGCTGCTTCTCAACGGCAACCAGGAACAAGCCTTGATAGTCACCGTTCATCTCCGACGAACGGAGCGCAGTGCATTGAAAAGCTATGTGGTCGAGACGATGGCCGGCGAAGCCGTGACAGCCCTTCGGATAGTCGTAGCAGAAACTCCGTTGGACGCCGCCAGGATAGGGACCGGCCGCGAGGTGCACGTGCGGCGCCAAGAAATGGAATGGGTACGGGTTACCGACGAGTCCGACGCCGCCGTGTTCTGGTTCGCGTTCAAATGACTTGTGGATAGTTAGTGCCTATTCACCATCGTGGCGGGGTGCCCCTTGAACGCCGCAACGGCCGGCATAGCGTCGGCTGGTCGGTTTCTGTCACTCCGACACACCTCGGGCGGCCAGCAATCCCCCACCGGGCTGGCCGCTCATTCTTTTCGGGAGACTGAAATGGTTTCGCGCCAAAAGGCCACCAATTTGATGTTGTTCCGCCACGCATGTGCGCGGTCACGCCCAAGCTGGTTGAGCAGCTGAGTAAGGACCTTCGCTCGGCGTTACCCGGTTTTCGGTTTCAGATCGTACCCGACTACTAAGGCGCGACGCGCTTCAACACCACGCTTCCAAAGCCGCCGCGGCCGACGCTCTGAACCTCCGGCCCGTCTGTTTCGGCCCAGGTGAGGCGAAAGCTTCGCGACGGCCGGGAGCCGGCCACCTCTCAACTGATGGCCCACCAAGAGCACGGTAATCGGCGCGGCGAGCGGTCGGCGCCGTGGTCGGCTCTGCGACTACGCCGCAGCGCCGCGGCGATCAGCTCTGCCGGTATCGGGACCGCTACGGACGCATTTACACGGCGCCCTGCGACGACCGGTACTACAGCGGCAATTACTAGGACAGGTAGGCCGACCGGCTGATCTTCCCCTGTGAAGATCAGTCGGCCGGCTTCGGAGCTTGTTGGTGTTCGAACTGAACTGTGAAAAGACAGCGCACTCCCGTCCGCTCGTAGATCAGTTCAACGCCACCCGACTTTTCTCCGCCGAAGACCCGCTGCAGAAGTTGCGCTCCAAAACCTGCCTTGCCGGGCGCGACCGGCGGACCGCCCTGCTCGCGCCATTCGAGTTCGAGAATGCTTATGCCCTCCCTGTGCTTTTCAATTCGCCAAGAGATGGAGACCGAGCCTTTCGTATTCGAAAGCGCTCCATGTTTGATGGCATTCGTCGTAAGTTCGTGAAAGGCTAGGGCGAAGGAGAGCGCTGTGTTCGGAGGCAGCCAGATCTTGTCCCCGGAGAAATCAAATCGGTCAATCGGCGCATGAGGCCCTACCGAGGCCGCAATAACTTCCGCGAGATCAGCTCCGCTCCAGTTTTGCCGGGTGAGAATGTCGTGTGCCTTGGCCAGTGACACGAGCCGGGCTGATAAAGCTGTTCTTGCCTGTTCGAGGCCGGTCGCGTTGCGGAGGATCTGGCCGGCTATCGCTTGGACCACGGCAAGGGTGTTCTTAACGCGATGGTTCAACTCGTTAACAAGTAACTGGCGCTGTTCTTCACCGCGTTTGCGCTCGGAAATATCCAAACTGATCTGCACGGCCCCAATGATCGATCCCTGCGGACTGCGTATGGGCCGGGCGCTGGAAAGCAGATAGCGCTCTCCTCCCGTCGGCAAGGTGTAAACAAATTCTTCGTTGCTGGTGTTTTCGCCGCGCATGGCCTTGCTCAGCGGTCGATTTTCCCGGCTTACAGGCTGGCCATCCTTATATGCCAAGGTGGCGATGACCTGGTCAGGCCTGCCAAAGAGATCGCGCCCCTCGGTTGGCAGGCCCATAAGTTCGGCCGCGAACCGGTTGCGGATGACCTGGTGCGCCTGCGGGTCGTAGGTAAACCAGACCGCGGCCGGCACAGTCTCCAGAACCGTCTCCAGCTCGCGCGTGCGCTTTGAGATGGCATGCCGGGCAGCGATCATGGCCTTGGAAATCGAGGCGAACTCGGCGACTGAGGTGGAGACTTCCTGAACTGCGCGGCCGCTCCCAAGCGCATCGGCACTAGCGGCGAGATCGCCGGTAGCTTTGGTGATTCTCCTGCCTACGACGTAGGCGAGAGCCAGCGATATGAGCAGCGCTGCGAGACCCGTCGCACCGATTTGTGCGAGGGACGACCAGAGAGGTGCCTGAACGTCAGCCAAGGGAATGTTGGCGGTGTAGAACCACTCGGAGTAGGGAGACCTGTAATAGCCTGCCAGCAGGGTGTTGCCCTCGAAATTACGGGAGTGGAAGCTACCCGAGCGACCTACAATTTTACTCACGTATTCCGGCAAACCAGGCCTGCCGGTCACCTGGTCGTGCAGCTTTGACCTCGCGACATATCTTCCCTCACGGTCACCAACGCCGATGATCCATCCATCGGGTACGGCGGGCAGCATCACGAGGCGAATGCGTTCCGTTGGGACCGAGATCGAAAGCAGCAGCGGCACGCCCTTCCCGCCGGACACCTGTTTGGCAACCGCAATACGATATGCGTTCGGTCCCGGCGCGGCATATACGTTGCTAACCAGGATACCGGCGAGTTTCAATTGTTCATGCTCGGCGGCCGTAAGCGGTCGCTCCGGCAGATCCGGCATCCTGCCCGGCTGGCTGCTCGCGAGGTCGCGACCTTCGAAATCCCGGAGCGTGATTATCTGATCCGTACCCTGGACGACGCGTCGGGCTTCGCTGCCGAAGGCTTGCCAGTCTTGAGCCGCTAGGGCCGGAGATTTCGAAAGCCCATCGAGAAGGGTCTGGAGACTGGCCAGTTCGCCTTCTACGACCAGCGACATCTGACGGGCAGTCCAGCGTGCTTCCTGCTCTAGCCGCGACTGTTCATGCCGCGCGTAGTCAACGAACAGGTAGGCGGCGAATAGCCAGACGGGCAACACGACCGCTGCTATCAAGCCAAGCAGATGAGCTCGAGCCGATCGACGGACCAACTTCAACCCTCTCCCCAACGGCAGCCAAGCTTATCCCTATGCTGAGAGACAGCAAGCTCGATTAGCACTGTCTGATCTTACGCCCTTTGCGGCAGCCCTTTTTCCGGCATGCTTTCTACCTATTGAGGCGGCCGGCAGGAGGAGGTCGAGAATGACAGGCCTTGCCGTTGCTCTGAAGAACCGAAGCAAACATGCCGTGAAGCGGCTGCTTCGCTATGACGGGCGCAACTGGCTGCGCATCCGCCAGATCGAAGCCTTCAACACATTTCTTGGAGCGGCAATCGCAAGTCGCGCGACGTGATCGAGATCTCGCCGGGCTGGAACCGCTATTGGCGGACGCTCTGCCCCAACTATCGCTCGGTCGATTTCCCGGAATTCGACATCTGCCGGGATCGCACCGAGGAGCAATATTCGATCGTCATCGCCGACCAGGTGCTTTGAGCATGTGCGGCGGCCGCTAGCGGCCGCCGCC
This sequence comes from Mesorhizobium sp. WSM4935, assembly GCF_029625735.1. Taxonomy (NCBI): domain Bacteria; kingdom Pseudomonadati; phylum Pseudomonadota; class Alphaproteobacteria; order Hyphomicrobiales; family Phyllobacteriaceae; genus Mesorhizobium; species Mesorhizobium sp. WSM4935. The sequence continues at coordinate 590,369 of NZ_JARTVR010000004.1, read as the reverse complement.
AACACCACGCCATGACGACTCGGGGGAGGCCATGGCTTCGGCCTCGGCATCGAAGTCGTCCAGCCGCTCCCTGGAATTCAGACGGAAGAGCCCAATTTCCGGCTGGCTGACGCGAGCCTCCACCGACATGCACACCTGCCCTACGACTGCGCCCAGCGCATTCGCGACGTTCTCGCCTTCGTAGAAGCAGTCGACGGGGCAGACCTCCACGCGGTCCATGTATTTGCATGTGATGCAGTTGTCGGTAACCACGAACGTCATGGGGCGCGTATCGGCGGCCAGGGCCGGTCAGGACGATAGAATAAGGCGAACGTCGTAAACCAGGTCCACGAGTTGACGGATTTGCTGTTCGGAAACCGGGGCAGCGTCCTTGACTTCGATGCTCATTTCTCTGTCCTCGCCCTGCCTCAAACCACCGCCTAGGCAATGTCGAGGGGAACGCGGTGATCGTTCACCGCCCGAACTCCGGCGATGTTTTCGGCCAGAACGAGCGATGCCTTTCGTTCCTGTTCCGACAGATAACCGCCCCACAAGGTGACCACGCCGCTTGTCACGCTCACGTCGGCTGCTCCGATCGATGGCCATGCTTCGGACCGCAGAGCACCGACAATTTCTCGCCTGATGCTCGCATCGTCACGGAATGAGACCGGGCGAGGCATGCTTGTTAGCGGAGCAGGCCGGGTTGGGCTCCAAAAAGGAGCAAGGCTCGCATCATGCACTGGCAGATGGAGCGAATTCTCAAACAGGGAGTTAGGGTGGCTACACGGGAGATCCAAATGCATCCGAAGGCCGCCGCAGAAAGCATAGGGTACGTGACGCCGACCACGCCGGCGGCGGAGGGGCTCGCCCCTGCCCTGGCGCGAAACATAGAGGCACTGGTCGAAAGGAGGAAGCGCGATGCCAAGGCCGCCTCGCTGGAGCAACGTGCAGCCGCAGCGATCAGCAGCTTTGCCGGCAGCATGATCTTCGTCTACATCCACCTGGTCATCTTTGGGGCGTGGATTGGACTCAATCTCGGCATTGTAACGTTCATCAAGCCATTTGATCCGTCGTTGGTCATCCTGGCGATGTTTGCCTCTGTCGAGGCGATTTTCTTGTCGACCTTCGTGCTCATCAACCAGAACCGCATGGCGGCTGAGGATGATGCCAGGGCAGACCTGGATCTGCAGGTCAGTCTGCTGAATGAACATGAGACGACCAAGCTCATCAAGCTGGTTGAAGAGATTGCCAAGCGCTTGGACGTGAACACCGAGGCAGACGAAGAACTGAAAGAACTCAAGCGCGATGTGGCGCCGGAAGCTGTCCTGGACAAGATCGAAGAGGTGGGCGAGCGCGCGACCCGAAATTAAGTCGTGCAGCCTGTCTTACGCGGTCGTCACGGGCGCCCGCTTAGCCGACATTCTGCGTAGTGAAGGATGGAGTAAACGCAAGGAACCGGCGTTAGTTTTCGGCGTTGTTCGGCTCGCAGCTGCCGGCATTGCCCGGCGCATTCCTTTATGAGGGGAAGCAAACGTGGCTGATTATCAAGAGGGGCGCGCTCGAACCGCAAGCGGCGATGGTCATGTCGAAGATTCAGGAGAAAGGCGCGTATCGACGGGCAGCGAGGGGCTGGACGATATCTTAGGTGGGGGCTTTGACCCCGACCGGATGTATCTTTACGAGGGACGCCCCGGTACCGGCAAGACGACGATAGCGCTTCAATTTCTGCTCGAGGGCGTAAGACTCGGCGAGCGCGTGCTCTATATCACGCTTTCGGAAAGCCGACGGGAGCTGGCCTTGGTAGCCAAGCGGCACGGTTGGACCCTCGACGGGATTGACATATTCGAACTGGTGCCGCCGGAAACGTCGCTCGATCCCGACCGAGAACTGACGATCCTGCACCCTGCCGAAGTCGAACTGAGCGAAACCACCAAGCTGGTGTTTGACAAGATTGCCGCCCTTGATCCGACGCGCGTGGTGTTCGACAGCTTGTCGGAGCTGCGATTGCTGGCTCAGAACTCGCTGCGCTACAGACGACAGGTTCTCGCGCTGAAACATTTTTTCACGGCACGCCGCTGCACGGTCGTTTTGCTGGATGACCTCTCGTCGTCGGATACCGATCTGCAATTGCACTCGATATGCCATGGCGTGATCAATCTGGAACAACTCGCGCTGGACTATGGGGCGGAACGGCGTCGCATCCGGGTGGTCAAAATGCGAGGGATTCGGTTTCGCGGCGGCTATCATGATTTCACGATCGTGAAAGGCGGCCTCAGAATCTTCCCTCGCCTGGTAGCAGCGGAGCACCACAAGGAGTTTACGGTCGAAGCGGCGCCGAGTGGGAATGCCGAACTCGACAAGATGCTCGGGGGCGGCATCGAGCGAGGAACCAACGCTCTGTTCATCGGCGCCGCCGGCGTTGGAAAGTCTTCACTCGCCTTGACCTTCGCCCTGGCTGCGGCTCAACGGGGCGAGCACGCCGTGTACTTCGCTTTCGACGAAGGTCGCGGCACGATTGAGGCGCGGGCACGCACATTGGGTATGCCGCTTGAACAGGCGCTGGCCGACGGAACCATAAGACTCCAGCAAATCGATCCGGCCGAGCTTTCGCCCGGAGAATTCGCTGCCGGGGTGCGCGCCAGTGTCGAGCTGGACAAGGCCAGAGTTGTCGTCATCGACAGCCTGAACGGCTATCTGAACGCGATGCCTGACGAGCGATTCTTGATCCTCCAGATGCACGAGTTGCTCAGCTATCTAGGGCAGCAGGGGGTCACCACTATCCTCATTCTTGCACAGCATGGTCTCGTTGGCCCGATGGATACGCCTCTCGACATCAGCTACCTGAGCGACGCCGTGCTCATGCTGCGCTACTTTGAGTTCGGCGGCACGGTTCGGCGCGCGCTTTCGGTGGTGAAGAAACGCAGCGGTAATCACGAGCATACGATCCGGGAATTTCAACTGACGCCAAACGGCGTTGCGCTGGGCCCGCCGCTCACGCACTTCTCCGGAGTCTTCTCAGGCACGCCGACCTATAGCAGCGACAAAGAACTGCCAATGGTGCACGGTGCCAACGATTAGGCCTGCAATGGACAGCGCCGCAGTTCTTGTCCTGGCCCCGATCGGCCGAGATGGGCCGGCGGTCGTCGAGATTTTGTCGCGAATCGGAATCTCAGGGATCGTTTGTCCTGATTATAGCGCATTGGTCGAGCGGCTTGGCCCGCAATGTCTTGCCGTCATCGCCGCCGAAGAAGGTCTCTACGGTCGCGATCTCGACGACTTGATCCGCTGGACCAAGGATCAGCCTGTCTGGTCAGACCTTCCTTTCATCATTCTCACGAGCCACCTGCCCCATCAAAGGGCCACAGCATGGCGAGCCGAGCTTGTCTCCTCGCTCGGAAACGTCACGCTGCTAGAGCGGCCGGTCGAGTCCATTACGCTTACCAGCTCGACCAGGGCAGCACTGCGTGCCCGTCAGCGCCAATACGAGCTCAGAGGGTTGTTAAGCGAGCTGGAGCACGGAAATGAGCGCTTCCGCCTGATTGTCGAGAATGCCCGAGACTACGCAATCATACTAAGTGACCCCGACGATTTGATCGTCGACTGGTTGCCCGGGGCCGCCTCGGTTTTCGGCTGGAGCGCAGACGAAATGCTGGGCAAGCCCACCTCCTCGATCTTCACACCCGAAGATCAGGCACATGGGGTGCCCGAGCAAGAACTCAGCCGGGCGCGCTCTGAAGGTGTCGCTCCCAATGTCCGCTGGCATAAAACCAAGGACGGTGGCCGGGTTTTCCTTGACGGCCAGACGGTTGCACTTCGCAATGATGACGGAACAATTCGCGGGTTCATGAAGATCGGCAAGGACATCACCGAGCGCAGGCGCAACGAAGAGCGCCAGGCCGTCCTGACGGCTGAGCTACAGCATCGGGTCCGCAACGTTCTTGCCACGGTCGCTTCGCTTGTCAAGAGAGGCGACGCGACCGGCTCCACTCAGGAGTTTCGTGAACGGCTGAGCGGCCGAATTGCCGCCATGGCGCGCACTCAGACTCTGCTGACGCGCGGAGCCGGAGAAGGTGTGGAACTGGACGTCATCGTGCGTGATGAACTTCTGGCGCAAGCTGCCGATGCGTCGCGGGTTTCGGTCGACGGGCCTTCCCTCATACTGATGCCAAAGGCAGCTGAGGTCCTGACATTGGCAATTCACGAATTGACGACCAACGCTGCCAAGTACGGTGCCATTGGCGCGCCGCAGGGTAACGTCACCGTCCACTGGCGGCGACAGCCGCGGCAGGGCAGGGATTGGCTGGAACTGACGTGGCAAGAGAGCGGCGTCGAAATATCGCCGGGTCGGCAGATGCGCAAAGGATTCGGAACCGAGCTAATCACCCGCCGCGTGCCATTCGAGCTCAAAGGTGTAGGTGAGATGCAGCTTACCGAAACCGGGCTTTTGTGCCGCATTTCTTTTCCGTTGCAGCCGAGCGAAAGCGTGCTGCAGACCGACGTGCCCGCGGAGCGAAGCGAGGAAAACAGGAGGAGTTAATGAGCTTCGACCTGCACGGCCGAGCAGTGTTGGTGGTCGAGGACGACTTTTACCTTGCCGATGACACCGGACAGATGCTCGAAGACGCCGGGGCCAAAGTCCTGGGTCCCGTCAGCGCAGCCGACGAGGCTCTTTCGCTGCTGGAGCTTCAGAGGCCGGACTGCGCTGTGGTGGACGTTAACCTCGGCGCTGGTCCCAGCTTCGGGCTGGCCTCCGCCCTCCAGGCGCGGGGGATACCTTTTGTCTTCCTTACCGGCTATGATCCCGACATCGTTCCAGCCGAGTTCAAGGGCGTTCCCTGCCTTCAAAAGCCGGTAGACCCTGAGAAAGTGCTTGTTGCCCTTTCAACTCTCGAAATGGGCGTTCGAAATCCCCCTGGGAGATAGCGATGACGCGGATCGCGACGTTCAACGTCAACGGCGTCAACGGCCGCCTCCCGGTCCTGCTGAAGTGGCTTGGCGAAACCGGTTGCGACATTGTCTGCCTTCAGGAGCTGAAAACGTCGGACGACAAATTTCCGATCGAAGCAATTCGAGACGCCGGCTTCGGCGCGATCTGGCATGGCCAGAAATCTTACAACGGGGTGGCAATCCTGGCGCGAGGGAGGGATCCGGTCGAGCGACGCCGCGGCTTGCCTGGTGATCCCGACGACACGCACAGCCGCTATCTCGAGGCAGAGATCGACGGTCTCGTCGTCGGTTGCATCTACCTGCCGAACGGCAATCCGGCGCCAGGCCCCAAATTCGATTACAAGCTGCGCTGGTTCGACCGTCTCACCGACTACAGCAAATCTCTGCTGAGCGAGCGCGCCGCGCTTTGTGGCGACTACAACGTCGTGCCCACCGAGATAGATGCTGTGGTCCCTCGGCGTTGGTTGGGCGATGCCGTCTTCTTCCCCGAAAGCAGGAACGCCTACGCTCGCATGCTGAGCCTTGGCTGGGTGGATGCGATGCGAAGAATCCACCCGGGCAAAGGCATCTACACCTATTGGAACTTTTCCTACCGCGGCGGATACGACCGGAGTTCCGGCCTGCGCATGGATCACTTGCTTGTAAGCCCATCGCTTGCGCAGACGATTCAAGCCGCAGGCGTCGACGTCGAGACCCGTGGGTGGGAGAAGCCGAGCGACCACGCACCCGCCTGGATCGAAGTACGCAGATAAAACCGCCGCGCTTGGAATCCCGTTCTGGACCGGACCTTTTGCGCCTCTTCAGCCCGCGTTAGATCACTCACCCAGACGAAGAATCGCGTCGACGATCGTTACGGCCTTGTCGCTCAGACACAGTGCCGGTCTCGGCTTGGATCAAGCCGATGGATTTTTTGAACCGCGCAAGAAATCCACTGGCCTGGAACATTGTCTGCCCCTCCTCGGCTGGGGCGGGAGCAATGATGTTCGTTCTCAGGCACCGAGGTTCGAGACCTATCTGGGTGATATGATCAGGAATGCGACCGGCAGATATGCGCCAGGATCGAATAATGCGACTCTTGCGGTGCATATCAGGGACGTGGCAGGCCGGTTGCTCCACATTGCGGAGATCAGCTTCGACGCACACGAGACACCGTTTTGAGAGAACGTCGGCAACGATGAGCCGAGGTCAACGTGACAGCCGTATGCGGTTGGCCCTGACCTTCCTTTGATAGTATCGCGCAATTGCCGCCGGCGTCGCTCCGGTAGCCAGCATGATCCCGGCGTGCACAGCGGCGTCGATCTTCTCACTGAGCATGCGTTCGGCCTCCTGCTCGGCACCTTTCCCGCCCTGACCAATGTACAGGAGCCGCAGCCAGACCACCTGTTGGCCTTCCATCATGGAGAGACTTAGATTGAGCATAGGGTTGAACATGGAGGCGCTCCTAGGTGGCACAGGAGAACGGCCTCTCCAACTATGTGTTCCGTTGGAACGCGGACTTGTACACGGTCCAATTCTCGTGATCCGTCACAGGGGCCCAATGGTTTTCCGACCGCCTGTCCTCCACCGGCCGCCCGTTTGCCTTTGCAGCGGCAGCCATGGGCGTTTCGGCGGTAGTGACTTGTGGGAAAGCGGGACCTCGCCCGCCATTATCTCGACCTCGTAGGCTCTCATTAAGCTGTGCTCCAATCAGACCACAACCTGTTGCATCCCTTGTTGAGCCAACGAGACAGATGGCGCGCTATGAGCTTGGTTTGGTAGCCGGCATCGTTCGTGCCTTCGGTTTTCTCGTAGCGGCCGTTCTTGGGTGGCGCCCGAGGCCCCGATGGAATCTGCGCTTTGAGATATGATGACGCCGAGGTCGTTTGGGCGCACGAGGCGCCAACGGCATTCGTCGAGGCGAGCCTGCGCGATGCGGCTTAGCCCACGCCACCTTCGCGATCCCTCAAATCCCCGGCGTCGTCTTTGGTCAGGCCGACCTGCCGTGCGAGCTCGGCAAAGGGCGGCACCCCAGTCTCGTCCTGGGACAGATTGGCGAGCTGCAAGAGCCTTAAGGGGAAACAGATCGCTTCCCTGTGGGCCGGTGACATATCTTCATAAACACGCTCGTCGGATGTCACGGACGATTCGGCCTTGCGTAACGCCTCATCTATAGCGTCGATCGACAGAACACCCTGGTGCACCAGGGCATTGTTGATCGCGGCGACCGCCATCATAAGCCCTTCAAGCTGCAGGTTGGCGACGTTCATCTGTTGTCCTTGACATAGGCACCGAGCTGACGGCCGCTCTTGGGCGCCTTGGCGTCCTTGGAGTGCTCGGCGATCGCGGGTCCGGATCCGGACACCTTCTCCGTTGCAGGCGAAGGCGTGGCGGGATTGGGCTCCAGGCGGGGAGCGTCGTTTGATTTGTTCCCGTTTGCGAGATCGGCCATGGTCGTGCTCCGGTTTGAACGCAAATCAACATGGCAGCCACCGCTAAGTTCCAACGGCGTCTTGGAGCGGCCAACATTTGGTGGGCCTCCCTTTGCACCAACCGAGGGGCGCTCTCTCATCGGTACTGACTTCAATCATCGTTCGATAATGCTAAACTCTAGGAATGCATGAGCGGAGATGGAGACTGCCGCGCGTCACGTCCACGATGGCGCGCGGCATATCGCCCGGCAGCATGAAATCATTCGAGCCCTGACGACCTCGAGGGCACCGCTTGATCTCGCAATTGCTCAACCTGTTTGAGGATATGCACAGCGTGCCTCTCGTCGCTTCCGATTGGCTGAGCCCGATCATGGAGGCGCCGTTCGCATGCGCGGGAATGCCGGTGAAGACGTGATAGACGGTCCAGGAACGCTCGGCTTCAACGCGACGGCCATATTGATGGTCCCCAAAGTCGCAAGCCCGCGCGCCGCCTGCATTTTCCTCGCGGAGATGAGGCCAGGCGTCGCGAGCGGCATCGGTGCGAAGGTCGCTTGCGTTCATGATGTCGGCCCTTTGTCTATGTCCGCCTGCGCGGCGGTGACGCTGGAATAGATCGTCGCACCCTCGGCGTCGGCAATGGCGACCGCATCTGGCCACTGGGGCATGTTCAGCGTCTTTGCTAGAAGCCGCGCGATCTCGATCGCCGCGTCGAGGTCGGCCGCGTCCACGGTTTCACGGCCGACGACGGCGTGCGCGTCGTCGGCAAGGCGCGTGCGATAGAATTCGATCACGACCTTCATAGGAGTCCGTCAGCCCTTGCCCTTGCTTTGGGCGTGGGTTCCACCGGAACCTTTGATTTGGCCGAGCAAACTCTCAGACTTGACCGGACTCTTGTCCTGTTTCGGCTTCCTGATCTCTCTGTTCGAGCGCTTCTGTCCCTTGGCCATGTCCGAACGTCCTTTCAATGAGTCTCATGCCGCCGTCCGACATCTCGTCGACCGGTTCCAGCCTGTCCTCCGTCACCACCCGCTCATGCGGTTCAGCGTCGCTGCGGATGCGGTACTGCGGCGAGTTCCCCCTCAGCGGGAGAGTACGGGTGACACGATAGATTTCGCCGGTCCTGGGGCCGGATCCGGGACCGCCTTTCAGCCGGACCGCCTGTCCGATGTAAAAAAGACGCGTCGGGGCTCCGTGCTGGATTGGTTGTGCGTTGCGTTGCATGAGGGTCGTCATGATTGCCTCCGGTCCTTGTCGAGCGCGACCTCGAGCGAGGCCGGTTCGATCGGCACCATTTGCTGCGTGGATCCCTTCGCGGAGATCGCCGGCAGGTGAATGAAAGTTGCCACGCGGCGCCATGCGGTGCGAGAAGCCGCTTCGAGAGGCTCCTCGTCGAGATCGACGCGATAGTCTCCGGGCGGCTGCGGCGCGTCGAGACCCGGCAGCACGAATGCCGAGTTGAAGCGAACGACGGTCTGCGTGGTGCGAGTGGCCATTTGCGAGCTTTCTGCGGAAACAGGCGCATGATCTTCCGCTTCGATCGCAACCGAACCGCCGAAACGATGTCCGGTGCTGCCAGTACATCCGTGGTCAGCACCGGTATCATTTCAGAGTTCGAACGAAGCGAAATGCCCGCGCCGGGAGCGGCGCAAGGCATTCACTATCGAAAATTCGGAAGCGGATGGCGAGGCTTCATGATCACGAAGCCATCTCGACCAAATCAACGATTTTATATATGCGCCATAATTGCGCGATCTACAAGGCGGTGATGGCGTTTATTTTTTTCGGTTAAATAAAATTCGACCACCGCACCCAAAAAATCGACAGAAAATCCCGCATCGAACGGCATATTTTTCACGCCCCGCATTTATGAGGCAGATAATTTTGACGACTTGGCTAATAATTTCGGTTTCCCTATCTATCGCGGAGCAAGCAGTCTATAGAAGGATATGCGCACCAGTTCCCCCGTAAGAAAGAAGTTGCCGTCGAAGCTTGGCCGTCCGACAGCCTCGCCAACTGTGAAGCCTGGCGTTTTGGGCACATCCGGGGTCTTGTCCACGGGCAAACCGCCCCGCGCTTTCGGCAAACTTGGCACCAAGGCGCCGCTCGCTGTCGCGACGGGGCGCGCTGGCGCGAGTGGGATGGCGGGGACGCTCGTGGCGTCGGCGCTCCCTTCATATGGGCCGCTCGCCTTGAAGGTGTGCGTCACGCTCTGGATTGTCGCTGTGCTGGCCTCGGTTTTTGTCATCGTAAAAGCCTGACCGGTCAGCATTCGTCGAGGCCGAAAACAAAGAAGGATGCCAGCATGGCAAAGCGCTACGCGCTTCGGATGGACAAGCCGAACAGTTGCACCGTTATCGACATCTTCACCGGCCAACCTGCCGAGTTTGAGAAAAAAATGATGATCGGCATCAAGACGCGACGGGCAGAAAAGATCGCTGGCGAATTGAACATTCAGGACGCCAAGCGGCGGGAAGAGGCCGGCCGGGAATCCTGATTGGCAAGGCCGATACTGCGGTTCGGCGCTCCTGGGCCGGTGATGAAGCAACCGCCGAATGTCGCCTGCCTTCCGGAGCATTCGTTTGAAAGGATAATGCCCATGAGAACCATGAAAACACCGGATGCGCCGCCCGCCGTGATCGTGCCGGTCGCCAAGTCGCCCAAGATTATGTCGGCGCGGCTGACGATCAGAACGGACGAGGCAGCAAGGCGCCGGATCGCCGATACCGACGGCACTCTAAGGCGGGCACGCGAACTCGCAGAGCGCAACCGCCTAATTTGAACCAGCCCTTTCGTTGGCCAGAAGGTGTCCACGGCAACAGCCGCCATCGTGATTGGAGCCGAAACTGCGTTTCCCAGCGAGGCAGGGGATCGGCCGACGAGTGGGAGACTGAGAATGGCAACTGTCGAATTGGTAACAGTTGAGGAGCGGCCCAGTGGCCAGCTTCTATTCAATATTCGCGTGACCTCAACCGCTGGCAAAATAGAACTGCCGATCGCGATCGAGGGCCAAGGATCGGTCGCTTCGACGGCGGTTCTTCAGTTCGCGCTTGGGTTCGCCAAAGACCTAGAGGCTTCGGTCCGGCTTCGCCTTGGAGTGGAGCAATAGGGTCTTTAGCAGCGACGAGCCACTGTTCCAATGATCTGGTCCGGACATGATGCAGATCTAGCAGGTCGCTGTGGGGGGCCGTAAGCAGACAATGGCCGAGTAGTGCTTCAGCTTGAGATTTGACCGGGTTTATCCCCAAGCTCAGACTGCTTGCGTGATCTATGCCCATCAAGCAGCAATTCCGTCTCAACCAGCATCCGCTTGGCGTGCTCTATGTATGCTCTCGTTTGAGCAACTGCTCATCGCTTGTAGCCGGACTCGGGCATCTTTCAGCAATGGCACGGTCTTTGTCTTGGGGCATGATGCCGCTCCGATCTTTTGCAGACGGGAGCGCGGTTACGTCTCTCAGCCGCCGACAGTCCTTGGTTAGTTACGGCGATAGCTGAGTTATAAGGCGACAGGCAGACTGAGCAAGGAGAACTTGGATACTTGGCGAAAGCATCCGGTTGGCCGCCGGTTCGGACAAAACATTCGTCCCGTAGCGACGCGCCTCTTGGCATAGAATTGGCCGTCAAGACTCCCGGCAGGGCTCGCGATGACGCCGCCCATTGGTAGTGCCTCAGTTTGAGATTTAGCGTCTAGCTTTGCGCGGAGGGATCGAGCGGCGACTGTTGGTTCAGCAGTGTTGAAATCGCTGTGAGGACCTGAGGAAGGAAGAAAGGCTTGGTGATCATAATGCTATTCGGAACGCCTTCCGCGCCCCAATGTATTGCGCTGTCTCCGCTGACATAGACGACCGGAATTGTCGGATTGACGCGGCGGATATGGCGAGCGACCTCCCATCCGCTCTCGCCGCTGCCCAGGCGAATGTCAGTCACAACGCCACGGAACTTTTCAGGATCAGTGTCAAAGGCAGCGAGGCCCTCAGCGGCGCTGCTCAAGCCGACTACTTCAAAGCCAGCTTCCTCAAGCGCGGACTCAATGTCGAGCAATATCATCGTCTCGTCTTCAACGACCAGAACCGCGCCATCGCTCATTTTTGTGGGTACCCCTAACCGACTTCCAACGTCTTACAGGCCTATTTGTTCCCTGAGATGTTTGGCCCGACAGCCCACCGGCCACGACACGATGAGCTTGGTATCCCTTCGATCGGCTGCTTCACGGTCGAAGTGTTCTGGCCTTTACGCCGACAGAGGTCCAAATGTCGCGCTGGATACGCTTCGAAGTCACGTTGATCCAGATCGGCGCAAACTTGCGGGCGTTGACCACGGCTTGGAAACCGTGTTGATGGAAACACCCAACGCAACCCCAACGCGGAACTGTCGGGCCGCTTATCGGCCAGAGCTGGCCATGGAGTTGCCATCCGAACCCCACCTCTCGGAAATTGTGATGGTTGCCGAATAGACGGGCAAATCATTTTCGTTTCGGACGTTAACGGACAGAGTCTGCTCTTGGTCGCTCGCAATGATCTCGCCGATCGCGATGTCCTGCAAAGCCCACAGTGCCTCTCGCCGTATTTCCCCGAGATCGGCAAGTCCACCAAGGTGTCCGCCAAGCCACGTTGGCCGTTCAAGACGAATTCGAACAGATAGCGAGACATGAGCCATGGTGTACGGTGGGCGACGGCCGCGCATTCACATTTCACGCTAAGGCAGCGACATCTGCAGAGGCACCCGACGCGCTCACCACGTCTAAATCTTGGTGGCGTTCTCTCTCGCGGTTTTGATGAGCTGATTGATTTGCCTTCGGAGGGCAGCCCCTCCAAATGCCAGACATCGTACCCTTCGCTTTTTCAGCTTTGTCCGCACTCGCGGAAATTGGCGTAGGCCCCGGACTTGGCGAGATCAAAAGCCCGTTCAAGGGTCGTTTTCCCATGATGCATGGGACTTAGCATTAGGCGTTTCGGGCTCCGGGATCACAAGCAATAACTCGGCCTGTTGTACGCCGCTAGGACAGGGCGTTCGGCCGTTTATCATCAGAACAGATGGCGACACCAATCACTGGTAATGAAATTCTTTGATGATGAAGAGCACAGCGCCGAAGTGGGTTGGCATTTATCGATGCCCGGGCGTCCCGCCATTTATCTGTGTGATCGAGGGATCGAGGGGCGGTTACATTTCGCGGGACGAATACATCGCTTCGGGTTTCCAGCCTGACGTCGACGTTCTCCCTTGGGAATCCGAATATAGGACATCCAGGAAGCCTTAGGCCCTAATCTTCCGCTATAGCCGAACTGCGTCCCGTCTTGCCTCCCCCGCTCGTTCAGCCAAAGCGGCGTTGGTTCTCCCGGGACCAAGCTTCCATGGTATCCATAAGGTCGAACTCATCCACGACGCCGCTCTGGAAGAGATAGACCAGCTTCCTGGCGAGGTTCTGCCCATCGTCAGAGTCCATTTGATGCCCTTCTTGCCTGCACATGTGGTGCAGCACGCGAGTGAGCATTTCGAGGTCGGACGGTTCCATGATTTGGGTGTGCATCTCAGCGCCTTAGCGGTTGGGCGAGAGTGCTATTCGCTCCCAGCGTCCGTGCCCCATGACAAAACCGGACGACGTATGAACCTTAAGCCTTACAGAAGCGCCCCGCATTCACATTTGACACAGGTGCGCAAGCAGCCTTTTACAGCACCCAGGAACATTCATTTCGATCGAAAGTCGAGCTGAAAGGCCCGAGAAAATATCTCAGAGTGTGGAGGTATGCCGTTGTTCTTTTTCGATGTCACGATGGGAGCGAGTTGACGAGAGACGATTCTGGCGTGGAATGTTCATCATTGGCCGAGGTTAGGACAAGGCGATTGACGTGTTGCCCGACATCGCCCGCGAGGAATTGCCCAATGGCCCCAGCAGCGTCGCGACAATCGGAATCCGCTCGATCCGGAGAGCATTCAGCATGTGCTTCAGGAGATCGGCGAACGCGGCTTTGTCGACCAAGTATAACGGGCGCTCTTACCGGCCGGGCGCTCGATGTCTAGATGGGGCCGGCAGCGGACTGTCCGTTTTTTTCGAAGGCGAAGGCGAAAAAGCAGTCTTTCCTGGAACGTTAATGCTTCAAGATCTGGCTGAGGAACACCTTCGTCCGATCGTGACGCGGGTTGCCGAAGAACGCGTCGGGCGTGCCCTCCTCGATGATCTGTCCGGCGTCCATGAAAATGACGCGGTCGGCCACGGCACGGGCGAAGCCCATCTCATGCGTCACGCAAACCATGGTCATGCCGTCGCGGGCCAGCTCAGTCATCGTGTCCAGCACCTCCGAGACCATTTCCGGGTCGAGCGCGGAGGTCGGCTCGTCGAACAGCATGACATCGGGCTTCATGCACAGGCTGCGGGCGATCGCCACGCGCTGCTGCTGACCGCCGGAAAGCTGGACGGGGAACTTGTTCGCCTGCTCGGGGATGCGAACCCGTTCCAGGAACTGGAGCGCCGTCTGGCGCGCCTCCGCGGCGGGCACACCTTTGACCCACATCGGTCCGGCCATGCAGTTCATCAGCACCGTCATGTGCGGAAACAGGTTGAAGTGCTGGAAGACCATGCCGACATTGGACCGCACCGCGGCGACGTTGCTCATCCTGCCATGCAGCGTGACACCGTTGACAACGATCTCGCCCTCCTGATGCGCTTCGAGGCGGTTGAAGCAGCGGATCAGCGTCGACTTGCCCGAACCGGACGGCCCGCAGATGACGATGCGTTCGCCCTTGTGGACCGTCAGGTTGATATCCTTCAGCGCGTGGAACTGGCCGTACCATTTGGAAACGGCTTTGGCCTCAATGATGGCTTGAGCGCTCATCGCACCTTGCTCCTGGCATAATGCCGTTCGATGCGGGATTGAATCAGCTCGAGGCAGATGGACATCACCCAATAGATCATGGCAGCCGAGATCAGCATCTCCATGTGCTGGAAGGTCTTCTGGCCGAGCGTGCGCGCGAGGAACATCAGCTCCCACACGCCGATCACGGAGACCAGCGAGGAATCCTTGAGCATCGAGATGAACTGGTTACCGGTCGGCGGAATGATGACCGGCAATGCCTGCGGCAGGATGATGCGGCGCATGGTCAGCGCGAAGCCGAACCCCATGGAGCGCGAGGCCTCCCACTGGCCGCGGTCGATGCTCTGGATGCCGGAGCGGAAGATCTCGGTCATGTAGGCGCCGTAGCAGAGCGACAGCGCCAGGATGCCGGCGGGCACGGCATTGATGACGAAGCCGAGCTGCGGTAGCCCGAGATAGATCAGATAAACCTGCATCAAGAGCGGCAGGCCTCGGAAGAACGAGGTGTAAAAGCTGGCGATGGCATAAGCGAATCCATTGTTGGAGAGCTTGGCGACCGCGCCCGCCACGGCGATGACCGAAGCGATGACGATAGACATAGCCGACACATAGAGCGTGGTGACGACGCCCTGGCTGATCAGGAACGGCAGCTTCTCGCGGATGAAAGGCAGGCTGAGGTGGAATGTCTCGAAGAAGGCGATGAACAGGAGCAGCAGTTCCAGCCATACGATGCCGATCTGCAGCTTGAGCGGCGCGAAGCCGATCAGGACGACGTTCAGTGTGAAGATCACCGCGACGGCGAAGCCGACGGCAAAACGCCCGTAGAGGCCGCTCGTCGACGGCTCGCCGATCACCGGGCGCATGAGTTCGGCGAAGCCGGTGCCCGACAGGTTGAACGCCATGAAGACCAGCATGACGACGCCGAACATCGTCGCCACGAACCAGGGCTTGTGAACGAGGACTTCGGCCTCGACGGTATCCGGGTAGAGCATCTTTGAGCACCGGCGGTTCGGCGGCCTGCTAAATGGCAGGCCGCCTTGGGAGAGATCAGTTCGTCTTCGAATAATCCTGGCCGTACCATTTTTCCGAGAGCTTGCTCAGCGTGCCATCCGCCTTCATCGCCTTCACGGCGTCGGCGATCTTCGCCGACAATTCCGGATCGCCATGCTCGATGGCGATTGCCAGCGGCTCGTAGAACACCGGTTCGCCCAATTGCTTGATCGGATAACCTGCCTTTATGGCATCCAGGATCGACGGCAGCGACGACACCACAGCATCCAGGCGCACGCCGTCGCCGAGGCGAAGGTCGTCGAAGGCGGTGGTTGAATTCTCATAGGAATGGACTTCCTTCGGATTGAGCTTGTATTCGAAGGGCGGCGCCCCGGCGGCGTCGAGGGTCAGGTCCTTCTTGGCATAGGCTTCGAAAGTGGAGGTGCTGGTAGCGCCGACCACCTTGCCGTCGAGATCGGCGAGCGTCTTGGCCTTGCTGTCCTTGTGCACTGCGACCGCCGCGGGAGTGTAATAGTACACCGTCGGGAAATCGAAGATCTCGGCGCGCTTCTTGGTCGGCGTCATCGAGCCGACATGCATGTCCCAGCGGCCCGCCCAATTGCCGGCGGTGATGATGTCCCAGCCGGGCGTGACGAACTCGACCTTGACGCCAAGATGCATGCCGATCGCCTTGGCGACATCGACGTCGAAGCCATCAAGCTCATTGTTGGCGTTCATGAAGGATTGCGGCGCCCAGTTGGCGTCGGTCGCCACCTTGAGCGTGCCAGCCGCCATCACGCGGTCGAGCACGGAGCCGGCATGGGCGGGATAGGAGCCAAGCACAAGCGCGAGTGCGGCCATCGTCAGCTGTCGTCTGTTCCAGAATGTCATTTTCGTGTGTTCCCTTGTTGTTTGTTCAGTCCCATGCGGTCATGGCCATTCAGCCGGTCATGATCTCGCAATCCTTGCCGACGAGGTCGGCGTCCCGCCGACGGCTCGCGGATTTAGCGGTGCCCGGCCAGTCCGGTCTTCCGCTTCCGCGCCGGATGTTTGCCGTCGTCCTTCCCTCGCTCACGGGGAATGTTTCGGCGTGTTTTCGGCCAGGTGCCGCTTGGCAAGCCGGCCCTTCCGCTCCGCGAAGACCGCTACTCATGCGCGACGGCTCCGCTTCCGCGGCCGGCGCTGAGCAGGAAGCCGGCCATCGTTTCAGCGACAAGCGCCGGCGCCTCGATCAGGATCGAGTGGCGAAGGCCGGGCAGGATGGCGAGTTCGGCCCCCTGCACCTGCTCGTGCATCAGCCGCGCCATGCGCGGGCTGGAGCCCTGGTCGTTCTCGCCGGTCACGATCAGCGTCGGACGGGTGATGCGGTCGAGGATGCCGCCATAATCGGTTTCGGCGAGAACCCGGTAGGCAGCGGCGTAGCAGTCGGGGTCGTTCTCGGCGTCACGCCGACGCAGTTCCGCGATGATCCCGGGGTTGGTCTCCTGAAAATCCTCGGTCAGCCAGCGCGACAGCGAGGCGGCATGGTGCGCCGAGGCGTCGCTCGCCATCAGCGCCGCCAACCGGCCGCGCACCGCATGCCGCTCCTCAGGCGTGCGGCCGGCGACCGTCGACAGCAGCACCAGTTTCCGCAGGCGCTCGGGATGCGTCAGCGCCAGGCGCTGCGCGATCAGACCGCCCAAGGAAAATCCCGCCAGATTGAACGTGGAAAACCCGAGATGGTCGGCCAGCGCCAGCGTCTCGCCGACGAAGTCGTCGATCTCGTAACGGCCCTTGACCCGGCTGGAGCGCCCATGGCCGCGCAGGTCGAAGGTGAGGACCGCGAAGCGATCCTTCAGCCGCTCGGCCACGCCGTTCCAGGCTTCTAGATAGGATCCGACGCCATGGATGCAGACCAGCGGCACGCCGCCCTCGCCCTCGAGGCGCCAGTTGAGCAGCACGCCTTTGACATCGAGCTGGCCGGAGCGCGCCATTCTCACGCCCTCGCCGCCTGGCGCGCCTTGTCGCGCTCGCGCGCGGCAAAGACCGGCATCACCTGGTCGACCCAAAGCTTGATCGTCTTTTTCTGCAGCTCGAACGGCAGATTGAACGTCAGGCCGAGGCAGTATTGGTCGACGCCCGCGGCCTCGTAGTCGAGCAGCTTTTCGATCACCTCGTCCGGCGTGCCGAACATGAGGTTGCGGCGGATGTTTTCCGGATTGTAGTTATCCTTGCCCTTGACGCTCTCGTAGGGCACGGCTTCGGGAAAGCCGTTGCGCACGGTGCCGATATTCTGGAACAGGTTCTCGAACGCGCGGCCATAATTGATGGCGTGGCCGACCGCGACCTCCCAGTCCTGCTCTCTTTCGTAGACGCAGGTGCGGCGCTGCATCATCAGGCGCGGCCGTGGCACCTCCGGATGATCGGCGACGGCCTTGCGGAATTTCTCGCCAAGGACGGCCACTTCGGACGGCGGCGCCGACAAAGGCGTCGACAGGATCGAGGCGCCGATGCCGACCGCCCAGTCGAAGGTACCTGGGTCGCGCGCGGCGACCCAGATCGGCGGATGCGGTCTCTGCAGCGGCTTCGGCACGCCGGCGGCTAACGGGAATTTCCAGTAGTGGCCGTCATGCGCATAATCCTCGGCCCAAAGCCTCTTCACCGCCGGCACCAGTTCCTTCAGATAGGCAACGCCTTCCTGCTGCGGCATGCCACCGGCCATGCGGTCGAATTCATACTGGTAGGAGCCGCGTGCGATGCCGAATTCCAGCCGCCCACCGGTCAGGTGGTCGCAAAGTGCCGCCTCGCCCGCCAGCCGGATCGGGCTCCAATAGGGCGCGACCAGCGTCGAGGTGCCGAGCCGTATCTGCTCGGTGTGCTGCGCAAGCCAGGTCAGCGTCATCAGCGGGTTGGGCGAGATGGTGCATTCGACCGTGTGGTGCTCCGCCGTCCACAGGGTCTCGAAGCCGCCCTCGTCGGCCATGCGCGCCAGTTCCAGCAGGTTGCTTTTCACCCTTTCCATCGGGATGTCGGGCGAGAAACGCTCCATGGTCAGCGAAACGGCGAATTTCATGTGGGTCTCCCTGTCGTTGCGTCGGGTTTGATCAGCGAAGGCGGATGACGAAGGGATCCTGCATGGCGCCCGAATAGTCGATGACGACGTTCTTCAGCCGCGAGAACTCCTCCATGGCGTCGAAGCCGCCGCGCCGCCCGTAGCCGCTTTCCTTGAAGCCGCCATTGGCGGACATGAAGGAAGAGGCGCGGTAGGTGTTGACCCAGACCGTGCCGGCCTCGACATCCCTGGCGAAGCGCAGCGCGCGGTTGATGTCGCGTGTCCAGATGCCGGAGGCGAGACCGTAGCGGGTGTCGTTGGCGAGCCGGATCATCTCGTCCTCCGACGAGAACGGGACGACGCCAACGACGGGGCCGAACAGCTCCTCCTGCATGAACTCCATGCCGTTGTCGGCATCGGTCATGACGGTCGGTTCGAAATACCAGCCGCCGGCAAGCTCGTCCGCCTGCGGCCGCTTGCCGCCGGCCGCGATCCTGGCGCCCTGGCGCACACCGGAAGCGACATAGCCCTCCACCTTGGCAAGCTGCGCCGACAGCGCCAGCGGGCCGATATCGGTGTCCTCCAGCATCGGCAGGCCGACCCGCACCCGCCGGGTGCGCTCGACAAGCGCGTCGACAAAGCGGTCATAGGCGCTCGCCTCGACGAAGCAGCGCGATCCGGCGACGCAGGTCTGGCCCGCGGCGGCGAAGACGCCGGACACGACACCGTTCACGGCATGCTCGATATCGACGTCGCCGAAAACGACATGTGGCGACTTGCCGCCAAGTTCCATCGAGCAGGGAATGAGGTTTTGCGCCGCATTGGCGGCGATCCGCCGCCCGGTCCCGGTCGAGCCGGTGAAGACGAATTTGGCGATGCCTCGGTGGCGCGTCAGCGCGTCTCCCGCGACTGCTCCTGTACCGGTCACCACATTGACGACGCCGGTGGGAAAGCCTGCCTCCATGATCAGCTCGGCCAAAGCGAGCGTCGAGGCCGAAGCATGCTCCGACGGCTTGACAACCACCGTATTGCCGAGCGCCAGGCACGGCGCTAGCGTGCCGGTGAGCAGCATCAGCGGCGAGTTCCATGGCGTGATCATGCCGACCACGCCGATCGGCTCGCGCAGGTTGAAGTTGAGCATGTCGAGCTTGTTCACCGGAATGGTGTCGCCAAGCAGCTTGTCGGCCATGCCGGCGAAGTAGGTGTAGCTGTCAGGCATGGCGCGCATCTGCGCCCGCATTTCCTTGAGCAGCTTGCCGTTGTCGCGGGTCTCGATCAGCGCCAGTTCGTCGGCACGCTCCAGCACCAGTTCCGCAAGCCGGCGCACCAGCCTGCCGCGGTCGGTCTGGGTCATACGCCGCCAGGCCGGATCGGCAAATGCAGCGCGCGCCGCCGCGACAGCCGCGCCAACATCCTCCTCGCTGGCTTCGGCGAACTGGTACCAGGGCTTACCGGTGGTCGGATCGTAACTGTCGATATATTGCCCGCTCTTCGGCGCCACGAACGCGCCGTTGATGAACAGGTTCTGGCGCGACCCTTCGAGCGATGCGACCGTCGTTTTCATGCTGTCTGTCCTGCGTGGATCGTCATTCGGATGCAGCCTGCGTCCACGATTGCGACGGGCCGTCGATCATCGCGACGCGGCCACCGTCGCCGCTGTCCATGTAGATGCCGAAGCGCTTGTCCTGCCGTTCGCGGGCATAGCGGCGCAGCATGGCGCGCAGTTCGTGGGTGGCGATCTGGTCATAGGGCAGCGCGTCGACGGGAAAGAAGGCATGGTTGTCCGGCAGCGTGGCTTGCCTGCCGTCGCGGCTCAGTTCGGCGCGATAGATCAGATAACCTGGGTCGCTGTCGGCGACATCGAACACCGAATAAAGGAAGGTGTTTTCCGGGACGAGGCTCAGCGCCTCGCCGCCGTCCAGCACCAGTCTGCTGTCCGCCTTGCGGCGCCGCCCCGTCGGCAGCACGAAGCCGCCCTTACCGTCGCTTCGTAGAAGGATGCGGTTCCCCGCTTCGACCAGATAGCCGATGATCATGTCCTGCGAGGCGAGCCAACCGGCAGGCAGCGGATCCTTCACGCTGGCGTAGCGGCCGCGGCAAAAGCCGAGCGGCGCCGACGGGCTGGTCCCGAAGGCTTGCACCTGACCGATCAGGATGATGTGGTCGCCGGCCTCGACGCGGTTGTGGACGGTGCAGTCGAACCAAGTCAGGCTGTCGGTGAGGACCGGTGCGCCGGTATGGGCGCGGTCATGGTTCACCGACTGGAACTTGTCCGCCGCCTTCGAGGCGAACACCGACGATACATCGGCCTGCCCCTCATGCAGGAAATTGACCGCGAAGGACTGCGCCTCGTTGAAGGCCGGAAAGCTCGCCGCCGACTTGCCGACGCAGACTAGCAGCAGCGGCGGGTCGAGCGAGACGGAGGTGAAGGAATTGGCGGTCATGCCGCGCGGATTGCCGTCGCCGTCGCGCGTGGTGATGACGGTCACACCGGTGAGGAAGGTGCCGAAGGCACGACGCAAGGCGATCGGGTCGATCGTCCTTTGTGCCATCGCATCCGCCATTGTCTTCCTCCACATCGTTGGACGGAAGCTAGGCAGGAGCCGGCGCCCATTCTTCCTCCGATCTGTAGGAAAGGTTCACGACGCGCTGCTGCCGACCCGAGCAAGCGGAAGCGCGGCGTGCCCGTGCCTGACACGCGATCTGACATAATGGCAGCAATGTTCGGATGGAGCAGTTCTAGGGGAAGGCCGGCACGCGGCTGTCGATAATGCCGCTGAGGCGAATCGCCAGCTCGACCGCGAAGCGCTGTTCGGGTGTGTCGAGGTTGATGCCGAACAATTCCTCCATGCGCGACAGACGGTAGCGCAAGGTGGTGACGTGCAGTCCGATTGCGTCGGCGCAGGCCTGGCTGCGGCAGCCTTCGCGCAGATACGCAAACAGCGTATCCAGATAGGGCGTGCCGTGCTCGCGATCATGCGCGATGAGCGCGCCGACGCTCTTGTCGACGAAGTTGCGCACGTCGGGCACGTCGGCGGCGGCGACCAGCATCGGCAGCGGACCAAAATCCTGGCCGGCGAAGACGCCGGTGCGCCCGAAGGAGCGGCCGATGCGGATCATACGGCGGCAGCGTTCCCATGCGGTCGGGTAATCGGCCAGCGCGGCGCACGTCTCGGAAACCAGCACCGCCGGCTCGCGCTTGAAATAGCGGCCAAGCTCTGCGGCGATCTTGTTCGGCAGCTTACCCACTCGCAGGCCATCCTGCGCCGCATCGTCCGCGACCAAACAGACGAGACCACCCTCGACGGCGATGACAGCGCCCCCCAGACCCGCCTGTTCCAGCAGCCGGACCAATGCATGGTGGGGATCTGCAAGACCGCCGCTGCCGTCCTTGGCCTCGTCGGCATAGTCGACGACGATCAGTCTATGCGGCGTCGTCAGGTTGACCCCCAAACGACGGGCGCGATTGACGATATCGGCCTCCTCGCGCCAGCGGCGCTCGACGACTTCCAGGAAGAGCTCGGTCAGCGATCTGGTCTCGAAGCGGAAGCGCACGAAGCTGCGCATCATCTGTACGCTGAGCGCGAATTTGGCGCTGTCGAGCAGCATCTGGTCGAGCTGGCCGGACTGCTGCGGCGTCGGGAAAATCATCAGCGCGCCAACCACTTCGTCGTCGATGGTCAGCGGCTCGATGCGCACCGAAAGCTTCAGCCGGTGCTTGCCGTCGTCGACGAACAGCGTCTCGTTCTGGCGCGCCTCCGAGGCGCCGCGCGCGACCTTGACGATCTGCCGGTTGAGCGCGCCGCCGACGGCCTGTTGCCAGGCCGCGGCGTCGAAATGCGCTTCGCTCGGCGAGCGGCCGGCGACGACCAGATTGGCATGGAAATCGATGACCACGACCGGACTGGGCAGCAGCTCGCCGACCTTGTCGGCGAGCGCGGCCACCGATCCTTCCGACAGGGCCTGTTGCAGAAGCGAGGTGTGTGCAGCCAGGGCGCGCTGCAGGCGCTCGCCGGCCTGCTTTTCCTGGCGCAGGCGGTGCTGCTTCTCCACCGCGATCTCGCCCAGATGCACGATCATGCCGATGAAGGCGATATCCTCGGCGCTCACTTCGGTGATCTCGCGCGAGACCACGGTCAGCACCATCGGCCGGCCGGCCTCGTCGACGCAGTTCATCGGCATGACGAGCACGCTGCGGTAGTCGCGCTCGAACGCCTCGCGGCGATAGCCCGGAAACTCCTCGGATACCCGCGCGTCCCTGATATAGACAGGCTCGTTGCGGTTGAGCGCCACGATCGAGGGACTGGTCGCGAGTTCCCAGCGGTCCGGCAAGGTGCGCTGGATGAGCGTCGGGTCATGCCGCACGATGACATAGGCGTGGCCATGCGGCGCATCGATGCTCATGATCGAGCCTAGCGTCCATTTGGCATGGCGGCAGGCTGCCAGCACGAGATCGCGCAGCACCGACTGGAGATCGCCACCCGAATTGATGAGGCTGGCGGCGTCCCGCAAAGAGAGAATTTGCGACTGGTGGTCCACGCCCGGTCTTCTGCCTCGCGAAGGGCCTACTAAGCCGTCGCGGATGTACCAACGCTACACTGCTTCCAAGCGGGGTGCACGCAGATTCTTCCTACGAACCGGAGGAATACCTGGTCGACGGGGCTGACTAGGCTGGGCTTCCATCAACAGGGCTCGAAATCATGGAATTGCGAAAAGTCTGCACCTTCATCGAGGAAGTGCATATCGAAGGCGGCAAACCGGGCGCGAGGCCGATAACCTCGATCGTCGTCGCCGCCGTGCTGCGCAATCCATGGGCGGGGCGCGGCTTCGTCGAGAACCTGCGGCCCGAGATCGTGGCCATCGCGCCCCGGCTTGGCCACGAACTGACGCGGCGCCTGCTCGAGCTCACGCCCGCGGAGCGCATCGAGAGCTACGGCAAAGCCGCGGCCGTCGGCGTCGCCGGCGAGATCGAGCACGCCTCGGCCATGATCCACACGCTGCGCTTCGGCAATGTGTTTCGCGACGCCGTCGGCGGCACGACCTATCTCGAGTTCTGCAACACGCGCAACGCGCCGGGCGCGCTGCTGTCACTGCCGATGATGCACAAGAGCGAGAACGGCCGCCGCTCGCATTTCATCACTGCAAACTTTCAGATCGCTGATGGACCGGCCGCGGACGAGATCGTCGTGGCTATCGGCGCGGCGGACGGCGGACGGGTCCATCCGCGCATAGCGGACCGTTTCCAGGACATGAAGGAGATCGAGCAGGAAGCCGCGACGTAATGCTTTGCGCGACATCCTTTGCGTTGTCGTCGATGACGTCCGCTTTCAAGAATACTCACAGCTGACCTCAACGGCCGACACGCGGCCCATGCGGTCATTCGCGGCTGTGTAACAAACTGCGTAACACGTCACAAAAGATAATAGTTCACTGCGATCGATGCTCGACCGCCGTGGACACGAAAATCGAACGCTTGCGAGCGCGCCTTCGGCGCCAACACTGCCGCGCATCCGCTTGTCAGCGATCCACGCCCAAAAACTCGGCTGCGCTGCTGATCTCAATGGGGCCCCTTGAGAAAGTCGAGCTTCGCGAAGCCCTAAGCACCCCGGACGTTGCGGGTGCTTTAAGCCTTTCTTTCCTTTTCGACCGTTAGCTTGGCATGGAACGTCGCAGGTATTCCGTTCATGTCAGTGCATGCATTCCCACTCAGCCGGGAGCTTCCCACCATTCGTATCGTGGCCGGCGCGATCGCTCGGCTCCCGAGCGACGAAGCGGCCCAGCTCTGGCGGGAAACTGCCTCCCATCTGCTTTCCGTCGCAATCGAACGCGGGCAGAACGCCAACGATGCGCGCGATGAAGTGCGTCGCTTCTTCGACGCCGTTCAGTCGGCTCTGCCCAGCGAGCTGTCGTTGTAGGCAATGCCGAGACTACCGAGTGGAATTCTAAGTGGGCTTATGGCCGGCGGGGAACGTCCGATAAACCAATAAAGTTCCTCGGGTGTGCCGATCAAGCCGCTCGCTCGGCAGAGCGGCTGCGAACGTCCGCCTTACCAAGGTGACGGCGAAGCAGCCGGATGTTGCGATTGTTGGCCTTGAAAACACATCGAAGATTGAGCCCAGAATGGGGACGCTACCGACAAGCGTATCGAGCAATACGTTCCCCAACATCCTGGCGACCAAGAAATTGCGGCACCGCAGCTTCGGGCACGCAACACGATATAGGCCGACACGATGCCAGTGGCTGCGTCTCCGAGTATGGGCACCAGCCCCACCAACGCATCCAGACCGAACAAATTAGTTCCGGGAATGCGCCAGCGTGAGTCGAGCAAGGCTGCCAAGAAATCCAATTCCGCAACGACGCTGGCTACCTTGCCGCCCTAGCGACTCTGGCGAGGTATCCTACCGGCAGACCCCGTCGGGGCCAGCATACTCGGCTGACGTATGGCCGCCGTTCTAGACATCGTTTTGCCTGGTCGATCTAGCTTGCGTGCCGTTCGGAGGCACGTCGTCGAGCAGGGGAAAAGTTGAGCTCAGGTCGACGCGCCGATATCCCTGTCGGCACCTGGGTAAGCGCCGTGCTCTCGGGTTAGACCTTCTCCTCAAAACCATCCAGCTTCCGCCAGTCAAAGCTGACACCAATGCCTGGTTCGTCCGGGGCGACTGCGAGCCCATCCAGCAACCTGAGCGGGCGAGTGGTATACTGGTCGATGTCGAAACTGTGCGCCTCCACCCAACCAGCGTTTGGTTGGCCCGCGACCAAACTGACATGGAGTTCCTGCATGCCGTGGCTGCACACCGGAACTCCAGCCTTGCGGGAAAGCTCGGCCACCCGCGACCAACCTGTTATGCCGCCACAGTTCGAGGCGTCCGGTTGGATGTAGGACAGCTTCGACCATGCGAAGGCATGCTCGAACTCCTCGATCACATGCAAGTTCTCGCCCATGGCCAGCGGCACGCCCGTCGCCTCGGCAATGGCAGCGTAGCCCTGGTAATCGTCCGGGATGATAGGCTCCTCGAACCATAGCAGATCGTAAGGCGCGAATGCTTTCGCCGCCTCGATCGCCCGATGAATGTCGAGCGCATAATTGGCGTCCACCATGAAGGGGGTGTGCGGCCCGATGCGCTCGCGGATGGCCTTTACTCGGGCGACATCCTCTGCGAGGTCATCTTTGCCGACCTTGATCTTCACGGCTTTGAACCCGGCGGCGAGATAGGAGTCGATGCTCGCCTGCAACTGATCGAGGGAGAAGTTCAGGTCGATGCCACCGCGATATACCTTGGCTGTCTTGTTCGCGCCGCCGGCCATCTGCCAGAGTGGCCGGCCCATGCGCCGGCCCTGCAGGTCCCAGAGCGCTATGTCGAGGGCAGAAACTGCAAAGGACGCGATGCCGCCGCGCCCGACGTAATGGATGTGCCATAACATCCCATCATAGAGCGCCTCGATCTCCGTCGCGTCCCGTCCTTTCAGGAACGGCGCCAGGTCGTGCACGATCATGGCTCCGATCGCATGCCCCCCTTTGCCGCCAGTGTAGGTGTAGCCAGTTCCTTCACTGCCGTCGGCCAGCCTGAGGCTTGCTGTCACGAGCTCGAAATGCGTGTGGGCGCCATGCTTGGCGTCGGTCATCACTTCACGCAGCGGCACCCGAAAAAGCCGAACCTTCACGTCCGTGATCACTGTATCGCCCATTGCGAGACTCTCGTCCCTTCACCTATTTCGTCCTACCATAATTGCACTCTGGAGCGCGGACCGCAACCAGGCGAAGCCGATTTCGCCTATTTTGGTCCGATGATAATTCGCCGGACCTTGTGCTTTGGTCCGATCTGCGCATTAATGGTTGGGTGAAAAGTGGAGGACGGCTTGCTAAGCACACCACAACATTCCGGAACGCGGGCCACGAGCGGAGCTGCTCGCGCCGCAGACGCCATGGTGGCCGGAATCGAAGCGGATATCGCCTCCGGCAAGCTCGGCGACGGCAGCTTCCTGCCAGCTGAGCGCGAATTGATGGCCGAGTACGGCGTTGGCCGCGGCGTGGTGCGTGAAGCAGTCGCTCGCCTGGCAAGCCGCGGTCTTGTCGAAGCGCGTCCACGCTTTCGCCCGGTGGTGCGCCGGCCGGGGCTGGACGCGGCGCTCGGCGCTTTGGAAGGTGTTGTCGGCCACCTGCTAAACGATCAGGCAGGAGTAAAGAACCTCTACGACACCCGGGTCTTTCTTGAAGCCGCTCTTGCCCGCAACGCCGCCATCCACGCGCGCAAGGACGACGTGGCCACGCTCAGATCAGCGCTCGAGATGAATGAGGCGGCGATACCGGATTCGGAAAAATTCTATGCAACCGACGTAGGATTCCACGCCGTGCTCTACCAGATCACGCGCAATCCGGTGATGCCCGCCGTGCACAAGGCCTTCACTGCCTGGCTGTCACCGCATTGGATGCGCATGCCCCGGTCACCCGAGCGCAACCGGATCAATTTCCTGAGCCACCGCGAAATCTGTATGGCCATCATCGATCGAGACCCAGACGGCGCAGAGCGCGCACTGCTCAATCATCTTTCCGCGGCTTGGGAATATGTCCGTGGGACATTTGAAATGTCTTGAGGGCCGGCGGGAGGGCCGGTGAGAATGACCCAGACTTACGATCATATCGTGGTGGGCGGCGGAGCAGCGGGTTGCGTGGTCGCGGCGCGGTTGGTGAAAGCGGGACGGCGGGTCCTGCTTCTCGAAGCTGGGCATTCGCACCACCACCCGCTGCTCGATATGCCGCCGGGCATCTTCAAGATGATCAATGGCTCGAAGTTCATGCGCTATTACCGCACCGAGCCGCAGCAGCATCTGGAAGGCCGCCAACACGAAATCTCCCAGGGCAACGTGCTGGGCGGCGGCACCTCGGTCAATGCCCAAGTCTATATGCGCGGCCGCGCCTCGGACTACGACGAATGGGATGAGCTGCTGCGCGGCAACAATGCCGGCATCCGCTGGAATTGGCAGGCTGTGCTGCCCCACTTCACGGGCATGGAAGGCAACAACCGCCTCGGCGGCGACTTGCATGGCAGCGAAGGACCGTTGCTCGTCTCCGACCCCGGTCACATTGATGACGTTTCGCGGTGGTTCGTGCAGGCGGTGCAACGGCTCGGACTGCCCTACAATCATGACTTCAACGGGCCGTCGCAACGCGGAGTGGGCTTCTATCAGTTCATGAACCGGCGCGGGAAGCGCAGCAGCGCCGCCTATGCCTTTATCGAGCCATTGGCGAAGGATCCAAGGCTGACGCTGAGGCTGAATTCTGCCGCGAGACGGTTGCTGATCCAAAGCGAGCGCGCAAAGGGTGTAATCTACACTGACCAATCAGGAACCGAACACCAGGCCTATGCGGATGGCGACGTGATCGTCTCGTCTGGCGCACTGGTGTCGCCGAAACTCCTGATGCTGTCAGGTATTGGCCCGGCTGACGAACTTGCCAAACATGACATTGCCTGCATCGCCGACCTTCCAGGCGTAGGCCAGAACCTGATCGACCATCCGGAAGTGCCGATCATTGCCACGACAAACGGGCCCTACGGCTACTTTAAGCAGGGCCAGGGTTGGCGGATGATCAAGAACGGCTTGCATTTCAAGCTGTTCGGCGCCGGGACGATCCTGTCCGCAGGGGTCGAGGCAGGAGCTTTTGTCAATCCTTCCGATCCGGATGGCGAACCGACGATCCAGGCGTTTTGCGTACCGCATGTCTACCTGGACCGCGATATCCTCACCCTGGTGGAGAATACCTACGGCCTCACGGTGACGACCGTGGTTGTCAAGCCGAAGTCCCGTGGCTTTGTGAAGCTGCGTTCGGCAGATCCAGATGACATGCCGGTCGTCTCTCCGCACCTGCTCAAACACCAAGACGACATGAAGGAGATGATTGCCGGCCAGCGCTATTTCATGAAGGCATTCCACGCGAAGCCTCTGGCGGACCGCATCAAGGCTGTAGCCGTTCCCAGGGAAGACGACCTCAGCGACGAGGCGCTGGAAAAGCACTGCAAGCGTTTTGTCAAAACGAATTACCATCCCGCCGGCACGTGCCGTATGGGTCCGGACAGCGATCGAATGGCCGTCCTGGACGCGGCCATGCGGGTGCGCGGGATAGAGAACTTGCGCGTTGCCGACATGTCAGCCTGTCCCAACATCAACGCCGGCAACACCGCTGCACCCGCCATGATGCTGGGCGATCGCTGCGCCGACTTCATTTTGGAACCGGGCGCAGTGACTCAATCGAGGGAGGCGCCTGCTAGCGAGCTGACCTGGCCCGCATAGGCGAGGAATATTCAACGTCGTCAAAACGCGACAACCAAGGAGGAAAGCATGATCATTACCCGTCGGAAATTGTTGGTAGGCTCCGCCGTCGGCGCGGCCGCTCTTACCCTCGCATCACGTGCCTTCGCCGCGCTGCCGCCGCTTGCCAAGAAAGACAAATACAAGGTTGGCTTCGCCCAGACCGAGAGCAACAATCCATGGCGGTTGGCTGAAACCAAAAGCATGCAGGACGAGGCTGCAAAGCTCGGCCATCAGCTCGTCTATACTGATGCCGCCGGATCCTCGGCCAAGCAGGCTTCCGACGTAAACTCCATGATCGCTCAGGGGGTCGATGCGATTTTCCTGCCTCCGCGCGAGGACAAGCCGCTGGTGCCAGTCATCCTGGCCGCGCGTGATGCCGGCATCCCGGTCTTCCTCATCGACCGCGATGTCGACCACACCATGGCCAAGCCTGGACAGGATTACGTCACCTTCATCGGTTCCGACTTCATCAATGAGGGTAACCGCATTGCCGAATGGGTGGTGAAGAACGCCAATGGAAAATCGAAGATCATCGAGCTGGAAGGCACCACCGGTTCCTCGCCAGCCAACGACCGCAAGAAGGGTTTTGACGACATCATCGCCAAGCACTCGGAGTTCAAGATTGTCGCCTCACAGTCGGGCGACTTCGCCCGCGACAAGGGCCGCCAGGTAGCCGAGACCTTGCTACAGGCGCATCCTGAAGCCGATATCATCTATGCCCATAATGACGAGATGGCACTCGGCGCCATCGCAGCTCTCGAGGCGGCCGGCAAGACGCCGGGAAAAGACGTGCTTATTGTCTCGATCGATGGCGAAAAGGACGGCGTGCAAGCAATCATCGACGGCAAGATCGGCGCCATCTGCGGCTGCAGCCCGCTTTTCGGACCGAAGGCTTTCGCCACGATGGCCGACTATGCAGCCGGGAAGCAAATCCCGCCTTTCATCAAGAACGACGACGACTTCTACGACGGCACCAACGCCAAGGATAAGATTGGTACGGCGTTCTGAGGTCGTCTGGTTAAAACTGCCTCCCCGCCTCGGCGGGGAGGCTTTTCGGAGCTTTGCCAATGACGCGGCCGCCGGACGGGCCCTCCCCGCTGCTTCTCGACATGCGCGACATCCAAAAGCGCTTCGCCGGCATACCCGCGCTGGTGGACGCGTCGCTTTCCGTGCGCTCAGGCGAGGTCCATGCCCTGATAGGCCAGAACGGCGCGGGCAAATCGACGCTGATCAAGGTCTTGACCGGGTACCACCGCAAGGATGCCGGGCAAGTGCTGTTCGAAGGCAAGCCTTTTGAGGTCCACTCGCCCCACCAGGCACAAGTCAACGGCATCAGCACGATCTATCAGGAGATCAATCTGGTCCCGCTGCGTTCGGTGACGGAGAACATTTGCCTGGGCCGGGAAAAGCGCCGCTACGGCCTGCTCGACTGGAATGCCATGCACGCGGAAGCCGAGCGCCTGCTGAGCCGCTTCTCCATTGGCATCGATGTTCGCCGTCCGCTGGGTGAATTGAACACCGCAACACAGCAGATGGTGGCGATCGCCCGGGCCATAGGGTTTTCCGCTCGCCTTGTCATTATGGACGAGCCGACCTCGTCCCTTGATGAACGCGAAGTGGGAGTGCTGTTCAGCGTCATCCGTCAGCTGAAGGCTGAAGGGGTATCGGTTATTTTTGTAAGCCACAAGCTCGATGAGCTGTATGAAGTCTGCGACCAGGTCACGATCATGCGCGACGGCCGCACTGTGCGCAGCGCCGCGATGGAAGAGATCGGCAAGCTGGAACTTGTCGCAGCTATGCTTGGCCGCGATGTCGCGGCTGTCGAGGGGCACGCCACAGCCTTCGGCGAGCGCGACCGCTCTAGGATCGGGGATATGATGTTTTCGGCCCGCAGGCTTAGAGCCGGGCAGGCCGTCCGCGATGTAAGCTTCGACCTCCGGCGCGGCGAGATCGCGGGCTTTGCCGGCCTACTGGGCGCAGGTCGTACAGAAACCGCAAGGCTCGTGTTCGGAGCCGATCGCGCGAACGCCGGCGAGATGACGATGGAAGGCGCTGCCTACAATCCTGAGCGTCCCGCCGACGCTATCGTCGCCGGCATGGGCTTTTGCACCGAGGACCGGAAGAGCGAAGGCATTGTGCCGGAGATGACGGTGGCAGAAAATCTCACCCTTGCGTTGCTCCCGAAAATCAGCCGCAACGGCGTGCTGGACGAGTCGCGCCAGCGCGAAGTCGTCGAGCGGTTCATCCGCGAGCTCGGCATAAAATGTTCCGGGCCCAATCAGAAGGTGCGAGAGCTTTCGGGCGGGAATCAGCAGAAAGTGCTGCTTGCCCGTTGGCTGGCGATGAACCCGAAGCTGCTCATACTCGACGAGCCGACAAGGGGAATCGATGTGGGTGCCAAGGGCGAGATCCAGCGTCTGATCCGCGGACTTGCAGACCAGGGTCTCGGCGTGCTCATGATCTCGTCAGAGCTGGAGGAAGTGATCGAGGGTGCGGATCGCATATTCGTTCTGCGCGACGGTGTCAGCGTGACCGAGTTGGAGGCTGAAGCCGCCAACGAAGAAAAAGTGCTGACCGCAATGGCGCACGGGATAAGCGCTTCCTCGGAGGCCGCGACGTGACCGAGTTGCCGAGATCATACGCGGATCGGGATGCCGTCGCGCGCAGCTTCGATCTCTTCGGTTTTTTGTCGCGCTACGGGACCGTGATCGCGCTGGTTTTGCTGGTTGCGTTCAACCTGGCCTTCACGCGCAATTTCGCGACGATGCAGACGCTGAACGTCAACCTCACTCAGGTCTGCACGATCGTCATCGTAGCCGTCGGAATGACGCTCGTCATAGCCACAGGCGGCATCGATCTCTCCGTCGGATCTCTGATGGCTATTTCGGGTGCGCTGGCACCGATGATATTCATGGGCAAGATCCTTCCGATCGGAAGCATCTACTTGAGCGTGGCTGCCGCGATGATCGTCTCGGTATCGGTGGCTGGGCTATTGGGACTCTTCAATGGCTGGTTGGTCGCCCGCTTCCGCATCCAGCCCATTGTCGCGACACTGGTTCTGTTCATCGCGGGCCGCGGCATCGCTCAGGTGATGACGAATGGGAACCTGCAGACCTTCCGCGTACCGGAATTTCAATGGATCGGCCTTGCCCGACCCTTGGACATCCCGGCGCAAGTCATCATCATGGCTGTCATTGTCGCGGCAGCTGCATGGGCGTTGAAAAAAACGCTGTTCGGGCGATGCATATTGGCAGTCGGCGGTAATGAAAGGGCTTCCGAACTCGCAGGTATTGCCGTCTCAAAGATCAAACTTGCCGTCTATGGCATAAGCGGCCTCTGCGCCGGGCTGGCCGGGCTTATCGTGATTGCAATCAACTCCTCCAGCGACGCGAATCTGGTTGGCCTTGGTATGGAGCTCGACGCCATCGCGGCGGTTGCCGTGGGCGGGACTCTGCTCAGTGGCGGCAAGGCCACCATCGTCGGTAGCCTGCTAGGCGCGCTTACCATTCAACTGGTGCGCTTCACCCTTCTGGCGAACGGGGTGCCTGACGCCGCTGCCCTGGTGGTCAAGGCGGGGATCATCGCCCTCGCCGTGTGGCTGCAGCAGCAGCATCGCGGGTAGCCTATGAATCGCGCCCGCCTGGTCCGCATCATTGGCACCTACGGCGTATTGATTGCGCTGGCTGCGCTCGTTCTGTTCGGGTTCCTGCGTTATGATCGGTTTCTCAGCTTCTACAATGTGATGACTCTCCTGCGCTACAATTCCATGTTCGCGCTGGTGGCGCTTGGCATGTGCTTCGTCATCATGACAGGCGGGATCGATCTTTCAGTGGGCTCCGTCGCTGCCTTGGGCAGCGTAGCGTCGGCATTGGCCAGCCCTTATGGCATCGTGCCGGGTCTCGCGGCGGGAATAGGCGCCGGGCTGGCCGCCGGGCTCATCAATGCGACCCTTGTCACACGCGCTAATCTGATGCCGTTCATAGCAACCCTCGCTACCATGCAGGCTGCGAGTGGCTCGGCCCTCCTGCTCGCGGGCAACCAGACCGTATCGGTTTCCTATGAATCGGGGTTCACTGCCATCGGCCAGGGTAATTTCTGGACGTTTCCGATCCCGGCTGCGATCGCAGTCGTGGCATATCTCATCGGTTCCCTCATCTTGAATTACACCGGCACCGGACGCGCAGTGTTGGCAGTCGGCGGCGGCGAGGACGCTTCTCGCCTCATGGGACTGCGTACCGATCGTGTGAAGTTTTTGGTTTATGTCGCGAGCGGAGGGCTGGCTGGGCTAGCCGGCGTCATCCTTGCCTCGCAGTTCGGAGCGGGACAGCCCATTGAAGGCGTTGGTTGGGAATTGTTCGCCATAGCAGCAGTGGTGGTCGGCGGCACGCTGCTCACCGGCGGCTCGGGCTCGGTTGTGACCACGCTCGCCGGCGTGCTCCTCCTCGGTATCCTTTTCAATGTTCTGAACTTTGAGAATGGAATGGGTTGGATTTCGCTTTCAGCCTACTGGCAATCAGTGATCCGAGGGCTGTTCCTGCTGCTGGTGGTCTTGCTTCAGGCCCGACTGACACGACGACGTCTCGCCGCGCTCTGATCGTCTCGGCCCATCCCAATGGCTGGAGGAAGATGATCTCGGCCGCAAGGACATGCTCCTCGACATAGCGACCGAAGAGCTCAGCCACCTCGAGGTCGCTGGCTCGATCGGGCGGTCGAGGACACCCACTACTACCGGACCCAACGCGTCTATAGCCGACAACGAGGCACGTAATCTCGCGCCGCTGCCCGGCGATGTCGACTTCGCGACCGTCTTCTGGTTGATCCCGTAGCGCTTGGCCAGGGTTCTCAGGCTCTCTTGACTATGTTGTATCGCTCGACCGACCGCCTCTGTCGTCGTGGCGCTCCCATGGAGAACCTGGCCCATAGTGCCTCCTTCGATTCGGAGGACAAGGATGCACCATCAAATTCTGGGATCAAACACCTAGCTCGGCGGTGGCGCATGATGATGATGGTCCTCTCGAGCAGAGTTGAAACCAAACCATGAGGCTGCGAATTGCTCCGATCCCGACCTCGGCAAGCAGAGTAGATGAGCGATCGCGCCAAAGGTGCCATTCCGCAGGAGCCGAGAGGAATATGAATGGTGGGATCGGCTTCTTGAATCCATTTCGGCGAACTGCTTCGTAACCTGTTCGCGAATAAAGATTATGTTAGTCGCTGAGGACGCGAGCAAATCTGTTATTGGCGTTCTCGTGGGCCAAGTCCCCCGTATCATTCTGTGCGGCTTCTCCCAGCGAACCCGTTGTGGTCGGTTCATTGTCCGATGGAGTTCGAGGCCTGATCTCCGGCAGGACTGCGGTCAAATAAGTCCGTTCCGACCCGCAGGCACTCCATGTAGGTTCGGTAAGCAAAACTGCGATCACGCTTCCTGCCGGTCGTTTCCGTGAGAATGCCAACCTCCGTTAGCGTTTCGATCGCCCGCGTGGCCGTCGGCTTACTGGCATCAATCAATTTCATAGTGGAGGCCACCGTGACAATCGGATGCCGGGGCAGCTGCTCAAACAGTCTGATCGCCGAGACGGAAGCAGATTCTGTGTTCAACAATCGCGTCCGATCCGCGTTGACGAGGTTGAACAGCTCACGCGCCGACGCGACCGCTTCATCGGCAATCGTGGCGATCCCGTCGAGAAAGAAGTCGGTCCAGCCTTCCCAGTCCCCCTCCAGCCGGACGCGGTTGAGCCGACGATAATACTCTTCGCGATGACGCTTGAAGAACAGGCTGAGGTAGAGAAGCGGGGCTTTCAGCAAGCGCCAATGCTCCAACAGCAACGCGATCAGCAGTCGTCCGATTCTGCCGTTGCCGTCGAGGTATGGATGGAGGGTTTCAAACTGCACATGCAGCAGACCCGTGCGCACAAGGGCCGGCAGCTTTTCATCGGCGTGTATGTATTTTTCGAACGCGCCAAGAAGTTCGGGGAGTTTGTCGGGCGGCGGTGGCACGTAAGCTGCATCCCCAGGCCGACTTCCCCCAATCCAGTTCTGGCTGCGGCGAACCTCTCCAGGCTGTTTGTTCGAGCCGCGTACGCCACGCATCAGCCGCTTGTGAGCCTCGTTCAGGAGCCGCATTGAAAGAGGAAGGCCGCGCTTTGCTGCGAGTTGCCCGCGCGCATAGGCCAGAGCGTCGAGATAGTTCGTCACTTCCTCGATGTCTGCATTGGCAGCAGGATGCTCTTCGGCCTCGAAAGCAAGGAGGTCGATCAGCGATGCCTGGGTGCCCTCGATCTGGGATGAAAGCACCGCCTCCTTACGCACGAAGGCATAGATGAACCAATCGAGCGACGGCACCATCTCGCCTGCAAGGTCGAGCCGAACGAGCGCCTGCTCGGCTTCGCGGAGGCGATGTTCGAGCTTGTCTTCGATGACCAGCGCCGGGCGCATGGGTGGCAGATCGAAGGGGACGAAGGCATTGACCTTCTCCCCACCGACAATCACGCTCTCATATCGACCTGTCTTACGCATTGGCATCACTGACCCTCGTGAGGCGATGATCCTCAGAGGGAAGGCACGACAATGTTCCCTGCCTCCTTCACTAGGAACGGACACTTTACTATCCGAGACCGGTAGTCAAGGTTTCGTTCTTAGTAGGAGTCACTGAAAACGATTCCTTCCAGAGGGACGTCCCCGCGGTGGCATAGATGGCGTTCATGTCGGGATTGCCGGTGATCAGATTTTCAGCAGCGGCAAGCGCAGTGTCTTGCACATTCTGGCTATCGACCACACCTACGGTTTCAATGCCGTCCTTAGCGTTGATGGCGTCCTCGAAGCCTTTCTGGCGCCCCGTTCTGGATGTAGGAGTTGAGGGCGCCGGCAATGCCGATTCTGGCCTTGCCTTCCCGTATTTGGCCTTAACATAGTCGAGGAAATGCGCACCCATGTCGGCACCGCCTTGGCGTTGTCCACGCCGATCTGCGCATTCTGCGGCGCCTTAGTAGGATAGCGTCGATCGCCACCACGGGATCTTGGCGTCCGCCACCTGATTGACCGCCGCCGTGACGCCGTTGACGTCGATGGCCACGACGATCAGGCCGTTCACCTTCATGGCGCAAGTCCGCATGATCTTGCACGCCGTCTCGCCGATCGTGGCGAGGAAGGTGTGCCGGCACTGCCTCTCCAGCGGTCGCCGCGAAGGTGGCTACTGGCTGGTGGGGCGACGTAGGCAACACGCCGGGCCGCTCGATCTATGTCCGGCTCAAAGACATGCCCAAGGGTCCGGCCGGCAAATCGACCGACGCACCGACCGGCGAACATGGCGATCTCCTCGACGTCATCCGCGAAAGCTGCGGCCTGGTAGACTTCAAGGAAGTCACTGAGGAGGCCCGGACCTTCCTCAGCGTGCCGCCCCCGGAGCGTGAACCCCCTGATCACCAGCGGCAGAGCCCGGCGCCGCACGGTTCCCCCGAAGCGGCTCGTCGCGTGGTTCGCATGTCGCAGCCGATCTACGGCACACTCGTACAGGCGCATTTACGGGAAGGCGGCATTACGGATTTACGCGGAACCGGAAGCCTGCATTTCCACCCCCGCTGCTACTATCGCCCGGACGAGCACTCGCCAACCGAGACCTGGCCGGCGTTGATCGCAGCGGTCACCGACCTCAACGGGAGGATCAGTGGAGCGCATCGCACCTGGCTCGACCCCGCGGCGCCGTGTCAAGGCGCCTCTCGACACACCGCGACGAGCAATGGACGATCTTCTCGGCAACGCGGTTCGCTTTGGCATCGGCCGCGAAGTAACGGCAGCCCGCCAGGGCATCGAGACGGTGCTCTCCGCTCGACAGGTTAGGCGGACATGCCGATGCTGGCGGCGCTCTAGGCAGCCCATCTCGCCGCCAGCGTGGCCTGGGAGATAAGATCGACAAGGTCGACGGCACGCGGATCTTCCGCAAGAACTATCTCTTCCTCAAATTCGTGGCGACCAACCCCGAAGCGTCGCTCAACGAACGCATTCAAGCCGAGCAGGAGATGGCCCCTTTGCGAGAGCAAGGTTGAATATTGGGAGAAGCACCCCCGCTTCGTACTTTCCGCCGCCGTCGAGCAAATTCAGAAATTGAAGGCGCATTTCGGCGTTGATTTTGGCGAGCATAAATACCCGACGATGAAGCCCAAGGGGCTGCGCCGCCCAAGAAGAAACCCTTCGTCGAATACAGGAAGACGAAATGGCGGGCCGAGTTCACTCGCCTTTCGACGCGGCATAGGCCGACCAGCCGTCGGGCGTGTCGGCGATGTAGCGGGTGAACTCCGTTTCGAGCGCGGCGACGGCCTCGTCCTTGCTCTCCGCGCGGCCTCTACCGCCACCATGGCCGCGCCAGCGCCTGTCATAGGTCGAGCACGACCAGAACCACTTGCCCGCACTCGGTCCGTGCCTTTCACCAAGGAGCCGGCCGACGGAATCGGACCCAAAGAAAGTCGGCGAGAAGTCATACGGCTAGGTATTGCCGCCCATCACGGTCCGAGAGCCAGAAGCGCGCGCCGCGATCGCGCACGAAGCGCGCCATCTCGACAATGCTGATGAACCGGCCGAGCACGTCATCACCCTCGAACACCTCACAGGCGCCGTCGACCTCGCGGGCTTTCAGGCGATCGGCCGGCCATAGTCCTCGTGAACCCCTTGCGCCGTGAGGCTCAGCTTCGACTCGCCCGTGGCGATCGTGGCCACAGTTGAGCGGCTGTCATTCGACAGACCGCCGAAGCGCGCCGAGAATCAAAACGCAGGAGGCCATGTCGGGCGACTAATCGGAACAGTTTAGCGCCCGAGCGGCAACTTGGAAACTGACAGCAGCTCAGTCTCGTCCCTGATCCCTGCCAAGTAATTTGCCAAAAGGCGAGATGCCAGGGCTTCGCGCCGCTCCAAGGATTGGCGTTCGTCCTTCAATTTGTCGAACACGCGACCGAGCAGCGCAACCTCTGAAGAACTAAAGATGCCCGCCTCTTTGGCTCTTTGGTAAATCGGCACGTGAGGTCCCTCCCTAAACCGGCTGATCCCTCAAAACGCCCATCAAATTGAGCGGCGCTATTGTTGGTTGTCAAGAAAAGAAAAGCCCGCCGGCGTGAGCCGACGGACAATCTTCCCTGAAACTGCCTGTGCGCCCCTTTCCCGGATGGTCCGCCCGACCGAGGAACCCGCACAAGGAACGTCATAGAGCCGGACGACTGTGACCGCTGTAGTGGATTCATAATTTCTATGTTGCGACGCGCCCTGGCCCCTCCTTTTCTCCGATCGAGGATTAAGCCAAGACCTGCGAAATCATAGCTGCATGAGTTCATCGATAACAATTACGCTCTATGGTGATCGACCGTAGGAATCGTTTGAAACGGGTCAGCCGGAAGGTGGGTGGCGATGCTGGTGAGTGAAGGCGATCGACGGACCCTCGGGATCGACATCCGCTTGGCATCCCTGCTGGCGGCGATAGCCGGATCCCTCAACGCCGCTGGTTTCCAGGCAACGGGCTTTTTCACCGCCAACATGACAGGCAACGTTTCATCGCTGTCCGACCACCTCGGGTTGGCACAATTTGGCACGGCGGCTTTCTTCGGCGCCTTGGTCGGCGCCTTCGTTACAGGGGCGTTCATCTCGGGCTTGCTGATCGAGGCCGGCCGCAAGCAAGGAGTCCGCGCTATCTACGCCTACAGCATCACTTTTGAGGCGGCGCTCCTCGTTGTTCTCGGGCTTGCCGATATTGCCCTGACCGGCCCGCAAAGCGGCTGGGCATTGGTTCTCGGACTGAGCTTCATCATGGGGCTCCAAAATGCGGCGACCACACTGATATCGAACGCCAGGGTGAGGACAACGCATGTATCAGGGATGGCAACCGACATCGGGCTCGGACTTGCAGCCCTGCTCAGTTCGTCGTCAAAAATCCCGAACGCAATGGAACGTCTGCGTCTCCACACCGGCACGATTTTTTGCTTCCTGTTTGGCGGCGTCGTAGGAGCGGTCCTGTACAATTTGATAGGTGGCTATTTGCTGTTCTGCTGCGCTGCGGTGCTATTGGCCGTCTCGCTTCCCGAGGGGCGACGCGCCAAAGCGTTGCCATAGGGCCCCCGATTGCCATTTCTTCGGGCTGGCGGTAAATGCGCGATTGGAGAAGGGGCACGTAGCTAGTGCGCCTAGTGCTGACGGCTCGCCGACTCTGAAATCCAGCATTGACGCGTGGCGCAGTTTCGCCTCACCCCTGAGAGTCTTCACCCGCGCCACGATGCCAGACCTCACCCATTCCACATCGTCCGTGACCGCAGCCGGCACGCCAGTCGGTTGCTTCGCCCTTGCCTCCTCCACGCGCCGCCATAACCGTTCTTTGATGGAACGGTTTGCCGTGATGACGGCACCGCCGGCGTATTTGCCGTCACGCGCCACAAGCGCGACAGCCGGTTTACCGGGGTCGCGCCTTATGCCCAACCACTCGAAGTCGGCGACATCCCAACATTTCGTCTTTACCTAGGCTTCGGTCTTCCCGCTGCGATAAGGGCTGTTCTTCCGCTTCGAGACCATGCCCTCGAGTCCATCTTGTCGGCGGCGGCGTAGAACTCGGCACCGCCACCCTCGACGCGATGGCTATATTGGATGATATCTGTAGCCGGCCTGACCAGCTCCCAGAGGATGTCCTTGCGCTGGACGGCCGGCAGCGACCGCAGCTCCCGGCCGTCCAGATGCAGGATGTCGAACGTGACGAACGCGAGCAGCTCGGTGTTCCATGCCATGCGGGAATGCATCTCATGGAAGTTGGGCCGACCGTCAGGATCCGGCGCGATCATCTCGCCGTCGATGATGAAGGATTTCGCCGGAAGCTTCTCGACCGCTCCGATGACGG
The DNA here is from genome assembly GCF_029625735.1 of Mesorhizobium sp. WSM4935. Classification (NCBI taxonomy): domain Bacteria; kingdom Pseudomonadati; phylum Pseudomonadota; class Alphaproteobacteria; order Hyphomicrobiales; family Phyllobacteriaceae; genus Mesorhizobium; species Mesorhizobium sp. WSM4935. Next base: position 551,042 of record NZ_JARTVR010000004.1, on the reverse strand, counting down.
GCCGGTAGCGCTTCGACCAGTGTGGCCGTTCCTTGAGAATGCGCGAGCACCAGCCCAATCGAGGATCAGCTGGGTGCGAAACCCGTCCTATTTGATCTCGTGAAACCGATCGTCGCTGATAGGCGGCTCGAGAACCTGAGCGGGTTCCATCGGGTTGATGAATTTCAACCGCTCTCTGGCGCCATGCATACACGTTGTACTCCGAACGCGATTCAAGCCGCACCTGGCCGATCGGTTCCAAGCCAAATTTGTTTGTAATAACCGTTATTCGCGGTCTACCCCGCCAAGCTTCCTTCGCGGTGCTCCATCGCTTCGAAGATCACTTCGTAGACGCTGTCGACCTCCTCGTTGATCTCCGCAGCCGGGATGCCTTCTCGCTCGTCGGCCAGGTCGCTCACCGCGACGGGATCATCAGTGATCGCGTTTGGGAGGTGCTCTGCCATCCATTTGTCGACGAAGTTGATGCCGCGTGTGCTCATTGAGCATGATCGCGCAGTCTCTACTATGTTCCCAAGCCAGCGGCTCGGGCCGGTTCGACTAAGGCTTGATCCGCAGCCTTTTCAAGTAGCCGCGACACATGCCACTCGTGAAGCTCTTGCATGCTTTCCAGAAGCGCAAGGAAATCGAGCGTCTGACTGATTGGCAATTCATCACGCTCCAGTTGAGCGATGCGCTGGCGCTGTTGCGCAAGGTGATGCCTGCCCAGCCGAACATGTCCTCGGACCATGCGGATATCGTCGGAAAGCGCCATTAGGGACAACGGCGGCGCGTTCAAGGCGTTCCGCGATCCGCCAAAGAGCGGGAACAAGGGCCAATGGTGGTGCTACTCCCATTCAGACGGAACCTACATGGCAGAAGACAAGAAGCGCTAAGTTCGGCGACCGCGATCTGCGGACCTCATTAAGAAGTACGGCAAAATAACCGCGAACGCTTGAGCATGATTGCGCGGCGGTGACACCTAGCAACAGGTCAAAAGAGTGTCACAGCGAAATGCCCGTGTTAGTACTGTCAGAGCCCTGGGCCAGCCGGGCCGCCAGACTAACAAGGTGTCGCACCGGCGCCGGTTTGGGCAGGTACGGCACTCCCTGGAAGATCGGGCCTGAAAAGCCGGATCGTAGCCAGAATGAACGGTGAAAGGAACGCCCAGTTCCTTTAGGCGAGCAGCAGCCCTTCCTTCCGGCCCATCCAACAGCTTGATATCGAGAATGGCAACGCTTGGCGTGTTGCGCTCCAGCGGCTGCGGTGTCACTGGCAGCACAGTTGACTTCGAACCCCGCTTCCTTCAGGTCCCCAGCAAGGTCGTTGGCGATCAGATACTCGTCTTCCAGAATGAGAGCCAACATAGCATCCACCTCATGCCTACTTCGATTTACTACCCCGCAATACAGCCGGTTCCCCATCCGTGAAGCTAGAAAGAGCCTGGCTGTGGGAGGGTCAGCCAGGCTCTTTGTCGGGGACCATCCACCCGACACGACGCGGTGAAGCGCTCGGGAAAGCGCGCGTCGCGCCCCCGAACATCGGCTTAGGCTCAATGTTCCGCTACGGAAGCGCCGCCCCTAGAATAGAACAGCCCACACGCACCTGGTGCCAATGGATAGAGGGCCTTTAAGCGAACTGAGGCCCGCGCCGCTGGTATAGCGGTCTGGGACGCCGTTGATGATCTCGTCTTGCGCTACTCCGGGCTCGACGTCGTCATGGCAGATGGGTCGACGGAGCGGATCGACGTGCTTTATCCCGCCATGGGATGCGAGGTCTGATCCGAGCTCGCGATGGACGTCGGCGCCGACTGCGATGACGACGGCTACATTACATTGGCTCGCACCCGCAAAGCTCGGTCGAGGGAGTTTACGCCATCGGCGACGTGGCCAAAGCTCTCAACCAGATGGCAGTGGGATTTGATCAGGCAGCTTTAGCTGCCGCTCACATCCCCAACGCTGTTGGCAGAGCAGGCTCGCGGCGGTCACTCGATGAAACCTTGGGGTAGTCGGTTGAAGCAATGGGCCTGGGAGTTGACTGGAGCTGTCAGCACTGAGGCGAAGATAAACGACCGAGCGTGCTATCCCGTTCAGGCCTTGAATTGCGACCAAGCTAAGCAGCCGCCGACGAACGGCGATGTGCTGACGACAAGGGCACCGTTCGCATGCAACCTGAATAGCCCTACCCATGAGACCGGCCCAAGGACCCACACAGATCCGTCGGAGCTGGTCCATTTTAAGCCCGTGCTGGCACCAAGAACCACTTGCATCATGGAGGCCGGACTCATCCCCCTTTGAAAGACCACTATCGTTTCGGAGTTTCGGGTGAAGCTCGGTCCGACCCCTGCCGCTAGCCCTGACAGTAAGACAATGCTCGTCAAGGCAGCGCTCGCGCTCCCACTCGCCGCCCCGCTCCGGCTCGGCAAGACCCAGGCGAGCAGCAAAGGTCCAAGACCAAAGACAACGACCCACCCGATGTCCCAGGCCAGCGGAGCATCGCTATTCATCTTGATCCGATGGAGCCCCAGCAGCCAGTGAAATACAGCGGCATCGACAACGTGCCACAGGCCAAACCCGACCAGCGACAGCCTCAGAATCTCACTTGTCGTGACGACGCGTGAGTTGGCTGCGCGTGCCGCTACCAGCAAAATGGTTGCCAATACTAGCAACAGGTACATCGCCAGATGGAACAGGCCGTCGCTCATGATCTGGAACCGCAAGTCGGCTTTGGGGGAAACGGCTGAAAGCAAGTGATGCCACTGCAAGATCTGGTGCAAAACGATGCCATCGAAAAATCCAGCCAGCGCGAAGCCGACCAGCAGCCATCCGCAAAGCGCCTTGCGATCCAGGCCACCAAGAGAACGGCCAACGCCCTCATGGAGCGACATCGGGTCCTCCCACATCGGTGCCGCCGATCGGCGCCTTCTCCGGCGGACCATGGAGGCCATGACGGGCCTCCAGCCAAAACACGACAATCAATCCCCCGGCGACCGCCGAAAGCACCAGTAGGGCTGCAAACATCTCCAGCATTTGCGTCGCTCCTGTCGCAACCGAACAGGCCGTTGGTTTGGTTGTTCCAGCGGCCGGAAAATTTACCGCCAATCGGCGGGGAACAATCCCCACATTGTCCGGTTCGGTGCGCCTGGCGCGTGCATAACTCGCTGCCAGTCATCCGGCTGAAAAGTGAGAGTTGCCGTGTCCCCCACCGAGACAAGTGCAGAACTGCAAGCTGGTATCCGCCACCCCACTGGAGCCGCGCGCTGGCTGTTCTCGACCAATCACAAAGACATCGGCACGATGTATCTGGTCTTTGCGATCATCGCGGGCATCGTCGGAATGGTTCTCTCGGTGGCGATGCGAATGGAGCTTCAGGAGCCCGGCATTCAGATTTTCCCGGGTCTGGCCGCATTCCTCTACGGCTATCAGGGCGATTCGGCGATCGATGGCGGCAAGCAGCTTTACAACGTGTTCACGACTGCCCATGCGCTGATCATGATCTTTTTCGCCGTGATGCCAGGGCTGATCGGGGGATTCGGAAATTGGATGATCCCGTTGATGATCGGCGCGCCCGATATGGCCTTCCCGCGGATGAACAACGTTTCGTTCTGGCTTCTCCCGCCGGCCTTCATGCTGCTCGTGCTTTCCATGTTCATGCCTAGCGTGCCTGGAGGCTACGGAGCTGGAACCGGCTGGTTCCTCTACCCGACCCTCTCGACATCCGGACACCCGGGGCCGGCAGTAGATCTTATCATCCTGGCCTTACACATCGCTGGCGCGTCTTCGATCCTAGGCGCCATCAATTTCATCACCACGATCTTCAATATGCGGGCTCCCGGCATGACGCTTCACAAGATGCCCCTGTTCGCCTGGTCGGTTTTGATTACCGGCTTCCTGCTGCTACTCGCCCTACCAGTGTTGGCCGGCGCGCTGACAATGCTGCTGACCGATCGCAATTTCGGCACCGCCTTCTTCGTGCCGGATCAGGGAGGGGATCTGATCCTCTACCAGCATCTCTTCTGGTTCTTCGGCCACCCGGAAGTCTACATCATGATCCTTCCGGCCTTCGGCATCGTCAGCCAGGTGATTTCGACGTTTTCCCGCAAGCCGATCTTTGGGTATTTGGGGATGGTTTATGCAATCGTCGCCATAGGAGCGATCGGCTTTGTCGTGTGGGCGCACCATATGTACACCAGCGGGATCGGTCTCGATACCCAGCGTTACTTTACCTTTGCCACGATGGTCATCGCCGTTCCGACGGGCATCAAGGTCTTCTCTTGGATCGCCACAATGTGGGGTGGATCAATACGCTTACAGACGCCGATGCTCTGGGCTCTGGGCTTCATCTTCCTTTTCACGATTGGTGGCGTCACAGGCGTCCAGCTGGCGAATGCGGGGCTCGATCGCGAGCTGCACGACACCTACTTCGTGATAGCCCATTTCCATTACATCCTATCACTGGGCGCGCTCTTCGGTATCTTCGCAGGGTGGTACTACTGGTTCCCCAAAATGACCGGATATATGTACAATTCCGTTCTTGCCGGCGTACATTTCTGGACAACTTTCATTGGCGTCAACCTGGTGTTCTTCCCGCATCACTTCCTCGGCCTGGCCGGTATGCCAAGGCGCTACATCGATTATCCCGACGCGTTTGCCGGATGGAACATGGTGTCTTCTTACGGCTCGTACATGTCCGGCGTGAGCGTCCTCTTCTTCCTCGCTTGCGTGATAGAAGCTTTTTACCGGAGACGCCAAGTTGGCAGCAATCCGTGGGGTTCAGGAGCCACAACGCTGGAATGGATGCTGCCCTCGCCCCCGCCCTTTCATCAGTGGGATCGCCTGCCGGTCATCAAGTAGGCTACCTGAGGCACCCGCTGGAGGTTCATCCAGCCCGTTGAGCGCCAACGTTGCCTTCCGAAGACATCTTTGCGCTTCAAGACGAGATCGCGCTGGCAGCGGTGGGCGCCATTGCGCCGAGGGTGCGGAAGGCCGAGATCCAACGCCTCAGGCGCAGGCGCCCTGACAGTCTCGATGCCTATCATCTCGTGCTGCAGGCCCAGCGTGATGTCGATTCCGGTATGCCGGAGCAAGGGACCAGGGCGCTGGTACTTCTTGAGCACGCGATCGCGCTCGAACCGGCCTATGCGCTCGCGCATGGCAATACTGCGATGTGCCATCATTGCCTGTTCCTTCGCACCGGCCTGAAGGAGATCAACCGCGCGTTTTCAATCCGTCGCGCCCGGGCGACCCTTGTTCATGGACAGGATGACGCGCTCGCCCTGACATGGGCGGGCTTTTCCCATCGGGATGGATGCGCATGATCGCGCCGATGACGGGTTGATCGCCAGGGCGGCTTCCAGTGCCTCGCTCGAACAGAGATTAACTTCTGATCGGAAGCAGCGCGATAGCTAACCCACCCTATGCTGCTTTCTGACCGCGGGCATTGAACGGATGCGCCAGCGTGAAAGCATCCGGTTGCAGCCCCCGCTCAACCTGTCTCCAGGTTACAGGACGGGCGATCGCGAAGCCGGGTCGTGCTCGGGGCGAAAACGCGCCGACCGCGGTGTTGCCCCGCCCGTTGCGAAGATAGTCCAGGAAGATGCGCCCTTTCCGCGCTACCGGATCGGCTGACAGCAGGTACCGGTCCGGATCGGCATCGACTAGGCGTTGAGCGAGAGACCTCGCCAATTGGCGCGCGCGGTCATGGGTCATCCTGGTGGTGAGCGGAGCCATCAGGTGGATGCCTTTGCCGCCGGTGACCTTCGGCCAACTCTCCAGGCCAGCCGCTTCCAATATGTCTCGCAAAGACAAGGCGGCTTCGATCACCTGGTCCCACGGAACGCCCTCTCCGGGATCGAGATCCAGGACAACCCGGTCGGCATGTTCTATATCGTCGACCTTGGCGTTCCACGGATGCAGTTCGACGGCATCCATAGCGACCAGGCCGAGCAGGCCGTCGAGGTCGTCGATCCAGACTCGGACACCCTCACCGCCCTCGCGCTTCTGGATGCGCAGCTGGTGCACCGCCGCAGGTATCGCAGGCAGTGGCCCCTTGTGATAGAAGGTGACTCCCGAGGCATGGCGGACCAGCTTGAGCGGTCGCCCGCCGAGGTGGACCAGAGCTTGATCGGCCACACGCCACCAGTATCGCACGAGGTCCTCCTTGGAAGGAGCGACCGCTTCGGGCAGAAACTGCAAAATGTTCTCGCGAGGGACTACGCTCTGGATTTCGGACCTGCGCTTGGAGGGCGACGGGGGCTTGGCCGGAATCGTCTGAAGGTCTTCGCGCAAGCCGTTGAACACGGCCTCGCGCAATATCCCCCTGTCGGTCACACCGCTGAACTGTATCTCGGCCAGCACAACGGGTTTCACCCAGGTGGCCTTGGGCTTTTGGATTGGCTCTGACAAGGGAGATTTGCTGACGATAAGCGGGTCGAGCCGCTCTCGAATGCGCCGCGCCGCTTCCAGTGTGTAGCCGCTTTGAGCTTTCCCGGCATAAAGCAGCCGATCGCCGTCCTGCTTGCCGATATAGAGCGAGGCTATACGGCGCGGTTGAGCGCCGAGCTTCTCGACAAACGCGACGATCGGAAAAGTGTCGCTCTTGATGCATTTCACCTTGAGCCAGCTCGTTTGGACACCCGAGCGATAGACAGCGTCCACCCGCTTCGAGACGATCCCCTCCAAGCCCATTCGGCAGGCGTGCTCGAACACGTTCTTGCCACTCATTTCAAGGTGCTCAGCGTAGGTCAATATCGGCGCGGTGTCCCTCAGCAGGTGCTGCAGCGCGCCCTTGCGATCAATCAGGGGCTGCTGCCGAAGGTCCTTCCCGTTGAGGTGCAACAGGTCGAAGCCAAAGAACATAAGCTTGGAGGAGTTCGGATTGCCCAACTCCCGCTCCAGAGCCTGAAAGTCAGGCAGACCGGTGGCGCCGAGAACGACAATTTCGCCATCGAGTATGGCGGATTTGACCGGCAGATTCGCGGCGGCCTGGACGATACGCCTATAACGGTGCGACCAGTCGTAGCCGCGCCGCGTGAATGCCTTAGCCTTCCCAGCCTCCACCACCAGCTGCGTTCGGTAGCCGTCATATTTGATTTCATGCACCCAGTCGCCGTCACCAGGCGGCTTGTCTGCCAAGGTTGGCGATTGGAACTCGATGAATGCGAGTTGGCCCTTCGCTCTATGCATGCACTCGTGTCTCCCGCAACGGGGACTCAAACCGTGCCGCAGCGATCGGTTCCGATCATTTTAGCAAAAATGAATATAAAATCGGCTGCGCCAGGTGCGGTCGGGACATCGGCTCCAGCGCAAGTTCAACGCACGCCGGTATCATTGCCACTGCGGAGGGCAATGACCGTGGCTTAGACCCTCTCCTCAAAGCCATCCAGCTTCTGCCAGTTAAAGATGATCCTAATGCCTGGTTCGTCCGGGGCATTGACGGCCCATCTGCAACGTGAGCGGACGAGTGGTGTACAATTGATGTCGAGTTGCGCGCCTCTACCCAACCGGCACGGGCCGGCCCCTACGAGACATTCAGGGACAAGCAGGACGGCTGCACCAAAGTGGTGATGCGCCCGCATGGCTGATCCCGGGCGTGTGGTTAACTGCTCGCGTCACAAACCGCGCGTTCGTTCACTCATCGAGGCACCGACAGGATTTCGAGTCGAACCGGTCCACCGCGATCGCAGCTTGTGCAGAATAGTGCTCGCTCTACAGAACTGAACAACGCGGCCTTGCCCACCAAAGACGGCATCACTTGGGATGGAACTGACCTGGTCGACCAAAACAAGCGCCCAATGGATCCTGATGTCTTTGCAACACAGGCTTCGGCAACATCCTCAATTATAACTTGGATGGGACGGTGACCAAGAACGTCGTCCGCTCAAGCTTCGTGATCTTGCCGGCGCAACGAATGGCAGATCGGCGTTCATCATTTTTTCCGAATTATTTTCTGGTCTCCGATGGCTAGTGACTCCGCTCTCGGTTACATAGCTGTCATTCGTGATTGAGCTCGGTAGGAATCTTCAGAGCGGCCCTTGGGAATGGCTGCGCTCTGGATCGGCCGTTCGGCCCACTTCAACGCCGGCTTGGCGCGCTTTCTCTCAAGTTGCAGTGATTCTGTCGCTGACCAAGATCCCATCTGCTCCTCGCGGCGTACGTAGCCGATCATGAATGGCTGAACTAGCCGGAAGCGTTCCTGTGGCGTGAAAGAGGTGATCTCCGGTGTGTCCGAAGCTCCCGGGTTGCCGCTACTTAATGATGCCAATCTTCTTGCGATCGATGGTAACGAAGACAGCGCAAACCAGAACAATTCCTTTGACGATATTCTGAAGGTATGGGTCCACGCCGATCATGTTCATGCCGTTCGATAGCAGAGTGATGATCAAAACGCCTAGTATGGTACCGACAACACTGCCCACACCTCCCGTCAAAGGCGTTCCGCCAACCACGACAGCTGCAATGACGTCCAGTTCCAGCCCCTCGCCGAGCTGCGCCGTGGCTGCCATGGCGCGAGCGCCCTGAAGCAACCCTGCGATGCCGCATAATGCCCCGAGGAGCACGTACATGGAGATCTTGACGCGATCGACTTGGATGCCCGTTAAAATGGCCACACGCTCGCCGCCGCCGATGGCGCGAACCTCACGGCCAAACACTGTCCTGTTGATGATGCCATAAGCAACCAGAGTGAGCACCAAGCCAATGATAACGGAATGAGGAATGCCCAAAGTTCGATTGGTGTAGGTGTCCAGAAACTGCTCGTCCTCGATCGACACAGGAGCGCCGCGAGTGAAAAGAAGCACGATGCCGCGATACACCACCATCGCCCCCATGGTGGCTATGAAGGACGGGACCTTGCCCTTGGCAAGCAACATGCCATTGATCCAGCCGGCGGCCGCGCCAACGGCAATGGGCGGAATGATTGCCGCAGCACCGAGACGATCTGCGGTCAGCGCCGTCAACAACGCCGCGAGCGATCGATGGAACCGGCCATAATGACGAAGGTCATGCCCAGCGCCGCGACCAGCAGCACCGTGCCCTGTTGAAGCACGATGAGAAGGTTGCCGAAGGTCAGGAAGCGTGGTGACAATATCGAGAAAATCACAATCAGCAGAACGAGCATGGCTAGCGGAAAGCTGCGCTTGAGGAGTTCAAGCCTGCCTGCGTTCCTGATCGGTCCGCCACTTGCGTTCAGCGTCTCCGTCGTGCTGGCTGTCTCGTTCGTTTCCATGGTCAGGCCATATGTCCAATGATGTCGTGTTCGGTGGCATCGGCTGCCGTCTCGATGCGATGCGTGACATATCCCTGTCGAAGCACCAGCAGACGGTCTGACATGCCGATCAATTCAGGCATGTCTTCCGAGGACAGGATTATGGCGAGGCCCTGCGCCGCCTTCTGCCTTATGATGCGGTAGATTTCCGCGCGGGCGCCGATATCGACGCCGCGCGTGGGGTTGTTGAGCAGGAGCAGGCGGGGCTGGATGGCCAGGCATTTGCCGATCACCACCTTTTGCAGATTGCCTCCGGAGAGTGAACGACAGGACGCATCGACGCTTTGCGCCTTGATGCCGATCTGGGCGATGAGATCGCCCGCGATGGCGGCGGCAGCGGCGCGATCGAAGACCGGCCCATGATGCGGCGGGCGGGCCATCACCAGATTGTCGAGTACGCTGAACTCGGCAATCAGCCCTTCATTGTTACGGTCGCCCGGCAGGTGGGCGACGCCCTGTCGCCAGGCGAAAGTCGGGCTCGACGGCGCGTATGAACCGCCTACGAGCTTCATAGAGCCATGGCGCAAAGGCAAGTCGCCGCAAATGGCCGCAAACAGCGCTTCGGCGCCGGCGCCTTTCAATCCGGCAAGGCCGAGGATTTCGCCAGCGCGAACATCCAGGCTGATGTTGTTGAGTTCGCGCCCGACAGCAACGTCGCTGATTTCGAGAACGACGGGATCCCGCGCCGTCCTGCCTGGGTCTTTCGCCGGCCGCGGCGGATAGATGCTTTTCGCAAGCTCGCGCCCCACCATGCGGTGATGAATTTCACGCGGCGCAATCTCGCTCGTGCGAAACGTTCCGACAAATTGCCCATCTTTGAGAATCGTCAATTCGTCGGCGACGGCAAGCACCTCGTCGAGGTGATGGGAAACGAAGGCTATCGTCATCCCCTGCCCCCTGAGTTCGCTGATGACGCGAAGGACGGCCTGAACCTCTCGATGATCCAGATAAGCGGTGGACTCATCGAGAAGGAGAATCTTCGGACTTGTAGAGAGCGCTCGAGCGATCTCGATGCATTTCAGCTCACCAAGATTGAGCCGACCCGTATCGGATGAGACCGATATCTGCGCGCCGATCCGCTCGAGGATCGCCTGCGCTGCCGATTCCATGCGTCTGCGGTCGATAAAACCGAGGCGGCCGGCAAACATCCGCAGGCGGTCGATGAAGATGTTCTCCGCAACGGACAATGAGCGATTGATCGTGATTTCCTGGTAGACGAGCGACACGCCAAGGGTCGCCGCCCCGATGACACTTGGAGGGGCGTATCTTGCGCCATTCAACGTCATTTCGCCGGCATCAGGCCGTTCGGCACCGGCAAGCATGCGCAGGGTCGTCGATTTGCCGGCTCCGTTTTCGCCCACGATCGCGTGAACCGTACCCGGCCGCAGCTCAATCGAGACGCCATGCACAGCACGTGTCTGGCCGTAGCTCTTATGCAAATTGCTCGCGGTAAGCGTCATGAACCGAACGCGTCCAATACCAGGGTGAGGCCTGCCCGCAACCGTAAGGCGGCAGGCAGGGCCGAATGTGCGTTCAGTTGCTGTATTGCATCTCGAAAACGGCTGGCTTGGCATCCTTGTTGTAGAAGCGGGAGTGCTGCCGGAAATCATAGGTGGGCACACCGCCTGGAAAATCCTTTTCAAACTGCGCGACCCGATCCTTGGTCAGCGGCAGCAGCTTGAGCTTGACGTTGTCGGCGGCGGGCGGCACGGGAATGCCCTTGATCTGGTCGAAGAGAGTTACAAGCGCGAAGCCGCCCTGAAGCCAGTGACCGCCGATGTCGAAAAGCAGATCGCCGGATTTCACCGCTTCGACATTCTCAGGGTTTAGATCCATTCCGACGACCATGACGTCCTTCCCGGGTACTTTCCCATGGTTCTTGAGAGCCGCCATCACACCGGTCGCGGTCCCCCCATTCGCCGCCCAGACGCCCGTGATGTCAGGATTGCCCTGGAAGAGTGATTCAAAAGCGGTCTGCGATGTATCACGGACGAAATTGCCGTCGACTTCACCGGCGACGCGGACGTCGGGCGCTTCCTTGAGAGCGTCTTCCAGTCCTTTGCGGCGATCGATGGCGACCGAGGTGCCTGCGGTGCCGTTGACCACGCCGATTACTTTCTTGCCGTCCGGCCCAGGCTTGATCGCGGCGAACAGCGCCTTGGCCATTTGGTATCCGGCATCTTCATCGCTCGGCCCGATGAAGGCGATGTAATTGGGGAAACGCTCGGTTTGAGGCGAAAAGTCCGGGTAGCTGTCCGTCAGTATGACCGGAATATCGGCTTCCTTCGCCAGCGTGAGCCCTCGGGCGGCAGTGGCCCAATAGGGAGTGAAGATGATCCCGTCGACCTTTTGGGCCACCAGATCCTCAAGTGACTTGACCATCTGGTCGGGCTTGTTGTCGGCGTTGAGCACGACCAGGTGCACGCCGAGCTCATCCGCTCCCTTCTTCATGAAGGCGACATAGCTGTTCCAGAATTGCGCGTCCAAGGTCGGCACCACTACGCCGACCGTTGGGCCGTCGGCCGCGACGGCCGCCGTTGACAGGAAGGCCGCGGCAGCGACGCCGATAACGGCTGATTTCAGCCTCGACAACAAAAACATGGTTCCTCCAACCGGTTCGCAATGCAGCCCACAAGGCTCTTTGCATTGCTGGTTCATCTCGATTTTGACCAGAACTGCCCGTTTCCGATCCTTCTGGTGGCGACAGTTGACGAAGTTTGATTAACATACACGGTCAAAATCAGTCAAAATAATTCTATAGCAACCAAAAATGGTAGCCATTCGGCTATCATGGTGACAAATCATTGGGCTCGCTTGGGGGATTCGTGATATTCGCGATCCCAGGCGCGCTGTGATTCATGCGGAGATGCGAACGTGGCAAGGAACGTCCGAAAATCGTCGGTGGCGGACATGGCGCCTGCAGTGCCCGCCGGGCCATGGGAAGACGACGGCGGCCGCGGTCGGGTCGATCTCATTCCCGCCAAGCGTCACGCCTTCATCCTCGAATGCCTTAAACGGGAAGGAGCGGTCGGCGTTCAGGAACTCATCGATCTCATCGGCGCATCGCCTTCGACGATCCGGCGCGACCTCGAGACGCTTGAAAGGCAAGGTGCGTTGGAGCGGACGCATGGCGGGGCGATGCTTCAACGCACGGAGTTGGCTACCTTCGAGCCGGATCTCGCCACCGCGGCGCAATTCGCCAGGGCTGAGAAGGCCGCCATAGGCGCTGCTATGATGTCGGAGCTTCGAGCCGGCCAGAGCGTCATTTTTGACGCAAGCACGACAGTTCTAGAGGTCGCGCGCGCGATCGCTGCGGCCCCTATTCCGCTTACGGCCGTCACCAACAGCCTTGCGATCGCGCAGATCCTTGCAACGGTGCCGGAAGTACGTTTGGTGATGCCTGGGGGCACCTGCAAGCCTGGTTCGCTGACGCTGATCGGCCAGCCTGGCGAGAATTTTCTGAGGACCATTCACGCGGATGTGGCCATTCTGGGCACCCACGCCATCACCGGAGACATGCTCACGGAGACTTCGCTCGAGGTTGCGGCAATGAAGCAGGCGATGATTGCGGCGGCGCGCCGTGTCGTCGTCCTTGCCGACCATTCCAAGTTCACCGCCCCTAATTTCTGCACCATCTGCCGTCTGGCCGATATCCACCAGATCATTACGGATGATGGCATCGACCAGGCTCACCTCACCAATCTTCGGACGCTCGATGTGGACGTCAGGGTCGTGCGCCTCAGCCGTTCGGGTGCTTGAATTGCGCGCTCTTGAGGCTGCCGATATCCGGGTCGTCGCTGATGACTTGACCGGCGCCCTCGACAGTGCGGTTTCCTTTGCGTCGCGAGGGAACGGCATTGGGGTAAGCTGGCGATTGGACCGCGCTTTTGCCGGGCGCATGGCGATCGATGCCGCCACCCGGGAAGGCTCATTGGCGACGGCCGTCGAGCGACACCGGACGCTTGCGCCATGGCTCGCCGGGGGACAACTGAGTTTCAAGAAGATCGACAGCCTTTTGCGTGGCCACGTGATCGCCGAAATCGAGGCCTGCATTGTCGAGGGGGCCTACCAGCATGTAGTTCTGGCACCGGCGTTCCCGTTTCAGGGGCGTGCCACGCGGCTTGGACGCCAATGGCGCCTCGATCGATCCGAAGTGGTGGGTCCCGATCTTGTCGCCGGCCTGGGTCGGCGCTTCCCGGCCGGTCGATCGACACCAGGGCCGCGCCCGGTGGATTTCATCACGCTCTACGACGCCGAAACGGATGCCGACCTGGACAGGGTAGTCGCAGCGGTGCCGAAGGGATCGACATTGTGGGTCGGCACAGGCGGCCTGGCGGCGGCCCTAGCACGACATATGAACGCGCCGCCTAAGCCAGCCCCTGCGTTTTCCGCTCCATTCGTGGCCCTTGTGGGAACAAACCATGAGGTGACCGCGAACCAGGTAGCCCTCTTTTCCTCCACGCATGCGGGCGGGCATATCGTCGTCGACGGCGACATCGAAGGTGCAAAAACGCATTTGACGAAACGGATGACGCGCGGGGAGCCATCGGTTGTCAGTGTCGCCGCATCGGGCGATCGCCACGTCGTGGCGGATCATATCGGCAAGGTGTTTGCCTCGCTCCTCGAGGGTTTGCCGAAGCCGGGCACCTTGCTCGTCACCGGGGGTGAAACCCTGCGGTCGGTCTGCGACAGCCTCCGCGCGATCGAACTTACGGTCGAATGCGAGATTGAGCCGGGGCTTCCGGTTTCCAGAATCACAGGTGGCGTTTTCGATGGGCTAGTCGCCATTTCGAAATCCGGCGCATTCGGCGACCATGCCCTGCTCTGCAGGCTCGCGGCTCTAGCGTGCCGGTGATCAAGACGGATCACCGCCAGGGGTCGTCAGGTTCGTCCAAGCCGGTCAAATAGCGTCAAACAATGTATCAGAGTTGGGCCAAGCCCTCACCTGCGCCCTCGAAGCAGGCAGGCCGACGATAGGATTTTCGCCATGCCTATGATTACGGATGACGAAAAAAGAAAACTATTGCGCATTTGATCCTGGAGGGATTAGAAGATGATCACAATTGACCGATTAGGGGCATGCATGTCTGGTCCAAGACTCGGCATAACGATGGGCGATCCCGCGGGCATCGGCCCCGAGATCATTGCGAAGGCATGCGCACGGCTGAGGCCGCGGCTTGCCGACGGGTCGTTATCGCTTCTCATCGTCGGCAGCGTTGCCGCGATGCGCGCAATGGAGTCGATTTCGGGACGCATCGAGGAGGAAGAGCCGTCGGCTTCGGCCGCAGGCCCTTTTCCGCCCGTGGCCATTCTTGAGGCGGGACCGGAGCGGACCCCCATCGAACCAGGCGTCATGTCGGCCGAAGGCGGACGCCTTGCCTATCTGGCCATCGAAAAGGCCGTTCGCCTGGCTCAGGCCGGTTCGATTGCGGGTATCGTTACCGCCCCGCTCAACAAGGAAGCGCTCAACCTGGCCGGCTATCACTATGCCGGCCATACCGACATGCTGGCGGAACTGACGGGCGCCCGCGATTCCGTGATGATGCTTGCCCATGGCGATTTCCGAGTCAGCCATGTCTCGACCCATGTCGCCCTCGCACAGGTTCCGTCGAAACTGACCGAAGCTCGGTTGCGGCGAGTTATCGAGCTGACGGCCGATGCGCTGCGCGGCCTCGGCATTGCCCATCCCCGCATTGCAATTGCCGCGCTCAATCCACACGCCGGAGAAGGCGGGATTTTCGGCCGTGAAGACATCGACATCACGACACCTGTCGTCGCCTCCTACGCGTCCGCCGACTTTAGCGTGTATGGACCCGTTCCGGGCGATACGGTCTTCGTCAAGCTGCGCGCCCGTCAATACGACGCGGTGGTCGCGATGTATCACGATCAGGGCCATGTCCCGGTCAAGCTGCTCGGCTTCGACGTCGATCCCGCGACCGGCGAGTGGAAAGCGCTCTCCGGCGTCAATGTCACGCTCGGCCTTCCGATCATCCGCACCTCCGTCGACCACGGCACGGCTTTCGACATCGCCGGCAAGGGCATCGCCAACGAGGACAGTCTGGTCGAGGCGATCGAATTCGCGGTGCAAATGGCCGCGGCGAAATCCAACCCTTAGGCGTCAGCACGCCTGTAACGCACGCGGAAGCGGATTGAACGATGGCAGTAGAAGACAAGAAATCCTATCTCATGTTGATCGACGGGACGTTAGTCACCGGCGAAGCTGGCACGCGCCCGGTGATCAATCCGGCGAACGGCAAGGCCTTTGTCGATGTGCCTGAGGCCAGCCCGGATCAGGCTCGCCGGGCGATAGAGGCCGCGCGCAAGGCGCAAAAGGCCTGGGGGCTCAAGTCACCCCTTGCCCGCGCGGCGATCATGAAGCGGATCGCGGCCTTGGTCCGCCAGAACGCCCGGCACCTAGCCGAGGTGGTGGTGAGGGAACAAGGCAAGCCGATCAACGAGGCTATCGGTGAAGTCGGCGGCACGGCCGAGTTCTTCGACTATTACGCCGAATTCGCCCGTCGCATTCAAGGTGAGATCCTGCCATCCGACTATGCGGGAGAGCAGGTCTGGATCCAGCGCGTGCCTGTCGGCGTCGTCGCCGCCATCATTCCGTGGAATTACCCGAGCGCGCTTGTCAGCCGAAAGGTGGCGCCCGCCATGATCGCCGGCGACACCATCGTCCTCAAGCCGCACGAGGATACGCCGCTTTCGGCACTCGAAATGGCCCGCATCTTTGTTGAAGCCGGCGTGCCGGCGGGCGTGGTCAACATCATAACGGGGCGAGGCGAAACCATAGGCGAGGTGCTCTGCACGGAGCCCGGCGTCGATCTCATCACGATGACGGGAAGCGTGCCGACCGGCAAGCGCATCATGGCCAACGCATCAGCCAATCTGACGCCGGTTTCGCTGGAGCTTGGCGGCAAGGCGCCTTTCATCGTGCTTGCCGATGCCGATCTCGATCTGGCGGTGCGTTCGGCGGCTACCTCGCGTTACATGAATTGCGGACAGGTCTGCATCTGCAACGAACGCACGCTCGTTCATCGATCGGTTTACGATCAATTCGTCACCCGCTTTGTCGAGTTTTCCAAATCGCTCGTCGTCGGCGATCCGATGCAGGCGAACACCGATATCGGCCCCAAGGTCAGCCGTGAGGAGCTGGAGAAGGTCGAGGGGGTGCTTGCGGAGGCGGTCGCGGGCGGCGCAAGGCTCGCCCTCGCCGGCGGGCGCCCGGCAAACGCGCCGATAGACGGCGGCTACTGGCTCAATCCGACGGTGTTGACCGACGTGACGCCCGATATGCCGATCATGACGCGCGAAATCTTTGGCCCGGTCGTGCCGATCATGCCCTTCGATACGTTCGAGGAAGCGGTCAGCATCACCAATGCCAGTCGTTATGGCCTGTCCGCCTATCTGTTCACCAATGATCTTGGCCGCGTCATGAACGCCGTCAACGAGGTCTCGTTCGGCGAGATCTACGTGAACCGGATTGGGCCGGAAATGCTGCAGGGCTTCCATGTCGGCTTCCGCGAAAGCGGGCTGGGCGGTGACGACGGCGTGCATGGGCTCGAGAGCTACATGCGCAAGAAGACGGTCTACGTGAATTATTCGGGTGCCGCCACGGCGGCATTGATGCCTTACGGGCGCTGAGCAGCGCCCGACCAATACCATTAAGGTCGCCATCCGGCCGATACGGCCGTTTCATATGATCGGGAGGAGTGAAATGAACTATCGTGGATTAATGGCGGCCGCCTTGGCCGTAGCACTTTCGGGAATGGCTGCATCCTCGGCGAACGCCGATGACACCATCCCGCCCGAGGCAAAGGCGTTGCTCGAGCCGCTGCCCCTGTCGCCCAGGGGCCAGCCCGTCCCGGGCTTCCCGGATGGCCCGCCGGCAGTGTCGCCGGACGTGCTCAAGTTTTCGGCCGACGATATTGCCAAGCTCAAGGCCGGAAAGTTCACCGCAGGACTGGTGATGCATACGATGGATGCTGGCTGGCCCCAGCTGCAGGTCGCCGGCATCACCAACACGCTCAAGGACTTTGGCATCGACGTCGTCGGAACCACCGATGCCAAGTTCCAGCCTGGCCAGCAAATCAGCGATCTCGAGCAGATGATTGCCCGTAAGCCGGATGTGATCTTCTCGATCCCGATCGATCCGAAGTCCGAATCCGAAGCCTACAAGAAAGCGGCGGCGGCCGGCATCAAGCTGGTGTTCATGGACAACGTTCCGGTCGATATGGCGCCGGGCAAGGACTATGTGTCCGTTGTCGCCTCCGACAATGAGAAGAACGCCTATTTCGCCGCGCAAGAACTTGTGAGCGGGATCGGCGGCAAAGGCGAGGTCGGCGTTATTACGCTGGTCTATGACTATTATTACTCGGTCGCCGCCCGCAAAGTCGGCGCACTAAAGGCCTTCGCCGAGCATCCCGACATCAAGGTCGCGGATGTCGGCACCTTCACAGCGCCCGAGAAGGCCTACGAGGTTGCCACCGCGATGCTGACGGCGCACCCCGACATGAAGGGCATTTTCGTTGCGTGGGATACTCCCGCCCAGCAAGTCGTGGCCGCGGCCAAGACGCTCGGCCGCGAAATCGTCGTCACAACCAATGACATCGCCGCGGACAGCGCCTTGAACGTGGCCCGGGGTGAATTTCTGGCGGTAGGCGCGCAGCGCCCCTACGACCAGGGCGTCGCCGAAGCCAAGGCGGCCGCGCTCGCTTTGCTCGGGCATGACGTCCCGCCCTACATTTCGGTGCCGACATTGCGCGTCAAGAAGCTCGATCTTCTCAGTGCCCTCAAGGAGGTCACGAAGGAAGATGCGCCGGCGTCGGTGGTAAAGATCTGCAACGGCGAGTGCTTCTAGCACCTTGCTGCGTCGGCGGGCCACTGCATCCGCCGGCGCATCCCAGAGCAATCGAGAAACCATCATGGCCGAAACGAAAACGCCAGCACCCCAGCACGCGATCGTAACGATGCAAGGCATCGGCAAGTCGTTTGGCGCGAACCGCGTGCTGTCGGACATTTCGTTCGATGTCATGGCCGGCGAGACGCATGCGCTGCTCGGCGAAAACGGCGCCGGCAAGTCGACGCTCATGAAGATCCTCATGGGAGCCTATCGAACGGATGAGGGCCGGATTCTGTTCGACGGACAGGACGTCACCGCCTTGTCGCTGCGGGACAGGATCGATCGCGGTATCGCAATGATCTTCCAGGAACTGAGCGTTTTGCCGAACCGCTCGGTTGCCGAGAACCTCTTTATCCTTCGCGAGCCCCTCGCCTTCGGCCGGCGTGTCGACAGCAGGAAGATGCTTCGCGAAGCTCGGACCTTGATCGAGCGGTATGCATTCGCACTCGACGCTTCGGCGCGCGTGAGCGACCTGGCATTCGCTCAGCGCCAGATGGTCGAGATCCTCAAGGCGATCTCGCGGGGCGCCAAGCTGCTCGTGATGGATGAGCCGACGTCGTCACTGACCATCCATGAGGAGGAAACGCTTTTTCGCACCATCGGCCAGCTCAAGCAGAACGGGATCGGTATCGTCTACATCAGCCATCGCATGGCCGATGTGCTGAGGCTTTCGGACCGCATCTCGATCATCAAGGATGGGCGGCTGGTCGGCCCTCTGGACCCCCGCAAGACGTCCATCGACGATATTGCCGCGATGATGTCGCGGCCAAAGGGCCAAGTGCCCTTGCCGGCTGCCGCGGCGCCCGCGACGCACCATTCGGTAATGGCCGCTGGAACCCCCGCCCTCGAGGTCGACAATCTTGCAACGTCACGAAAGCTGTCCGGCGTATCGCTCTCGATCGACCCAGGTGAGATCGTTGGCCTTGCCGGACTTGTCGGCAGCGGTCGCTCGACCTTGGGTAAGGCCTTGTTCGGAGTGCTTCCCGATGTATCGGGTGACATAGCAGTTGCGGGAGAGCCCCTCCGGCCGGGTAGTGTCAGCGGAGCGATCGCTGCCGGGATCGCGCTTGTTCCGGAAGACCGACGGCTCGAAGGTCTCATAGGCGGGCGCTCGATAGAGGAGAACCTGTCGCTCCCCCGCCTTTCCGATTTCTCGCTGGCGGGTCCGCTCGGGCCGATGGCGACGGCCCGGATCACGGCTCTGTTCAGACAATACCGGGACGATCTCAACATCCTGTGCCGCGGACCTTCGCAGAAGGCCCAGGAGCTTTCGGGCGGCAATCAGCAGAAGATCGTCTTCGGCAAATGGCTGGCGATGAAGCCGAAGCTGTTGATCCTCGACGAACCGACCTCGGGCGTCGACATCAACGCCAAGCGCGATATGCGTGAACTTGTGCGTCGTACGGCCGGCGAAGGCGTTGCCGTGCTGCTCATTTCGTCGGAGCTCGAAGAACTCCTGGATCTGTCCGACCGCATCCTTGTGATGGCGGAAGGGCGGATCACGCGCAGCATCGGCCGCATGCACGACGAGACAAGACTTCGCGCATTGCTGCAGGCTGAAGCCGCCAGACAGACCGACATACGCGCTCAGGGAGTTGCAGCATGAAATCGTCCTCGATGCCGTTGCGCGCTAGTGCCGTGAATTTCCTGCGCGACCACATCACCTACGTGATCTTCCTCGCCATCACTCTCTATTTCGTCCTGTTTGCTCCCCACTTCGCCTCTGTCTCGACGGCAGGCGCGGTCCTGCGCATCACAGCCATCGTCTCGGCAATGGCGATCGGCATGACGTTTGTGATCATCTGCGGTGAAATCGACCTCTCGGTCGGATCCCTCGCGAGCTTCTCAGGGATGATCGCCGCGCTGATGCTTGATCAGAATGTCCCGACCTACGTCGCGGCACTTCTAGTGCTGGGCGCCGGCGCCGCAATCGGCGCGACCTCGGGCATCCTCGTTACGAAATTGCGCATCCCATCGTTTCTCGTGACGCTCGGCATGCTCTCGATCTTTTCCGGATTGGCACTGACGATCACCGGCACGCGGCCCGTCTCGATCGTCGACGATGATTTTTCGAACCTGTTCTGGAACGGCAGTTTTCTGGGCGTCCAGGCACCAATCTGGTGGACCGTCGTCCTCACCGCAGGCGGCTACTATCTTCTGCATCAGATGCCCTATGGCAGGCGTGTCTATGCAACCGGCGGGAATGCCGTAGCCGCCCGCTTTTCCGGGGTGCGCACGGACGGCGTCAAGATCTTCGCCTTTGTCCTGTCCGGCATGACCGCCTCCCTCGCGGGCATGATGCTCGCGGCCCGTTCGACGGCGGGCAATCCCAGCCTTGGAGCGGGGCTCGAGCTCGACGTCATCGCGGCCGTGATCATAGGCGGGACAAGTCTCTTTGGCGGCTATGGATCGATCGTCGGTTCCGTCGTCGGCGCGATCTTCATTGGAATTCTCGGCTTTGGCCTTCTCGTGCTCGGTCTTTCCACCAGCATCCAGGAGGTGATCAAGGGAGCAATCATCATCATCGCCGTCTCGTTGAATCGGCGTTGAGGGGGCCGGAACAAGGCGCCGGCCCTATGCGCATTCAGGAACTCGGTCTCCGCGGCGACGGCTGCAGGAAGGTCCAATTCGAAATCCGGCGATGGTCGCCGAAAGACGGGAGGAAGTGAAATGAAAAGACGTATTCCGTTTGTGATGATGGGCGCCCTTGCAGCATCCAGCGCAATGTTTGCAAGCGCCTGGGCGCAGGACACCTACAAGCCCGACTGCTATGCTCCTGCGCCAGACAGTGCTTCGGTGATCTCCTATCCGAAGAAGTCGGCGCCATATAAAATTGCCCTGGTAAACGGCTATGTAGGCAACGACTGGCGTGCCAATTCGATCCAGACCGCCAAGGCCTGGGGGGCGCGTCCCGAGAACAAGTCCAAACTATCCGACTTGAAGATCATTTCGGTTGGAAACGATTCCACGGCTCAGATCTCGGCGATCGATAACTTCATTGCGGCCGGCTACGACGCCGTGATCATCAATGCCGTCAATCCGACCGCCTTCGACGCCGTGGTCAGGCGCGCCAAGCAAGCCGGCGTGGTGCTGGTGACCTATGACAACGTGCTCGATTCCAACCAGGTCGTTCAGATCAACGAAGACCAGGTCGAGCTGGGCCGGATCAAGGCGCAGGCCGTCGTGGATGGCATCAAGGCCAAGAAGGGCAATGTTTCGGGTCAGGTTCTGGAAATCGATGGCGTCCCCGGCAACAGCGTTGACCGCGACAATCAGGCGGGCTTTAACCAAGTCTTCTCCAAGTACCCCGATCTAAAGACGGTCAAGGTCGAGGGCGACTGGGACGTAGGTAAGGCGTCGAAGGTGACGTCCGACGCCATCGCCACCAACGGCAATTTTGACGGCATCGTTGTCCAGGAGGGCTCCGTCGGCGCGCTTGAGGCTATGGCCGCAGCAAAGCATCCCGTCATCCCGGTCGGCTTCGATGCCGGCAACGGCACGCGGATGCTGGTCGCCAAGGGCAAATATCCGGGCATCACCGCTGCCCAGGCGCCGGCGCTGGCCGCGATGGCGCTGGAGGCCTCGGTCGTGCTGCTGGAGGGCAACGCGTTGCCGCAGAAGGTGTTCTTGCCAATCCCCCAGAAGAACAACGCGGATCTGGCGGAAGGCAAGGATTTCTTCCCCGACCTGCCGAAGACCTTCTACACTGCCACCGGCTTTCCGCAGTGCTTCCCTGTGTTCACGCCGAATGAGCTGCAGGGCCAGACCGCCGATAATGCCAACTGAGCCGTGACACGAACCTGGCCGGCGGTTGCGCCGGCCAGGTCGGCGGCAACGGAGCGCGCATGGCCGATCGCTATGTCGAACTGAAATCGGTGTCGAAATCCTATGGCGGCGTCCCGGCGCTGACCAAGGTGGATTTCCGCTGCGAACCGGGACGCGTGCACGCCATTCTCGGCGAGAACGGCGCGGGCAAATCGACGCTGATGAAATTGCTGGCTGGCGTCATCCAGCCGGACAGCGGAACGATCTCCATCGGCGGGCAGACGGTGCGCTTCTCTTCCCCGCGCGACGCGGCCAAACAGGGCACTGTCTGCATGTTCCAGGAACTGTCGCTGATGCCGCATCTTTCGGTTGGCGACAATATCGCGCTTGCAGCCCCGCGCACCCGGATGGGACTGGTGGAGCGCGGCGTCTATCAGGAGGCGCGCGAGGCGCTGGACCTGGTTGGTGCCAGGTCGATCCCGCTCGGCGCTCGCGTTTCTGGCCTTTCCCTGTCGGAGCGACAGCTGGTGGAAATCGCGAAGGCCGTGTTCCGCAAGCCCAAGCTTCTTATCCTTGACGAGGCGACCTCGGCGCTGACCAGCGAACTCGTCGAGACGGTGTTCGGTGTCCTCAGGATGCTGAAGGCGCAGGGTGTCGCGATCCTTTTCATCTCGCATCGCATGCATGAGGTCGACGCCATCGCCGACCGCATATCCGTCTTCCGCAACGGCAGACATATCGAGACCTTCGACGTCGGCGCGCGCACGACGGATCAGATCGTCGGCCTCATGATCGGCCGCTCGCTGGAAGAGCTCTTTCCGCCGCGCCGCCCGCCTGTGCCCGACACGACGCCGGCAGTTCTGGACGTGTCCGACGTCAGCTGGCAAAGCCAGCTCGTCAATGTATCGCTTGCCGCGCGCGCCGGCGAAATCGTTGGGCTCGGCGGTTTGGACGCGCAGGGCCAGCAGCAGATCATGCATGCTGTCTTCGGCGTGTTGCGGGGCGTGACGGGCCGCATCGAACTCAACGGCAAGCGACTGAATGGCCTGAAGCCGCCGAGGCTGAAACAATCCGACATCGGTCTGGCGCTTGTGCCCGAGGACCGCAAGACAGAGGGGCTGATCCCCAGCATGTCGGTTGCGCAAAACATGCGCCTGGCGGCTCTTGGACGGGCGCCGTTCGGCTTGCTCGACCTGAACGGCAACAGCGATGCGCGACTGCGGCAACTGATCGAACGCCTGGCCCTGACCTATGGTTCGCTCGAGGATCCCGTTGCAACGCTGTCGGGCGGCAACCAGCAGAAGGTGGTGCTGGCCAAATGGCTGGTGCTGTCGCCCAAATGCCTGCTGCTGATGGACCCGACGCGCGGCATTGACCTCGGGACCAAGGCCCAGATCTACAGGCTGCTCACCGATCTGGCGGCCGAAGGAATGGCGGTGATCCTGCAGTCGACCGACTATGAGGAACTCATCCATTTGTGCGACCGGGTCTACGTCTTCTACCGGGGGAGTGTGGCAAAGGAACTGAAGGGCGATCAACTGTCCGCCGACGCGCTCATCGCCGCCTCAATGAATGTGCACCTTCACGCTGGGGCTCGAGCATGACGACCAGGCTTCGCCAAAATGCAAGGGAAGCGATTGCCGCGCTCGCGCTGGTGGTGCTTTTCACCGGCTATATCGCCATTCATCCACGCGGCTTCTCAACCTACGTGGTTACCATCTGGTCGAACGAAGGGACGCTGCTTGGGCTTGCCGCGATCGCCCAGTTCTTTGTCGTCCTGGTTAAGGGGATCGATCTCTCGGTAGGGTCTGTTGTTGCGCTGACCAACGTGGTGGCATCCTTCGTTCTCAACGGATCTCCAACGTCGATCGCTCTTGGCATGGTGGCAGTGCTCGCCGTTGGGGTCGCCTGCGGGCTCGTAAACGGGATCGCGGTCGTCCATGGCCGGGTGCAGCCGATTGTCACCACCCTGGCGACAGGTGGTATGTTCAGCGGCATCGCCCTGCTTCTGCGGCCAACGCCTGGCGGCAGCATCGATGAGACGATGTCGGACGCGCTCACCTATGCGGTGGCGGGCATCCCGGTCTCGGCGATCGTTCTTGTCGTCGTCCTCGTCGCATTGCTGGTCCTTTTGCGCCGCACGACCGTCGGGCTTGGCCTCTATGGCGTCGGGTCGTCCGAACAGTCAGCCTATATGACCGGCCTTCGTGTGAACCGGCTCAAGCTGGTCGCCTATAGCA
The DNA here is from genome assembly GCF_029625735.1 of Mesorhizobium sp. WSM4935. Lineage (NCBI taxonomy): Bacteria > Pseudomonadati > Pseudomonadota > Alphaproteobacteria > Hyphomicrobiales > Phyllobacteriaceae > Mesorhizobium > Mesorhizobium sp. WSM4935. Next base: position 526,892 of record NZ_JARTVR010000004.1, on the reverse strand, counting down.
GCAGCGGCTTCGTCGCCGCCCTTGCCGGCATTTATGTCAGCATGGTCACGCTTACTGGCGATCCCAATATCGGGCCGTCCTACACGCTGAACTCGATCGCCGCCGTCGTGTTGGGCGGCGTTGCGCTAAGCGGTGGCGTGGGCAGCCCCATCGGCGCCGTGATCGGCGCTTTGATCCTGAAGACCATCTCGTCGCTGATGTTCTTCTCCGGACTGCCGCCATTGGCGCAACCGTTTTTCGAGGGATTGATCCTGGCAACCGCAATTGCACTCGGCGCGCTCGGCGTTTTCCGGGTGCGCAGCCGGCTTGAGCTATACCGCTGATGACTGATGCAACCGAGCGAACCGTTACGCCACGCAAATCCCCCCCCTGGCTCAACCGGGACCGGATGTCGGTCCTGCTGATCGCCCTGGGCTGCGTCGCTCTGCTTCTGGGCGGCTCGCTATTGTATCCCGGCTTCCTGAAGCCCGGCTACCTGTTGCAGCAGCTTCAGATCGCCGCCTTTCTTGGCATCATCGCCACCGGCGCCATGATGGTGATCCTGCTCGGCGAGATCGACCTTTCCGTGCCCTGGACCATAACAGGCACGGCGATTGTCGTTATCTCGGCCTCCGGCAGTTCCAATCCCCTGATCGCCAGCCTGGCAATTCCCCTGGGCTTGTGCCTTGGCATGGCGGTCGGGCTGTTGAACGCCATCGGTGTCGCCGTTTTTCGCGTGCCCGCGATGGTCTGGACGCTGGCCGTCAACGCCATGCTGCTTGGCGCCGCGGTTTTCTACACCGGCAACAGCCGTCCTAACGGTGAAGTTCCCTGGCTAGCGACGCAGGCGGCGACCGGCCGCAGCTTCGGCATCCCCAATGCTTTTCTCGTTTGGGCCGTCCTTGCGGCGATCACCGTCTGGATGCTCAAACGGACCGTTTATGGAAACTACCTCTATGCGCTCGGCAATTCGCGACGTGCCGTGTTTCTTGCCGGGGCACGGGTTCATCTGGTGACAGTGGCAACCTTCGTCCTTGCAGGGTTGTTTTCCAGTTTCGGCGCCATCCTCCTGCTCGGCTACACCAACCAGGCCTATCAGGGTATGGGGGACCCTTATCTCATGCCGGTCATCTCGGCGGTGGTAATCGGAGGAACCTCAATCCAGGGCGGTCGAGGAAACTATGTCGGCACCTTCGTCGGGGCTATCTTCATCACGCTTCTGTCGTCGATCCTTTCCGTGATGCAGATGCCCCCCGCAGCGCGCCAGATCATCTTCGGCGCAATCATCTTGGTCATGCTGCTGATCCACGGCCTCACCGACAAGAACGGCGACATCTGAGGGCGCCAGTTCGATCGGAAGGTCTGGACGTCTGGATGATGCTCGAGGACTTACGAGGAGGCTGCCCGAGCCATCGTGCAGCCATCGAAGAACCAAGCCAACTGCACAGGCGATTTCGCCGGCAGCCACTTACTGCAAGGCGGCGGCAGCGCCACTCGAAGGACAGGACCAACTATGCGCATCGTGGACATCAGGGAAAAGACAGTCTCGATTGCCTCCCGCATCGCCAACGCCTACATCGACTTTTCCAAAATGACTTGCTCGGCCGTCGCCGTGATCACCGACGTCGTACGTGACGGCAAACCGGTCGTTGGCTACGGTTTCAACTCGAATGGCCGCTATGGACAGGGCGCCCTAATGCGCGACCGTTTCTTTGCGCGAGTTCTTGGCGCCGATCCGGAAACGCTCATTGACCATCAGCAGAATAACCTCGACCCGTTCGCAATCTGGAAGACTCTCATGACCAACGAGAAGCCCGGTGGCCACGGCGAACGGTCCGTGGCGGTGGGCACCATAGACATGGCTGTCTGGGACGCCGTCGCCAAGATCGCCGACGTTCCGCTGTGGCGCCTGCTGGCGGACCGTTACCGGGCAGGCGTGGCGGACGAGAAGGTTTGGGTCTACGCGGCGGGCGGTTATTATTATCCTGGCAAGGACCACTCGAAGCTTCAGGCGGAGATGCGAGGTTATCTGGACCGCGGCTACAAGGTGGTGAAAATGAAAATCGGCGGCGTGCCGCTGGATGAGGATCTGCGCCGCATCGAGGCTGTTTTGGAGGTGGTCGGTGAGGGCAAATATCTGGCTGTGGATGCCAACGGACGCTTCGACCTGAAGACCGCCATCGCCTATGCCGAGGCGATCCGGCCGTACCGCCTGTTCTGGTACGAGGAGCCTGGGGATCCGCTGGACTACGCGCTACAGGCTGAACTGACGAGCCACTATGACGGCCCGATGGCGACGGGCGAGAACCTTTTCTCGCATCAGGATGCGCGCAACCTCCTGCGCCATGGCGGCATGCGGCCCGACCGCGACTATCTTCAGTTCGACTGCGCCCTCTCCTACGGCCTGGTGGATTATCTCCGCACACTGGAGGTGATGAAGACGCTTGGCTGGTCCTCACGGCGCCTGGTTCCGCATGGCGGCCATCAAATGTCGCTCAACATCGCCGCGGGCCTGCATCTGGGCGGCAACGAATCTTATCCCGGCGTTTTCCAGCCCTTTGGCGGCTTCGCCGACGACATTGCTGTAGAAGACGGCTATGTCGGGCTACCGGATATTCCAGGTGTCGGCTTTGAAAAGAAAGCCGAACTGTTTACGGTCTTCCGACAATTGCACTAGCCGTCAGCGGTCGCGCTCCTGAAACGAGGTTTCGGCACTCCGAACGCTCGAGATAGGTACTCATATCGCCGTCGATATGGCGCGAGTAGTTGTCTCAACGGAGAGAAGGCGACCGCTAAGGAGAAGATCGCCGCGCCGCCTATGGCTGTAACGGCCTCTAGCGGGTGCTTCGAGCCGGTGCTGTGGCGGAGTCGTTTTACAGGGCTCCTTTTGCTTGTGCCCTCTTGCCGAGATAGAGCTCCTGCATGACTGACGACTGTTGCAACTCTTCGATGCCGCCTGACGCTACGATGCGCCCCGAATTCATCAGATAGCCTTGTTCGGCCACCGAAAGCGCCAGTCCGGCATTCTGCTCGACCAGCAGCACAGCCGCGCGGAACTTCTCGCGCACATCGATGATGATCCCCTGCAGCTCGGACACCAGCAACGGCGACAGCCCGAGCGAGGGTTCGTCAAGCAGAAGGATGCGCGGTCTCGCCATAAGGCCGCGCGCGATCGCCAGCATCTGCTGCTGGCCGCCGCTGAGCGTACCCGCCTTGGCGCCGCGCTTCTTGGCAAGGATAGTGAAGTAGTTCTCCATCAACGCGAGGTCGGCCTCGACCGCATCCCGGTCCTTGCGGCAATAGGCGCCCAGCAAAAGGTTCTCGCGCACGCTCATATCGGCGAACACGTGGCGGCCTTCCGGCACCATCACGACGCCGAGCGTGGCCTTCTCATCGGCGTGAAGCGCGGTGACGTCGCGGCCGTCGAAGGTCACGGTGCCGCGCCGCGGCTTCACCAGACCGGCAATGGAACGCAACAGCGTCGTCTTGCCGGCGCCGTTGGGGCCGAGGATGGTGACGATCCCGTTTTGCCCGACCGTAAGCGAGACGTCGCGATTGACCGCGACAGGCCCATAGCCGGTATCTACATGCTCGACGGCAAGCAGGTTCATGACGCGGCCGCCTTCCTGTTGGGACCCAGATAGACCTCGCGCACCTTGGAATCGGCGAGCACCTCGGCCGGCAGGCCTTCCGCGATCTTGGTGCCGAAGTCGAGCACGATGAGGCGGTCGCATAGGTCTGACATCATGTCCATGTCGTGGTCGATGAGGCAGACGCCGATGCCTTGCGGCGGCAGTTGCGCGATGACGGCCGCGAAGGCCTGGGCTTCGCTGTCGTTCAGCCCTGCGCCGGGTTCGTCCAGCAGCAGCAGTTCGGGCGAGACGCCGAGCGCGACGGCCAGGCCAAGGCGCCTGAGGCTGCCGAAGGGCAGCGATCCCGCGATCGCCCTGCCGAGCGGCGCTAGGCCGACAAAGTCGAGGATCATGCCGGGCGACGCCCAGCGGCTGCCTCTCATCCTGCCCTGCTCCCAGGCGATACGCACGTTCTCGTAGACGGTCAGGCCCGGAAAGGACATCGCCTGCTGGAACGTCCGGACCAGCCGCTTTCGCGCAATGCGGTGCGCGCCGATATTGGTGATGTCCTGCCCTTGCCACGATACCGTGCCGCCGGTCGCCGGGTGGACGCCGGTGACGACGTTGAACAAGGTGGTCTTGCCGGAGCCGTTGGGACCGACGATGCCGACCACTTGGTCGGTGCCGATGTCGAGATCGATGCCGTTGAGCGCGACGACGCCGCCGAATTGCTTGCGCAGACCCCTCACCTCAAGCGCGGCCATTCGTGCCTCCGCCTTGCTTTTCGAGCCCCCCGCGAACCGCGCAGTAGACGTTCTTGATGCCTGCGCCGACCCCGCCTGGAAGCAGAAGGATCACCAGAAGCAGGCAGACGCCATAGGCGATGCGGGAATCGACCGGATCGAGGTTCAGCACTTCGGGCAGGAAGTTGACGATGACGGCGCCGATCAGCGGCCCGTAGAGGTAGCGGGCGCCGCCCAGCATGACCATCAAGGCCAGGTAAAGGCTGGGGAAGGCGCCGAACAGGGTCGGCGAGATGTGGCGCAGGTAATAGAGCTGCAGCACCCCGGCCAGGCCGGCGAACAGGCCTGACACCATGAGCACGCCAAGCTTGTGCAGGTCGACATTTATGCCGACCGAACGCGCCAGCTGCTCGTTCTCGCGGATCGCCCGCAACGTCCGGCCGTAGCGCGAATTGCCGATGAGATAGGTCGCGGAGAGCGCCAGGAAGAGCGCCGCCAGGACCAGGTAATAATTGTTGGAGAGCTTGTCGAAATTGATGCCGGGCAACGGCGTGACCGACCCGACATCGAGGCCGGTGGCGGATCCGGTGAAGGTGCCGCCATTGGTGAGCACGACGACGAACAGGGCGCAGAAGCAGAAGGTGATGATGATGTAATGTTGTCCACCCACTCTCAGCGTCGGCAGACCGATGACGCCGCCGACGATCGCCGACAAGGCCATGGCGAAGGGCAGCGACGTCCAGAAGCCGAAGCCGAGCTGCACGGAAAGGATAGCCGAGGCGTAGGCGCCGACCCCCATCAGCGCCGCATGGCCGACCGACATGATGCCGGCCTGGCCGAACTGCAGACCGAGGCCGTAGAGGCCGATCGCCGTATAGAGCGTCGTGATGGCGATCGACAGGAAGCGATAGCCGAGGCCGAGCCAGGGCAAGGCGATGAGCAGCACCGCCAGCAGGATTGCTGTGATCGCCTGGACGCCGGCCGGCAGCGGAACGGCGGCATTGTCGGCCGTCAGAAGCGCGAGCCGATCCCGTGCCCTGACGCCTTCTGGCGCGGCGCCTGTCTTGCCGGCGCTGTTGTCGGTCATTGGCATCGACATCTCACGATGCCTTCGGGCCGAGCGTGCCGCCGAGCAGACCCTGGGGCCGCAGCACCAGGATCAGGATCATCACGACCAGCGAATAGGCGTCGGTCCATTCCGGATATCCGTAACCGGCGCTGAGGCCGTCGACGAGGCCGAGCACGAGACCGCCGACGACGGCGCCGCCGACATTGCCGAGACCGCCGATCAGCGAGACCGCGAAGCCGCGGATGATGATGACGCTGCCGGTGAAGGGCGTGATCGGAAACAGCGAGATCATCAGCGCACCGCCGATGCCGGCAAGCAGGCTGCCATAGATGAAGACGCCGGTGACGTAGCGGCGGACCGGAATGCCCATCAGCTCGGCGGTGTCGCGGTCCGAAACGCTCGCCCGCAACGCCATCCCATAGCGGCTGCGCGAGATGCCAAAATAGGTTATCGCCACGATCACTGCGGTAATCGCGACAACGATCGCGCGCATGGCGGTGACATCCACGCCGCCGATCGTCCAGACCAGGCCGACCGGGTCGGTGATGCTTTTCTGGAACTCGTTGAAGACGCGGATGACGGCGTGCTGCAGGATCACGCTTAAGCCAATCGACATAATGAAGCCGTTCATTGGCCGATTAAGCGTGAAGCGGAACAGGCATCTTTCGGCGGCAAAGCCGAGCGCCCCGACCAGCAGGCCGGCGAACACCAGCGCCACGAAGAAGTTCATCCCGGCGCCGACCATGAACCAGGTCGCCATGCCGCCGACCATCAGGAACTCGCCATGCGCGAAATTGACAATGCCGGCCAGGCCGAAGATCAGAGTGATGCCGATGCCGATGAGAATGGTGACGCTGGCAACCGATAGGCTGTTCACCAGTTGCTGCACAAAAATGTCCATCATCAAATCCGGGTGGAGAACCTGCAGGGAAGGATGGGCGGAACATAGCCGCCCATCCCGATGTCGGATTTCGTTGCGGAACGGCTCAGCCGCCGTTGTCGCCGGGGGGCGGTGCGGCCGGCGGCTGCTCGACCGCGCATTTGAACTGGTCGGATGTGTTGGGCTCGACCATGCAGACCTCGGTCGCGAAGGTGACCTGATGATGCTTGTTGAACACAAGCGGTACAGGGGAAACGACGCCCTTGTAGTCCGATTTCAGGAGCTCTGCGACCACCGCGTCCGGATCATCGATCTTGCCGACCTTCTCCAGCGCCTTGGCGTACCAGAAGAAGTAATCGTAATAGAGCAGCGAGACCGAGGACTGCGGGCCCTTGGCGGCGCCGAGGCCGAAATACTTGTCGAAATACTGCTTCACCTCGGGGTATGGCGAGGAACCCCAGCAGACCGGCACGCAGCTCATCGTCACCGGCACGTCCGCCTTCAAGCTGCGCTCCTGATAGATGCCCGGATCGACACCGAACAGGAAATAGGACGGCGCCACGCCGAGCTTGAGGGCTTGCGGGAAGGCGGTGAGCGTTGAATCGCCATTATACCAGAAATGCACGATATCGGGCTTCATGCCCTTGATGCGGGTGAGCAGCGGCGAGAAGTCGGTCGTATCCGGCGGATATTGCACGAGGTCGACTTTCTGCCCTTCCGCCTCGAGCGCCTTGACATAGTGAGATGACAGATACTGCCCCGTCGCGTCGTTGCCGACGAACACCACCGAATGCCTCGGCGGCGATTTCAGCTGCGGCGTGAGCAGCGAGAGCACGCCCTTGGCGGTGCTGCCACTGCGCTGCCATTCCTGCGGCTCGCTCTGGAACGCGTAGTGAAGCCAGCCGTCCTCGGCGACGGCCTTGTCGTCGAGCACGGCGCCAAGCGAGCTGTTGCCGGAAAACTGCAGCACCTTGGCCGGACCGGTGATCTTGGCCATAGACACTGAGAAGTCATGCGTCTCGGTGCCCCAGATCGCCTTGACGCCAATGTCGTTGACCAGCTCGCGCGCGGCCGCGATGGTGACGTTCACATCCGTCCGGTTGTCGCGGATATAGAGTTTGACCTTGTAGGTCTTGTCGCCGACCTTGATGCCGCCGGCGTCGTTGATCTGCTGCGCCGCCAGATTGGCCGCGCCGACGATGGTGTTGCCGGCAGAAACGAACGAGCCCGACTGCGCGGCGATGACGCCGATGGGCAGTTCCTCGTCAGCACGTGCCGTCTGCAAAGCCATGGCGAGCCCCGCGGCTGCCATGGCCAATCCAAGTCCTAGCTGTCTCATGCATGTTCCTCCCGTTACATGACCAACTTGTCATACAACCCTATTACCATGTAACACTGCTGTCAACATGACTCCGGCCTGAGGGCGAGCGAACAGGTGGCGTCATGTCACCCCTTTCGTTCGTCTGTTTCCGATCTAAGCTTGGGTGGGGAAGTTCATCGCAGCCGGTGCGAGGCGCCGGACAAGGATGCCCAACACAAAGACATGCGCCGCGATCATTGTGATGATGAAAGTGGCCCGGCAAACGCCAAGGCGGAGACTCAGAGCCTTGCCACAGTCACAGCGGCAAGCGGTACGCCTCGATGGCGGAAGCACCAAGAATTTGCGACCGTTCTTCTTCCGTCAACCCGGAGAGGCAATCGTCGAGGGCACGCTTGACCGACTGATAGTCGGCGGCGACCAGGCAGACCGGCCAGTCCGAGCCGAACAGGCATCGCGACGGCCCGAAGATCGAAAGCACCGCGTCGACATAGGGCTGCAGGTCCTGACTTTTCCAGTGCCGCCAGTCGGCCTCCGTGACCATCCCGGACAGCTTGCACCAGACGTGGTCGCGATGCGCCTTGAAACCTTGCATCAATCCAGCCCATGGCTCCATCGCATGCTGCGCAATGCGTGGCTTTGCGATGTGGTCCACCACGAAACGCAGGCTAGGATGCCGCTCCACAGTCTCCAGGGCGGCCGGAATCTGCGGCTCCTTCAACAGAAGGTCATAGACCAAGCCGGCATCCCCGACAGCCGCCAGCCCACGCTGGACATCCGCGCGCAACAGCCAGTTCGGATCCGCCTCGTTATGGACGAGGTGACGGATGCCGACCAGATAGCGGCCATCCGGCCGCGCCTTCAGTTCCGACAGTGTGGCCGCCACCTCGGCATCGGTGAGATCGACCCATCCGACGACGCCGGCGACAAAATCGGTCCGGCTTGCCGTGCCCAGGAATGCCCGCGTCTCGTCGAGCGAATGCCATGTCTGGACGAGCATGGTTTTGTCCACGCCGGCCGCGGCAAGCGCCGGCCTGAGGTCCTCGGGCGAAAACACCCGGCGTATGGCGGAGTAATCCTCCGTCATCCAGCCGCAGGATCCGTCCGCCGGGTCCCAGAAATGCTGATGCCCGTCGATCACCAGGGGATTGCCGGTACCCATGGCGCTCACCAGCGCTGGTGGACAGAGGCCTTGATGCGCCGCTCATAGATGTCGGCGATACGCTCCATCACTTGCGGCGACAGCGCCGGCAGGTCGGACGCGGCGGCGTTTTCCTGCGCCTGCCTGACGGACTTGGCGCCCGGAATAGTCACCGTCACCGCCGGGTTCATCAGGATCCAGCGCAGCGCCCATTGCGCCATTGTCGCGCCTAGCGGCAGCAGCGGCCGCAATTCCTCGACCGCCTGCAGGCCTTCCTCATAATTCACGCCGGCGAATGTCTCGCCGACGTCGAAGGCCTCGCCCTGCCGGTTGTAGCTGCGGTGGTCCTTGGCGCTGAAGCTGGAATCGCTCTTGAACTTGCCGGACAAGAGCCCGCTGGCCAGCGGCACCCTGACGATGATGGCAACGTCATTCTGGCGCGCCATGTCGAAGAACAGTTCCGCGGGGCGCTGCCGGAAAATGTTGTAGATGATCTGGACGCTGACGACGCCGGGATATTGCAGCGCCTTGATGCCTTCCTCGACCTTCTCGACGCTGACGCCGTAGTGACGGATCTTGCCCTCCTCGACCAGCTTCTCAAGTGCCTCGAATGTTTCGGGCTGGTAGAAAACCTCCGTCATCGGACAATGGAGTTGCACAAGGTCGAGCACGTCGACCTCGAGATAGCGCAGGCTGCGCTCGACGAAGCTGGTCAGGTTCTGGCGATTGTAGCCGGAGGCGACATGCGGGTTCAGCCGCTTGCCGGCCTTCGTGGCGACCATCGGCCTCGCGCCGCCCCGCCCCTTCAGCGTCTTTGCGATCAGCTTTTCGGCCCGACCGTCGCCATAGACGTCGGCCGTGTCGATCATCGTCACGCCTGAATCGAGCGCGGCATTGAGCGCCGCGATCGCGTCCTTCTCCTCGACGTCGCCCCAGTCGGCGCCGATCGCCCAACTGCCGAAGCCGATTTCCGACACTTGCCAGCCGGTGCGGCCAAATCGCCTTTGATGCATGGAAACTCACTCCTCAAAGCCAACGTCGTCTTGACGGGTCGTGCCCGCAGGAATATCAGATCGGATGGTTGTATGACAACCCTGTAAGCATGCAAAAGGTGATTATGGATAGCCCCGGGTTTGGATCTATCGGAAGGCTGGAGGACGACGGGATGCTCCTGGCATTCGCGCAAGATGCCGATCGAGGCCGGGCGGGCTTAGAACGTCGGGCCGTAACCGCCTCCTGTCGCGGCAGGCCAGACACCGCTCAGGCGCCCTCGCCCGATCTATTTCAGATGTCCGGCGCCGTCGCGGAGCTGCTCGAAGCGCTTGTAGGAACGGGTCAGGTGCAGCCGCATCGCGCGCTGCGCCGCTTTGGCGTCGCGGGCCGCGATAGCGTCGTGGATCGCCCGGTGCTCGCGCCGCGTCCGCTCGAAATGCCGCTCGCGCTCGTCGGGCTCCAGGCGATCGAACTGCGTCCATTGGCGCGGGATCATCGCGGTACCGAACGTGTCGAAAAGCCGGCTGAAATAGGCGTTGTGCGAGGCGAGCGAAATCGCCCGATGGAAAGCCGCATCCTCGGTCGCGGCGAGACCGGTTTCGGCGATCGCGCGGTCGATGGCGTCGAGCTGCCTGGCCATGAGCGCAAGGTCCTTGGCGGTCCGGCGCGTGGCTGCCAGCGCCGCCGCCTCTCCCTCGACGCCTATGCGCAGCTCGAGCACCGCCAGGATCTCGTCGATCGATTCGACATCCGTCGGCACGATCGAAAAGGTTTTCGGCGGCGGCTCCTGGGCCACGAAGGCGCCGAGGCCCTGCCTTGTCGTGATCAGCCCTCGTGCGCGCAGCGAAGCCAGCGCCTCGCGAACCACCGTCCGGCTGACGCCAGTCGCGTTGACGATTTCCTGCTCGGTGGGAAGCCGCTGTCCCGGCGCAAGATCGCCGGCTTCGATCTGCGCGGCAAACTTGTCGACCAGCTCGCCCCTCAGATTGGGGGACTGGCGAATGGCGCCGAACATTGCTCCCTCGCGATCCGTCATCGGAAAACCGGCCCTTTAAATCGATTCTTGCGCCAAGGATCGCACCGCTTGGTTGCAACGGCAATCTTTCGTTTGTTTGAGCCCAACAGCAAGGAAGGACCAACATGAAGCAGCAAATTGGCTTTATCGGGCTGGGCGCGATGGGTTCGGGCATGGCGGCCAACCTTCTGGCCAAGGGCTGGCCGCTGACAGTGTGGGCGCACCGCAACCAGGAGGCGGCGCTGAAGCTTGTCAGCGCTGGCGCCCGCCAGTCGGCGACGCCGCGCGCGCTCGCCGAAGGCTGCGACATCGTTCTCCTTTGCGTCACCGGCTCGCCGCAGGTGGAAGCGGTCGTAAAGGGTCCGGAGGGGCTTGCGGCTGCCAACAAACCGCTGCTCATCATCGACTGCTCTACCTCCAACCCGTCCTCGACGATCGCTCTCGCCGCCGAACTTGCAGCTCAACGCGTGACGCTGATCGACGCGCCGCTGGCGCGCACGCCCAAGGAAGCCGCCGAGGGCAAGCTCGACGTCATGGTCGGCGGGGCGGCGGAAGCGGTCGCCCGCGCGCGGCCAGTGCTCGAAGCCTTCGCCGCGCGCATCGTCCACACCGGCCCGACGGGCAGCGGCCACACCATGAAGCTGCTCAACAATTTCGTCTCGATGGGCTATTCCGCGATCTATTCCGAGGCGCTGACGCTCGGCGCCAAGGCGGGGTTGACGCCGCAGGTCTTCAACAGCGTCATCTCCGGCAGCCGCATGGACTGCGGCTTCTACCAGGCCTTCTTCGACTTCGTACTGAACCGCAACGAAAACGCCCAGCGCTTCGCCATCGCCAATGCGCTGAAGGACATGACCTACCTCACCTCCTTCGCCCAGGCCGCCGGCATCGCCAACCCGGTCGGCGCCGTGGTCCGCAACGGTTTTGCGACGGCGGTGGCCACGGGGCATGGCGAGAAGTTCGTGCCGGCGCTGTCGGATATCGTCGCTGGGCTGAATGGGGTATCGCTGGTTGAGCCGGCGGCTGAGTGAAATCGCAAAGGGCGCTTCTCTCCGTTTTGGCTGGCGCTGACCGAGCGGGCTGAGCCGCTGCCTACCCGGCTGCCTGCCCGCGCATTGCCTTCCGCAGCCGCGAATGCCGTGCCGGCGACGCTGGCTTCGCGGAGGCTTCGCCTCCAGGCAGTCCAACGCGTGAGGCAGCACCTGCGAGATGCCGCGTCATGGCAGCGCTCGCGCCCTTCACGTCGCCGGCCTTGATCGCCGCCAGGATGCGTTCGTGCTCGCCCAGTGTCGTGCGTGCCATGTCGTCCGACTTCTGCTGGTTGCCGGCGGCCAGGATGCTTTCGCGCACCCGCTCCGAGACGAAGACGAGAAACTGGCCCATATAAGGGTTCTGGGTCGCTTCTGCGACGGCGCGGTGGAAACCGAGGTCGTTCTTCAGCCAGGCGACGCTGCCATAGGGAGCCGTGCGCATCCCATCGAGCGCCTGCTCCATCGCCGCGATATCCGCATCGGAGCGGCGGGTCGCGGCCAGCGCGGCGATCTGCACTTCCAGCATGCCGCGCAGCTCGAAAAGATTGCGGAAGGAATCCGCGCGCTGCAACGTCTCATAGTCGATCGTCAGCACCGTCGCGTTGGTGGCGTCGGCGACGAAGGCGCCCCTGCCCTGCTGCGACCAGATGCGGCCTTCGGAGCGCAGCCTGGCAATCGCTTCGCGCACGACGTTTCGGCTGACCCCGAATGTGGTCGCCAGCGCCTGTTCGGTCGGAAGCTGATCGCCGGGCTTCAGCCGCCCCTGCGCGATCTCGCGCGAGATCGAACTCGCCACGAGGGTGGAGAGGTGCGGACCGCGATTGACCTTGTCGAGCTTCAGCGTCATCGCTCACCTATAGTCGAGCGCGGATGCGGACGCCAGAATGCGGCCGTTGCTCAATATATGGCGCGGATCGATCGCATCCTTGATGCCTGCCGCAAGATCGAGCGTTACCGGATCGATGCGGTCGAGGAAGGCCCGCTGCTTGACCCGGCCGATGCCGTGCTCGGCGCTGATCGAGCCGCCATAGCGGTCGACGACGGCGAAAATCTCCGCTTCCGCCTCCTCGAACAGATGCTCGATCGCCTCGACCCCCATGCCCTCCGGCGGCACGACGTTGAGATGGATGTTGCCGTCGCCGACATGGCCGTAGGTGACGGGCAGCGCGTCGGGTCTCGCCCGCCCCAGTTCGAACAGTGCATCGGTTACGAAATCGGCAAGCTTCGAGATCGGCACGGAGACGTCGGTGCGCAGATAGCGGCCGCCGCGCCCCTGACGCTCGACCATGATCTCGCGGTAAAGCCACAGGCGCTCGCCCTGCGCCCGTGTCGATGCCACAACGCCGTCCTCGACAAGATCCTCGACGCCCGCGAGAAAACTCAAAAGCATATCCTTGAGGTCGATCAGCCCTCCGGACGAAACCTCGATCAGCACATAGGCGGGGTAAGGCTTGCCGAGCGGCTCGTGGAAATCCTTGCCCTCGCGCATGGTGATCTCGATGCCACCGCGCAGGATCAGCTCGAAGGCGGTGAGCAGGTCGCTGCAGCCGCGCCGCGCCCGCGCATAGAGCGCCATCGCGTCCTCGACCGAACGCAGGCCGACGAGCGCGGTTTCGATCTGCGTCGGCCTGGGGAAGAGCTTCAGCGCAGCGGCGGTGACGATGCCGAGCGTGCCTTCCGAACCGATGAAGACCTGCTTCAGATCATAGCCGCGGTTGTCCTTGCGCAGGACCTTCAGTCCGTTCCAGATCCGGCCGTCGGCCAGCACAACTTCGAGGCCGAGCACAAGGTCGCGCGTCATGCCGTAACGCAGCACGTTGAAGCCGCCGGCATTGGTGGCGACATTGCCGCCGATGCGACAGCTGCCCTGCGCACCGAAGGTGATCGGCAGGATGCAGTCGCTCTCCTCGGCCGCGCGCTTGGCATCCTCGAGGATGCAGCCGGCTTCGACCACCATCGCGAAGTCGATCGGGCTGATCGAGCGGATCCGGTTCATGCGCTCAAGCGAGACGACGACCTCGTTGCCGTCAGCCGCCACCGCGGCGCCGACAAGGCCGGTCAGCCCCCCTTGCGGCACGACAGGGATGCGCTCGGCATGGCAGTGCCTCATCAGCGCCGACATCTCTTCCACCGAGCTGGGCCGCGCCACCGCCAGCGGGCGGCCGAAATGGTCGCCCGACCAGTCGCGGCTGTAGCGGACAAGGTCCTCTGCCTCGGTCAGTAGCCCGCCATCCGACAGCACGCCGGTGAGGGCGGCGATCAGCGATGCGGAATTGGGCGACACGGCATTCATGAACTGAACCTGGACCCTTCCGGAAAACGACTGGACAACCACCAATCTTGTCGTGTTATCATACAACCCTGATTTAGAACATCAAGCGACGCCATGCTTCCCGAAGCCGTTTGATGTGGATGGTCAGACCGGCAAATCACTGAATTCGGAGGACTTTCCCAATGAGCGACGCCCCCGGCTTTCGCTATATGCACACCATGATCAGGGTGCTCGACCTCGACAAGTCGATCGCCTTCTACACCGAAGTGCTCGGCATGACCTTGCTGCGCCGCGAGGATTATCCCGGCGGCAAGTTCACCAATGCCTTTGTCGGCTACGGGCCGGAGGACAAGGAAGCGGTCGTCGAGCTGACGTTGAACTGGGGCCGCGAGGAACCCTATGAGATCGGCACCGGCTTCGGCCATCTGGCGCTCGGCGTCAACGACATCTACGCCGTTTGCGCCGAGCTGGAAAAGCGCGGCGCCAAGATCCCGCGCAAGCCCGGACCGATGCAGCACGGCACCACCCACATCGCCTTCGTCGAGGACCCGGACGGCTACAGGATCGAGCTGATCGGTCTGGACACTATGCAGTAAATTCAGGCCGGACCGCACCGGCCTCGCGCCGATGCGGTCCCCCTGCGTCCGCGCTTGCTTGGGAGGCGGTGCGGATCGGTCCGTCACTTGATGACCGCGATCTTGCTGCGGTCGATGGTGATGGCGACGGCGGCGATCAGCACCGCGCCGAACACCATGTTCTCCAGGAAGATATTGACGCCGACGAAGGTCATGCCGATGCGCACGATCGAGATGATCAGCGCGCCGACCGCGGTGCGCGCGACGCCACCCAGCCCGCCGGTGATCGCAGTGCCGCCGACAATGACGGCGGCGATGGCCGGCAGCAGGAGCTGGTTGGCGAGCACCGGAGAGCCGCTCGACAGCCTGGCCGCCAGCACGACGCCGGCGACGGCCGCCAGCATCCCCGACGCCGCGAAGGCGATGATCTTGGTGCGGTCGACATTGATGCCCGCGGCCCAGGCCGCCGGTTCGCCGGCGCCGACCGCGATCGCCTGGCGGCCAAAGCGCGTGTAGCGCAGCACCAGGAAACTGACGATGCCGATCAGCGCCGAGATCAGCACCACCATCGGCAGGCCGAAAATCGTGGCGTTGATCCAGGCGGTCTTTTCGCGGCCCGCTTCCTCGATGGTGATGGCGCGGCCGTTGGAAACCCAGAGCGCCAGGCCCGTGACCACGCCGCCGGTGGCCAAGGTCGCGACGAAGGACGGCACGCGTAGCTTGACATGCACGATGCCGCTCAGCAGCCCAAAGCCGAGGCCGGACAGGATCGCCACCGGAAAGGCGGCGAAGCCGAGCGTAGGCAAGAGCTGCGCCAGCATGACGCTTGCCAGCGAGGCGACCGCCTGGATCGACAGGTCGATGCCGCCGAGCAGGATGGAGAAGGTGACGCCGGTGGCCAGGATGAACAGGACGGCGGTGTTGGCGAAGAGCAGCGCCAGCGTCTCACCGGTCAGGAAGCCGGGCGCGGCGATCTCGATGATCAGCAGCAAGGCGACGAGCAGGACCAGCGGTATGGCGCCTTGCGTCCACTTGCCTTCGAAGACCTGCCTGATCGAAAAAACCTCGTTCATCGGCTCACACCATCGCTCGCAGTAGATCGACCTGCTTCGGCTTGTTGCCGGGGCTCGCATTGAAGCGCGCGGTGATCTCGCCGTCGCGCATCACCAGCACCTGGTGCGACAGGCCGATCGTCTCTTCCAGCGTGTCGGAGATCAGAAGGATCGCCACGCCCTGCTCGGAGAGATCGCGCACCAGCTCGTAGACTTCCTCCTTGGCGCCGACATCGAGGCCGCGCGTCGGATGGTCGAGTACCAGGATGCGCGAGCCGGCCGTCATCCAGCGCGCCAGCACCACCTTCTGCTGGTTGCCGCCGCTGAGCTTGCGGCAGGCGGCGTCCGGTCCGGGCGCCTTGATGCTGAGCCGCTTGATCCAGTCGGCGGCAAGCCGCCGCTCCTTCCCGTAGTCGATGGCGCCGTTGCGCATGACGCTCGAGAGGTCCGCCAGCGAAATGTTCTCCGCGATCGACAGGAACATCACCAGCCCTTCCAGCCTGCGCTCGCGCGGCACATAGCCGATACCCCTGCGCACCGCCGGTTCCGGCGAGCCGAAGCGCACCGGCTCGCCCGCGATCTTCATCTCGCCGGCGTCATGCGGCAGGAATCCGCCGATGGTGCGGGTCACCTCTTCACGGCCGGAACCGACGACGCCGGCGATGCCCACGATCTCGCCGGCGCGGATCGAAAGATCGACCCCGTGATAGAAGCCGTTAGCGCCCAGCCCCTTGGCCTCGACCATGATCTTGTCGCCCGGCGGCCGTTGGCGCGCCTCGCGGTAATATTCGGCCTGCAGCCCGCGCCCCACCATGATCTCGTGCAGCTCCGGCGCGGTGACTTGCGTGGCGCGATGCTCGGCCACGACCGCGCCGTCCTTCATCGTGTAGACGCGGTCGGAAATCGCCAGCACCTCGTCGAGCCGGTGCGACACGAAGACGAAGCTGGCGCGGGACTTGAGCGAGCGCACCCGCGCGAACAGAACCTCGATATCGGCGGCGTTGAGCACCGAGGTCGGCTCGTCGAGCAGGATGAGCAATGGACGCTCGACCATCTCCTCCAGCGTCAGCGCCTTGGCGAGCTCGACCATCTGGCGCGCTGCGAAGGTCAGCTCGGAGGTGCGCGCGGTGACGTCGATGTCGACGCCGATCTTGGCGAGCTGCCGTCGCGCCGCGGCGTTCATGGCGCGCCAATTGACGAGACCGAAGCGGGTGAAGCGGTCTTCCTCGCCCAAATAGATGTTTTCGGCGACGGTCAGGTTGAGAACCAGCGACTGCTCCTGGAACACCATGCCGATGCCGTGCCTGGCCGCGTCGCGGGCGTTGCGCAGCTTGAGCTGTTCGCCGTCAAGGGTAATCGTGCCGCCATCCGGCCGGTAGCCGCCGGCTAGCAGCCGCATCAGCGTCGACTTGCCGGCGCCGTTCTCGCCGATCAGCCCCACCACTTCGTTTGGCCGCACCTCTATGGAGACGTCGCGCAACGCCTGGACGCCGGGGAAATTCTTGATGATGTTCGACGCCTGCAGCATGGCGGTCACTTCACGATCTTAAGGCGAACGCGGTCGAGCGACAGCGCCACGGCGGCGATGATCATCAGGCCCTGCACCGTCTGCTGGATGTAAGGCGAGATGCCCAGCAGGATCATGCCGTTGGCCAAAACGGTGACGATCAGCACGCCGATCAGCGTATTGACGACGCCACCCTCGCCGCCGGTCAGCGCCGTGCCGCCGACGACCACCGCCGTGACCGCGGCAAACAGCCTCCCGTCGCCGATGACGGCATGCGACTGGCCGAGCTGGGCGGCGGCGAGCACGCCTGCAATGCCGAAGAAGAAACCCGCCAGCGCGAAGGCCGCGATGCGCACGCGCGTGACGTTGACGCCGGAGAGCTTGGTCACGTCCTCGTCGCCGCCGATCGCCAAGATGTGGCGGCCGAGCCGTGTGTAATATTGGATAACGGCGGCAAGGGCGAACGCGCCGATGGCGACCCAGACCGCCAGCGGCAGCCCGAGGAAACGATGCAAGGCGAGGTCGCGGATCGAGGCGTCGTTAAGGCGGATGGCCGAGCCGCCCAGCATATAGACCGACAGGCCGAGCCCGATGAACCACATGCCGAGCGTCGCCATGAAAGATGGGATGCGCAGCATCGTCTGGACGAGACCGCTGATCAGCCCCATGATCGTGCCCGCGGCGATCGCCGCCAGCACCGCCCACCAGCCATAATCGTTGCCGTTGCTGTCATTGGCTGCCAGCAGCACCACCACCATCGCGGCCACCGACAGCGTGCCCTCGACCGAAAGGTCGATGCTGCCCATCAGAATGATGAAGGTCAGCCCCATCGCCAGTGTCAGCGGCACGGCAGCGGAGTTCGCCAGCCGCACAAGATTGCGCAACTCGATGAAATTGGGATTAGCGATGGTGATCAGAATGCACAGCACGACCAGCACCGCCAGCGGCGCGAGCCTGCGCCAGCGCCTGCCGCTGAGCATGCTGGCGATGCGGCCGGGGAGGAATGTCATAAGCGTCGTCCGCTCGATGTCCGAAACGGACTTCAGGGGTTCTGTCTGGATTGTCAAGAAACCGCTTCCCGTCTGCTGGTGACAGGCGTCGTGGCCACGGGCGCAAGACGCCGGCAAAAAGGGAGCGGGCCGCTGCCAGGGAGAAGCCGGCCCGCCCCAACGGGTCAGGCGCGGATCGCTCCGGTCACCCGGCCCCACAGATCGTTCCAGTCAATCTCGGGCTTCGACTCGACATTGGTCTTGTAATATTCCTCGACATTGTCGTGCGAGATCAGCACCGCCTTGCCGTAGAATTCGCGGTGCTCCGGCGGCTCCTTGGCCGGGTCGAACTTGCCGATCTTGGCGTTGTAGCCGATCGCAAGCCCCATGCCGCCCTGCCAGAACGGATCCGAGGTGACCGTGCAGGCGAACTCGCCTGTGCGCACCGCGTCGACTGCGGTCTTGATGCCGTCGACACCGACGATCGGCACCTTGCCGGCGAGGTTTTCGGCGCGCAGCGCTTCGAGTGCGCCGGAGCCCATGTCGTCATTGGCGGCCCAGATGCCCTTGATGTCGTCGCCGAAGCGGGTCAGCAGATTGCCCATCAGGTCGAAGGCCTCGGTCGATTTCCAGTTGGCGACCTGGAAGTCGAGCAGCTTGATGTCGGGATTGGCGGCAAGCGCCGCATCGAGGCCCTTCTTCCGCTCGATCGCGGCCGTGGTCGAGATCAGGCCGCCGAGCGCGACGATGCCGCCCTTGCCGCCCATCGTCTTGAACAGGATCTCGGCGATGGTCTTGCCGCTGGCGATGCCGTCGAACTCGATATGCGAGACGTAGTTCGGGTTGAAATCCTTGGGGTGCAGGTCCGCCGGCTTGTTCCACTGCGTCACCACATAGGCGCCGGCCTTGGCGCAGGCTTCGACGATCGGGCGCGCGTCGGGCGTGTCGTTGGGATCGGAATTGAGCACCATGTTGCCGTTGGTCTTGGCCAGCATCGCCTTGATGTCGGCGATGCCCTTCTCGCTGTTGCCTTCCGAGACCAGCGTGACGTGCTCCAGTCCGGCCCATTTGGCATAGGCCTCGGCGCCGGTCTTCCATACCGCGTGATAGGGATTGGACAACGAGCGGATCGACGTCACCAGCGTCGGCTTGTCGGCCGCGCGCAGCACATTCGGCATGGCCAGCGTCGCCCCCCCGGCGGCAGCGCCCAGCATCAGCGTCCGGCGGTTTACCCTGCCGGAAAAAACAAGACCATTGCTGTCCTTCATTTCGACCTCCCGATTGAATTTGTTTGCCGCCCGGCGCTTGCGCAGGGCGCGCGGCCGGATCCTCCAGCGAGGGGTTATCCTCCTCTACTTGTATGACAACCCTTCAACACGGCAACCATACTCTTTCTCTTGACGCGGCACAAGCGACTTGAGATCGTCGCGCGCATGAAGAGCGAGGCACTGACTTCGCCTCGGCAGGGGAGCGAGAATGGCGGATTATATCATCGTTGGCGGCGGCTCGGCCGGCTGCGTTCTTGCCGCCAGGCTGAGCGAGGATCCCGACCTGTCGGTGGTTCTGCTCGAGGCCGGTCCGCCCGACACCGATCGCTATATCCACATGCCGGTCGGCTTCTTCAAGATGACGTCGGGACCGCTGATCTGGGGCTATGACGCCGCGCCCGGCACGGAGATCAACGGTCGCGTCATGGTCTATCCGCAGGCGCGGGTGCTCGGCGGCGGCTCCTCGATCAATGCGCAGGTTTTCACCCGCGGCTGCCCGCAGGACTATGACGGCTGGGCGACCGACCTCGGCTGCGCCGGATGGAGCTACGCCGATGTGCTGCCCTATTTCGTCCGCTCCGAGGGCAACGACACCTTCGCGGGCCGTGAGCACGGCATCGAGGGTCCGCTCGGCGTTTCCAGCGGCGCGCCGCATCCGCTGACCCGGATCTTCGTCAAGGCGGCGCAGCAGGCCGGCCTGCCTTTCCGAGCCGACTTCAACGCCGGCGAGCAGGAAGGCGCCGGCTTCTACCAGACGACCACGCGCAACGGTAGGCGCTCGAGCACGGCGGTCGCCTATCTCAAGCCCGCCCTGGCGCGACCGAACCTGAGCTTGCGCACCGACGCCACGGTCAGCCGCGTCGTCGTCGAGAACGGCCGCGCCGTCGGCGTCGAGATCGTGGCCACCGGCCGCACCGAGCTGCTGCGTGCCGAGCGCGAGGTGATCGTCACCGCCGGCGCCATCGGCTCGCCGAAACTGCTGCTGCTATCCGGCATCGGCCCGGCCGAGCATCTGAGCCAGCACGGCATCAAAGTGGTGCACGATCTCGCCGGCGTCGGCCAGAACCTGCACGACCACATGGATGTCGACGTCGTCGCCGAACTCAACGGGCCGCACGGCATCGACCGCTACAAGAAGAAGCGCTGGCAGGCCGTCGCCGGTCTCGAATACGCGCTGTTCGGCAAGGGACCGGTGGCTTCCAACATCGTCGAGGCCGGCGGTTTCTGGTGGGGCGACCGCGCCGAGAGGACGCCGGACATCCAGTTCCATTTCCTGCCCGGCGCCGGCGTCGAGGAAGGCATCGGCTCGGTTCCCGGCGGCAACGGCTGCACGCTGAACTCCTACCATGTGCGGCCACGTTCGCGCGGCAGTGTGGCGCTGCGCTCGGCGGATCTGCGCGATGCGCCGATTATCGACCCCAATCCTTTCGCCGAGCGCTACGACCTCGAACGCGCCGTCGACGGCATCGAGATCAGCCGCGAGATCCTGTCGCAACCGGCCTTCGCCAAATACATCAGCCGCGAGCATCTGCCGGGAGCGGCGACGAAGGGCCGCGCGGCGCTCGAAGCCTTTGCCCGCCAGCATGGCCGCAGCGCCTATCATCCGGTCGGCACCTGCCGCATGGGTGACGATGCCGACAGCGTCGTCGATCCCGAGCTTCGTGTGTGCGGTCTTGCCGGCCTGCGCGTCTGCGACAGCTCTGTGATGCCGCGCATCGTCTCTTCCAACACCAACGCAGCGGTGATCATGATCGCCGAGAAGGCGGCGGATATGATCGCGGGCAAGGCACCAGCGGCATAGTTCGATCGTCCTCGAACGTCTCGCGCGGCGGAAAGTCCGCGCGGCTGTAGTCGGCCACGATGAGCCGACCTTGCCGCCGCGCGAACGGCTGCCGCCGAAGTTCTTCAGGCTGGATTGGGCGAAGCCTTCGCCGAAGACCATGCAGCGATCGTCAGCCGGTGACAGCGTGCCGCCGAGCGCCAGCCGCCCCAGACCGGCCGATCGTGCTCATGGAAGGCCGTGCCCGACATATCCACGTCATTGCCGTTGTGATGGAGGTTGGCGATGCCGTAGACATGCGGGGACCTTGCCGTGGGCGCCGTCCAGCATCCTGGCAGTCCAGCGACAGTCCGGCCTTGCCGGTGGGCGCATCGCTGCCGCTCAGCGGTACCGATGCGTCGAACGGATCGGTGAGGCTGTTGAAGCGCACCGAGGAGGAAGGGAGTTGAGCCTGTGACGTTAGGGTCCACTTGCCCTGAAGCGCTCGTTTCTGGTCGGCTTCGATGCTCAGCGCATAACCGAAGGCGTTGTTGCCCTACCCTCGCGGAGCAGATCGCGCAAAGACTGGGCGCCCGCCGGTTGATTGCCGTGGTTCTCGCATCGCTGATGGCAATTGCGGACTGCCGCTGCAGATGTGGAACACGGTCCTCAACGCGCCGTTCTTCCAAGCCTTCGAACTGGCTGTGATCGACGACGAGGGCGAGCATCCATTGGTTTCTCCATGCCAGCGGAGACAAAGGCCGGATGGAAACATGGTCAAGGTCAGTCCGGCGCACTGGGGGATGGCACCTCAGAGAGGGCAGACACGCCCCCCTGCTACCAGATGCAGACTGTGGATAGTAATCGTCGGCTTACCATGTGCCGGCATCCCAATGAAGGCGCAAACAGTGCGCCTAAGCTGAGGCTGCATCAATTAAGACGCGCCCCCGCCCAATACTGGCATCCGACGCTTTCATGTTCCGAACCTCAAATCCTCGTATGCGTCGGCCGCTGGGTTTTTTCAGGCAGGGATTTCGTGGGAGGAGTTATGCACTGGCTTGAGCGAATAGCGGAACGGATGGCGAAAGGCGTTGCGCGCGCCAGTTCCTGATCGTTATGAAACCCCGGCACGAAGCGTAACGTGCAGATCGCGCATGGCCGCCGCCCTTTTTTTCGCCGGCGATGGGGTCCGTCAGGCCCGCACCAGTGGGCTGCCAGAATCTGTAGGCGATGCCGATCCTGGTCTTAACGGTCCGTGCTCGACATACGAAGAGTTTGTATCGAGCACTCAGGCCGGTGCGACGGTGATGATGCCAAATTCATCGAGCCTACGGCCTCATTGCGGACTACGACGACTTCCTCGACCGGGTCGGGCTCAATCGCCATCCTCCCTTTTTGTTCTGAGAGGGATAAGGCCGGACGGAAGGGAGCTAAGAAGCAGAACGATGCACACGCAAAGCAGCACTACGTCTTTGTAGAGAAACTCTCCCGCGAGATTCCATGCAATGGGATCGGCGGAGATGCTCCATATCACCACTCCGGGGGTCGTAAAGAAAAATGACCAAGTGATCAAAAAAGTACCGACGCCGATCAACGCTCCGAGCGCGGATAGGACGGGCACAAAAGCGCCCAATGCGAGGAGAAGTGCCGTCGACAGCTCTATATAGCCCAGAAGATAAGCCTCGCCCTCAATTCCGAAAATCTGCAGCCAGGAAACAAACGGACTGTGCGAAATATATAAAGCGATTCCCTGTGCCGACTGCGGTGTGAATTTCTGAATCCCGAACGATACGAAAATCAGCACCATTACCCACCTGAGGATGGCGAGCGGCCAATACGAGCCGAAGCCTTTCTCAGCAATGTTGAACTCTCTTTGCATCCTGTGTCCTTTGCCTGAGGCGATACTCGCAACGGATAGCCGCACCGCAACGGCGCGTTTAGCCCGCAGCAGCCAGTTCCGTTGCTACAACCTGCTTCGTCGGCACCGACGCTTTGTTACATGCGCATTCTGGAAAAGGAGCGCCAAGCGGCAATTGGCGCCAAGCGGAATTGCGCACTCGCTGTAAGGGCTGCCTTCGGCAGGTCTCGGGGAACATCGCCAGATATCCGAAATTTGGATGGGTGACGGGTACAAGCGGCGGTATCGGATGGCCAAAGACACGTCTCGAAAGCAGGAGCAAAAACGCACCGCCACAAGCCTGATCGAGGAAGCGGCTGAGCGGAGTTTCCTCGCCCGCTAAGCGGCCAAGGTCCACGAGAATGCGGACATGTCCGTGCAGCTAGGCTAGCTCGGCGGTGGCGTCCAATGATGATGGGCCCTCTCGAGCAGAGTTGAAACCAAACCATGAGGCTGCGAATTGCTCCGATCTGACCTCGGCAAGCAGAGTAGATGAGCGACATCGGGCGCAAGGGGTGCCATTCCGCAGAAGCTGAGCGAAATATCGATGGTGGGATCGGCTTCTTGAATCGATTTCGGCGAACTGCTTCGTAACCTGCTGGCGAACCCGCTCATCTGGCGGAACGTGCCGGTTAAGAACCTTCGACGCATCCATGTTGAAGAGCTTCTAGGCCGCTTCATCGCCACGCCCCACAAGGCCAAACACCTATTGGTCGGCATACGCAAGCTGGTCTATGTCGCGCTACGGCAAGGCTGGATCGAAATCGACCCCACAGCGGCGGTCGAGTGGCGTCCTGCCTATGCCGGCTGGAAAGCATGGTCTCGCGAGGCCATGGCACAATTCGAAAAGCGTTGGCAGCTCGGCACCGCAGCGCGCACCTGCTACGGGTTGGCACTTTGGCTCGGCAACCGCCGCGGCGACGTCGCGGGCCTGCGCTGGGATCAGAGAGTCACTCGTCGTGTGTTCATCGATGGTATCGAGCGTCACTTCGATGGGTTTGATATCGTTCAGGCCAAGAATAAGGGACGAACCGGCGGTAAGCGGCTTTTTGTGCCGATCACACCGATGCTGTCTGAGATCCTGGATGCGGCCGACGGGCGCGGCGAGACTGTCCTGGTTAACGGCTACGGTGAGCCTTTCTCCGCCAAGTCGCTGACTGGAATGATGGCGCATTGGTGCAAGCTTGCCGGCCTGCCGAAGGGACTGACCCTCCATGGACTGAGGAAGTCGCTTGGCGTCTATCTGGCCGAGGCAGAGGCTTCGACCAGGCAGCTCATGGATGTGCTTGGTCACGACGACATCGATCATGCCGAGCTCTATTCGCGCGAGGCATCGCAGGTACGGCTGGCGGTCCAGGGGATGGATCGAGTCGTGCGTCTGGTGACGCGCAAGCCGATGCTTGGCGAACCTATTGGCGAACCTCGTGGCGAACCACCCTGTAAGGCATTGATAAATGGCGATAATGGTGGGCCCGGAGGGACTCGAACCCCCAACCAAGCGGTTATGAGCCGCCGGCTCTAACCATTGAGCTACAGGCCCCACGCGGGCTGGCTTAGTGTTTTTCGCTCGTCCGCACAAGGCTTTCGAAAGCGCTGGCGCAAAACGCCAAAATCAGCCCATATTCGCGCCGTAGAGCGGCCTGCGCCCATAGGGCGCGAAACAAGATCCGGCCCTTGCGCCGCACCGCCGGGAATCGACGCGTTCGCGGGTCGAGGCAGATGCGGCGCGGAGCCTCGGATCGCAGACTTCGAGGAGTTTTCATGACCAGACATCTTTTGCCCATCGCGCTCGCTGCCGCGGTCGCGTTTCCGGCGCTGGCGAGCGCTGCCGACATCCAGCCTGCGCCCCGCATCGTCGTGTCCGGCGAAGGCGAAGCGACGGTGGCGCCGGACATGGCGATCCTTTCGCTCAGCGTCATGCGCGAGGCCAAGAGCGCGCGCGAAGCGCTCGATGCCAACAACGACGCCATGGCGGCGATGATCGCGGCGATGAAATCTGCGGGCATTGCCGAACGCGACCTGCAGACCGCCGGCATACAGATCAACCCGCGCTACAACTACATCAACAAGACCGACGGCAGCCAGGAAGCGCAGCTCGTCGCCTATCAGGTGACCAACACGCTGTCGGTGCGCGTGCGCGATGTCGACAAGACGGGCGAGATTCTCGACAAGGCGGTGTCGCTCGGCGTCAATCAGGGTGGCGGCATCACCTTCACCAATGACGATCCGAAGCCGACGATCACCGAGGCGCGCAAGAAGGCCGTCGCCGACGCCATGGCCAAGGCAAAGACTCTTGCGGAAGCGGCCGGCGTCAGCCTGGGCAAGGTGCTCGAGATCACCGACCAGAATATCGCGCCGGCGCCGATGCCGATGGCGGCCAAATCGTTCGACGCCGCCCGTTCGGCCGTGCCAGTGCAGGCCGGCGAAAATTCCTACAACGTCCAGGTCACGGTCACCTTCGAGCTGAAATAACGATCGGCCCGCGCAGGCGCCACCGACGCAAAAAAGCCCCGGAGGATCGGTCCTCCGGGGCTTTTTCGAGACACGCCTCACATCGAGGGGCTCCGCTACTCACAGGCGATCCTCGCAGAGGATCGTCCTTTCCGCTCATCCGTGCTTCAAGATTGATCTTCGCAGAAGATCATATCCAAGGCGATCCTCAAAGAGGATCGTCCGCATAGGCGATACTCCAAGAGAGTCGTCCTTTCGGCCTCAGCGATAGATGATCGGGCAGCCGCGCTCGTTGGCGAACACCACCACCACGCGGTCGCCATACTGGCGGCCAGCGACCTTCACCGTGCGACGGCTGATGTCGACGATGCGGACGCGGTGCAGACCCATGCGCTCGGCTTTGTCGAGGGCGCGGTCCGGCGAGCAGCCGCGCCAGCCACGGTCGCGACGCCAGTCGCGGCGATAGCCGTCGTCGTCGCCGGTGTAGATGCCGAAACGCGGGTCATGCCTGTCTCCGAAACCGAGATAGAGGCTGTCCGCATGCGCCGGAATGGCGGCCAAGGTGCCAAGTCCGACAAGAGCCGAAAGGGCTGCCGTCTTGATCGTGTTGAACATCGTCTTCTCTCCTTGTTGTGGGCTGTCGCCCCTAGAACCGATGATTGGAAAATGCCTTTTTGCGTCTGAATTTTCCGCGAACCGGCCGTTCATATCCGGTTCATGTAAGCGCGAACCCGCCAGGGTTCGTCGCTCGTGGTCAAAAGCGCTAACCCCGCCAGGGTTCCAAACGCGAACCCGCAGGGTTCGTCGTTCCTCGTCATAAAGCCCCCTCAGGGTTCGTCGTCAAATGCAAACCGGTTACGGTTCGTCATCCAGTATATAATCAAAGTAGTCGTCTGGCTCGGCCAGATCGGTTTCCTTGGCCTTCACGCGGCCCTGGATCGAAATGCCGGCTTGGTGCACGGTCTCGGCACTTCCCGAAACAAGCCTGTGCCACCAGTAGAGATCATGGCCCTCGGCGATAAGACGGTAGGCGCAGGTCTTTGGCAGCCAGGTGATGGTGCGCACATTCTGCGGCGTCAGGGCGACGCAGTCGGGCACCCGCGCCAGGCGGTTGGCATAGTCGGAGCAGCGGCAGTTCTCCGCGTCGAATAGCCGGCAACCGACGCTTGTCCAGAAGATCTCGCCCGTATCCTCGTCCTCGAGCTTCGACAGGCAGCATTTGCCGCAGCCGTCGCATAGCGATTCCCATTCGGCCGGGGTCATCGCTTCGAGCGTCTTCGTTTTCCAGAATGGCGCGGTCATTTCGGTGGATTTGGCCCTCCGCAGCCTTTCGGTCAAGCGTGCGGTGACGGGTGACCCAGTATCAACATTAGAAAAACACGAAATTGCCTTCAAAAGGCCGGCCAAGCATCCTTGGCTGGCGCCAATGCCCGACGGAACCAATTGCGGTTGACGAAAGTTTGGGCAGGGATGGGACCCCACTAGGAGAAAATCGATATGAAACGCCAACCACGGATTCTGGCGGGTACGGCAATCGGCCTGCTTATGGCATCCGCGCCGTTGGGCGCGTATCCGCTGCAGGGGGGTGTGGCTTCCGGAAGCCTGCACGGCGCGCCGCTCGTGCTGGCTCAGGCCGCTTGCGCAGAAGGCCAGTCGGCAGAGGAATGCGCGCAGGGGGGAGCCGAGCAGCCGCGCAAAAGGAAGCGCGAACAGCAGCAACAAAGCGAATCGGCGCCGGCAACCGAACAAGCAGCACCTGCTGAGAGCGAGCAGAAGCCGCGCCGGAAGCGGCAAGAGCAGCAGCAGATGGAGGGCGGCCAATCCGGGGAGGCTGCCCCGGCCGAGCAGCAATTCAAGCCGCGCAAGAAACGCGATCAGCAGCAGCAGACCGAGGCTGCACCCGCCGATCAAGGCGGCCAGCCCGCGACCGACGAACAGCAATTGAAGCCCCGCAAGAAGCGGGACCAGCAACAGACCGAAGCAGCGCCGGCCGATCAGGGCGGGCAGCCTGCAACCGACGAGCAACAGCCGCGCAAGAAGAAGCGCAACCAGGCCAAATCGGCGCCGGCTGAGCAACCGGCCGAGCAGGTCGCGCCCGACCAGCAGCAACAGCTACGCAAGAGGAAACTCAATCAGCAGCAGAGCGAGACGGGCCCGGCCGAGCAGGTCGCCCCGGACCAGCAGCAACCGCGTAAGAGGAAACTCAATCAGCAGCAGCAGAGCGAGACGGCCCCGGCCGAGCAGGCCGCCCCCGACCAGCAGCAACAGCTGCGCAAGAGGAAGCTCAATCAGCAGCAGGAAGCCGCGCCTGCCGAACAGCAGCCAGAACAGCCGGCAAATGACAACCAGCCCGGAAAGAAACGGAAGCAGGGCCAGCAACCTGCCGAGCAAGGCCAAGCCCCGGCCGAACAGGCCCCCGCAGGTCAGGAGTCTCGCAAGCTCAAGCCCTTGCCGGTTCCGGGAACGGAGCAGGCGCCGGCCGGAACCGAGCAGGCGCCGGCTCAAGGCGAACAGCCTTCGAACCAGAACAAGAGGCAGGCCAAGAAGCCGCTTACCGAGCAGCCCGCAACAGGGCAGCAGCAGCCTGCCACGGGTGAACAGCCTGCCATTAACAATCAGCCCGAGACTGGCGGCAATGCCGCGCAAGGCGAAACTCCCGCCAACCCGAACGAGGCGCCTCTCCTCGACAGCCAGAAGGATGTCTTGCGCAGACACCAGGGCCGCCGGCCGGCCGGCCAGAACGAGAATGGCCAGGTCGAGCAAGGCGGCAACCAGGCCGGACAGCAAGCCGAGAGGCAGGCCCCTGTCAATCAGGGCCCGCCGCCCACCGACGACAAGACGGCGCAACAGGCGATCCAGCCTGAAAAGATTGCTCCTGTCATCGAGGAGAAGGGCAAACGCGTCGACCTCACGCCCCAAGAGATTGTCCGCGAGCGTCGCCGGCCGCAGGGCGCGGATGTCGTGAAGCAGTTCGGCGACCGCGTGATTCTCCAGTTCAACAACCAGACCTTCGTGGAAAGCAACGAGGCTCCCCGCATCACCCGCGGTGCCAGGGATGTCTACTATGAGGATCTTTCAGGCGGCCGCACCCGCGAAATCGTGGAGCGCGACAACGGCATCAGGATCATCACCATCCGCAACCGCAATGGCGACGTCATCCGGCGATCGCGCATTACCCCGGATGGCCGCGAATATGTGCTGAGCTATGTCGACGAGCGCTACTACAACGATGTCGACGAGTGGCGCGATCCCGGCGACGACCTGCCGCCGATGCGGCTCGACATCCCGCGCCGGGACTATATCCTGGATTCGGAGGAAGTCGAGGATCCGGACGAGTATTATACCTTCCTCGAGCAGCCGCCGGTGGAAAGGGTGCAGCGTCTCTACTCGATCGACGAGGTCAAGCGGTCGGCCCGCGTGCGCGACATCGCCCGGCGCATCGATCTCGACACGCTGAACTTCGACTTCGGCTCGGCCACAATCTCCGACACCGAGGTGCAGAAGCTCGATGGCGTTGCCAGCGCCATGGAAAAACTGCTGAAGAAAAATCCGGCCGAGACCTTCCTGATCGAAGGCCACACCGACGCCGTCGGCACGCCGGACGCGAACCTCGCGCTGTCGGACCGCCGCGCAGAGGCGGTCGCCGAGGCGCTCACCAACGCCTTCGGCATCCCGGCCGAGAACCTCACCACGCAGGGTTATGGCGAGCAATATCTCAAGGTGAACACGCCCGGTCCGAACCGCGAGAACCGGCGTGTCGCCATCCGCCGGATCACCTCGCTGGTGGCGCCCGTGGCGAGCAACAGCGAGCAGTAATTGAGCGTTTGATTTCAAGATCCTGCCCGGATCTTCGGAATCAGCGCGCAAGATGAGGCCCGTCCGCTTCGGACGGGCCTTTTTCCTTGTCGGCTCAAGAAGAATTGTCCTGCCTTGCCCGCCTGCTCATTGAATCGCCGCATTGCGGCACCCAGATTCTGTCCAGGGCGTTCCCTGCCCTGTCCCGACTCCAGCGGGACACACTGAGCCCCGTCGGGTCCCCTCCCCGGCGGGGTTTTTGTCTTGAAAACAGGGCCTATCTGGCCGAAATACCCTCTATCGCAATTCGACCGGAACCCTTCATGAAGCGTCTCGAACTCGCCATCGAATCCGTCATCCTCGCCTCGCGCTGGCTGCTGGTCGCCTTCTATCTCGGGCTCGGCGTAGCGCTCGCGACATATGCCTTGTCCTTCGGCAAGAAGCTTTACGAGTTTGTGATAAGCGCCTTCACGCTCGGCGACACCGACACGATCCTGAAGATGCTCGGCCTGATCGACGCCGCGCTGGTCGCCTCGCTGGTGGTGATGGTGATCATCTCGGGCTACGAGAATTTCGTCAGCCGCTTCGACGAGCAGGACGGCGAGGTGCATTGGCTGGGCACGATCGATGTCGGCTCGCTGAAGGTCAAGGTCGCCTCGACCATCGTCGCGATCTCGTCGATCCACCTGCTGCAGGTTTTCTTGAACTCCGTATCCTACACCACCGACCAGCTGATGTGGCTGACCATCATCCACCTCGCCTTCGTCGTCTCGGCGCTGATGCTGGCCTATATCGACCGGGTGATGGCGCTGGCGAAAGGCAAAAAGGCCGAGGCGGCGGAGTAGACCGCCGAAGCCCGTCAGTAGATTCTTTTGACCTTGGTCTGCGAGTTCGCGAACACCTCGTCCGGGACGAAAAAATCACCGGCAAGCTGATCGGCCGCGCCCGGCGCATAGGCCGAAAAGTCCGTGACGCCTTCTTCGCGCAGAACCTCTTCGTCGATGTAGAAATTACCGGTCGCCTCGCGCGACGGGCGCATGAAGATCGCATGCGCCGCATCGGCCATGATGTCGGGCGAGCGGCTCATCGCCGCCACCGTCGCACCGCCGAGAAGATTGCGCACCGCGGCCGTGTCGATGGTCGAGATCGGCCACAGCGAGTTGACGGCGATGCCGGCTCCGGCGAACTCGGCGCTCATGCCGAGCGTGCACATCGACATGCCGAACTTGGCCATCGTGTAGGCGACATGGTTCTTGAACCATTTGGCCTTCATGTCGAGCGGCGGCGCCAGATTCAAAATGTGAGGGTTCTTGGCCAACTTCAGGTGCGGAATGCACATCTTAGAGACCAGGAAGGTGCCGCGCGTGTTGATCTGGTGCATCAAATCGTAGCGCTTCATGTCGGTCTCCAGCGTGCCGGTGAGCTGGATGGCGCTGGCATTGTTGACGCAGATGTCGATGCCGCCGAACGTCTCGACGGTTCTCGCCACCGCATCGGCGACCTGCGCCTCGTCGCGGATGTCGCAGAGCACCGGCAGCGCCTTGCCGCCCGCCTGCTCGATTTCTTCGGCCGCCGTGTAGATCGTGCCCGGCAGTTTCGGGTGCGGCTCGGCGGTCTTGGCCGCGATCGTCACATTGGCGCCGTCGCGGGCCGCGCGCAGCGCGATCGCCAGCCCGATGCCGCGCGATCCGCCCGAGATGAACAGCGTCTTTTCCTTGAGCGACATCCTTCGCCTCCCTCTTCGATGTGGAGGCAAATTGCGCGGCGCACGGCCATGGCGCAAGACCCAAGGAGCCAATCGGAGATTACGCTGCGTCGTGCCGGAAGCAGCCCTAGACGAGCACCAGACCCTGCCGCATGGCAATCGCGATCGCATCGGTGCGGTTGACGGCGCCGAGCTTGATCAGGATGGCGGCGACATGGAATTTCGCCGTGTGCACGGAAATGTTGAGCCGCCGGGCGATGACCTTATTGGGCGCGCCTTCGGCCAGCAGCGCCAGCACTTCCGCCTCGCGCGGCGACAAGGAAGGCCGCGCCTGGTTGTCGTCCGCCACGTCATCTTCCGCGAGCTCGTCATGGAAATCGCCATGCACGGTCGCCGACGCCCTTGCCCTGTCGATGCGATAGCCCGAAGCGGCGAGCCGCGCCGCGGCGGCGACCAACAGGCCATCGGCCGACGGCGGCAGCACGGCGACCACGTTGCCGGGAAGCCGCTCGTGCCCGCTATGGCGGGACAGCAGGACGACGGGCATCGTCGAGCCGATGGCTCGGCTTTCCAAGGCGGTGTCGTCGGTCACGGCGACATCGGCTGCTTGATCTGTGCCGCTCGCGGCCAGCGACGGCAACAGATCGTCGCTGGCGCCAAGCGCATCGGCCAGTTGCTCAGCGCGCCCAGCGTCGCCAAGCGCGATCAGCACCGTCAGCCGGTGAGTTGCCGGCTCCGGTCTCGCAATCGTCTGTGCCGCGCTGCTGGCCATCGATCCTCTCAGCTCAGCGGCTTCTCGCCGATGGTGATCGACACGTCACGCTCGGCGCCGCCGCTCGAAACGCCGAGCGTCACGGTCGTGCCGGCGCTGTCCGGCCCGAGCTTGCGGATCAGCTCGCGCGGACCATGCACGGCCTCGCCGTTCCAGGCGACGACGATGTCGCCGACATGCAGGCCGGCGGCCTTGGCCGGGCCGTTGTCGTCGAGGCTCATCACCATGGCGCCTTTCGTATCGCCATTGCGGATCGGGTGCAGCCCGGCGCCGAGATAGCCGCGCGTGACATGGCCTTTCTCGCGCAGCGTCGCCACCGCCCGCTCAATCGTCTCGTAGGGCATGACGAGCGCACGCCGGCGCGGCCCGAACAACAACATGCCGATCAAGCCACCCTTGGCGTCGAGCACGGGCCCGCCCTCGAAGCGCCCGCCGGTGTTGATGGCGAGGTTGATGCGCCGGTCGATCGTGCCGCCGCGCATCGAGCGCCAGGCCGGCCCGACCTCGCCGACCGTGCCGAACACCGCAAGCGCGGCACCATCGCTGTTTCCCACCGCGATCGCCACATTGCCGGGCCGCACGGCGCCGGCCTGAGCGAGTTGCGGCAAACCGGCAGCGGCGGAAGCCGGCTTCAGCACGGCAACGCCCGTCGACGGATCGCGTCCGACAAGCTCGGCCTTCACGGTTTCACCGGAAGCCAGCGTCAAATCGATCTCCTCGCCGGCTTCGACCGCTTCCTCGGCGCTGACGAAGTAGCCGTCGCACCAATGGAAGGCGCTCGCGGTGCGGTGATGGTGCGTGACGAAGCTCGCCAGCGCGGGGGCCGCGGCGGCCGCGACATCGGCGATCGCGTCGGAAAAGGCACTGAGATTGAAGTCGCTCATAAGACTGTCTCCTGGGTTCGGTGACCCAGATATCGCTCGGTAACGCCGCCGCGGGTACTCGCCTGACGGCTAGTCGCCGGCCGGACTGGCCATCTGGTCAGGTCGCGGCAATTGCGGCTGCTCCGCACATATAGTCATCATTTTCGCTGGACACACTGGAGCCCTGCCCATGGCCTTCGCCGCCGAAAAACTCCAATCGGATGACGCCTTGCTCGACACTTACTCGGCCACGGTTGCCGATGCCGTCGACCGCATCGGTCCGGCTGTCTGCCGCATCGAGCGCATCGGCGCCGGCGGCCACGGCTCCGGCTTCGTCATCTCGCAGGACGGGCTGGTCGTCACCAACTTCCATGTCGTCGGCGATGCGCGCGCCGTGCGCGTCACCATGCCGGACGGTGCTTCACGCGAAGGCCACGTGCTAGGCCGCGATCCGGATACCGACATTGCGCTGGTGCGCGCCGACGGCAGTTTCGCCGATGTCGCTCCGCTGGGCGATTCCAAGCGGCTGCGCCGCGGCCAGATCGCGATCGCGATCGGCAATCCGCTGGGTTTCGAATGGACCGTCACCGCCGGCGTCGTCTCCGCGCTCGGCCGGTCGATGCGCGCCTCGACCGGCCGGCTGATCGACGACGTCATCCAGACCGACGCCGCGCTCAATCCCGGCAATTCGGGCGGGCCGCTGGTGTCTTCGGCGGGCGAGGT
This sequence comes from Mesorhizobium sp. WSM4935, assembly GCF_029625735.1. Taxonomy (NCBI): domain Bacteria; kingdom Pseudomonadati; phylum Pseudomonadota; class Alphaproteobacteria; order Hyphomicrobiales; family Phyllobacteriaceae; genus Mesorhizobium; species Mesorhizobium sp. WSM4935. Next base: position 493,523 of record NZ_JARTVR010000004.1, on the reverse strand, counting down.
GATCGGCGTCAACACCGCCATGATCCACGGCGCGCAGGGCATCGCCTTCGCGGTCGCCTCCAACACCGCCAATTTCGTCATATCGGAAATCATCCGCTTCGGCCGCGTGCGCCGCGCCTTCATCGGCGTTTCCGCCGACACGACCAACCTGCCGCGCCGGGCAGCACTTCTGTCGCAGGTGACCACGAACACGGCCGTGCGCCTGCGAAGCGTCGAGAAGAACGGTCCCGCCGCCAAGGCCGGGCTGAAGGAGGGCGACATCATCGCGGCAATAGACGGCCGGCCGGTGACCGGCGTCGACGACCTCGTGCGCATGCTCGATGCCGAGCGTATCGGCCGCGAGACGCTCTGCACCGTCGTACGCCGCACCGGCGTTAGCCAGGTGGCGGTGACGCCGGTGGCACGGACGAACTAAGCCTCTGCGACCGTACCTTCGGCGTATTGCGCCAAAAATTCCTCGCTGGGCGGGATCGGCTTGATCACGTCGATCAGCACGCCATTGGGATCGCTGGTGATGAAATGGCGTTGGCCGAAGGGCTCGTCTCGCAAGCTGCGCAGGATCGGCAGACCGGCGGCAACCACGCGCTCGTAGACGGCGTCAGGATCGCGGACCTCGAAATTGATCAGCAAGCCGGACGTGCGTCCGCGTCCCTCCTCCGGGATTGTCTCATGGTCGCCTTGGACGATGCCGAGATTGACGCGCCGGTCCTCTGTCGACTGCAGATGCACATACCAGTCGCTCTCGAAGAGTGGCTTGAAGCGGAAATGCGCGACGTAAAAGGTCGCGGTGCCTGCGACATCGTCCGTCATTAGCACCGGATAGTAGCTGGTCGTCTTCATCTTTCCTTCTCCTCTCGTTCGACATACAGTCTGTATGTAAGTGCAATAACATACAGGCTGCATGTATGCAACAGGAGTCGGGACGCCGCTCCAACCGCGACCGCACCGAGGGGACGCGCGCCGATCTGATCCGCGCGGCGCGAAAGCTGTTCACGGAAAAATCCTATGCCGAGACCGGCACGCCGGAGATCGTCGCCGAGGCCGGCGTGACGCGCGGCGCGCTTTATCATCATTTCACCGACAAGCAGGCGCTGTTCGCCGCGGTCGTCGAGCAGGAGGCGGCAGCGGTCGCGGCGGAGATCGACCATGCCTCGCCGCCGTCGCTGTCGGCGCGTGAGGCGCTCATCGCCGGCTCGGACGCCTATCTTAAGGCGATGCGCGCGCCCGGCCGCACGCGGCTTCTGCTGCTCGATGGGCCGGCCGTGCTTGGCCGCGCCGCCATGGACGAGATCGACAACCGCCATGGCAACCGCTCGCTCCGCGAGGGCCTGGTCGCGGCGATGCGGGCGCAAGCGGTGACCAGACTGCCGGCCGAGGCGCTGACCGCCCTGCTGGCCGCGGCTTTCGACCGGGCAGCTTTGGCCATTGAGGCCGGCGCGTCTGCCGCGGATTACCGCGCGGTGCTGATCGCGCTCATGGACGGCTTGTCCCCGGCTCCTCCTCCGTCCAAACGCCCGGCTCCATCTCGTTGAAGCAGCCAAGCTGGCGCTTGAACTCGTCGATCAGCCAGGTCGCCGCCGGCTTGGGGCTGCGGTCGGCGCGATGCATGGCATAGAGCGGCGAGCGCACCTCGCGATAGGGTTCCAGATCGAGCTCGACCAACCGGCCGCTGGCGAGGTCGTCGGCGATCAGCCAGCGTGGCAGGCCGCCCCAGCCGAGACCCTCGCGCATCAGCGCGTGCTTGGTGCGCACATCCGTCAACCGCCAGGTCCGATAGGCGAACACGCCATAGTCGCGCCCGCGCGTCCGCTCCGACTGGTCGGAGACGACGAGTTGGATATGCTCGCGCAGGTCCTCGACGGCCACCGGCTTCGGCAGTTTGGCCAAGGGATGGTCGGGCGCCGCCGCCGGCACCATCGAGGTGAAGCCGATGCGCAGCAGAGTGACGTCGGCATCGCCTTGCAGGCCGCCAAAGCCCAGATCCGACTGGCCGCTGACGACCTGGTCGACGATCAGGCCGAGCGAGCCGATATAGAGCCGCAGCATCACCGCCGGGAACTGGGCTTCGAAGGCCTTGAGCACGCGCACCAGGGCCGGTGAAGGCAGCGCCACGTCGACCGATATCGCCACTTCCGCTTCAAGCCCTTGCCGGTAGCCGTCGGCGCGCGAGCGGATGCGCTGCAGGACGCCGATCATGCGCCGCGCATCTTCCAGCATCGCCTTGCCGACATCCGTCAATTGCGGCTCGCGCACGCCCTCGCGCTCGAACAGTTTCAGGCCAAGCTGAGCTTCGAGATTGGCGATGCCGTAGCTCACCACTGACTGCGCCCGGTTGAGCTTGCGACCCGCGGCCGAGAAGCTGCCGGTGTCGGCCACGGCGACGAGGATTTGGAGCTGATCCAAGGTAGGGTTTGGTTGCATACTAAGCCATCCATTTTGTTGATGGATTGTATGCATATTATGCCAGTTTCCCTGATATGGCGGCAATCCCATATTGGCGGGGAAAGTTCAATCCAACCCAAGGGACACCGCCATGTCTATTCTTCTCGTTACCTCCAGCCCGCGCGGCGCCGCTTCGCATTCGACCCGCGTCGCCACCGATCTTGCCCAAAAGCTCGTTGCCGCCGATCCGTCCAACACGCTGGTCGTACGTGATCTGGTCGCCAATCCGCTGCCGCACATCGACCCTGATTACGCCTCCGGCATCTACACGCCGGCCGAAGCCCGCACCGCGCGCCAGGCCGAGGTCGTCGGCGTTTCCGACGCCGTGCTCGACGAGCTTTTTGCCGCCGACACCGTGATCCTCGCCACCGGCTTCATCAACTTCAACATCTCCTCGACGTTGAAGTCCTGGGTCGACCACGTCGCCCGCTCCGGCAAGACCTTTGCCTATGGCGAAGGTGGCCCGAAGGGGCTCGTCAGCGGAAAGAAGGTCTATATCGTGCTCGCTTCCGGCGGCATCTATTCGGAAGGCGCCGCGGTGCAGATGGACCATGCGGTCCCGTATCTGCGCAGCGTGCTCGGCTTCCTCGGCATGACCGATGTCGAAGTCATCCGCGTCGAGGGCGTCGGCATGGGCGCCGACGCCGTCACGGCAGCGCTTGCCAAGGCCACGGCCAAGGTCGATGCGATCGCTGCCGCCAGTGCCGATCAGGTCGCCGCCGCGGCCTGATCACCGATGCCGGGAATGAAAGGGGCAGGCGCCCGCCAGCGCCTGCCCCTTTTTGCATTCGCGCTCGCGGCCGGCACTGGTGATCGTGGCGATCCAAAACGCCGTGCCGATCTGGAACGACTTTTTCTTCCCGCTGGTGCTGATCACCTCCGACAATTTGAAGACACTGCCGCAAGGGCTGACCGTGTTCGTCGGCGAATTCACCACCGACTGGGGGGGTGTTGTTCACCGGGCTGACACTGGCGGCGCTGCCGATTACCTTGCTCTATCGTGCTGTCGAAGCAGTTCATTTCCGGCATCACGCAAGGCGCGGTCAAATAGGCGCGGTCCAACAACGAAGTCAGGACATCGAAAGTGGCGAACCAGAACAAGATCATCATCACCTGCGCGGTCACAGGCTCGATCCACACGCCATCGATGTCGCCGCATCTGCCGGTGACGGCGGAAGAGATCGCGACCGCCGCCATCGAGGCGGCCGAGGCAGGTGCCGCGATCGTCCATCTTCACGCCCGCAATCCGGTCGACGGACGTCCCGACCAGTCGACCGAGGCCTTCGCGCCTTTCCTGCAGGTCATCAAGCAGCGCTCCAATTGCGTCGTCAACATCACCACCGGGGGCGCGGCGACGATGAGCGTGGAGGAACGCGTCAAGCCGGCGAAGGTGTTTGCGCCTGAGGTCGCGTCGCTCAACATGGGGTCGATGAATTTCGCGCTGTTCCCGATGCTGGAGCGCTTCAAGACCTTTGAGCATGATTGGGAGCGGCCTTATCTGGAATCCTCGCGCGACCGCATCTTCCGCAACACCTTCGGCGACATCGAGCACATCTTGCGCACCTGCGCCGACAATGGCACGCGCTTCGAGATCGAATGCTACGACATCGGCCATCTCTACACGCTGGCGCATTTCGTCGAGCGCGGCCTGGTGAAGGCGCCCTTCTTCGTTCAGAGCGTGTTCGGCATTCTCGGCGGCATCGGCACGCATCCGGAGGATGTCGCGCACATGAAGCGCACGGCCGACCGCCTGTTCGGCAACGACTATCATTGGTCGGTGCTCGGCGCCGGCCGCCATCAACTGCCGATCGCCACGCAAGCGATCGCGCTCGGCGGCAATGTGCGGGTCGGCCTGGAGGATTCGCTATGGATCGGCAAGGGCAAGCTTGCCCGCTCCAGCGCCGAGCAGGTGACCAAGGTGCGCCAGATCATCGAAGGCCTCGGCGCATCGATCGCCACGCCCGACGAGGCACGGCAGATCCTGCAGCTCAAGGGCGGCGACAAGGTCGCGTTCTGAGCGGGTTGTAGGCAACCGGTTCTTGGGGCGTTGCAAAAGCAGCGGAAATAACGTCGCGCCGCGATTGGTTATTCCGATCGGCTGCGTTATCGCTTTGCCATGTTTCTTTCGGTTGCAACCACACATCGTCCTGCCACGGATCTTGGCTTCCTGTTGCACAAGCATCCCGAACGCCTGCACGAAGCAGACTTGTCCTTCGGCAAAGCCTGGCTGTTCTATCCCGAGGCCAGTGATGCGCGTTGCGAGGCCGCGCTGCTGCTCGATGTCGATCCGATCGGACTGGTCAGAGGCAAGGGTCAGGCGGACGGACTGCTCGACCAATATGTGAACGACCGGCCCTACGCGGCATCGTCCTTCCTGTCCGTTGCGCTCAATAAGATGCTGCGCACGGCAATGACCGGCATATCCAAGGAACGCCAGCAACTCGCCGACAGCGACCTGCCCCTGGAAGCTGTCGTGGCGCCCTTGCCGATGCGGGGCGGCGAGGCGCTGGTGCGAGAGCTATTCGAACCGCTGGGCTGGACCGTCGAGCTGACCCCGATCGAAGCCGTCAGTTCCAGTTCGGGAGGGCTCCGTTACGGCCATCTGAAATTGTCCGGCCTCGGCCGGCTGAGCAATCTGCTCAACCACCTCTATGTCCTCATTCCGGTGATGGACGACGCCAAGCATTATTGGGTCGGCGACGACGAGGTCGACAAGCTGCTGTCCAAGGGCGCGGGATGGCTGGAGCATCACCCCGCCAAGGAGCTGATCGCGCGCCGCTATTTGCGCAACAAATCGGGTTTGGCACGCTCGGCCCTGGCGCGACTGGTCCCTGAAACCGCGGCAGCGGAGACGCCAGCCGAAACCCGCAGCTCGCCCGAGGAAACGCTCGAGACGCCGATCCGGCTGCACGACCGGCGCCTGGATGCGGTCGTCGAAGCCATCCGCGCGAGTGGCGGCAAAGTTGTCGCGGACCTGGGATGCGGCGAAGGCAAGCTTCTCGACCGACTCTTGCGCGAGCGATGGATCCAAAAACTGTTCGGCTTGGACCCTGCCATCCGCGAGCTCGAATGGGCGGCAAGGCGGTTGAGACTGAATGAAGCGGGCGGCCCGCCGGAAGGGCGCGTCACGCTTCTGCACGGTTCGCTGACCTATCGCGACGGTCGCTGGGCCGAAGCCGACGTCGCTGTATTGGCCGAGGTCATCGAGCATCTCGACCAAGACAGGCTTCCTCTGGTCGAGCGGATTGTCTTTGGCGAAGCCGCCCCGAAAACAGTTGTCGTAACGACGCCCAATGCCGATCACAACGCTCTGTTCGACAATCTGGCGACTGGCGCTTTCCGTCATCCCGACCATCGCTTCGAGTGGAGCCGCGCCGAGTTCAAAACCTGGACGGCCAGAATAAGCGGGACTTACGGCTATACCGCTGAAATCAGCGGCATAGGCCCTGAGGATGCCACTTTGGGCGCGCCGACACAGATGGCGGTGTTCACGCGATGAGGGAAGCCGACAAGACAAACCTGGATATCCCGGATTTCGCTCTGGTCGTGCTGATCGGCTCGACCGGGTCCGGCAAGTCGACTTTTGCGGCGAGGCATTTCCTGCCGACCGAGATCGTCTCGTCCGACCGATGCCGCGGGCTCGTCTGCGATGACGAAACCAATCAGGATGTGTCGGCCGACGCTTTCGAACTGATGCGCGACATCATCGGCAAGCGGCTCAAGCACCGCAAGCTGGCCGTTGTCGACGCTACCAATGTGCGCGCGGCCGACCGCAAGGCCTGGATCGAACTGGCGCGCAAATGGCACGCTCTGCCGGTCGCCATGGTGCTCGATCCCGGTGTTGACGTGTGCGTGGCGCGCAATGCGAGCCGGCCCGATCGCCCCTTTGGCGCTGGGGTGGCCCAGCGCATGACGATGGAGATTCGCAAGGGTTTCGGCGCTCTGCAGCGGGAAGGCTTTCGCCAGGTCTGGAAGCTCACCAGCGAAGCCAGCATCGAGGCTGCCAAAATCTCGCGCCAGCCGCTTTGGACCGATAAGCGTCAGGATGCCGGCCCCTTCGACATCATCGGCGACGTGCATGGCTGCGCCGAAGAGCTTCAAGCCTTGCTGGGCAAACTCGGATACAGCCTTGCCTGGTCTGAGCATCGCGGCGAGCGGAGCGTGCTCGTTTCTCCTCCAGAAGGCCGCAAGGCTGTCTTTGTCGGCGATCTTGTCGATCGCGGCCCCAATACGCCCGACGTTCTGCGCATTGCGATGAGCATGGTCGCCGCCGGCACCGCCTACTGCGTCCAAGGCAATCACGAACGCAAGCTCGGCCGCTGGCTGGAAGGTCGCAAGGTCACGATCGCTCACGGCCTCCAGCAAACGATCGACCAGCTGGAGACCCAGGATCGTGGACTGAAGGAGGCGCTGCCGGCCTTCCTCGACAATCTGCGCAGCCATGTCTGGTTGGACGGGGGACGGCTGGCCGTCGCCCATGCCGGCCTCAAGGAGGACATGATCGGACGCGGCTCGGGCGCTGTGCGCGAATTCGCGCTCTATGGCGAGACGACCGGCGAGATCGACGAATTCGGCCTGCCGGTCCGAGCCGACTGGGCAGCCGCCTATCGCGGCAAGACGGCGGTCGTCTATGGTCATACGCCGATGCTGGCGGCCGAATGGGTCAACAACACCTTGTGCATCGACACCGGCTGCGTATTCGGCGGCAAGCTGACGGCGCTTCGTTGGCCGGAACGCGAGTTGGTCGAAGTACCAGCGATCCGTACCTGGTCGGAGCCTGTGCGCCCACTTGCCGCGTCGAACCCGGAAAAATCCGCGCAGGCCGACGCCGACGATGTGCTCGACATAAAGGACGTTTCCGGCCGACGCTGGATAGAGACGGAGCTGAAAGGCCGCGTCGTCGTGGCCGAGGAAAACGCCTCGGCCGCGCTCGAAGTAATGAGCCGCTTCGCGGTGGCGCCGCAATGGCTGGTGTACCTGCCGCCGACAATGTCGCCGTCCGAGACAAGCAGTCACGCCGGCTGGCTTGAACGCCCGGAAGAAGCTTTTGCTTATTTTCGCGAGCGCGGCGTCGCCGAGGTCGTGTGCGAGGAAAAGCACATGGGTTCGCGGGCGATCGTCGCGCTGTGCCGGACCGCGCAGGCGGCGCGCAGCCGGTTCGGCGTTTCAGGCGAAGAGACCGGCGCGATATGGACCCGTACAGGGCGTTCTTTCTTCGGCGACAACGCCATGACGGCGGGTCTGCTTGCCCGGCTTCGCGCAAGCGTCGACGCCGTCGGCCTCTGGGAGGAACTGCAAACCGACTGGCTGCTGCTCGACGCCGAAATCATGCCTTGGTCGGCCAAGGCAAGCAGCCTCATCGAAAGTCAGTACGGACCGGTGGCGGCGGCATCCGCGGCCGGCCTGCGGCTCGGTCGCGATGTCTTGGAGAGAGCGAAGGCGCGAGGCGTCGACGTGGCGGATCTGAATGCACGATTCACCGACCGGGCCGCGCGTGCAGGCAAATATGCCAGCGCCTGGTCGCCCTATGTCTGGCCGGTTTCGAGTGTCGATGATCTCAGGGTGGCGCCGTTCCATCTGCTGGCCAGCGAAGGCCGCGTCTGGTTCGACCATGACCACATCTGGCATATGTCGCTGGCCGAAGGTGTCGTCGTGCACACCAGATGGCGCAGCGTCGACTTGGCCGATGCTGGGGCCTGCGAGGAGGCCGTCGCTTGGTGGGAGATGCTGATCGCTTCAGGCGGCGAAGGTATGGTGGTCAAGCCGCGCGACTTTGTCAGCCGCGGTAAGAAAGGTCTCATCCAGCCGGCGCTCAAGGTCCGCGGCCGCGAATATCTGCGCATCATCTACGGACCGGAGTATGATGCGCCCGACAATCTTGTCCGGCTGCGCGAGCGGCATCTGGGCGGCAAGCGCAACCTGGCGCTCAGCGAGTTCGCCCTCGGCCACGAGGCGTTGAAACGATTTGTCGCGAGCCAGCCGCTGCGGCGGGTCCACGAATGCGTGTTCGCTGTGCTGGCGCTGGAGAGCGAACCGATCGATCCTCGACTATGATGACCTTCAGCCGAACATCTTCTCGCCCTGCTCATCGACCAGCTGGATGCCCTTCTTGATCGAGATGTCGATGGCGTCGTCCAGCCCGGCGAAACGGTCGGCGCGGATGAAGCGGTGTTCTTTCATCACGCCGTCCACTTCCTTCGAGACCACGCCGCAGGTCTGGTACTGGCCGTCGGCCTTGTAGGGCGTCGCGCTGATCAGGAAGCCCTTGTGTTCGACCTGCTTGGCCGGCTTGGCGGAGCCGGTGTCCGTGGCCTCACTGCTGCCGCCGCCGAAAAGCTTTTTCAGAAAAGACATTGTTCAAAACTCCATCTCACGCGGGCGCCGCCGAAGGATTCACGGCGCCCTGTTCATTCTGACTTTGTCTCAGCATGCGCGAATGCGCCGCCGTGTTCCAGCCCCTTGACGAAGACGCCGACCAGAAGCTCGATCTGATGCCAGATCTCCTCGGCCTGCCGGCTGTCCGAATTCGCCACATAGCCGCTGGTCACGATGCCATGCACGCTTGACCACAAGGTCCGGGCCGCAAGCGCGCGGCGCTTGTCGTCGAGCCCGAAGTCTCCAGCCTTGAGCACGCCGGCGACAATGTCGAAGAGTGCGTCGAGCAGCGCGTCATAGGCATCGGGGCCCGGCCGCGTCGCGCGGCGGCGGTTGAAGGCAAGCACGGCCGGCCAGCTGCCGGGATGCGCCTCGACGAAACGCACATAGGCCGCGGCCATGGCGAGGATGCGGTGCTGGACATCGGTCACTCCTTGTCTTTCGAGATCGGCCATCGCCGCCAGGCCTGTCGCGCCGAGCCGGTCGAGCAGCCGCATGTTGACGGCACGATGCACCTCGTCGAGATCGGCAAAGAGGTTGTAGACCGATCCGACCGAAATGCCGGCCTGCTCGGCTATCGTGCGCGCCTTCAGATTCTCGGCCCCGCCCTCATTGAGCAGTGCCTCGGCAATGGCGAGCACCTTCTCGCTCATCTCTTCCTTATCCAGCGCCATGCTGTTTCCCGTCCTTGTTTCCGGAGCCGGCGCCCGGCCGGATGCATTCCATTGCCTGCGTTTACCATGTCCAGCACTGCATGAACAGCGTTCAAAATAGCGCTTGAACAATGTTCACTTCCTGTTATGTTGACCACGTGAACATTGTTCACATCAACAGGGAGAAGACCATGCTTAGCCTGATCAAGACATTGCTGGACGGCGCCAGTGCCCGGGCCGAGGACAATCTGAAGGATCGTTTCGCCATCGACCTTCTGGCGCAGCGCATCCGCGACGCGGAGGCGGGCCTCGCCGCCGCCAAGCAGACGCTCGCCGCGCTGATCGTGCGCCAGCGTGCCGAGCAGACCAGCCTCGACCAGCTCGACCGCCGTATCGCCGATCTGGAAACCCGCACGCTGAGCGCGCTCTCGGCCAACAACCAGGCGCTTGCCGAAGGCGGCGCTTCAGCGATCGCCGAACTAGAGAACGAGCGCGAAGTCCGCCGCGCTACGGTCAAGAGCCTGGGCGAGAAGACCTTGCGGATGCGTCTGTCCGTCGAACAGGCGCACCGCCGCATCATCGGCCTCAACCAGGGCATGATCTCGGCTCGGGCGATCGATGCAGAACGCAAGGCGCAGTCGCGCCTCAACCGTTCGATTGGCCGCACGGCGAGTATCAATGAAGCGGAGGAATTGCTCGCCCGCATCAGGGAAAGCAGCGACCCGTTCGAGGAGGCTGGCATCCTTGACGAGATCGACGGCGAGTTGCGCCACGAGGCGATCCGCGAACGCCTCGCCGAAGCGGGTCATGGACCGGCCATCAAAGTGCGCGCCGAGGACGTCCTGGCGCGCCTGAAATCGCTCAACTGAACCCGCAATTCCCAGACAGATCAAATCCTCCAAACGGATCAAATCGAAGGAACGTTACGATGAACGGCAATCAGACCTACATCCTGTTCAACACCGTGTCGGTAGGCGCCGCCTATTTCATGCTCGGCCTGTCACTATGGCTGGCCCCGGTCGACCTCTCGACCAAGGGTTACTGGGCCATGGGCGTCCTCCTGCTTACCGGCAGCCTGGTGAACTTGGTCAAGTACCGCACCGACGAGCGGATCGCGGCCGAGACCACCGCCAAGATCGAGAAGGCGCGCAATGAGAAGCTGATCAGCGAATATGTCGGCAAGGAATAGTCCCTGCCCCGTCGATCACTGACTGAATGCAAAAAGCCCGGATCGCTCCGGGCTTTTTGGCTTCCATATGGAAAATGGCTTAGCGGCGCGACAGCGCCTCGATCGCCTCGGCGGCGTCTTCCAGGATGCTGATCGCCTCGGCCTGCTTGTCTTCCGGCGCGTCGGCGATGTCGCCGAGCGCGGCGCGGAGCCGGTGGCGCAGCGCGCGGAAGCGGTCGCGCGTCTCCGAGCGGCCACGGCGCCCCTCGTCCCTGTCGTCGCCCCAGCCGAACCATTCGCGCGCGGCGGCCATCTTGCGGCCAAAGCGCTCGAGATGGTCGAGGACGTTGTCGATCATCTCGCGGTTCTCCTCGAGATGCGCCTTGCCGGCCTCGGTGATCGAAAACACCTTCTTGTTGCCTTCGCTGGACGACACCGCATAGCCCGCCTCCTCCAGGAAGGTCAGCGTCGGATAGACCACGCCCGGGCTCGGGCTGTAGATGCCGCTGGTGCGCTCTTCCAGCGCCTTGATGATGTCGTAGCCGTGGCGCGGCGCGTCGGCCAGAAGCGACAGCGTGATCAGCTTGAGATCGCCGTCGGCCAGCATGCGCCCGGCGCGGAACATGTCGCCCGGGCCGCCGCGGCCGCCGCCCCTGCCGCCATGGCCGAACGGGCCGAAGCCGCCGCCCCCTTTGCCACCAAATTTGCCGGCCATATGCATGAACATGCGCTCGCCGAAATGGTTGTGCCCGAAGTGACCGTGTCTGTGCATAGATTGCTCCTTGCGTTATATCTTACGATACATCGTACGTAAGGCTGGCCCCTTTCGAAGTCAAGATATATCGTAAGATGTATCGTAACCTTAGCCAAGAGCCTGCCGTTCCGCGCACGGAGCGACCAAGCCGCCTACCAGCGGCCCTTGTGCCGGTTCCAGGCATAGAGAAGGTCCGCGAAGCGGTCGTAGCCAAAGCGCGTCAGCGGAAGCGCGATCACGTTGCCGAATAAGCGCGCCAGCCATCCCTCGCCCGGCGTGAGCCGCCAGACCGCGATCGCCACATCGGCGCCGACCAGCAGCCGTCCTTCGGCATCGATGGCATGTAGGCGCCGGCGAATATCCTCGAGCGAGGCGCCGAAGGCCGAAAGCGCTTCGGGCTCGAAATTGATGTCGCGGAATTCAACACGGCCCGCCTTGACCGCGTCGATGAGCCGCCGCTTCTGGCGGCTGACGCCGGCGTCGCACACCGGACAGCGTGTGTTGTACCAGACGATGAGCAGCGGCTTGGGCATGGCGCGACTATCGGGAATGCAGCGCGGCTTCGCAACAGCCGCGCCGATCCCCAAGCCGCCTCACCCCAGCGAGCTGATGATCTCGCGGTAGGCGAATTCCGGGAACGCCTTCATCGTCCGCGTCTTGACATTGCCGCCTGACGCCAACATCAGCGCAAAGCGGGCGAGCACCGCATCGTCCGGGGCTTCGACGATGGCCACCATGTCGCATTCGCCCATGGTCAGGTAGAATGATTTGAACGAGCCGCCCATCTCCCCCAGCAGCTTCTTAGCGGCATCGAGCCGTTTCGGCGACTCCCGCACATTCCTGGCGCCCAGCTCGGTCCAGTTGATAAGCACGATGTAGGTTGTCATGGCACACCTCCCTCCGGTGCCACGGAGCGAGCGTCTGGCCGTTTACGGCCGGCGCCGGGCGGGCATCCGGTCTATCGCCCACAAATGCATCCGACCCTGAAATTATCCTCCTGTCGGGCAAACCCGGCAAGGCGCCATGAGGGATAGCCAGAAACGCAAAAAAGGGCGCCGGAGGCGCCCCTTGGATCTTGGTGTGTTTGCGTTTCCGCTCAGCTGTCGAGGAAGCTTCTCAGCTTCCGCGACCGGCTCGGATGCTTGAGCTTGCGCAGCGCCTTCGCCTCGATCTGGCGGATGCGTTCGCGCGTCACCGAGAACTGCTGGCCGACTTCCTCCAGTGTGTGGTCGGTGTTCATGCCGATGCCGAAGCGCATTCTGAGAACGCGTTCCTCGCGCGGGGTTAGCGAGGCCAGCACGCGCGTCGTCGTCTCGCGCAGATTGGCCTGGATCGCCGCGTCGATCGGCAGGATCGCCATCTTGTCCTCGATGAAATCGCCGAGATGCGAATCCTCCTCGTCGCCGACAGGCGTTTCGAGCGAGATCGGCTCCTTGGCGATCTTCAAGACCTTGCGCACCTTTTCCAGCGGCATGGCGAGCTTCTCGGCCAGTTCCTCCGGCGTCGGCTCGCGGCCGATCTCGTGCAGCATCTGGCGCGAGGTGCGCACGATCTTGTTGATCGTCTCGATCATGTGCACCGGAATGCGGATGGTGCGCGCCTGGTCGGCGATCGAGCGGGTGATGGCCTGCCGGATCCACCAGGTGGCGTAGGTCGAGAACTTGTAGCCGCGGCGGTATTCGAACTTATCGACCGCCTTCATCAGGCCGATATTGCCTTCCTGGATGAGATCCAGGAACTGCAGGCCCCGGTTCGTGTATTTCTTGGCGATGGAGATGACCAGGCGAAGGTTCGCCTCGACCATTTCCTTCTTGGCGATTGCGGCCTCGCGCTCGCCCTTCTGCACCTGGTTCACGATCTTGCGGAATTCCTGGATCGAGATCGCCGTTTCGGTGGCGAGGTTCTGGATCTCGGCGCGCAGTTCCTTGATCGTGTCCTTCTCGTTCTTGGTGAACTCCTTCCAGCCGCGCGAGGTCAGGTTGGAGATCGAGCGAGTCCAGTTCGGATCGAGCTCGGAGCCTTGATACTCCTTGAGGAATTCCTCGCGGCGCACGCCATAGCTTTCGGCCAGCCGCAAAAGCTTGCCCTCGTTCTGCACCAGGCGCTTGTTGATGTCGTAGAGCTGCTCGACCAGCGCCTCGATGCGCGCGGCGTTGAGCGACAGCGACTTCACCGCCTTGATCAGTTGGTCCTTCAGCTCCTTTAGACGGCGATCCTGGCTGGGCGAGAGCGTGCCGGCCGCGGCCAGGCGGTTCTCGACCTGCTGATCCTGCAGCTTGCGGAGCTTCTTGTAGGTATCGGCGATGACGTCGAGCGTCTCCATCACCTGCGGACGCAGTTCGGCTTCCATCGCGGCCAGCGACAGGCTTGCCTCGTCCTCGTCGTCTTCCTCTTCCTCCAGCCCGCGCGTGTCGCCGCCGACATTGGTGATATCGTCTTCTTCCTCGCGTGCCGCCCCACGTCCGCGCGGCTTCTCTTCAGGCTTGGGCGCTTCCTCGACGCGTTCGACCACCGGCGCCTGCTTGGCCTCGGGGCCGGCATAGGTCGCCTCGAGGTCGATGATCTCGCGTAGCAGGATCTTCGATTCGTTGAGCTCGTCGCGCCAGATGATGATGGCCTGGAAGGTTAGCGGGCTTTCGCAAAGCCCGGCGATCATGGTCTCGCGGCCGGCCTCGATGCGCTTGGCGATGGCGATTTCGCCCTCGCGCGACAGAAGCTCGACCGAGCCCATCTCGCGCAGATACATGCGCACCGGGTCGTCGGTGCGATCGGTCGGCTCTTTCTTGGTGGTCGTGGCGGCGACGGCGGTGCCCGTCTGCTCGGCAAGCTCGTTGGCGTCTTCCTCGCTGTCGCCGGCCGCTTCGCCTTCGCTCTCTTCACCCTGCTCGTCGTCTTCGACGACATTGATGCCCATGTCGTTGAGCATCGCATTGATGTCTTCGATGCGATCCGGATCCGTCTCTTCCGAGGGCAGCACCGCGTTGAGTTCGTCGAGCGTGACATAGCCGCGTTTCTTCGCGGCCTTGATCATCTTCTTGACAGCATCGTCGGAAAGGTCGAGCAGAGGGCCATCGGTGGCGCCTTCACGTTCGGTCTCGACCTCTTCCTTTTCCTTTGTCGCCATTCTTTGTCGTCTCCAAGCGGCCGATATCGAGGCCGCGTAAACTGTCGGACCGGTTGCCGGTTGTGCCCGCGCCGGAACGCTTTCTACCGGCCCGGCAACCCGCGTCATCTCTTTTGTTTGTGCATGTCGCCCAAAACCGGCTTTCCACCTTTGGGCGACATGCATTAAGTCCAGCTTAACCGTGATATCTGGAGCAGGCATTTTGCCTGTCCAGCCATCACCAGTATCTCACATCGCTCAAATTTCCCGCCGACGCCGGGGCACGGTTAACGTTTCGAATCGTCCTGATTCCGCCAATCTGCCAGAAGGTCAAGCGCCTCTGGCATGATTCGCATGAAAAAAGCGAATCAATTACCCGACTTAGAGGCGTCGATTCGACGCGCTGCGTATTTCCACTTCACTTTCAACGGGTGGTGTTCGGCCCTAAACGCGGCCAACCCTGCCCGACGAAACGCCGAATCCTTCGATCAGCGCTTCCGTTGCCTGCACATCGTTGAATTGCGCTTGAATCTCGACGAGATGCCGGAAGTTTTCGTCCGAAGGGTCCGCATCGAGCGCCGCCTGCGCCTGTTTCAGCTCTCTATGTAATGTGCGGGCGCTGCGCTGCAAGTGCATCGCCTGGTTGAAGGCGTCGCGGGCGTCCTCGAGCGCCGCGGTTTCGAGCGCCGGCCACTGCCGCGCGCGCTTGATCAGTTCCACCGCCCGCTCCCAGATGCCGCCGCATCCGGCGCGCTCTATGGTGGCGATGACGGCGCCGCGCTCGTCGGCCGCGTCATGCGCCATCGCGTCGAGGATGGCCGCGTGGAGCTTGCGCAAATCCGAATTGGCGAGGTCGAGGAATTCGACATGCGCGAAATTCTCGTCGATCAGCGCCGGATGGTTGACCAGCGCCACGATGATCGTCGCCTCGCGCACCGACATGGCTTCGCCCGTGCGCTTGACCAGCGCCGAGCGGCCCAGGCTCTCGGTGATCGCGGCGCGCCCTCCCGCAGCGCTCCGGCCAAACGCCCCGCCTGGCGCCGACCTCCTGCCGCGCTCGCCCGGGCGGCCGTCGGAGCGTGCCCCGTGCTGGCCTTGCCGCGCGCCGCGCTGCGAGCCGAAGAAGCTCTGTTCCCGCTCGCGCATCTCCTGTTGATAATGATAGCGCGTGCTCTCGTCGCGGATGCGGCTGGTGATCTCGCGCAGCCTCTTTCCGAGTTCGGCGCGCCGCTCCGGCGTATCGAAGACACCGCCGGCCGTCTCGCGCGTCCAGAGCAGGTCGGCGAGCGGCCGCGCTTCCGAAAGCACCGCCCGAAACGCGTCAGGCCCTTCCGCCTTGACCAGATCATCAGGATCCTTGCCCTCGGGCAAGAGCGCAAAGCGCGCCGAGCGCCCGGGCCGGACGGCCGGAAGCGCCAGATCGGCCGCCCGCCATGCCGCTTTCAGCCCGGCCTTGTCGCCGTCGAAGCACAGCACCGGCTCCGGCGCCATGCGCCACAGAAGCTCGAGTTGGTTTTCGGTGAGTGCGGTGCCGAGCGGCGCCACGGCGTTCTCGAAGCCGGCCTGCGCCAGCGCGATCACGTCCATATAGCCTTCGACCGCGATCACCGTGCCGCCCTTGGCGAGAGCCTTTCGGGCTCGGGCGAAATTGTAAAGCACATTGCCCTTGTGGAAGAGCTCGGTCTCCGGCGAGTTCATGTATTTGGCCAAGGCATCGGGCGCTAGCGCCCGCCCGCCGAAAGCGATGATCTTGCCGCGCGAATCCGGGATCGGGAACATGATGCGGTCGCGGAACCAGTCATAGGAGACCGGGATGTCGTCGCCGTGCCGCACCAGCCCGCAGGCCTCGATGTCGGCCTTCGGCACGCCCTTCGCGGCGAGATGCTCCTTGAGCGCGTTGCGGCTGTCGGGCGCGTAACCCAGACGGAAGGATTGCTGCGTCGCCGGCGTCAGCCCGCGGTCGCGCAGATAGGCACGGGCCTTGGCGCCTTCCGGTCCCTGCAGCCGCTCCTGGAAGAAGGCGGTGGCCATTTCCATGACGTCGGTCAGGCTGGCGCGTTCCTTCTCTCGCCGCTCCTGCGCCTCATCCCGCACCGGCATCGGCACGCCGGCCATCTCGGCGATCTTCTCGACCGCCTCGGGAAAACTCATGCCGTCGAGCTCGGTGAGGAACTTGAAGTGATCGCCCGACACCGAACAGCCGAAGCAGTGGTAGCGGCCCTTCTTGTCCTCGCAATGGAAGGACGGGCTTTTCTCACCGTGGAACGGGCAGCAGGCCCAATAGTCGCCGCGCGACGTGTTGGTCTTTTTCCTGTCCCATGCGACGCGCTGGCCGATGACCTGAGAAATCGGCACGCGGTCGCGTATCTCGTCGAGGAAAGCGGGCGGAAATCGCATCGGGTAAAAGCTCGTTTGCCTCCATATAATCGAGCCGCCCGGGCGCGGCGACTCCGGCTGACCCATCGTACCCGCTTTTCACAGAGGAAAAGAAGGCGGCCGGGTGACCGCCTTCCGAATTTCCGGATTGCCGTGGATTAATGCGCGGCGATCGCGCCGAAGATGATGCCGGAAAGAATGCTGACCAGCACATAGTCATTGCCGACGCGGATCCACTCCTGGCCGGGGCCGGGACGGCGCAGGCCGTAGCGGTTCCAGTCGCGGATCGGCTGGTGGCGCCTCCAGTTGGAATATTTCTGACCGTTGCGCCAATGGCTGCGCTTTACGACGACCTTCTTCTTCACGACACGCTTGTCGACATGCCTGCCGGGCTTCTGCCAGTCGACCTGGGTGTAATTCGACTGCGGCGCGCTTGGTTGGGCAAGCGGCGCGGCCTGGCCGGAGAAGGCCGAGGCGGCCAGCATCGAGGCGGTGACGGCGGAAAGTATGAGACGCTTCATGGTCGGTACTCCTTGTTGTCGATAGGCGGAGGAGTAGCCGCCAATGGATGAACCGAAACTGAACGTTAGAATTACAATTCTGTAATGATTTCCGAGGCTTGCACAAGCTGCTTCAACAAAGCTTCGGATCGTCTCCGATCACCCGGCCGGGCATCGGCCACTACGAGGCGAAGCGCAGCTGCCAGGCGCATGCAACCAATGCCTCCTCCATTCATTTCCGACATGCGCCGTCGAGCCGAGACGATCATCGCATCAGAAAATCTATTATTCGGCTAATATTAATTGGTATATTTCGACGCGTTGAAATGGCTAAGATTCGTACTCCTCTCCACGTCGCCAAAGCCAACTCGCGAGGTCGGCTGTGAGCGGCTCTGTCATCCTCCTGCACCTTGCCGGCGCGGTGGCGCTGATGCTGTTCGCCACCCGCATGGTGAAGACCGGAGTCGAGCGCGCCTATGGCGACGTGCTGCGCCACAGGCTGCGCGCCACCATGCGCAATCCGGTCATGGCGGTGCTGGCCGGCTGTGGGCTGGCGGTCGCGCTGCAGAGCTCGACCGCGGTGACGCTGCTGGTCGGCTCCTTCGCCGGCGCCGGCATCGTTTCGGGCGCCGCCGGGCAACTGGCGGTGCGCGGCGCCGAGATCGGTTCGGCGCTGGTGGCCAAGCTGCTCACCTTCGACCTTACCCTTCTCGTGCCGCTCTGCCTGATCGCCGGCACGGTCATGTTCATGACCACCGAGCGGCGAAACTGGCGGCAGTTGGGCCGCATCCTGATCGGCGTCGGCCTGCTGATCCTGTCGCTCGAGATGATCGGCCAGGCGTCAGAGCCGCTGCGCAACAGCCAGTTGATGCCGCTGATCATCAATTATTTCTCGGGCGACTCCATCACCACTTACCTGTTGGCCGCGTTGGTCACCTGGCTGTTCCAGTCGAGCATCGCCGCGGTGCTCTTGATGGCGACGCTGGCGGGCCGCGGGCTGATCACGCCGGAACTGGGCGTGGTCCTGGTGCTGGGCGTCAATCTTGGCTCGTCGCTGATCGCGCCGATGCTGACGCGGTCGGCGCCGCCCGAGGTGCGGATCGTGCCGGTCGGCAATCTTTTGATGCGCGGCCTCGGCTCGCTGATCATGCTGGTCCTGATCATGACCTTCAAGCCGGATGTCGCCTTCCTCGGCAAGACCGCGCCGGATCAGATCGTCAACGCCCACATCCTGTTCAACGTGCTGATCCTGCTGGCCGGACTGCCGCTGGCCGGCCTCGTCTACCGCGCTTCCGAAAAGATCGTGGCGCTGGGCAGCAAGCCGCAACCCGCCGCCACGCTCGAGGTCGTGGAGCTTTCGGCGCTGAACGAGAGCGCGCTCGACACGCCGAGCCAAGCGTTGGCCAACGCCACGCGTGAGGTGGTGCGGGTCTGCGAGACGGTCGAGATCATGCTGAAGCGCATCATTGAGCTCTATGAGGATGCCGACCCCGCCAAGATCAAGGCGCTTGCCGCGCTCGACGACCGCGTCGACAGGAAGCACGCCGCGATCAAGCTCTATCTCGCCAAGGTCACCAGGAATCCGCTCACCGAGGACGAGGCATTGCGGTGCCAGGAGCTGATCGGCGCCTGCGTCAAGCTGGAGCAGGTCGGCGACATCATCGTGCGCAACATGCTGGTGCATGTCAGAAAGAAGCTGGAGCGCGGCTTGGAATTCACGTCCGAGGGCTGGCAGGAGCTCTGCGCCTTCCATTCCTCGGTGCTCGCCAATGCGCGGCTCGCCTTCAACGTCCTGGTCTCTCGCGATCCGGAAACCGCCAGGCAATTGGTTCTGGAGAAAGACCTGCTGCGCGAGCGCGAGAAGGAAACCAGCGCCAGCCATTTCCTGCGCCTGCGCGAAGGCACCGCCAAGAGCGTCGAGACGAGCTCGATCCACCTCGACACCATCCGCGACCTGAAGCAGATCAACTCGCTGCTTGCCTCGATCGCCTATCCGGTGCTCGAGGAGCGCGGCCTGCTCGGCGGCTCGCGGCTGAAGGCGAGTTGAGGCGATAGAGCGCAGTCGAAAAATTAGTCTTTGCCCATCCTCGCTTCCGTCGGCTAAGGATCGCCCGAGGACCTGTTGGGAGGATGATCGGTCGATGGACACGCATTCGCGCAGCTTCGCCAAGGCGCTTTCATGGCGTGCCACCGGCACGATCGACACGATGATCATATCGCTGGTGGTCACGGGAAGCGTCAAGCTGGCAGCCACTATCGGGCTGACCGAAGTCGTCACCAAGTCGCTGCTTTACTATTTGCATGAGCGGGCGTGGTTGAAGATACCTTACGGGCGCAAGACGACCGCGTAATCGGAGCAAAGGGCCGGCTTCGATCGGTCCACTCAAGAAAAGCTAAAGCGCCATCGTCAATTTCTGCATTGCCGCGCCCGCCCGGACGTGGTTTGAGGCCATGCATTCCTCGCCTGTGGTTTGAACCATGCTGCCGCTGATTGCCCTTTTCCTTGCCGCCTTTGCCTTCGGCACCACCGAGTTCGTCATCGCCGGCGTGCTGCCGGAGGTGGCGCAGGGCCTCGGGATTTCGGTGCCGACCGCCGGCTATCTCGTCTCCGGCTATGCCTGCGGCATCGCTATCGGCGGCCCTCTGTTGGCGCTCGCGACCGGCAAAGTCTCACGCAAGACGCTGCTGATCGGACTGACGATCGCCTTCACCCTCGGCCAGGTGGCCTGCGCGTTGGCGCCTGACTTCACCGCGATGCTTTTGCTGCGCGTCGCCACGGCCGTGGCGCATGGCTGCTATTTCGGCGTTGCCATGGTGGTTGCGGTGAGCCTGGCGCGCGAGGATCAGCGCGGCCGGGCGGTCGCGGTCATTCTCTCGGGATTGACGGTTTCCAATGTCATCGGCGTGCCCGCCGGTACCGCGATCGGCAGCCTCTGGGGCTGGCGCGCGACCTTCTGGGTGATGGGCGCGCTGGGCGTCATCGCGATGCTCGCCATGCTGGCGCTATTGCCGCGAACGGCGGGCGCCGCCAACCGGCCCGCCGGGCTGGCGCGCGAAGTTCGTGTGCTCGGCCGCCAACAGGTCTGGACGTCGCTGATCCTGATGCTGATGCTGATGATCGGCCAGTTTGCGCTGTTCACCTACATCACGCCGATGCTGCTCGAAGTGACCGGCCTCGACGAGAGCCTGATCCCTTGGGTGCTGCTGCTCAATGGTGCTGGCGCCACGATCGGCGTTCTGGTCGGCGGCAAGCTCGCCGACTGGAAGCTGATGCCCTCGCTGATCGTCATGCTTGCCTTGCAGGCGGCGGCGCTCGGCGTCATCCATCTTGTCAGCCCCTACCCGATGCCGATGATCGTCGCCATCGTCATCTGGGGCGGTCTCAACTTCGCCATCGGCGCGCCGATCCAGACGCGCATCCTCGCCTGGACGGCCGATGCCTCCAACCTCGCTTCCTCGCTGATCCCGTCCGGCTTCAATGTCGGTATCGCGCTCGCGGCGTCGCTTGGCGCGGCGATGCTCAATGCCGGTTACGGCTATCGCAGCCTGCCGCTCGCCGGCGCCTTGGCCATGCTGGTGGCGGTGGTGGTGGCTGTCGGCTCGCAGGCCTGGGAATGGCGCAGCCGGGCGACTCCGCCGCTGCCGGCGGCGGCGGAATAATCTAAAGGTCGATCCGGAACCTCAGGCTTTCCGCGCCTCCATAGGCAGCGACCTTGGCGAAGCGCCCGACAAGGATGCCACCGTTGGCGAGGATCACCTTCTGGGATGCCGGATTGTCGAGGTCCGTGGTGATCTCGACATGGTCCAGTCCCACTGCTCTTGCCTCGTCGAGCATCAGCCGCAGCGCTTCGGTGGCGTAACCGCGTCCCTCCTTCCACGGCACCACCGCATAGCCGATATGGCCAAGCACGTGCGGCGGCAGCGCCGACGTGCCTTTTTGCCAACGCAGCCCGATCGAGCCGGCAGCCTCGCCATCCCAGATCCAGCGCCGGAAGCCGGGCAGGCGCGGCACGGTTGTGCCGTCGGGCAAGGTGATGGGCGGCCCCTTGGCCTGAGGATCGTCAAGGCTGGCAAGAAAGGCCACCGGATCCCGTTCGATCGCCTCAAGCTGTTCACGCGTCGCTTCCAGCAGCCGCACATTGTCGGGCGACCACCCGCGCTCCAGCGCCGCCTTGTAGGACGGCAAATGTTCGAGCGCGGGTTTGACGATCTCGATCATAGTTCGTTCCTTGCCGAGACCGACATAGCCGCCACACGGATCGCTCTCAAGTTACCTGGAACTGGATTTCGCCCCTGTTGAGGAAACAGGCCTTGTCGAACAGCGAAAGGTCGAGCGGGTTCGGCAGCCGGATATCGCCGATATCCGGGAACGGCTTCCGGGCGTGATCGTATGACCTGTCGACCTGGGAGATGAAGACCAGCACCAGCCCGCGTTCGCGGGCGAACGACCTCAGCGCGCGGATCTGGACTATGAGCTCGGGATTCTCGCGCTTCTGGTCGAGCAATTGCAGATAATCGATCACCGCCAGCGTGCCACGCGGCGCCGACCGCAACGTCCGGATGGCGTAGGCAGCGCTGATGGCGTCGGAATTGTCGAACTCGAACAAGTGGCCGAAATCAGCAGGGTCGACGCCGATATCACGGAACCGATCGAGGATGTCGGCATGCGTGTATTCCAGGGTGAAGAATACGGCGCGACTGCCCTGCTTCATGGCCGCCACGGCGAGTTCGAGGCTCATCAGGGTCTTGCCCTGGCCCGGCCGCGCCGCCAAGAGAACCATGTCGCCGGGCATCAGCCGGGCGAGCAGCCCGTCGCCGGGCGCAGTCTCGGCGACCTTGGCCGCAAGCAGGCTCCAACTGGCAAAGCCTGCTTCACCGGCAACGCGGTCGAGCGCTTGATGGAGCGGAATATTTTCCCGGCGGGAAAGGAGCCTCGCCTAGCGTTTCAGATGATAGACGGGTGCGGAAAGCCGCATCGAAAGACCTCCTGCCGCGAGCAGTCTTGGCAATCCCTCCTTATGCCTTGCGCTCAAACAGTTGGTCGGGTGATCGACTGCCCTGCATGAACGATGCTTTCCCGGTGGAGGGAGGAGGCGTGGGCGCGCCGGGAATCAGATCATAGCTCAATTGAAACGGGCCGAAAATCCGACCTTCAAAAGGCGTCGCTAAACTAGAAGTGTTTCGCCGATGGACGCGAGACCTTCTATGATCGGCCCGGGTGATTCCCGAGATATTGGCCAGGAGGGGCAAAAGGGTGCGGTTGAGATCTGTTCCGCTGGGTGTTGCCATCTTCTGCCTTGTCGCGATTCTGGCCGCCCTGACGGCATCGGTCAGCTCGTTCGCGGCGTTGCGACCGTCGACCATTCCCGACTGGCTGCAGCGCCATGTCGGCGACGGCGAAGGCCAGATCTCTCAGGTCGTGCTGGAGCGGGCGCGCGCGCTCTACCAGAAGAAGGTCAGTGAAGGCTCGGTCAGCAACCCCTGCTATTTCGCCATGGATGCCACGCGTCCGGGCGACCTCGGCAACGGCGTGCTCGGTCAGCGTTATTACATCATCTGCGAAGCCAAGCAGCTCTTTCGCGCGGTTTCCTCGGGCCATGGCGGCGGCCGCAACCTGAGAGGCGTTGCGGATTTCTCCAACGGCAGGCGCTGCGCGAAGAATTTCGGCAATGCGATGGATTCCGAGCTCACCGCCGGCGGCGCCTACATGACCGCCGAGACCAAGACCTCCTTCAAGGGCTACTACCGTGTCGGCGCTCAGAACGCTGCGTTCATGCGCACCTTCATCCAATTCGATGGCGAAGGCGAAGCGGCGAACGCCAGGCAGCGCGTGATCGGCGGCCATCCGGCTGCTTTGCTGAGGGGCATGTGCCTGCGCAAGGACCCGAACAGTTCCTATGCCGACCATGACGGTTTCGTGCCGTTCGGCAAGCTGGTGAATTATGCCGGCGGCCGCAGCAATGGCTGCACCAGCTGGTCGCCCGCCGATGCCGAGCAGATCATCCCTCTGGTGAAAAACAACCCGACAACGCTCTACATCTATCCGGAATCGCGCGATATCGCCGCTGTCGCGCGGGCCAAGGCCGCCGGCCAGGCGCTCTCAAGCGCGGGCACCTATTGGAACGCCTCCTGCCTGAAGGAGATCGGCACGCCTAAATTCTGGCCGAAGAAGGTGCTGGAGCCGATCATCGCTCAGTACAAGAAGGACCATCCGGCGCCGCCGCCACAACCGGTGCCGATCTGCAAGGATTAGAGCAATTCCAGGAAAAGTGTGAGCGGTTTTCCGTCCGGAATTGCGTAAAACAAGGAGATAGAGCGGTTCGCCATTTCCGTGAAACGGCGAACCGCTCTAGCGAAGCCGCACCCTACTGCAGCAGCCCCTTGACGATGGCGCTCGCCTTGGCGAAGTCCATCTGGCCGGCATATTTCTGCTTCAGCGCACCGATCACCTTGCCCATATCCTTCTGGCTGGCGGCGCCCGTCGCCGCAATCGCCTCGCGGGCCGCGGCCTGGATCGCCGCGTCATCAAGCTGCGTCGGCAGGAATTCGCGGATGATCTCCATCTCGCCGCGTTCCTGCGCCGCCAGTTCCGGCCGCTTGCCGTCTTCGAAGGCCTTGGCCGATTCCTCGCGCTGCTTCACCATCTTGGCGAGGATCTGCAGGATCTCCTCCTCGCTCGCCGGCGGCTTGCCGGCGCCGCGATTGGCGATGTCGCGGTCGTGGACGGCGGCCTGGATCAGCCGCAGCGTCGGCAGGCGGTGCTTGTCCTGCGCCTTCATCGCGCTCTTCATGGATTCGGCGATTTTCTCGCGCATCGTGCTTTCTCCTTCGAATGCGGCGGACAATAGCTTTGCCGAACGGGTAAGGCAAATTCCGCCAAACCGCTGATATTGCTGGACGAAAGCACATCGGCCTTGGTTCGGGGGCGGCGCATTGACCACTCCCGCCGCTTCCCCTATGTACTCGGTCCTGCATGAGACAATGAGTTGACGCGAGGGGCTTCAGCCCGCGCGTCTTGCCGCGCCAACGGTCTCGCCGACCGTTTTGAAGCGCCCCACAGGAGTGCCGCCATGGCCATGACCACCGCCCCCTGGGCCACCGAAAAGCCGACCGCCCTTCTGGTGCTTGCCGACGGCACGGTGATCGAGGGCCGCGGTCTCGGCGCCACCGGGTCGGCCGTTGCGGAAGTGTGCTTCAACACCGCGCTGACCGGTTACGAGGAAATCCTCACCGATCCGTCCTATGCCGGCCAGATCGTCACCTTCACCTTCCCGCATATCGGCAATGTCGGCACCAATGACGAGGATATCGAGGACTTGCATCCTGTGGCTCGCGCCGGCGCCGTCGGCGCGATCTTCAAGGCCAATGTCACCGACCCGTCCAACTATCGCGCCGCCGGCCATCTCGACCAGTGGCTGAAGCGGCGCGGCATCGTCGCGCTGTCCGGGATCGACACCCGCGCGCTGACAGTGCTGATCCGCGAGAAGGGCATGCCCAATGCCGTCATCGCGCATGCGCCCGACGGCGTCTTCGACGTCGAGGATTTGAAGCGGCAGGCCGCGGCCTGGTCGGGCTTGATCGGCCTCGATCTCGCCAAGGAGGTCACGTCGGGCCAGTCCTCGGTCTGGCGCGAGACGCCCTGGGTCTGGAACGAGGGCTATGGCGAGCAGGACGCGCCGTCGATGCATGTCGTGGCCATCGACTATGGGGTGAAGCGCAACATCCTGCGCCTGCTGGCGGGGCTCGGCGCCAAGGTCACCGTGGTGCCGGCCAAGACGGGCGCGGAGGAAATCCTGGCCATGCAGCCGGACGGCATTTTCCTGTCGAACGGCCCCGGCGATCCGGAAGCGACCGGCGAATATGCCGTGCCGGTGATCCAGAACCTCCTAAAGACCGACATCCCGGTGTTCGGCATCTGCCTCGGCCACCAGATGCTGGCGCTGGCGCTCGGCGGCAGGACCGAGAAGATGCACCAGGGCCACCACGGCGCCAACCATCCGGTCAAGGACCACACCACCGGCAAGGTCGAGATCGTGTCGATGAATCACGGTTTCGCCGTCGATGCCGACTCGCTGCCCGAAGGCGTCGAGGAAACCCATGTCTCGCTCTTCGACGGTTCGAATTGCGGCATCGCGCTGACCGGCCGGCCGGTCTTCTCGGTGCAGCACCATCCCGAAGCCTCGCCCGGCCCGCAGGATTCGCATTACCTCTTCCGCCGCTTCGTCAACCTGATCCGCGAGCGGCGCGGCGAAGAGGCGCTGGCGGAACGCGCCTAGCTCAAACCACCAGCCTAAGCAGCGTCGGTCACCGCTTCCTGCGAGTGCATGCGCTCGACTTCCTTCGCCGTCGGCTTGGCTACTTTCGTCACGAAGACGATCACCGCCAGCGTCAGGAAGATCGCGCCGAGCACATATGGCGCGCCGCCGAACACGACCGGCGCGGTCGGGCTCGTGAACCAGGAGAAGATCGCCGTATAGAGCAGCGGCGTGACGATCGAGGTGATCGAGAAGATCGAGGTCATTGCGCCCTGCAATTCGCCCTGCGCCGAAGGCGGCACCTTCGCGGCTGCGAGGCTCCTCAACGGTGGGTCTGCCAGCGCTTCGAGGCAACCGGCCACGATCACCGCATAGATCATCCAGCCTTGCGTCGAGAACGCATAGCCGAAAGCGCTGAGCGCGGTGAAGGTCAGGCCGATCGCCGCCGTCCTCCACTCCCCAAGCCTGGGAATGACCCGCGGCAGCACGATCGCCATGACGATCGCGCCGCACAGGCCGAAGGCGCCGAGCGAAAAGCCGATCTGCTGCTGGTTCCAGCCATAGCGGTAGCTGGAGACGAACGCCCAGACCGCCGGGTAAACCATGTGGCCGAGCGTCATCAGGAAGAACACAAGCCCGATCCAGCCGATGCCCGGATAATTGCGCATCTGGATCAGCGTGCCAACCGGATTGGCGCGCTTCCACTCGAAGGGCCGGCGGTGCTTTTCGTCCAGCGTTTCCGGCAGGAACAGCATCGCGATCAGGAAATTCACGAAAGCAAGCGCGGCGGCGAAATAGAACGGCACGCGCGGCCCGAACGTGCCGAGCAGCCCGCCCAGCACCGGGCCGATGACGAAGCCGACGCCGAAGGCGATGCCGAGCAGGCCGAAATTCTTCGCCCGGTTCTCGTCGTTCGAGATGTCGGCGATGAAGGCCGATGTCGTCGAGTAACTCGCGCCGGAAATGCCGGCGAGCACGCGGCCGATGAACAGCATCGGATAGGACCAGGCGACGGCGCAGATCAGGTTGTCGATCGAGAAGGTCAGCACCGAGGCAAGCAGGACCGGGCGGCGCCCGAAGCGGTCGCTCAAGCCGCCGATGATCGGCGCGAAGAAGAATTGCATCGCAGCATAGACGAAGAACAGCCAGCCGCCCTCGATCGCGGCCTCGCTGACGCTGACGCCGCTCAGTTCCTCAAGGTAGGCCGGCAGCACCGGCATGATGATGCCGAAGCCGATGATGTCGAGCAGCAGCGTCGTGAAAACGAGCGCAAGGCCCCGCTTGGCGGTTTTCGGGTCGATCATGGCGATAAGCTCCTCAGGCCGCCCGAGGCGGAGGGCACCTTATAGGCGACGTTGCCGGCGGGAACAATGCGCGAACGAAGGCAAGCGCCTTATCCTGACACTCCTTGCCAGCCGTCTTTGATCGCCGATCTCAGCGGAAAAGAAGCGGCTGGCGCCGCCTCAGATAGGACCGCTCATGGTGTTGCAGTCGGACAGCTTGCCGCTCTTGTAGCCGCGCGCCAGCCATGTCTGCCGCTGCTGCGAGGTGCCATGGTTGAAGCTTTCCGGCACAACATAGCCCTGCATCCTCTTCTGCAGCGTGTCGTCGCCGATCTGCTTGGCGGCGTTCAGCGCACTTTCGATATCGCCCTGCTCCAACATGCCTTTTTGCGCGGTGTAATGTGCCCACACGCCGGCGAAGCAATCGGCTTGAAGCTCGATGCGCACCGAAAGCTGGTTGGCGTCGGCCTCGCTCATGCCTTGCCGCATCTGGTTGAACTTGCCCATGATGCCGGTGAGGTTCTGCACATGGTGACCGACCTCATGCGCCACCACATAGGCGCGCGCGAACTCGCCGGAAGCGCCGAACTGCTGGTCGAGCTGCTGGAAGAAGCTCATGTCGAGATAGACCTTATGGTCGCCCGGGCAGTAGAACGGCCCGGCAGCCGCCGAGGCGAAGCCGCAGGCCGAGCGGACCTGGCCGCTGAACAGCACCAGCTTGGGATCCTCGTAAGTCAATCCTTGAGATTTGAAAATGCCGGTCCAGGTGTCCTCGGTTTCCGCCAGCACGGTCGCAACGAATTGCTTCATCTCGTCATTGGCCGGCGAGCCGCCATTTTGCGAGCTGGTGTCTTCCGTGATCTGGCCGCCGCCGTCGCCGAGGATCTGCGACGGGTCGAAGCCGAAATACCATCCGGCGAGCACAACCAGGATGACCAGGAGGATGCTGCCGCCGCCACCGGTGCGGCCGCCGATCGGGATGCGGAACTGGCCGTCGCCGCCCAGTCCGCCGCCGAGCCCGCCGCCATCGCTGCGCTGGTCCTCGATATTGTCGCTCTGACGACGGCCTCTCCACAGCATGGCAACTCCTCGCAATGCGAATGTCCTGGAAGACGGCCCGCAACCACCCCCTGCAGATAATTATCGCAACGGCTGGCCTAAGTCACAGAATTTTTCGCGCTCGAAAAAGGCGCGGGCCGAAGGAAACTCCGATCGGCTGATCAATTTCCACTCCCGATAACCCGGCTAAAACCTCAGCTTTTCTGCTTGGCGCCGGCGCTCTTCCCGTCCGAACTCTTCGAACGTTCCTCGAAACGCGCCGCGCCCTTCTTCAGCGGACGGCCGGTCTCTGTCTCGGTCTTGCGCTCGTCCCTGGCGGCCGCCTGCCGCAATCCCCCGGCCGCCTGCTTTCCCTTGGCGGTCGGTGCCTGTTCGACGCCCATTGCTTCCTCCCTAAGCGCGATAGCCGCATGATGTGGGAAATAATGCAGCGGACATGGGTCGGTTCCGCTTCAACGCGCTCGGATAGATCGAACTCCTACGCTTGGCGATGCGTCATCGCTCGGCGGAAAGCTTCCAGCGTTTCGGCACTGACATGATGCTCGATGCCCTCGGCGTCGATGCGCGCCGTTTCGGCGCTGACGCCCAGCGAGCGCAGGAAGGCCTCCACCGTCTGGTGTCGGATGCGGCTTTCCTCGGCGACCTTGCGGCCGGCTTCGGTCAGGAATACGCCGCGATAAGGTTTTCGCGAGACCAGCCCGTCGGCGCACAGCCTGGTCAGCATCTTGGCCACCGTCGGTTGCGCGACGCCAAGCCTTGCGGCGATATCCACCTGCCGCGCCTCATTGCCGTCCTCGATCAGGTCGGCGATGAGCTCGACATAGTCCTCGACCAGCGCGCTGCGACGGGCCTGGCGCTGCTGCCGGAATCCTTCCGAATGGATTTCGGCATCGGGAAGCGGCTCTTCGCGTCGAACCGGTTTGTTCCTAAGCGCCAAAATGCGCTCCTCCTAGCCTCTCATAAGGCATGATGCCGAAAAGTATGAAGCGGTTTTCGGACGACATCGTGCTCTATCCCGTTGGCTGAATCGGGACCGTATCCATAACACGAACCCCTGATGGTCCGGCCGTTTATTTGCATTCCCGCGCGGGCGCAACCGGCGTTTGCAGTCACCCGCCCTGGAACTCGCTCCGACGTATCACGAAAGCATGATCAATGAAATATAGCCTATTGCATAATGTTGAGCCACAGCATAGATAGAAGGCATCTTCGACAGTTCCCGCGGAAATCCCTATGTCCGATGCCGATGCAGCAACCGTAGTCCGACCCGCATGGCGATTCGACAGGCCCGATGACGAGCAGCTTAGCCTGCGCGAGGTGAATGCCTCGATCGCGGTGCCAAAGACCGGCGTCTGGTTCCGCCGCTTGTTCGCCTTCATGGGACCGGGCTATATGGTCTCGGTCGGCTACATGGACCCGGGCAATTGGGCGACCGATCTCGCCGGCGGCGCCCAATTCGGCTACACGCTGCTGTTCATCATCATGCTGTCGAACCTGATGGCGATCCTGCTGCAGGCGCTGGCGGCGCGGCTCGGCATCGCCACCGGCCGCGACCTCGCCCAGGCCTGCCGCGCCTACTATCCGCGTCCTGTCAATTTCGTGCTCTGGATCGCCTGCGAACTGGCGATCATCGCCTGCGATCTTGCCGAGGTGATCGGCACGGCGATCGCGCTGCAGCTTCTGTTCGGCATTCCGCTGATCGGCGGCGCCATGCTGACCGCGCTCGACGCCTTCCTGGTGCTTCTCTTGATGAACAAGGGCTTCCGCTACCTCGAAGCCTTCGTCATCGCGCTTCTGATCATCATCTTCGGCTGCTTTGCCATCCAGATCTTCGTCGCCGCGCCGCCGGCAGGCACCATCCTGCATTCGATGTTCGTGCCGTCGTCGCAGATCGTCACCAATCCGGCGATGCTCTACATCGCCATCGGCATCATCGGCGCCACCGTGATGCCGCATAATCTGTATCTGCATTCCTCGATCGTGCAGACCCGTGCCTATGAGCGCACCGATAGCGGCAAGCGCGACGCCATCAAATGGGCGACGACGGATTCGACCATCGCGCTGATCCTGGCGCTGTTCGTCAACGCTTCGATCCTGATCGTCGCGGCGGTCGCCTTTCACGATACCGGCCATCACGACGTCGCCGAGATCGGTCAGGCCTTCGAGCTGCTGTCGCCGCTGCTGGGCCTGAGCATCGCCTCGATCCTGTTCGCGGTCGCGCTGCTCGCTTCCGGCCTCAACTCGACCGTCACCGCAACGCTTGCCGGCCAGATCGTGATGGAAGGCTTTTTGCGGCTGCGCATCCCGCAATGGGCGCGCCGCCTCCTGACGCGCGGCATCGCCATCGTCCCGGTGGTGGTCGTCACGGCGCTCTACGGCGAGAAGGGCACGGCCGAGCTGCTTGTGTTCAGCCAGGTGGTGCTGTCGATGCAGCTGCCCTTCGCCGTCATCCCGCTGGTGCAGTTTGTGTCGGACAGGAAGAAGATGGGCAGTTTCGCCATACCGCGTGCCGTCGCGGTCCTGGCCTGGGTGGTGGCGGCCGTCATCCTCGTTCTCAACTTCAAGCTGCTCTACGACACCTTCGCCGGCTGATCGCGACATTCGCGCCGGACGCGCTATCTTCGCGCCATGGCCGAACCGGACGAAGCCCGCAGATTTTACGCCAGGCTGATGGCCGCGCAGGCGCGGTCGGCCGACCCGCGCATCGAGGAGGTGTTCGCCTCGGTGCCGCGCGAGGCTTTCCTGGGTCCGGGACCATGGACGGTGTTTGCCGGCGAAGGCCGGTTCGAGACGCCGAGCGCCGATCCGACCTATATCTACCAAAACGTGCTCGTCGTGCTCGATGCCGACAAGGGCATCAACAATGGCGAGCCGATGCTGCACGCGATGTGGCTCGGCAAGGTCGAGCCGAAACCGGGCGAAGCCGTCACCCATATCGGCGCCGGCACCGGCTACTACACGGCGCTGCTGGCGAGACTGGTCGAGCCGGGCGGCAGCGTCACCGCCTTCGAGATCGAGGCCGACCTTGCCGCGCGCGCCAAGGCAAACCTTGCCCGATACGACAACGTCGAAATTATCCAGGGCGACGCCGTCGCCAATCCGTTGCCGCCCTCCGATATCATCTATGTCAATGCCGGCGTCGTTGCCCCGCCCGCCGCATGGCTGAAAGCGCTGAAACCCCACGGCCGTATGGTCTTTCCGTGGCGTCCCTCTGAAACGGTCGGCCTCGCGGTCCTCATAACCCGCCTGGAAAACGGCTTTGCCTGCCGGCCCTTCATGGGCTCCTGGTTCATCCCTTGCGTCGGCGCTTCCATTGCCGGGGCGGGCGCGAAAATACCGACGCGCGAGCGCGCCGCGCGCACCCGCTCGATCTGGCTGAGAAAAGACAAGGCGCCCGACCGCACCGCGACCGCCGTGTTCGGCGACGTCTGGTTCTCGTCACGCGCCATTCGCGCCGACAGCGCCCGATAGAAATTCGCGGAGCCGTGTCGGAAAGCGGCCTTGCCGTTCGTCCTTGGAGCAATTCCAGGAAAAAGTGCGAAGCGGTTTTCCGCCAGGAATTGCGTCAAACGCTTTGGACAGAAAATCCGGCCGTGACGGCGCGGACCAGCAAAGGAGAAGACTATGCGCAAGATCATCGCCGCTACATTTGTCAGCCTCGACGGCGTCATGCAGGCACCCGGCGGGCCGGAAGAAGATCCGGTCGGCGGTTTCAAATTCGGCGGCTGGACCTTCCATTATTTCGACGAGGTGGCAGGGGCGGCCATGGAGGAACTGTTCTCCAGACCGTTCGACCTGCTGCTCGGCCGCAGGACCTACGATATCTTCGCCGCGCATTGGCCGTATCAGAACGATCCGATCGCGGATGTCTTCAACCCTGCGGTCAAATATGTGGCGACGCATCGGCCGGATTCGCTGACCTGGCAGAACACCCAGTCGCTCGGATCCGATATCGTTGCCAGGCTTAAGGAACTCAAGCAGGAAGACGGGCCGGACCTGCTCATCCAAGGCTCGGCCAATCTGATCCAGACCCTGCTCGCCAACGGCCTGATCGACGAGATGCGGCTGATGATCTTCCCGTTGGTGCTCGGCAAGGGCAAGCGGCTGTTCGGCGACAACGCCATGCCGGCGGCCTTCAAGCTCGTCAAATCGCAGGCTTCCACCACCGGCGTCATCATGGCGACCTATGAGCGCGGAGGCGAAATCCGCACGGGTTCTTTTGCCCAGCGGGAGCCTTCGGAAGCCGAGCTCGAGCGGCGCAGAAACTGGAAGTAGCACAAGGCTGTCGCGTGGCGGGCCGAGCCCGCCGCGCATCCGATTTGAAGCCTCTCTTCCGCAACGAAGACTAAATGGTCAGGAGCAGCCGATGATACCCACCATCACCGCCTTCGAACGATCGCCCGACGGCGGCGGAGGGCTGGCGCGCGACATGCAAGTGCGCTGGGCGCTCGAGGAAGTCGGACAGCCTTACGACGTTCGTCTCGTCTCGTTCATTGCGATGAAGCAGCCCGAGCATCTCGCGCTCAATCCTTTCGGCAGTATCCCGACCTACGAGGAAGGCGATCTCGCCCTGTTCGAGTCAGGCGCGATCGTCCTTCACATCGCGGTGCGTCACGCGGGTCTGTTGCCCGACGATGCGAACGCCCGGGCGCGCGCGGTCGCCTGGATGTTTGCCGCGTACAGCACGGTGGAGCCGCCGATCCTCGAGCGCGCAACCGCCGTGATCCTGGAGCACGATGCGCCGTGGCGCGATGAGCGCCTGCCCCTCGTCGACGATCGAATCCGCAAGCGGTTGGCCGAACTCTCCCGCCATCTCGGCGGCGATTGCGACTGGCTCGATGGCGCTTTCAGCGCCGGCGACCTTGTCATGGTGGGCGTGCTGCGCCGGCTGCAAAGATCGGGACTGCTGAACGAATTCCCAAACGTTGCTGCCTATGTCGCCCGCGGCGAGGCTCGGCCGGCCTTCAAGCGCGCTTTCGAAGCGCAATTGACGGTTGCGATGGCGGCGAATGGCTGACCGGCGATCGCGTCACGCCGCCTGGCGATAGCGGGAAAGTCCCTCGCGGATATGGCTGGCGAAAGCCTGCGCGGCCGGCTGGGTGGCATGTTTGGGCAGATGCAGGTTGACGGAGAAATTCGGCAGCGGCGGAAGGCCGGCATCGGACAGGATGTCGAGATCGGCAGGAACCGTCGAGGCAAGCCAGGTGGTCACGGCGAGGTCCGAGCGCACCGTCGCGGTCGTGGCATCGATATTGCCGTTCTCGAACACGGTGCGCCAGTCGAGCCCGTGCTCGCCGAGTGCGGCCAGCACCGCCGGCCGGAAGGCGCAGGTGTCGGCGACGATCGAAACCGGCAGCGGCCGCTTCAGACGCGCCGCCCCGCCTCTGGCGCCGACCCAGACCAGCCGGTCGACGAGCAGGCATTCGCCGGCGCTGGGGCCGACGCGCTCCTCGATGACGGCAAGATCGATGGTGCTGGCCGCCAAGGCCGACGCGAGTTCCGGCGAGGACGCACAGACCAGCGAAATCTCCACCTGCGGATAGGCTTCGGCATAGGTCTTCAGCACCGGCGCGAGCAGCGTGCCGACGAGATCGTAAGGCACGCCGATCCGCACCCGCCCGGCAACCGCCCTGCCCCTGATTTCGGCAAGGATCTCGTCATTGAGCTGCAGCAGGCGCCTGGCCTTGTCGAGCAGCCGCTCGCCGGCCCGCGTCAGCTTGAGACCCCGGCGGCCGCGCTCGAACAGGCTTTGCCCCAGCACCTCTTCCAGCCGCTTGACCTGCTGGCTGACGGCGCCTTGCGTCAGGTGGAGCGCGTTAGCCGCCGCCGTCATGCTGGCCTTGTCGGCCGTCGTGACGAAGGTGCGGATGAGGGTCGTGTCGAGATCGCGGATCATGGCCGGCATTATAATTGCTAATGCACACCATATCAAACATTGCATTTACTGATGAGCAGCCACGCCTAGCATGACGCCTTCCACAAGGAACGCGCCATGCTCCAGTCTATCCTGCCCTTGATCCTGTTCGCTTTCGTGGCCACCGCCACGCCCGGCATCGCCACCACCTTGTCCACGGCATCGGGCGCACAATTCGGCTTTCGCCGGTCTGTGCCGCTGATGGCTGGCAGCGCGGCGGGCCTTGCCACGGTAACCGGCGCGGCGGCCGCGGGGCTCGCCGGTTTGCTGCTTGCCATGCCGTCCTTGCAGCTTGCGATGAAGATCGCCGGCTCGCTCTACCTGGTCTGGCTTGCAATCAAGATCGGCCGAGCCGGGCCGCCCAATCTCGACGTCACCATGGCCAAGCCGAACAGTTTCGTGGGCGGCGCCGGCATCCAGTGGATGAATCCGAAAGGCTGGGCGATGGGTCTGGGGGCGGCGGCTTCCTTCGCCGCATTGGCGGACGGGCCGGCGCAACTCGCCCTGCTGCTTGGCTCGACTTTCGGCCTCACCGCCGCGATCTCGCTGTCCATCTGGTGCGTGGCCGGCATGATCCTAGCGCGGCTGCTCAAGACCGAGTGGCAATGGCGCGCGCTCAACATCGCGCTGGCGCTTGTGCTCGCCGCTTCCATCATCCCGATGTGGCGGCCGGCGTAACGCCGTTCCTCGCCCCACGAAGGAGGCTACGGCATGCACACATTTCAAAGCGGCTGGTCTTTGGCGATAGCATGCGTGGAGCTTGGCGCATACACCGTCCAATGTAGCGCTGGTCGACCCCCACTCCGTCTCGGCTTCGCCGAGCCACCTCTCTCCCCCGATCGACGGGGTAGAGGAAAGGCGCCGAGGCTTTTTGCAGCGCTCCGTTCCTTTCCCTCCGGAGGGGGAAAGGTGGCGCTGCGAAGCAGCGACGGATTGGGGGAACCACGTGGCAATCAGCCTCGGCTTGATCAGTCACGCCAGTCACAAAGATAGCCCTCAGACGGCGTAACGCGCGGCCGGCTTGCCGGAGAACAGGCTGCCGAAGAAATGATCCCGGGCACCGAGATAGGTGTTCAGCTCGGAAGCGTCGGCAAGGCCGGGCGCAGTGACGGTCTCGCCCTGGGCGAACCCGGCAAGTGCCGCGTCGACCAGATCTTCGGCACTCATGATCCAGTCCGGATTGATCCTGTCGAGGCTGATTCCGGAGACGTCCCACAACTCGGTGCGGATCGGTCCGGGCACGACGGATTGGACTTTCACATTGGTGCCGGCGACTTCCTTCTGCAGCGCTTCCGTGAAGTTGGCGACATAGGCCTTGGTGCCGCTGTAGATGCCGCCAACGGCGATGCCATAGGCAACGACCGAAGCGATGTTGATGATCGCGCCGCGATCGCGCTGGAGCAGGCCCGGCAGCACCGCGCGGGTCAGCCTGGTCAGCGCCACGACATTGACCTTGATCATGCGCTCGGCCGCGTCTGCGTCGGCGCCGGCGATCGTCTCCAGGCCACCCACGCCGGCATTGTTGATCAGCAGCGTCACACTGTCGTCCGTCGACACCGCCTGTTCGACCCGGCGCAGATCGGCATCGGCCGCAAGATCGGCGACGATCGTTTTGACCTTGCGGCCATAGGCGTAGGCGAGCCTGTCCGCCACCTCCTGCAGCCGGTCGGCGCGGCGCGCCACCAGCACCAGATCGTAGCCCTGCCCTGCCAGCCGGTCCGCATAGACCGCGCCGATGCCTGATGAAGCGCCGGTGATAACGGCCGTGCCCTTATTGTCCTTCGTGCTCATTGTCCTGTTCCTTTGTGCACTTCGCTTGGTCCGGCGCCGATGGTCAGTTCATCCGCCCAGCTTCTGATTTCAATTAGTGGCATATGCCACATTACTCGAAGTAGGCATATGCCACTATCTTGTCAACGGCGACGACGAAAACTATTTCTGCGGCAGGCCGGCGCGCCTTTGCGCCGGCGAGGAGTGATCATGACCGTAGCTCGGAAGCCGGGTTTCAGCGACTGCAACAACGCCACGCTGCGGCGCGCCGCGCGCAGCCTGGGCCGATTCTACGACGACGCGCTGGCGCCTTCGGGCCTGAAGAGCACGCAGTTCGGCCTGCTCTTTCAGATCCACATCGGCGATGAGCCGGCGATGGGCGCCATCGCCGAAGCGCTGATCATGGATCTCTCGGCGCTCGGCCATACGCTGAAGCCGCTGATCCGCGACGGTTACGTCGAGACCTTTCCCGACAAGGACGACCGCCGCGTCAAGCGCGTGCGGCTGACGCCACGAGGCCAGGCCAAGCTCGACGAGGCGCTCAAGCTCTGGAGCGTCGCGCAGCGGCAGTTCGAGGACAAGGTTGGCGCGGAGCAGGCGGCGAAGCTGCGCGCGGCGTTGGACGCCGTGGCCGATCTCGACCTGGACATGCCGGCGGCCGCCCCATCGAACTGAAGAAGCGGCTGCCGATCAATTCTTCAGCTGTGAAGACGTGCTGAGATTCAGGTCAGGCCGAGCCGAAAGTGGCAGGTTCCGAGAACCGGAGCGGAGCGTACTGAAGTACGTGAGCACCGGAAGCGCAGGAACTCGGCAATTGCAGGCCGGGCTCACCTGAATATCGGCACGTCTTACTCGGCGGGCATCGTCACCGGCCGGGCCAGCACCCTTCCCGCCAACACGATGCCGAGCCCGACGATCGGAAACACCGCGGCGATCAGGCCGAGATCGGCCGGCGCGCCGAAGCGCAGCACTGCGGCGCCGACAACGGCACCCAGCGCAACGCCGAAATAGAGCGCCGAAGCATTGAGCGACAGCACGATGGGGGCGGCGTCGGGTGCGATCTTGAGGATGCGGCTCGCCTGTGCCGGCGGAAAGGCCCAGCCGACGATGCCCCACGGGACCATCATGCCCATCAGCGCCGGTCCGGCCAGACGATGCGGCAGGAAAGTCGGGATCAGCGAGAAGGTGACGAGCATCGCGGCCGACAGCGTCAGCGACCAGGCGACGGTGCGTGTCGCGCCGAAGCGGTCGGCGGCCTGCCCGCCGGCAATGTTGCCGATGACGGCGCCGACGCCGAAGGCGAGCAGCATGCCGGGCAGCGCCAGCGGGCTCAGGCCACCGCCCTGGATGGCCAGGGGCGCGATGAAGCTGAACACCGTGAAGGCGCCGACCAGCGCTAGCGCCGTCGTCAGAAGGATCGGCATCACGCCGGGGCGCACCGCCGCCGCCAGCCGGCGCTTCAGCGGCAGCCTGGTGCCGACGATGCCGCGCGGCAGGCGCCACCAGAGGATCGCGCCGGCCAGCGCGCCGAGCGCGGCGATGGCGAAGAACGTGCCGCGCCAGCCGGCGATCGCCGCGACCAGCGCGCCGAGCGGCGCGCCGACCGCAACAGCCACCGTCGTGCCGCCGACGACGACGGCAATGGCGCGCGCCCGGTGATGGTCATCCACCAGCGCCACGGCCGTGCCCTGCGCGGTCGCCGCGAACAGGCCGGACGAAAGCGCCATGACGATGCGGGCAATCAGCAACAATTCGAAGGACGAGCTTACCGCCGCCACCAGATTGCCGATCACGAAGAACACCAGCGTCCACAGGATCACGCGCCGCCGGTCCCATTCGCCCGTCAGCGTCGCCAGCACCGGCGCACCGATCGCATAGGCGAGCGCGAAGGCGGTGATCAGCGAGCCGGCGAGCGGCACGGAGATGCCGGCATCGGTCGCGATATCGGGAAGAAGGCTGGAAATGACGAAGCCTTCGGTCGAGATCGCAAACGATCCGAGCGCCAGCCAGAAGATCCGCTTGTCCATGGGGTTGTCCTTAGTTCAAAAGTTATTGAACAATTGGACATAACAGGGCATGATGTCAACCGCGCCGGGAGAAAATAGCTGAACCCTGCTGACAGCCCTGTGTCAGGACCGGGCCGAAGGGAAGAGGCTATTGCTCTCGGCAGAAAGGGAAGCCGCGTTGAAGTTCGTGCCGTTTGTGCTTAATTCTGGGTCATGAGCCTGCCCCATCCAACTGCCGACCAGATCAGCCTGCCGATCGTGCTCGCCGTGCTCGGCGACCCGACCCGGCTTGCCATCGTGCGCTATCTGGCTCGCAAGGAAGGCGTACCGCTGAACTGCAGCAAGTTCCTCGACCTCGCCTCCAAGACCAATCTCAGCTATCACTTGGCCAAGCTGCGCGAGGCGGGCGTCACCCGAAGCGAAGCGGTCGGCACCAGCCGGCTGATCACGCTGCGCCGCGATGACCTCGACAAGCGCTTCCCCGGCCTGCTCGACAGCGTGATTGCCGCGGCCGATGGCGACTCCACTTTGCCCGCGGTCGGCACGTCCGAGGTCGAGGTTTCGGCCTGAGCGCATATGCGCGTGCCTCGGGCCTCATAATCGCCGCTAAATTCAGGATGACATCCGGCAGTCCCGCCGCCTATATCTGGTCGCGCCTTGGAAATTGCAGCCAAAAGATGAAGCGCAAAGCTACGCTCCGACTGACGCTGAAGGCACTCCTGGCCGCCTCGTTGCTGCCCGTCTCCCTGCCGGCCTTGGCTCAGGAGGCACCCGGGACAATCATCTCGATCATCGGCGGCCTCGCCCCGGATGATCTCCTCAACATCCGCGCCACTGCTTCACCGGGCGGAAAGATCGAAGCGCGGCTGCCCAACGGCGCGGCGGTGAAGAATTACGGCTGCAAGACGGTCAACAATTATCCATGGTGCAAGGTCGAGGACACGCAGGACGCCCACATAACCGGCTGGGTGCCGGCCCGCTATCTCAGCCCCAACAACCCGGCGTCGCCTCCTGAAGACACCGCCGCGCCGGCGGCCGCGCCTCAAGAAGCTCTCGAGGAGCCGCAACCTGACATCGCGGCGCGCCTGGGTGGCGGCGAGCCGGCCAAGCCGCCATCGGCGGCTGAAATTGGCAGGACCGCCATGCTGGATGCCTATGGCCTCGCCTTCGCGGCTGCGGCAAACGCCCAATCCGACGCGCCGGAAGCTGGCATCCCCTGCGCGCGTCATGTCGGCCAACCGATGACCCGCTGCGAAATCAGTGTCGCGCATGAGGGCGGCGACAGCGTCGTGACGGTGACCTGGCCGGACGGCGGCACACGCGTCATCAATTTCCACGACGGCAAGCCGAGTGGCTCCGACTCCTCCGACGAATTCCGCTTCACGCGCGAAGGCACGCTCAACATGATCCGCATCGGCGTTTCCGAACGGTTTGAGATCACGGATCAGCTCGCGCTGGGGGATTGAAAAGGGAATAAGGCAGTAGGGCAGTAAGGCAATAGGGAAGAGCCACCCCACTGCCCTACTGCCCTACTGCCCTACTGCCCTGCATTTTCGGGGTTACATCCCGCAAAACTCTTCCCTATAAGGCCCTCCTAGCCTGATACCAGAATCGCAAGCACAACCGGCCGGGTCCTCCCCGCCCGGTTTTTTGTGCAAGCCGCTCGCCGAACGGAACCGCTCGACCATGCCAAGACGCACCGACATCAAGTCGATCCTGATCATCGGGGCCGGCCCCATCGTCATCGGCCAGGCTTGCGAATTCGACTATTCCGGCACACAGGCCTGCAAGGCGCTGAAGGAAGAGGGTTTCCGCGTCATCCTGGTCAACTCCAACCCGGCCACGATCATGACCGACCCGGAGCTGGCCGACGCCACCTATGTCGAGCCGATCACGCCCGAAGTGGTGGCGAAGATCATCGCCAAGGAGCGCCCCGACGCGCTGCTGCCGACCATGGGCGGCCAGACCGCGCTCAATACCGCGCTCTCGCTGCGCCGCATGGGCGTGCTCGACCGCTATAATGTCGAGATGATCGGCGCCGATGCGGCCGCCATCGACAAGGCCGAGGACCGCGCGCTGTTCCGCCAGGCGATGAGCAAGATCGGCTTGGAGACGCCGCGCTCGATGCTGGCCAACGCCACCGAGGTCAAGGACGCCGACCGCAAGATCCACGAGGCCGAGCGCGCCGCGCTGAAGGCGGAGAACCCGGAAAATCTCGATGCCGCGCTCGATGCGCTGGAAACCCGCTGGAACCTTGGCGAAGGCGACCGCAAGCAGCGCTATATCAGCCACGCCATGGCGATCGCCGCCCAGGCGCTTGACCATGTCGGCCTTCCCGCGATCATCCGCCCCTCCTTCACCATGGGGGGCACCGGCGGCGGCATCGCCTACAACCGCGCCGAATTCTACGACATCGTCCAGTCGGGCCTCGACGCCTCGCCCACCACCGAGGTGCTGATCGAGGAAAGCGTGCTCGGCTGGAAGGAGTATGAGATGGAGGTCGTCCGCGATAAGGCGGACAACTGCATCATCGTCTGCTCGATCGAGAATCTCGATCCGATGGGCGTGCACACGGGCGACTCGATCACCGTCGCGCCGGCGCTGACCTTGACCGACAAGGAATACCAGATGATGCGCAACGCATCGATCGCGGTGCTGCGCGAGATCGGCGTCGAGACGGGCGGCTCCAACGTGCAGTTCGCCGTTAACCCAGCCGACGGCCGCCTGGTCGTCATCGAGATGAACCCGCGCGTCTCGCGCTCCTCTGCCCTTGCATCCAAGGCCACTGGCTTCCCGATCGCCAAGGTCGCGGCCAAGCTCGCCGTCGGCTACACGCTGGACGAGCTGGAGAACGACATCACCGGCGGCGCCACGCCGGCCTCCTTCGAGCCGACCATCGACTACGTGGTGACGAAGATCCCGCGCTTCGCCTTCGAGAAATTCCCCGGCGCCGAGCCGGTGCTGACCACCGCGATGAAGTCGGTGGGCGAAGTGATGGCCATCGGCCGCACCTTCCAGGAATCGCTGCAGAAGGCCCTGCGTGGACTGGAAACCGGCCTGACCGGCCTCGACGAGATCGAGATCCCCGGGCTTGGCCATGGCACCAGCCCGGCCAGTCACGTCGACGACCGCAACGCGATCCGTGCCGCGCTCGGCACCCCGACGCCGGACCGGCTGCGTATGGTGGCGCAGGCGATCCGCATGGGCACCTCGCTGGAAGACGTGCACGCCATGTGCAAGATCGACCCGTGGTTCCTCGAGCAGATCGCCGGCATCATCGCCATGGAGGAACGCGTCCGCGAGCATGGCCTGCCGCAGGATGCCGTAAACCTGCGCATGCTGAAGGCGATGGGTTTTTCCGACGCCCGCCTCGCCTCGCTGACGAAGACCGACGCCGAGGTCGTTCAGAAGCTCCGCGAAAAGCTCGACGTTTATCCGGTCTACAAGCGCATCGACACCTGCGCCGCCGAGTTCGCCTCGCCGACCGCCTATATGTACTCGACCTATGAAGTGCCCTTCGCCGGAGCGCTCGACAACGAGGCGCGCGTGTCGTCGCGCAAGAAGGTCGTCATCCTTGGCGGCGGCCCGAACCGTATCGGCCAGGGCATCGAGTTCGACTATTGCTGCTGCCACGCTGCCTTTGCGCTCCGCGACGCCGGCTATGAAGCGATCATGGTCAACTGCAACCCGGAGACGGTCTCGACCGACTACGATACCTCCGACCGGCTCTATTTCGATCCGTTGACGGCGGAGGACGTGCTGGAGATCCTGCGCGCCGAGCAGGCGTCCGGCGAGCTGGTCGGCGTCATCGTGCAGTTCGGCGGCCAGACGCCGCTGAAGCTGGCCGACGCGCTGGAGAAGGCCGGCATCCCGATCCTCGGCACCTCGCCCGACATGATCGATCTGGCCGAAGACCGCGACCGGTTCCAGAAGCTGCTCCACAAGCTGAACCTCACCCAGCCGAAGAACGGCATCGCCTATTCGGTCGAACAGGCCCGCCTCGTCGCCGGCGAGCTCGGCTTCCCGCTGGTGGTGCGTCCGTCCTATGTGCTCGGCGGCCGCGCCATGCAGATCATCCATGACGAAAGCATGCTGCAGACCTACCTGCTCGACACCGTGCCCGGCTTGGTGCCGGAGGACATCAAGCAGAAATATCCCAACGACAAGACCGGTCAGATCAACACGCTGCTCGGCAAGAACCCGCTTCTGTTCGACACCTATCTCACCGGCGCCATCGAGGTCGATGTCGACTGCCTGTGCGACGGCAAGGAGACCTTCGTCTCCGGCATTCTCGAGCATATCGAGGAGGCCGGCATCCATTCGGGCGACTCGGCCTGCTCACTGCCGACGCATTCGCTGCGCCCTGACCTCGTCGACGAACTGGAGCGGCAGACCGCTGCGCTCGCCCGCGCGCTCAACGTCGGCGGCCTTATGAACGTGCAATATGCTATTCAGGACGGCACGGTCTACGTGTTGGAGGTGAATCCCCGCGCCTCGCGCACCGTGCCCTTCGTCGCCAAGACCATCGGCCGTCCGATCGCCAAGATCGCGGCGCGCATCATGGCCGGCGAGACGCTGGAAAACGCCTTCGCCCATTACGGCGCCATGCCCGACGCGCGCAACCCCGGCCACATCGCGGTCAAGGAAGCCGTCTTCCCCTTCGCCCGCTTCCCCGGTGTCGACATCCTGCTCGGTCCGGAAATGCGCTCAACCGGCGAGGTCATGGGCCTCGACCG
Organism: Mesorhizobium sp. WSM4935; assembly: GCF_029625735.1. Lineage (NCBI taxonomy): Bacteria > Pseudomonadati > Pseudomonadota > Alphaproteobacteria > Hyphomicrobiales > Phyllobacteriaceae > Mesorhizobium > Mesorhizobium sp. WSM4935. Next base: position 451,129 of record NZ_JARTVR010000004.1, on the reverse strand, counting down.
CGACTTTGCCCTCGCCTTCGCCAAGAGCCAGCTCGGGGCCAATGTCGACCTGCCGCGTTCCGGCACGCTGTTCGTTTCGGTGCGCGACGAGGACAAGAAGGGCATCCTGCCGGCGGTCAAACGCCTCGCCGGCCAGGGCTTTAAAGTGCTGGCCACCTCCGGCACCGCCCGCTTCCTCGCCGAGAACGGCGTGACGGCCGAAAAGATCAACAAGGTGCTGGAAGGCCGCCCCCATATCGAGGACGCCATCCGCAACCGCCAGGTCCAGATCGTCTTCAACACCACGGATGGCCAAAAGGCGGTGTCGGATTCGAAGTCGCTGAGGCGGGCGACACTGATGCAGAAGGTGCCGTATTATACCACGCTGTCGGGCGCGGCTGCGGTGGCGGAAGCGATTGCCGCGCTGCGGGCGGGGAATTTGGAGGTTCGGCCGCTGCAGGAGTATTTTGGGTGAGCGACTACTCGCTCTTGGACGTCAGCGCCCTCACTCGGGGCTACTTAGCAGTATCCAGACCATCGAGATTCATCATCGCGGGGAAATCTCGGTTGAACCTAAAGTCATGCCAAGAGCTAGTAGCCATCCTTTTTAGTCCTTCACGCACTCGAACTCGCATATTTTCAGCATCACTGACCCCGGAAATACTAGCAATATTGCCAAAAGCGCTATGCTGTGTTGCACGTAGGAAAATGGGAAAAGCCTTATATCGGTCTGCGTATAAGAGAGTCTGAGGATACCACTCAATCTCTTCTGACAGTAGGGCCACAAAAAAGACGACAGCGTCAGCCTCCATAAGGGCGTCAAATGTTATATCTTTTCGATTGGCGCTCCGCTTGACCAACTCTGCGGACGGGCTCAGAAATCGTCTGCCTTCAGGAGCGAAAACCGAATTTAGAATTTCGGAAAAACTGTTGAATACCTCAAACGTGACCAACGGATCGCTCCGATTCTGCATAGTCTCTGCAGGCATATAACGCAGTGAAAGGATTTTATTTAACTGATTGTACGATTTAGATCTAAGCAAAGCGGCAATAATGTACAGAAAGCACTCGTAGACAAACAGACCGTGGGCATCGAACCAGGATTCGTTCCATTGTGTTATCTCCTTCGGTCTAGATTTTTGCTCGATAAGCCGCTCCATGAAGTCGTGAAGCGAATCCAGAAAACCAGAATTGGGGCCAGAAGAAGTCTCCAAAAGAACCCAGTCGATAATATGATTTCTGACGTGTTTCAGGCTGTTAAAATCGTCTAATATCTTTTGACCGAGAGCTTGCAGGTTTGGCTCGGACCTCGTCCGAAGAGCGTCGGAATATTCGATGCAGGAATCCAAAAAATCGTTTCTATAAAGTCCGAGGCCGGGTTTCCCGCTCAAAATGGCCTGACGCAAATTTGACAACTTGCCAAGCGAGGGGCTCGCTGGCAGACTTGAATTCTCTCGGACATAAGCAGGAGCATTGCCGAGCCGAGGTTTCTGATTGGCCGGCTTACCAAAAAGCAGCCTAACTAACCGCTCCCAATTTTCATTAACGGCCTCGGCAGATGAGAAATCAATCCATATTCTTGACTTCATGAACGCAGGCAAAAATGGCTCGCCATCATCCCCAAACTCGCAAACAACAGGTATGAACTTGCTCTGATCAACTTTATTGTAGACCTCACTTGAGATAATTTGAGACTCCGTTCCCACCCCCGACTTTCGCTGATCGGCTTTTTCTGCGTATGCTCTGTCACATATGACTAATACGTGCGTAACACTATCGTCAGCGACCATCTTCTCCATGAAGGCGTATTTATCTTGGCCCTCTTTCAAGTCAAACTGATCGATAATAATATCCACGCCATCACCAAGCAGGCGCTCACTCCACTCAAGAACAGTCTTTTGATGAGTTTGGTTGGTCCAGCTATACGAGATGAAAGCTTTTGGAGAAGTCATTGCACATCCCAAGAATCGAGCCCAGTGCCTCTTAATTAACACAACGGCTGGACAGCTGCACCAGACTAGTTGTTTTTGGATGGGCGCTTGCCCGCTGAATTCGCTTGAGCCGAGCGTCGGCACGCATGACTTCACCTCTACCCTCGTACCCTCTCCCCACCGTTATGCAAAAACCGCCTATCCGAACTCGGGCTCACCACGTCGATGTCGGAGCAGGTGATAACATCCTCCGGGTTGCGCGACCCGACTTCCAGGTAGCGCGCCGTCACAGATGACCGGTTGATCATGTGCAGTTGCCGCTGTTCTTGGCGAAGGCAGCACTATCGCCCGCCCTGAGCAGCGTATCGCCGCCGTCCTCGACCAGCGTCAGCTCGACCTCCAGCACATAGACGAGCTCGTCCTCATGCCAGTGGCGCTGGCGGGGAGAAATGCCCGGCAGGGCAATGAGGGGCAGCGCCGGCGCCGGCAATGTAAGCCCCTTGCCAGCCACGCGTGGGCAGCCGTGACGCACGCGGTCGGCGCCCCTCTCAACACTTGCAACCGCCCCTACAAGAACCCGATGAACCGCCCGGCCATCAGCACGCCGAGCCACAGCGCCAGCGACAGCACCGCTAGCAGGACGGCAGGCCCGCCTGCCGGCACTTCTCCGCCGCGCCCGCGGGTAAGCCATAGAAAGCAGAGGAAATTGGCCCCCGCGAGAAGGATCAGCGTCATCTTGGCGAGGAAGATCGGCATTGCCGCATAGGCGCTCGCCCGAACCGAAAAGAGCAGCGCGCCGGTGACCAGCGCGCCGGCGAAAGCGACGAATGCCGTGCGGCGCAGCAGGCCGGTGAACGCCGCATAGGGCAACGTCCGGAACGCCCCGCAGACTCTCAGATCCATCAGCGCGACGCTGGTCAGCAGCGCGCCGACCGCAATGATGTGCAGCGCGTTGACGATCGGGTAAGCGACGAAGGAGGCTTTCAGCCCCCGCACCAAGGCAAGCTGCTCGATGCCGGCCAGAAACTCCGCCATCTAGGCCGGCGGCAGGCGGTCGGGATAGACGTCGTAGCTCTTGCCGCCGACGCTGATGCGCACCGCCTTCATGCGCTTTTCCGCCTCGTCGCGCGAGCGGTGGCCAATCGCGGTCACCTGGTCGCCGATCTTGGCGACTTCCTCCGTAAAGCCGGCGGCGATGGTGCGGGCGGGCGGCGCCATCTCCACCCGCCACATCTCGCCCTGCGCATCGACATCCAGCGTCGCATGCGGATTGCCGATATAGATCGCCGTGATCTTGCCCTTGAGCTCGAAGAAGTCGTCCTGCGTCCACGACCAGCCGTGATGGGCATAGGCGGCGGTGCCTGCGGCAAGCGTCAACGCCGCCACCAGCACGATGCGCCGCATCTGGTTGAAAGGTGACTGCATCGCCCGTCTCCTCCTCGGTTCATCAGGCCGAGAGTAGGTCACCGCGCGACGAGGTCAAATCACATCGGGCCTCAGCCCGGATGCGCGCCCGCCAGTTCCTTTACATGCTTCTCGTGCATCTTCAGCACCGGCAGCGTCTTCTTGGCGAATTCCTTCATCGCCGGGTCGTCGCCCGATTTGCCGTAGGTGCTGAACAAGGCGACCGCTTCCTTATGCGCGTCCGTCTGCATCTGGATGTATTTCCGGTCGAAATCCTTGCCGCTGGCGCTCTTCAATTCGTCCAGCATCTGCTGCTCCTTTGGCTGCAGCATGGAGCCGGCCGGCTTGATCGAAGCGGTGGTCTGCCCCTGGCTGAGAGCGGCCTTGAAGTCCTCCCCGGCCTTGGTGTGGTCCGTGATCATCTGCTTGGCGAATTTCTTCACGTCGGCCGACTTGGATTTCTCTTCGGCCAGCTTGCTCGACTGGATCTCGAATTCGTTGGCGCTGGGCACGGTCTTGACGAAGGTTGGGGTGTCGACCTTGCTGTCGGCGGCCATCGGCGTGACCTTGGTCGAATCCGTGTCGCTCGATTGGGCAAATGCGGCCGGCGCGCCTGCAAGAAGCGCGATGGCGGCAACCGTTAGAAGCGTTTTCATTTTTAAGTCTCCGATCCGGAATGATCCCTCAGAGACTTCCAACGCTGGGTGGACCAGCCGGTTGCGGTGTACCTATCCCTTAACCCCGCCGGCAGTCAGGCCGGAAACGATGCGGCGCTGGAAGATCAGCACCAGCACAACCAGCGGCACGGTGACGATTACCGAGGCGGCCATGATGTTACCCCAGGGGATCTCGAACTGCGAATTGCCCGACAGAAGCGCGATCGCCACCGGCACGGTGCGCTGCGTGTTGGTGGAGGTGAATGTGAGCGCGAAGAGGAACTCGTTCCAGGCGCTGATGAAGGCAAGCAGCCCGGTGGTGGCGAGCGCCGGCCACATCAGCGGCAGGAAGATGCGCGTGAGGATCGTCCACGGCCCGGCGCCGTCGAGGATCGCCGCCTCCTCGATCTCGACCGGCAGGTCGCGCACGAAAGTGGTGAGCACCCAGACGGTGAACGGCAGCGTGAAGATCATATAGGACAGGATGAGCGCGAGCAGCGAATTGTAGAGATGCAGCGCCCGGATGATCTCGAACAGCCCGGCAAGCGCCGCAACCTGCGGAAACATCGAAACCGACAGGATGGCGAGCATCAGCGCCGAGCGCCCGCGGAAGCGGATGCGCGCCAGCGCATAGGCCGCGGTGACGCCGATGAGCAGCGAGATCGCCACCACCGCACCGGAGACGATGAGCGAATTAATGAGATTGCGCAGGAAGGGACCTTCCGTCAGCACGTTGCGGTAATTGGCAAGGCTGAACGTTTCCGGCCAGAGGCTCGCCCCGAACAGCTCGGTTCCCGATTTCAGGCTGGTGACGATGGCATAGTAGAACGGAAACACCGCGAGGAAGACGATAGCCAGAAGCAGCAGATAGAAGGCGGCGCGCTTCAGCATTCTCATGTCAGCGCCCTCCGTCGAAACTCAACCGTCCAAGCCGGATATAGGCGATGGTGAGCAGGCCGATGATCAGGAAAAGCAGCGTCGAGGCGGCCGAGCCATAGGCGAACTTGTCGAACTCGAACAGGTTCTCGCGCGCGAAGATCGACATCGACTTGGTCTGCACATTGTTGGGCGTCAGCACATAGATCAGGTCGAAGATGCGCAGCGCGTCGAGCGCGCGGAAGATCACCGCCACCATCACCGCCGGGCGGATAAGCGGCAAGGTCACGCGCCAGAAGATCTGCCATGGGCTCGCGCCATCGAGCTTCGCCACTTCCAGGATCTCGCGCGGCAGCATCTGAAGGGCGGCCAGGATCAGCAGCGCCATGAACGGTGTCGTCTTCCAGATGTCGACGATGAGCACCGCGATCATCGCGGTATCGGCACTGGCGGTCCAGGCGATCTTGGTATCGATCAGGCCGAGATTGAGCAGCACGACATTGATGATGCCGAACTGGTCGTTGAGCATCCACTGCCACATCTTGGCCGAAACGATGGTCGGGATCGCCCAAGGGATGAGGATCGCGGCCCGCACGATGCCGCGCCCCGGGAATTCGGCGTTGAGGGCAAGCGCGACGACCATGCCCAGCACCGTCTCGCAGGCCACCGACACCACGGCGAAGCGCACCGTGTTCCACACCGCGCGCCACCAGACCGGATCGACCAGCAACCCATCATAGAGCACCCGGCCGCTCGGCAGGCGCAGCACCGAGAAATAATTGTCGAAGCCCACCCAGCGCCGGGCGTCGAGATCGGCCAGCGAAGCATCGGTGAAGCTGTAATAGACCGTGCGCAGGAACGGCCAGCCGGCGACGAGGACGAGCACGAAAAGCATCGGCGCGAGAAACAGCCATGCCGTGCGCACGCGCCGGCGCATCAGCGGCGATCGCCTTGCCGCGCTCACCAGCCCTTGCCCTTGAGCTTGGTGAGCCTAGCCTCGAGATCGCCTAGATTGTCGGCCGCGGTTCCGTTCCCGGAGATCGTGTTGTGCACGGCCGTCCAGAACTGGCTGGATGCCTCATTGTATTTGATCCTGGCGGTCGCCGAGGGACGCGGCTGAGCGGTGAGGAAGATCTCTTTCCAGCGCGGCACGATCGGCTGCTGCCGGGCGATGTCCGGGTCGTCGTAGAGCGATGCGATGGTCGGCAGGTTGGACGTCTGCAGCGTCCGGTATTTCTGCATCTCGGGAGAGGCGATGAACTTGACCAGGTCGATCGCGGCATCTGGATGCTTCGAATATTTGGACACGGCAAGGTTCCAGCCGCCCAGCGTCGCGACCGGATGCCCGCTATCGCCGGCCGGCAGGGGCGCCACGTCGAACTTGCCCTTGATCGGTGAATTCTCGCTGTTGCCGAGCGCATTGGCATAGGGCCAGTTGCGCATGAAGACCGCATTGCCGGTCTGCCAGACGCCGCGCGCTTCCTCCTCCTGATAGGCGAGCACGCCCGGCGGTGAGATTGTGCCGATCCAGCCCTTGACCCTATCGAGCGCCGCCGCCGCCTTTGGATTGTTGATGGAGATGCGGCCGTCCGGCTCGATGATCCCGCCGCCGCCATTCGACATCACCCATTCGAGCGCGTTGCAGCTCAGCCCCTCATAGGCATTGCCCTGAAAGACATAGCCCCAGAGATCCCTGTTGCCGGCGGCCCGCTCCTTGTCCATGACCAGCTTCGCGGTGTCCTGCAGTTCCTTCCAGGTGGTCGGCACCTTGGCGCCATATTTGTCGAGCAGATCCTTGCGGTAATAGAGCGCCGGCGCGTCGGTGAAGATCGGCAGGGCGACCAGCCTGCCATTGACCGTTTGCGATTGGATGATCGACGGGAAATGCTCGCCCACCACATCCCTGGTCGCCTCGGTCAGGTCCACCAATTGGCTGGCAAGCTGCGGCGCCCAGATGACGTCGGTCTGGTAGACGTCGATGTCGCTGCTGCCGGCGGCAAGCCAGAGCCGGTATTGGCCGAACTGGTCGGTGGTCGAAGGCGGGATGACGACGATGTCGACCTTGTTGCCGCTCTTCTTCTCGTAACGGTCGAGTATCTCACGCAGCACCTTGATGCCGTTGCCGGTATCCCCCGACACGATCGACAGTTGCACGGCTTGCGCTTGAGCCGTGGCCAGCAGGACGGCGGCGGCCAAGGCAAGGAACGCTGAAACAAATTTCGTGGGGATGTGGACCTCCCTCGGCGTCCGGCGTCGCCGTCTCGGCGCCGCGGCTCATCAAGGCCCCTGCGTTGAATGCGCGACGTTGCTTAGGGTTCCCCGCGCTTGTGCGCGCTGACCAGCCCGGCGGCAGAGAAGCCGATCTCGGTCGGCTCGACCGCGTCGGTGCCCCGCTCCTTCCACCTCGCTTCACGCAAAGCGGACGGGCTCCGAAACCCCCGCCCCGGAGCCCGCCTGGGAGTGGCTGACGCATGCCGGCACAGCCGCCTCCGACGCCTTGCCAGCGTCGATCCGCCGATCGGCCGCCCGGCACGACGAGGCATTAGCATGCCCTAACGTCAGCCTATGTGAAAGAGTTCACAATGCCGGAGGCGTCAGCCTTCCCAGTCGACCGGGATCATGCCGAGCCGCTCGTAGAGCCTGAAGGCCGCGCTGTTCTTCACTATATTGGTCTTGAGATCGACATGGGTCGCCCCGCGCTCGCGAAACGTCAGGAACACATGCCGCATCAGCGCCTCGCCGATACCCTGCCGTCTCGACTCCGGATGGACGGCGAGGTCCTTGACGAAACCGGACGTCCAGCAGAGCGCCGCGCCCGCCAGCAGGCCCTTGCCGTCGATCACCAGGAAACAGAGAGCGGGATCGAATTCGGCGTCGCCCGCGATGCGCGGCCACCACTCGTCGAACGGCCCGTCGACGCCGTCGTCGAACACTTCCTCCAGCAGCGCGTGGAGCGCCAGAGCATGATGCCGAAAAGTGTGAAGCGGTTTTCGGGCAACATCATGCTCCGTCGCTAACGCGTCGCGGTGTTCGAACGCGCGCATGCCGAAGCCCTCCGGCCAATGCGGCGCGGTGAGCGTATCGTCGAGCAGCTTGCGCAGGCGGATGTCGTTGGGAGCCGGCGGACGGGGCGTCGTGTTCTCATGCATGGCGCTGTCTCGAACGCCGCGCGACCTGACCCGTCGGCTCAGGCGTCGGGTTGCAAGCGGCGCCGCTTGCGGTCGGCGCCAAGGCCCGTCGCCTCGAGCAGGCCCTTGCGCTTGGCGTCGTAATAGTAGCCGGTCTGGTAGAGCGTGTCGGCCCGCTTGGCGTTGCCGCCCGAAACCAGCCAGGCGCCGCGCAGATATTTCACCGCATATTTGAGATTGGTCTCGGCGTCGAACAGGCCGGCCGCCGGTCCGTCATAGCCCATGCCGCGCGCCGTCGCGTGCTTGATCTGCATCAGCCCCCAATGGCCGTGATTATAGGCTTTCGGGTTGAAGGTGCTCTCGCGGTTGACGACATGGCGCACCAGCTCGACCGGCACTTCGTAGATCGCCGAATATTTCTCGATCAGCCGTTCGATCTCGGCGCGCGGACCGCTGGCATGCTGCTCGGGCTGGCCGGGTGCGGCAAGCAGCGCCGGGTTGTCCGGCGCGACATAGGCAACCTGCTGGACGCCAGGCATTGGGGCAACTTTCCCCGACTGGCCGGTGACGGGCATTGCGACGCCCGCAGTCGTATAGACCGCAGCCTGTTTGATGGATGCCGCTTGCTTGATGGATCCGGGGCCGGTCGGCGAGCCGCCGGCGGTCAGCACCGGCGCCGGTGGAAACTGGCCGGCCATCGGCGTCGCTCCGGCGAAGGCCGCGGGCTGAGCCAGCGCCGCGGCGGGCGCGCCGGGCTGGACAGGCGGCGGCAACGGCGCGCCTTGCGTCGCCGGCGCGCCGGGCGTGGCCGCCATGGCGACGGCATCGCCAGCCAGCGCCGCGGTCTGCACCTGCGCGAGGCCCGACGGCTCCGGCAGCACGGCCACCGTTTCCGGCAGGGCAAGGGTCGGCGTGTCGTCCGCGACAGCAGGCGTCGATGCCTCCGCAAGCGCGGGCGCGGCCTTCATCTGCGAGGTCGAGGTGCAACCGCTGAGACCGGCTGCTGCAACGAGCACGCCGAGCGCGGTGAGTATGATTTTAGCTGGCAAGCCGTGTGGGTCCGGTTTGTCGGTTGTTAAGGAGTCCTTACACCAGCGATTCACACCCGGCAATCGGGGTCACCACGCGGTTTTCGGGTGGCGATAACAGGGCGGAACTGCCATATTGTTCCGGATATGTACTCGTTTTTCACCGTTTTGCAGAGGGAATAGGCCTTGAAACCCGCATCTCAGATCACGGCCGGCCACGCAGTGTTAGAAACAGTGATCGGCTTCATGGGCATCGCCTGGAGCGAAAAGGGCCTGATCCGGCTCTGCCTGCCGGAGCGCAGCCGCGAAGCGGTCGAGCGCCGGCTGTTCCGCCACCAGGGTGTTTCGACCTCGACCGATCAGCCGCAATGGGTTGTCGAGCTGATCGCCTCGATCAAAGCCTACGCGGCCGGCGAGGACGTCGACTTCTCCGGCGTTCCGGTCGACCTCGACGGCGTCGATGATTTCCGCCTCGCCATCTACGATGCCGCGCGCAAGCTCGGCTTCGGCGAGACCACCACCTATGGCGAGTTGGCCAAGCGCGCCGGCCATGCCGGCCTCGCCCGCGAGACGGGCGCGGCGCTCGGCGCCAATCCGGTGCCGCTGGTCATTCCCTGTCACCGCATCCTCGCCGCGGGCGGCAAGATCGGCGGCTTCTCGGCGCCCGGCGGCTCGGCCACCAAGGAGAAGATGCTGGCCATGGAAGGCGTTCGCCTCGGCCCGCCGCCGGCCGCGCAGGCCTCGTTCGGATTCTGAGGGGCGCTGTTCCCGTCCACCGCGTGTTAATCGTGCAGGAACCGGCGGCGGAAGCGCCGCTCGAAATCCGGGCGCTTGCAGACATAGACCATGCATGACCGGATGTCGGCGCTCGGCACATAGGCGCGCGCCCGCACTTCGCCCGCGTTGCAGAAGCGCTCGTCGCGCACATAGCGGTCGTAGAGCGGCAGCCCCGGCACGCGCGCCGACTGATAGCGCAGGATGACGGCGCCCTGTCTGGCGATCGTCGCCCGCACCCGGTCGCAGCTCATGCGCGTCGGATCATAGCGCGACATCGCTTGCGCCTCCGCGGCCATCAGCAGGAAGCAGGCGGCAAGCAGGATTGTCTTCATGGTTCCTCTCCTTGGAACGGCAAGCATCTCATCCCTCCACAACGTATGGCCGCTGTCAAAGCTTCCATGTGCCACTGTATTCCGCTCGATCCGGCATGCGGGCAGCGTCCAGGCACCCGTCTTGTTTTCTTGCTCAAACTATCCTATATCCGCAGCATTGAATTTGGCCGATCGATCGGGCCGCGATCTTCGCGTTTGCTGACGTCTATCTCCAAAGTTTCGATACCGCCGGCCGAACATTGGTTCGGTCAAACAAAAGCAAATGCGAAGGGCATTCTATATGGCAACTGGTACGGTCAAGTGGTTCAACGCCACCAAAGGCTACGGCTTCATCCAGCCTGACAATGGCGGCGCGGACGTTTTCGTCCACATCTCCGCTGTCGAGCGCGCTGGCATGACCAGCCTCACTGAAGGCCAGAAGATCAACTTCGAGATCGAGCAGGACCGCCGCACCGGCAAGTCCGCCGCTGGGTCTCTGAGCAAGGCAGCCTGATTTGGCTTGAGCATTTTGCGGCCTGGCTTAACCGCCAAGCGCCGCGAAATGCGAGTGAGCAAGGCGCGCACTGGGCGAAGGTTCAGGGCGCGCGGCAAGTCACGGATGTACTGACGGTCGCGCGATAAGCGCGCCGGAGCGAAAAGAGCCGACAAGCTGGAACAGCAGATAGCTGCCAGCCCGGACCGGACGCTCCCGATCAGGCTACCGGCAACAGGAAGGCGGGCAATGCCCGCCTTTTTTGTTGTCTGGATTTAGGCGATTGGCCTCCTTCTCCCCGTTCACGGGGAGAAGGGACGCTTTCGCTAATCCCCAACGTCGCGGCTCAAGGCACCCACTCGATCGGCACATGTCCCTTATCCGCCTCGACCCGCTTCAGCCAGGCCATCACGGCCGGATAGGCGTCGAGCTGGAAGCCGCCCATCCCGGCGGTGTGGGTATAGGCGTACAAAGCTATGTCGGCGACGCTATAGGCGCTGCCGGCGAAGAATTCGTTCCGCTCCAGATGCTGGTTCATCACGCCGAGCGCCTTGTTGCCGCGCTCCAGCGTCAGCGCCAGCCGTTCCGGCGTGGCGTCCTTCGCCCGTTCCGGAAAAGTCAAAAGCGCCTTGCGCACCGCGATATAGGGCTCATGGCTGTATTGCTCGAAGAACAGCCATTGGTAAGCCAGCGCGCGTTCATATTTGTCGGCCGGCAGGAAGCGTGTGCCCTCGGCAAGATAAAGCAGGATGGCGTTGCTCTCGGCGATGCGCCTGCCGTCGTCGAGCTCGAGCATCGGCACCATCGCGTTCGGATTCTTGGCAAGGTAGTCGGGCCTGCGCGTTTCGCCGGTATGCGAGCTCACCTCGACCCGGGTGAAGGCAATGCCGAGCTTCGCCATCAGCAGCCGCGGCTTGTAGCAATTGCCGCTATCGGCCATGTCGTAAAGGATTATGCCTCTTACCTCTCGCGTCATGCCAGGAGGCTCTAGCGCAGCGGTCGGGCCTCATCCAATGATTTGTTTTTGAGAAGAACCATCAGCGGCGCTGATGCGTCTTTTGGCTTCTTTGGTGGGGCATCAGCGATGCTGATGCAGCGGCACAACCTTGTTGCTGGCGCCGAGCAGGGCGTCAATGGAGAGCGGTTCTTCGTTGAAGATCGTGCCGGCAAGCGCCGGACGGGCGAGATGGAAACCTTGCAAAAGGTCGACGCCGCCCTCGAGCGCGACACGCAAATGCCGTGCGTTCTCGATGCCCTCGACCAGCACTTTGGCGCCTCGCTCGTGCAGCATCGCCACCAGCGGCCGGAAGAAGCGCTCGGCGGCGGCGTGGCGGCAGAGCTCGCCGAACCAGGCGCCATCGATCTTGACGATGTCGGGCGCAAGCAGATTGATGCGGGCCTCGGCCGAATGTCCCGTGCCGAAATCGTCGATGGCGATGCGGATGCCGTCGCGCCGCATTTCACGCACCAGGCTGGCAAGAACACGGTCGTCCGCCGCCTGTTCGGTGATCTCGCAGACCAGCAGGCCGGGCTCCAGCTCGAAATCGCCGAGATGCCTGGTCATCAGCCGGATCTCGGCGAGCGCCCGTCCGAGATGGTCGTTGACGGTCGGGTTGTAGTTGAAGAACAGCGTCAATCCTTCGGCGCCGATGTTGCGATAATTGCCGAGATGCAGCATCCGGCACATCGTTTCGACAAACAGCCGGTCGGACGCGGGAACGCGGTCGAAGAACATTGAGGGGGCCATGGGCTCCGCGACACGCCGCGGCTCGATCAGCCCCTCGACGGCAATCGCCCTGAGCGCCTTGCCCTCCGGCGCGAAGATCGGCTGATAGGCGCTCCACAGCCGGAACTCGCCATAGACGCCGAACTGAAGGCCGATCTCGTCGGCGAAGATCGCCTCGGCGACGTTGCGCCGCCTGTCTGGTTGTTGGCTCATGGCGCGACCTTGCGCCCGAACACTCTTGCCGGCCGCCCCTGCGGCGCCGGGGCCGGGCTTGCGGCGGCTTGCGCCTTGCTTTCTTCGGCCGAAGACTGCTGCGCGACCTTGCCGAAGAGGCGAAAGCTGGTGGGGGCAAGTTCCGGCCGGGCAAGCACATAACCTTGCACCATGGAGGCACCTGACCTCTCGGCAAGCTCCAACTGCCAGCCTTCCTCGATACCTTCGAAGACGGTGCGGATGCCCTGGTTCTCGAAGCTTTGCACCATCGCCGTCAGCAGCGCGAAGCCAGCGCCGGACTCCATCAGATGAGTGATCCAATGGGCATCGAATTTGACGATGTCGGGCTTGAGTTCCTTGATCCGGTTGATGTCTGAATCATCGGCGCCGTAGTCATCCACCGCAATGCGGAAGCCATTGGCTTTCAGCGCCTCGACGAAGGCGTAAAGCGTTTCCTGCGAAGCCGATTTCTGCTCGGTGACCTCGCAGACGATACGGCGCGGATCGATGCCGGCTTCGTGCAGCACCAGCCGCATGTCGCGCAGCGCCTTGTCGGCGATGTGGCGATCGGTGAAGACCGAGGGGTCGAAATTGACGAAGATGGACGCCTCTTCCGGCAGGCACGCGCCGGCGTTCAGAAGATGCAGCGTGCGCGTCAGCGCCTCGATATGTAGCCGGTCGGCCGCCGGGCAAGTGCCGAAAAACGTCGCCGGTGACTGCGGCTCGCCATCGCGGAACGGCCGGATCAGCCCCTCGAAAGCGGCGACCGAAAGCTTGCCCTCCCTGAAGGCGAAGATCGGCTGGAACGCGCTCTGGAGCGTATAGATGCCCCAGACACCCGTCGAGGTGCCGTCGTCATGACGGATGATGTGGGTAAGCCCGATGCTGCGCGACAAGGTTTCTCGCTCCGCGAATAGCGCAATCCGATCTGCGATCCTGCCAGCCAAGGGTTTACCGGCCGTTGATGAATTTAGCGTTGCCGCTCACGCAGGCTTGACCTTGGTCACGCCTCCTTGACCTCTGGCTCATCGCACAATGCTTGCGCTCCGCGCCATGATGCGACATGAGAGGCGCCGCGGCCGCTCCTGGCCGCCTTTCCTAGGAGACGTTTTGTCATGGCCTTTCTCGCCGACGCCCTGTCCCGCGTTAAGCCTTCCGCGACCATCGCGGTGACGCAGAAAGCGCGCGAGCTGAAAAATGCCGGCCGTGATGTGATCGGCCTCGGCGCCGGGGAGCCGGATTTCGATACGCCCGACAACATCAAGAACGCGGCGATCGAGGCGATCCGCCGTGGCGAGACCAAATATCCGCCGGTCTCCGGCATCGCGCCGCTGCGCGAGGCGATCGCGAAGAAATTCAAGCGCGAGAACAATCTCGACTACCGGCCGGAGCAGACCATCGTCGGCACCGGCGGCAAGCAGATCCTGTTCAACGCCTTCATGGCGACGCTGAACCCGGGCGACGAGGTCATCATTCCCCGCCCCTACTGGGTGAGCTACCCGGAAATGGTGGCGATCTGCGGCGGCACGTCGGTCTTCGCCGACACCTCGATCGAGAACGGCTTCAAGCTGACGGCGGAAGTGCTGGAGAAGGCGATCACGCCGAAGACCAAATGGCTGTTGATGAACTCGCCGTCAAATCCGTCGGGCGCGGCCTACACCGAAGCCGAGCTGCGGGCGCTGGCCGACGTGCTGCTCAAGCATCCGCATGTCTGGACGCTGACCGACGACATGTATGAGCACCTGACCTATGGCGACTTCGTCTTCAAGACCATCGCCGAGGTCGAGCCCAACCTCTATGAGCGCACGCTGACCATGAACGGCGTGTCGAAAGCCTATGCCATGACCGGCTGGCGCATCGGCTACGCCGCCGGCCCGGTGCCGCTCATCAAGGCGATGGACATGATCCAGGGCCAGCAGACCTCGGGCGCCTGCACCATCGCGCAATGGGCTTCCGTCGAGGCGCTCAACGGCCCGCAGGACTTCATCGCCAAGAACAAGGCGCTCTTCCAGGGCCGGCGCGACCTCGTTGTCTCGATGCTCAACCAGGCGCGAGGCATCACTTGCCCCTCGCCCGAAGGCGCCTTCTACGTCTATCCGTCCTGCGCTGAGCTGATCGGCAAGAAGACCAAAACGGGCAAGGTGATCGACAATGACGAGGCCTTCTGCTCCGAGCTGTTGGAAGCCGAAGGGGTCGCGGTGGTGTTCGGCTCGGCCTTCGGCCTCGGACCGAACTTCCGCATCTCCTATGCCACGTCGGATGCCTTGCTGGAGGAAGCCTGCACGCGCATCCAGCGCTTCACCGCTTCACTGACCTGATCGGCGCAAGCCAAACGAGAAAACCCGGCTTCGAGCCGGGTTTTTGTTGAGCGCTAATCAGCCGCCATATTGCTCGTCGGAAACTTGCTCCAGCCAGTCGGCGTGGACGCCGTCCAGCGCCTCCTGCATGGCGATGTGGGTCATGGCTGTTTTCCGTCCGGCGCCATGCCAGTGTTTTTCGCCCGGTGCGAAGGAAACGACATCCCCTGCCCTGATCTCCTGCACAGCGCCGCCCCAGCTTTGCGCCAGACCCGCGCCGGCGGTGACATAGAGCGTCTGTCCGAGCGGATGGGTATGCCAATGCGTGCGCGCGCCGGGCTCGAAGCTGACCAGCGTGGCTCTCAGCCGCGCCGGCGCTTCCTTCTCGATGATCGGCGTCTGCAGCACCCGCCCCGTGAAATAGGTCTGAGGCGCAACGATCGTCGGCACGCCTCCGCACGCAATGATCTTCATCGTTCAGATCCTCGTCTAGTTCAAACGTCTGCTGCTAGCGCGGCATTGTCCAACGCAGTTTCATCCTCGCATCGCGAAAGCGCAACCGGCTTTGCAATTGTCGACGAACGCAGGAGCGCGCGTTTGAAAGGCCCTCTTCAGGGTGTCAGAAAACTGTCATAAATCGTTGCTTTTTAACCATAAAATCCGAGCAGGCAGCCAAGCTTTGTCGAATGCGGCGCGGCAGCGGTCGCACTCAGTGTTTTTTAACGGCTGAGGTCCTAGCCATGGCGCGTGCTGTGGGGGCGCGGACATGAGCATCTTGGCGACAATCAAGGATCACAGCGGCCGTATATATCGCGGCATCCAGGCTTTGCTCGCAACGAGCATCGCCGCCACTGGCCTTGCCGCCTTCGCGCTGACGGAGAACACCTCCCGCACCGGCGCGCTGGCGGTGTCGGTGACGTCGACCTTAATGGCGCTTCTGGTGCTGATGTATATGCGCTCGAGCGTTGTCCAGCGCCTGCAATCGGCGGCGGACGCCGAGGCCGAGAAGCATCGCTTCCTTACTGTCGATGCCATGACAGGAGCCACGGCCCGGCGCTATTTCATCGAAGCGTTGGGCGACTGGTTGGGCGGCTTGCGCAACCGTCGCCAGGCGAGCCTGCTTTTGATCGACCTCGATCATTTCAAGCAGCTCAACGACACGTTCGGGCACCAGTTCGGCGATCTGGCGCTGGCCCATCTGGTCGCGGAAGCGCGGCGCATTTTCGAGGACGGCGTCGTCGGACGGCTCGGCGGCGACGAGTTCGGCGTCATGGTTCCGCATGGCGACATCGCCCTCATCAACCGGGACGCGCGCCGGCTGCTGGATGCCATGCGCGCCGGCAAGAGGCATGAAGGCAAGATCGTCCCGCTGTCGATCTCGGTGGGCGTCGCGCTTGCGCCGTTGCATGCTTCGAATGCAACCGAATTGATGCTTCTGGCCGACCTCGCGCTCTACGAAAGCAAGGCCGGCGGCCGCGGCCGCGTCACCGTCTTCGACGAGGAGATGCTGTCGGACAAACGTTATCGCCGGCTGGTGGAACGCGAGCTGCGCGCCGCGATCTATCTCGGCGAGCTGGAACTGCACTATCAGCCGATCGTCGATCCCGACGGCTCGGTCGAGGCGCTGGAAGGATTGATCCGCTGGCGCCATCCCGTGCGCGGCCTGATCTCGCCCGCGGAATTCATTCCGATCGCCGAGCGCTCGACGCTGATCGATATGATCGGCGAGTGGGTCTTCAAGCGGGCCTGCGCCGATATCGGGCATTTTCCCGGACGGCGCATCTCGATCAACGTCTCCGGCGAACAGCTGAAGCGCGACGAGATCGTGACGATGTGCGACCGGATCCTGCGCGAGACCGGCCGGTCGGCATCGCAATTCATCATCGAGATCACCGAAACGGTGGCGACGGCCGCGACGCCCGAGGTGCTGAGGCGCCTGGAGGCGCTGCGCGGCCTCGGCTTCCACATCGCGCTCGACGACTTCGGCACCGGCCATTGCGGCTTCAACTATCTGAAGTCGCTGCCCATCGACAGCGTCAAGATCGACCGCTCCTATATCCGCAGTCTCGCCCATGACCAGGTGGCGCAGATCTTCGTTTCCGCGCTTGCCCAGATCGCCCGCATCCAGGAAATCTCCATCGTCGCCGAGGGCGTCGAAACCGCGCAGGAATTCGCCCTCGCCCGGACGACCGGCTGCAGCCGTTTCCAGGGCTATTTCTTCGGCAAGCCCGCGCCGCGCGACAAGGCAAGCGCGCTGTGTGTCGCTGCCCGCGAGCCGCTCGCCCTTACAGGCTGACGAACAGGAAATGGCGGCCTGCCGAACCAAGCCGGCGAACATCCTATTTTTCTTGCCCTCCCGGCAAACCCGTGTGACGATGGTTTTGGGAAGAGGTGAAAACCCGCCCGCGACGGCCGAACAGGCCGGCCGCCGCTCTGCATAGGGTGCGATCGGACGCAAACCGGTTTCCACTTTTGCTGATCGCTCTCTTGGGAAACGCCTGAGTGGAGGTTCAGCCATGGGTACTCGCGCCGGAGGACGACGCACGGGACCGAAATGCATCGCCATAGTCGGTCCCTTTGCAAGCGGTAAGACGACACTTCTCGAAGCAATTCTCGCCCGCACGGGCGCCATTCCCCGCCAGAACCCCGTTTCATCGGGCAACACCGTTTCCGATCATTCGCCAGAGGCCCGCGCCCACGCCATGAGCGTCGAGGCGACCTTCGCCACCACCGATTTCATGGGCGAGCAGTTCACCTTCGTGGACTGCCCCGGTTCGATCGAATTCGCCTTCGAGGCCGAACCCGTGCTTGCCGCCTGCGACCTCGCGGTCGTCGTCGCCGAGGCCGACGAGAAGAAGATCCCGGCGCTCCAGCTCATCATGCGCAAGCTCGACGATCTCGCCATTCCCCGCATTCTGTTCCTCAACAAGGTCGACAAGGCGACCGTGGGCGTGCGCGAGACGCTGAAGATGCTGCAGCCGACAAGCTCGGTACCGCTGCTGCTTCGCCAGATTCCGGTGCGCAAGGACGGTATCGTCATCGGCTCGATCGATCTGGCGCTGGAACGCGCCTACATCTATCGCGAATACGCCGAAAGCCAGGTCACCGAGATCGCGAACGACGACAAGGCGCGCGAGCTGGAAGCGCGTTTCTCCATGCTGGAGACGCTCGCCGATCACGACGATCACCTGATGGAGCAGCTGCTGGAGGAGATCGAACCGCCGAAGGACGCGATCTTCGACGATCTCTCGGCCGACCTGCGCGCCGGCGCGGTGACGCCGGTGCTGATCGGCGCGGCCGAGAAGGGCAATGGCGTGCTGCGCCTGTTGAAAGCCATCCGCCATGATGCACCCGATGTCGAGGCGACGAGGAAGCGCCTTGGCGCGCCGGACGGCCAGACGGTGGTGCAGGTGATGAAGACCATCCACACCGCTCATGGCGGCAAGCTTTCGGTGTCGCGCGTGCTTTCTGGTCAATTGGCCGACGCGGCCGAGCTTTTCCTCTCCAACGGCGACACGGCGAAAGTCTCAGGCATCTACAGGATGCTGGGCAAAGACCAGATCAAGCAGACATCGGCCAAGGCCGGCGACACGGTCGCGCTCGGCAAGCTCGACAACGTCAAGACCTGCCAGACGCTGAGCTCGGCCAAGGGCGGCATCCGACCACTGGTCACGCTGGAGCCGCCGCAGCCCGTCTTTGCCTTCGCGCTTCGTCCCAAGGAGCGCAAGGACGAGGTAAAGATGTCGGCTGCGATCCAGCGCCTTGCCGAGGAAGATCCATCGCTCAGCCTGCGCCACAACCAGGACTCCGCCGAAACCGTCCTGTCTGGTCATGGCGAAATGCATCTGCGCGTTGTGCGTGAGCGCCTTGAGGGCAAGAACCAGATTCCGATCGAGGGCCATGCTCCGGCGGTGCCTTACCGGGAGACGATCCGCAAATCGGCGCAGCAGCGCGGCCGCCACAAAAAGCAGTCCGGCGGCCACGGCCAATTCGGCGACGTGGTGATCGAGATCAAGCCGCTGCCGCGCGGTTCCGGCTTCCAGTTCTCCGATACCATCACCGGCGGCGTAGTGCCGAAAACCTATATCCAGTCGGTGGAAACCGGCATTCGGGACTATCTGAAGACAGGCCCGCTCGGCTTTCCGGTCGTCGATGTCGCCGTCAACCTGTCGGACGGCTCCTACCATGCGGTCGATTCCTCCGACATGGCCTTCCAGATGGCGGCGAAGCTCGCGATGAAGGAAGGCATGGCCGCCTGTTCGCCGGTCCTGCTGGAGCCGATCATGAAGGTCGAGATTGTCACGCCCTCCGACGCGACCTCGAGGATCATCGCCCTGATCCCGCAGCGGCGTGGCCAGATCCTCGGCTATGACGCAAGGCCCGGCTGGCCGGGCTGGGACGTTGTCGAGGCGACCATGCCGCAGGCCGAAATCGGTGACCTGATCATCGAGCTGCGCTCCGCGACCGCCGGCGTCGCCAGCTACAAGGCCACCTTCGACCATATGGCCGAGCTCACCGGCCGGCTGGCCGACGAGGCAATGAACGCCAACGGCAAGGCCGCCTGAGCAGGTCGGCCTGCTTGACAGACTTTCTGTTGAAAATATGAAAACGGCGTCCGGATGATCCGGACGCCGTTCCTATTGCGGACCGTTTTCCTGGGAGGCAACGGCTGGTCCGCCGCATCCGGAAAAATGGTTCGGACGCGGTAGCTGCCTGAGCCCGGTCTTCCGAGTGATGCCCCCATCTCCCGAACCGACCAACCGCGTCCTATTATCTACTTAAACCATAGACTGCGTGTGTGACATGTTACCCGATGTTACATGTCACTGTTACGTGGTGGATGCAGTCGTTTTTTTGCCGGCTCGAAGGCGCGCGGGCAACAAAAAAGCCGGATCAATAAAGATCCGGCTGAGTTTGATTGGAAGTGCCGATTAGGGCTAACCTCCAGAGGGGAACACTCGAGGGCGCTAATGGGAGGAGAACGCGCCCTGGAGATGCCACTATATATGTGCTCATCATGCCCAAGAAACAAGCATCTATTTTGCAACACACGCATGCAAAAAGACGCAGGCTGTGGTCCAACCTATTCCTTGAACCCATAGGACCAGAAAAATCGCCGCTTCCGATGCGTTTCCGGTCTTGAAGCGACTGCTTAAATGCAAAATCGAACCGGTTTTTGCTCGAAAACAGGCGAGTCGGCGAAATGATGTCGATTTCGGCAAGCCGAGTTTATTTTAGTGGCAGGAGACCGATGATGCGAACTTTTTCAGCAATCGCCGGCAGCGCGCTGTTCCTGGTCGCGGCACCCGGCATTGTCGCCGGATTGGCGCCCTGGCTTTTGACCGACCATTATCGCAAACCTCTGTCGGCGCTGCCGGGCTTCGTGCCTGCGGGCTCGATTCTCGTGATCGCGGCGGCCGCCATCCTGCTTCATGCCTTCGCCCGCTTTGCCCTCGAGGGCCTGGGCACCCCCGCTCCCGTGGCGCCGACCAAGAAACTGGTCGTCGGCGGCATCTACCGCCACGTGCGCAACCCTGTGTATGTGGCCGTGCTGGCGATCATCCTGGCCAGGTTCTCATCTTTTCGAGCTGGCCGGTGCTGTTTTACGGCCTCATCACCGCGGCGGCAATGATCTCCTTCGTCAAGCTCTACGAAGAGCCGACACTCGCCAGCCGTTATGGCGAGGAATACGAAGTCTACCGGCGCGCCGTGCCCGGCTGGCTACCTCGGCTGACGCCTTGGCGCGGGCAGTAGTCTCGGCCAGCCATTTCAGCCGGCCATTTCAATAGGACCAGCTCCGCGCCTTGGCGATGATGAAGTCGCGGAAAACGTGCAGCTTCGCCTGGTTCTTCATCGCGTCGGGATAGGCGAAATAGGTGTCGAAGGACGGCACCTCGGTTTCCGGCAGCAGCTGCACCAGGTTCGTGTCCTTGTTGATCACATAGTCGGGCAGCATGGCGATGCCGGCGCCGCCCTGCACCGCGCGCTTGATCGACAGGATGTCGTTGATCTGCAACGTCGGCACACGCTGCGCGCCTTCGAAATCGCCCACCGTCTCAAGCCAGTTCAGCTCCGACAGATGCGATGGCACCGGCACGCCGAAAGTGACGATGCGGTGGTTCCTAAGCTCGGCGATCGAGGCCGGCTTGCCGAATTTGGCGATATAGGACGGCGCGGCATAGAGATGGAAATGCACCGTGAACAGCCGGCGCTGGATAAGGTCCGGCTGTTGCGGCTGGCGCAGCCGGATCGCGCAATCGGCTTGGCGCATGGTGAGGTCGAGTTCCTCATTGGCCAGGATCAGCTGCAGGCTGATCTCGGGATAGAGCTCGATGAATTCCTGCACGCGTTCGGTCAGCCAGCCGGCGCCAAGGCCCACCGTGGTCGTCACCCTGAGCACGCCCGAGGGCCGGTCCTTGGTTTCGGTGAGCCGCGTCTTGATGGTTTCCAGCTTCATCAGCACGTCATGCGCCGTGCGGAACAGCATCTCGCCCTGCTCGGTCAGCACCAGACCGCGGGCATGACGGTGGAACAGCGCGACGCCGACATCATGCTCCAGCGCGCTGACCTGCCGCGAAATGGCCGATTGCGACAGATGCAGCGTCTCGGCGGCATGGGTGAACGACCCAGCCTCCGCCGCTGCGTGAAATACGCGTAATTTGTCCCAGTCCAGCGCCATGATTCCCCTCGCGTTGCCTTTGGCGTCTGAATGAAAAATCAGGCTTTTAAACGGCTTTTTTCAGCCGATCTGTCATTCCGCCGCTTCGCGGTGAGCCTCGATGCCCGCCAGATATTTTTCCGCCTCGAGCGCTGCCATGCAGCCCAGCCCGGCCGCCGTCACCGCCTGGCGGTAGATGTCGTCGGTGACGTCGCCGGCGGCGAACACGCCGGGCACGTCGGTGCGCGTCGAATCCGGCGCCGTCCACAGATAGCCGTTCGGCTTCTGCTTCAGCTTGCCGACGAAGAGCTCGACCGCAGGCGCATGGCCGATCGCCACGAACACGCCGTCGACCGGCAGCTTCGATTCCTGGCCGGTTACGACGTTGCGCAGCGTCAGGCCTTCGACGGAAGGCGGCAGCGGCGCCTTGCCGGGGCGTCCGGTGATCTCGTCCACCACCGTGTCCCAGATGACGCGGACATTGTCCTTCGCAAGCAGCCGCTCGCGCAGGATCCGCTCGGCGCGGAAATCGCCGCGCCGGTGGATCACGGTGACGCTCTTGGCGAGGTTGGACAGATAGAGCGCTTCCTCGACCGCGGAATTGCCACCGCCGATAACCGCGACGTCCTTGCCGCGATAGAAGAAGCCGTCGCAAGTGGCGCAGGCCGACACGCCGAAGCCCATGAAGGTCTGCTCCGACGGGATGCCCAGCCACTTGGCCTGCGCGCCCGTGGCGACGATCAGCGCATCGGCGGTGTAGACCGTGCCGGAATCGCCGGTGGCGCGGAACGGCCGCACGTTGAGGTCGACCTCAGTGATGATGTCGTTGATGACGTCGGTGCCGACATGCTCGGCCTGCGCCAGCATCTGGCTCATCAGCCAGGGGCCTTGGATCGGATCGGCGAAGCCCGGATAGTTTTCGACGTCGGTGGTGATCATCAATTGGCCGCCCTGCTGCAGGCCGGCGACCAGCATCGGCTTCAGCATAGCGCGGGCGGCATAGATCGCCGCCGTGTAGCCGGCCGGGCCGGAACCGATGATAAGAACAGGCGCATGTTTGGTGTTCATGAAAGTCCCCTGCGGCGCACAGCCGTGGTTTGTCGCGCGTAATGTAAGTGTTGCCCGTAGGACCAGCAAGGCAAGTTGGCCTTCGTCCCCGGAAAGCTTCGTCCCTGCATATCAGGCCATATCGCCGCCCGTCACCAATGCATGTCGCTCAGAGGCGTGCGCGGCACTGCGATCACGGCATGCGTCAAACAAGGAGAAAATCATCCCAAAGGGATGGCCTCCCGGGCGAAACCAAATTACAAAATCGTGAAAGATTCTTGCGCGAAAGCCCCTCATGCCGCTCAAAGCCGATCTTGACGCCATCGACTGGAAGATCCTGCGCGAACTTCAGGGCGACGGCCGCATGACCAATGTCGAATTGTCCAACCGGGTCGGCATCTCGGCGCCGCCTTGCCTGCGCCGTGTCCGGCGGCTGGAAGAGGCCGGCATCATCCGCGGATACCGCGCGCTGCTGAATGCGCCGGCGCTCGGCATGGATGTCGTCGCCTTCTGCCTGATCGGCCTGCACCATCAGGCCGATGCCGAGCTGAAGACCTTCGCCGAACGCACGCGCGGCTGGCCGATCGTGCGCGACGCCTGGATGGTCTCGGGCGAATCCGATTTCCTGCTGCATTGCGTGGCAAGCGACCTCGGCACCTTCCAGACCTTCGTCATCGAGGAACTGGCTTCGGCACCGAATGTGGACACCGTGCGGACCGCCTTGACGATCCGCCGCGTCAAGGACGAAGGCTTGGTAGCCTTTCAAACTTAATGTGCCGGCTTCCGAAAATTTGCCAGCTCAAACAAAAGTTTGGCACCAGCTTTTGAATCAATCCGCGATCAAAGCGACCGTATCGCGGCAAGCAACTCCTCAAGGTCTGTGGGGTCGCGCAACGGCGAAACCGAAAGCCCGCTTATCGTCGAGGCTTCGCGGTCGACAAGCCAACCCCGCGCAAGGCCGGCGCGCTGGCCGGCTTCCATATCGGCGGCCTTGTCGCCGACTATCAGTGATCGCTTCAAGTCGAGGCCGAGCCGGCGACCAGCCTCCAGCAGCATGCCCGGATTGGGCTTGCGCATCGGGTGATCGGCAACCGCCAGCGGACCCTTGCCGGCTTGGTGATAGGCGCAGGCAAGCACCATGTCGACAAACGCGTTTTGTTCAGCCAGCAGCTCAAGCACGCGCCCGTTGACCCGCGCGAACGCATCCCAGCCGAAATAGCCGCGCGCGATGCCGGACTGGTTGGTGACGATAACGACCGGAATGCCGCGTTGGTTCGCAGCCTCGATGATCGGCGCGATGCCGTCACGCAGCACGACCTCCGCCGGATCGCCGGGATAGCCGGTATCGACATTGATCGTGCCGTCACGGTCGAGGAACAGCGCCGGCCGGCCGGCTGGAAACTCCGTGGAGCGAACCCGCTCGAGCCAAAGGCCGGGCTCGGCCAGCGGAAAGCCTTCGGTCTCAGCCATTGCTGAGACGCGCTTCGACCGCCTCGCACAAATGGTGATAGAGGCACAGATGCCCCTGCTGGATGATCGGCGTCGAGGTCGACGGCACGTTGAGCAGGATGTCGGTCAGCGGCTTGAGCTTGCCGCCGGTCTCGCCGGTCAGGCTGATCACCGTCATGCCCATCGCCCGCGCCTGCTCGGCGGCAGCAAGGATGCTCGGCGAATTGCCGCTGGTCGAAATCGCCAGCAGCACCGCGCCTTTCGATCCATGCGCCTCGACCTGGCGCGAGAAGACGGTGTCGAAGCCGTAATCGTTGCCCCAGGCGGTCAGCACCGCGGCGTTGGCCGGCAGCGCGATGACGTTGTAGGCCTTGCGCTCCTTCAGGAAGCGGCCGACCAGCTCGCCGGCGATGTGGATGGCGTCGCTGGCCGAGCCGCCATTGCCGCAGATCAGCAGCGCTTTGCCTTGCGAGAGCGCCGTCACAACCGTGCTCACCGCGCGTTCCATCTCGCCGGTCAGGTCGCGCTCGACCATCGCCGATATCGCCGCCGCGGAGCGGACCAGGTAGTCGTTCAAATCGGACATGACACCC
The DNA here is from genome assembly GCF_029625735.1 of Mesorhizobium sp. WSM4935. Classification (NCBI taxonomy): domain Bacteria; kingdom Pseudomonadati; phylum Pseudomonadota; class Alphaproteobacteria; order Hyphomicrobiales; family Phyllobacteriaceae; genus Mesorhizobium; species Mesorhizobium sp. WSM4935. The sequence continues at coordinate 426,563 of NZ_JARTVR010000004.1, read as the reverse complement.
TCAGTTTGCGGCACGCAGCTTGCCGATCATATTCGTCGTGCTCTTGCCGGCGACGAGATCGACCAGCACCACGCGCCCGCCCGCCTTCTGCACCACATCGGCGCCGACCACGGACTCGATCGTGTAATCCGCGCCTTTGACCAGGATGTCTGGCAGCAGCGCCTCGATGAGTTGGAGCGGCGTATCCTCCTCAAAGACGACGACGGCATCGACCGAGGCAAGTGCTGCGAGCACGCAGGCGCGATCATGCTGGTTGTTGACCGGCCGCCCCGGCCCTTTCAGCCGGCGCACCGAGTCATCGCTGTTGAGGCCGAGCACCAGCCGGTCGCACTGGCTGCGCGCGGCATGCAGCAGGCTGACATGGCCGGCATGCAGGATATCGAAGCAGCCATTGGTGAAGCCGACGGTCAGTCCCTCTTCCTTCCAGGCCGCCACCATCCTGGCCGCGCCATTGAAATCAAGGATGGCATCCTGGTGACCGGTCGGCCCATGCGAGCGGAACAACGCGCCGGACAGTTCTTCGACATTCAGCCGCGCCGTGCCGCGTTTTCCCACCACGACGCCGCCGGCCGCATTGGCGATGACGGCGGCATGCACCCGGTCGGCGCCGGCGGCGAGCGACAGCGCGAAGCTTGCGATGACCGTGTCGCCGGCACCGGAAACGTCGAACACCTCGCGCGCCTGGGTGGAGATATGGCGGGCATCCTCGGCGGAGATGACGCTCATGCCTTTCTCGCTGCGTGTAGCGACGATGAACTCGAAATCGTGAGCGGCGATTAGGTCGCGCGCCGCGGCGACGATCTCGTCGTCGCCGAACACCTTGCGCCCGACCGCCTCGCCAAGCTCCTTGCGGTTCGGCGTCACCGCGGTCGCGCCGGCATAGCGCGCATAATCGCGCCCCTTCGGATCGATCAGCACCGGCTTGCCGGCGTCGCGGCAGATCGCGATCAGTTCTCCGGCGACGCCGTCGAGCAGGATGCCCTTGCCGTAATCGGAGAGGATGACGATGTCGGCGCGGCCAAGCGCGGCCTGGAAATGGTCGATGAGCTTCGCCCGCTCGGCGGAGGTGAGCGGCTTGATCTCTTCCTCGTCGAAACGCAGCACCTGCTGGTTGAGCGCGCTGAAGCGGCTTTTCGACGAGGTCATGCGGTCCCGGCGCTGCAGGAGCCCGTCGGTATCGACGCCGATCTCGCTGAGCATGCGCATCAGATTGTCGCCGGCCTGATCGGCGCCGATTACCGACACGGGAATGGCCGCAGCGCCCAGCGAAACGACATTGGAGACGACATTGCCGGCGCCGCCCATGTTCAGCGTCTCGCCACGTCCATGCAGCACCGGGATCGGGGCTTCCGGCGAGATGCGCTCGATCACGCCGCTGACGAACCGGTCGAGGATGAAATCGCCCACCACCAGCACGGTGACGTCGCCGAACCGGGCGATGGTGCGGTGCAAAGGTTCCGGAGAAGGCGGATTGTGCTTGATCATCTCACTGGCGCGCCTAAGGCGGATCTGGTCGGTTGAAGCGCCGAAATTGCAGCGCCTGTCATATTTGCGATGCCGATATACCGCAATTCGGGCTTGCGCAACGGCAGGCTGCGAACCGTGGCGGCGGAACGGGCGCGAGTGAAGCGGGAGCTTTGCGGCGCGACTATGGCCAAGCACTGCCGGCTTTGCCTTCGAACGAGCTTTATCGACACTCCCGCCCGCCTCCCCTATAAGAGCCGGAATCGTAAGCAGCAGAGGCCTTCATGATCATCGTCACGGGCGGCGCCGGCATGATCGGCTCCAACATCGTCGCCGCACTGAATGCCGAAGGCCATGACGACATCATGGTCGTCGACGATCTCACCGACGGCCGCAAGATAGCCAACCTCGCCGACCTTCGCATCGCCGACTATCTCGACAAGGACGATTTTCTCGCGCGGCTCGAGGATGGCGGGCTCGGCCGCATCGAGGCCGTCTTCCATCAGGGCGCCTGCTCGACCACCACCGAATGGAACGGCAAGTTCATGATGGAGGTGAACTATGCCTATTCGAAGCAGCTCTTGCATGCCTGCCTGAAGCTGCGTGTGCCCTTCCTCTATGCCTCGTCGGCTTCGGTCTATGGCGGCGGCAGCGAGTTCCGCGAGGAGCCGGACTTCGAGCGCCCGCTCAACGTCTACGCCTATTCGAAGAAGCTGTTTGACGATTATGTCCGCCGCAACGTGTTCGATACCGATCATTCGCAGGTGGCGGGACTGCGCTATTTCAACGTCTACGGCCCGCGCGAGGCGCATAAAGGCACCATGGCCTCGGTCGCCTTTCATCTGTTCAACCAGGTCGAGCGCGGCGAGAATCCGAAACTCTTCGGCGCTTACGGCGACTTCGGCCCAGGCGAGCAGAGCCGCGACTTCATCCATGTCGGCGACGTCGCCGAAGTCAATCTGTGGCTCTGGAAACGCGGCCTGAGCGGCATCTTCAACTGCGGCACCGGCCGCGCCCAGCCGTTTCGGGCGATCGCCGAGACGGTGATCGACACGCTCGGCAAGGGGGAGATTGAATTCATCCCCTTCCCCGACCATCTCAAGGGCAGCTACCAGAGTTTCACGCAGGCTGATATGTCCCGCTTGCGCGCGGCCGGCTACAATGGACAATTCCGCACAGTCGAAACCGGCGTCAGGGACTATGTCGAATGGCTGAAGGCCCAACGATCCTCGTGATCGGCCCACGCTGGGTGGGCGACATGGTCATGGCGCAGTGCCTGTTTGCGGCGCTGAAGGAAAAACATCCGAATGCGGTGATCGACGTGCTGGCGCCGGCCTGGGCGGCGCCCTTGGTCAGGCGCATGCCCGAGATACGCAGCCAGATCGACTTTCCGTTGATGCCGGGAGCGCTCGAATTCCGCAGCCGCAGGCGCTTCGGCCGCCTGCTGCGCGGCCGCTACGATATGGCCTATGTGCTGCCGGGAAGCTGGAAATCGGCGCTGATCCCGTTCTTCGCCCGCATCCCGCGCCGCGTCGGCAATTTGCGCGAGATGCGCTACGGCCTGCTGACCGACATCGTGCCGCTGCCCGAAACCCTGAAGCGGCGCACGGCGCGCGCCTATTTCGGCCTCGCGCGCGGTGGCACGTTTCGCGCCCCGAGGCTCACCGTCGACGACGCCAATCAAGCCGATCTGCTGGCGCGGTTCGGGCTGACCGGCCGGAAATTCGTGGCGCTCATGCCTGGCGCCGAATTCGGCCCGGCAAAACGCTGGCCGAGCGATCACTATGCCGGGCTTGCCCGCGACATGATGGCCAGGGGTCTGGGCGTCGCCCTGCTCGGCTCGAAGAACGATGCCGACGTGACCGGTGAGATCGCAGCACTTGCGCCGGGCGCCATCGACCTCGCCGGCAAGACGCGGCTGGAGGACGTCATCGACCTGATCGCCGCGGCAAAGCTTGCAGTGTCGAACGACAGTGGGTTGATGCATGTCGCGGCCGCCGTCGGCACGCCGATCGTCGGCGTCTACGGTTCGACCTCGCCGGAAAACACGCCGCCTCTCAGCGAGCGCTCCGAGCTGATCTGGCTGCATCTGTCCTGCTCGCCCTGTCACAAGAAGGTTTGCCCGCTCGGCCATCTCAACTGCCTGAAGACGCTCGATGTCGCCCGCGTCACCGCCGCGGCCGACCGTTTGCTCGAGGTTCCGGCAGCGGCATGAAGGTGCTCATCGTCAAGACATCGTCGATGGGCGATGTTATCCACACATTTCCGGCCGTCGAGGACGCGCTGCGCAATCGCCCCGACGTCACCTTCGACTGGTGCGTGGAGGAGCCGTTTGCCGGCATCGTGGCGCTGCATCCGGCGATCGGCACCATCCACAAAGTGGCTGTGCGGCGTTGGCGCAAGAGGCTTTTCCATGGCGAAACCTGGCGCGAGATGGCGGGACTGCGCAGAGCGCTCCGCGCCTGTCGCTACGATCTTGTCATCGACGCGCAAGGGCTGTTGAAGTCGGCCCTGGTCGCCATTCAGGCCGGCGCGCCGATTGCCGGATTCGACCGGGCGACCGCCCGCGAACCTTCGGCAACGCTGCTCTATCAAAGCAAATACGCCGTGCCGCGCGACCTGCACGCCATCGAGCGCACCAGGCGATTGTTCGGACTGGCCCTGGGCTACCAGCCTGACCTGTCGACGCTGGAGTCCGGCATCGTGCCGCCGGCGGGCAATCTGCCCGGCATTGAAGGCAGAGCCGCTTTCCTGCTGCACGGCACCAGCCGCGAGGACAAGAAATGGCCGGTCGAGGATTGGATCGAAACCGCGCGCGGACTGGCCGACCGGCACTTCACGCCGGTTGCCACCTGGTCGAATGATGCCGAAAGGAAAGTGGCGCAAGCCATTGCCGCGGCCGTACCAAGGACGGTGCTGGTTCCAAAATCGCCGCTCGCCGATATCGCCGCGATCCTCGGCCGTTCGACGCTCGTCATCGGCGCCGACACCGGCCTCACCCATCTTGCCAGCGCCTTCGGCCTGCCGACGGTCGCCATCTTCCTGGCGACGGAACCAGGTCTCACCGGCCCGCGCGCACCGCTCGCATCGACCTTGCTTGCGCCAGCCGGTCGCAAGGTCGCGCCGGCTGAAGTGATAGCCGAGGCCGAGAGGCTGCTGGGACAGCGTGCTATCTCCCCCACAAAGGGGGAGACAAAAGCTAGATAAACTGCACCTCGACGATCTCGTAGCCGCGAGCACCGCCCGGGGCGTTGACCTCGATGGCGTCGCCGACTTCCTTGCCGATCAGCGCACGCGCGATCGGCGAAGAGATCGAGATGCGGCCGGACTTCACGTCCGCTTCCTGGTCGCCGACGATCTGATAGGTCTTCTTTTCCTCGGTGTCCTCGTCGACGAGCACCACCGTCGCGCCGAACTTCACCTTGTCGCCCGACAGCTTGGACACGTCGATGACCTCGGCGCGCGCGATCAGATCCTCAAGCTCGTTGATGCGGCCTTCATTGTGGCTCTGCGACTCCTTCGCCGCGTGATATTCGGCATTTTCCGACAGGTCGCCATGCGAGCGCGCTTCGGAGATCGCCTCGATAATACGAGGACGTTCCTCCTGCTGGCGCCAGCGGAGCTCTTCCTTCAATGACGCGAACCCCTCGCCTGTCATCGGGACCTTGATCATCTGCCTGACCTTTCCTGCCGCCGCCCCCGTCTTCGGGGGTGGCCTTGTCGATAGGTACAAAAAGAAAACGGTCCGGCAGCCTCGGGCTAACGGAACCGTCTCACCACAATTTCCCTGAATATAGCAATCTTCGCGCGATTTTCACGCCCAAAAATGAAATTCGGCAAAATGATCACCGCTTTCGCGGGTACACGGCCCGGCAAACGAAAAACCGGCCGCGATTGCCCGCAGCCGGTTCGAGGAGCCTCGAAGCCCTGTTCAGCTCCTCAGGAAATGATCGATCTGCTCGGACAGCATGCCGTATTCGCGCGAGCCCTTGCCGGTCCGCTTTTCGATTTCCTGGAGCTGCTGCTGCGCGCCGGCAAGATCGCCGATCTGCAGATGCGCCTCGCCCAGATATTCGCGCACCAGCGTGTAGTTCGGGTCGATGCGCAGCGCTTCCTCGTAATAGCCGAGGCCGACCGCGATGCGGCCCGAATGGCGATGCGAATAGCCGAGATAGTTGAGGATGCGCGGATCCTGCTTGTTGGCGGCAAGCGTCAGCACCGAGATCGCCTCGTCATAGCGCCCGGCCATCGCCAGGTCGTGGCCGGCCTCATAAATGCTGTCGTCGTCCAGCATGCCATATTGCGGCACGACGCATTTCTTCTTCTTCTTGTCCCAGACCTCGCCTTTCTTGCAGGTGGTGGTCGTCTGGCCACCGCTGCTGCCACCTTCACCAGCCGTATAAGCCGGCGCAACGAACAGCGGCAGCGCCGCAACAGCCATGACCTGAACAAGCAAACGTCTGCGCATCGAAGCCTCCATGAGCGTGACAATGGCAGATTAACGCCGCTCCGGCGCGGTTTCATCCCGAAATGCGGGCGGCTGCCGAACTATTTTCGACAGCCGGAAAGAAGCATTTACCTGCGGACGTGACGCACGCTTTAATTCCGCTATCATCGGGGCCAAGCGCATCACGTGGGAGAAAGGCCAGTGCAGCAGCGCGTCGAGAAGGAGTGGGATCTTTCGATCGATCCGGACACGGTGCGCCTGTTCATCCTCAAGGCGAAAGCGCTGAGCGCCGCCGTCAACGAGGACTATGACGATGGCGCCGAGCATGAGGTCGAGTTCGACGGCGACACGCATGCCAGCCACCACCATGACGGCCTTGTCGAGGAAGCCTCGGAAAACCTCACCGAGGAGGAATTCCGCGAGCTGATCAACGATCTCAACATCGACGAAGCGGCCGAGTTGATCGCGCTCGCCTGGGTCGGGCGCGGCGATTATGATGCATCCGAATGGGCGGATGCGGTAGCCGCCGCCAGGGAGCGCCCCAGGAAGCGCACGGCCAAATATCTGCTTGGCCTGCCGATGCTTGCCGACTGGCTGGAGGAAGGCCTTGAGGCCATCGGCGCGTAACGCGCCGGTAACCGATTGTGATCGGCAAGGCTGCCGACGCAGGCAACTTCGCAACGCGACTGCCGTTTCGGGGCGATGGCAACGCTGAGCCTTTCACGACTTTGCAGACTGGCGCTGCCTGTGGCGGCCGCGATCCTGCTGGTTTCGCCGGCCCTGGCCAAGCATCACCACCGGCACAAAAGCCCCGTCCCGCCGGCCAGCCAAAGCGCCGCTCCGGCACCGGAAACGCCTCCGGCAACCCCGGTTCCGGGAACGCGGCCGCAGGATATGGAGAACGGCGCCGACAAGTCCGGGCAAGACAAAAGCCCCCTCGACGGCAATGACGACTTCCTCAACCAGGAGAAGTCGCATCCGAAATGGGACGCCCGTCCGCCGCGCTCGAAGGGCGCTCGATCCGAGTCTCGGACGGCCTCCGAGCCTGAGACGCCGGACGTCGTGCCGACGCCGCCGCAGAAGCCCGCCGAACTGGAGCCGGAGCCGCCGGAAACCGCGCCGCAACCGCCGGAAAAGCCCGAACCGCCGGGCGAGGAAAAGATGCTTCCCGATCCGCGCTCGGCCGAAATGCCCGCCGACAAGATGCCTGCGGAAGAAACCGCATGCCGGGAGCGGCTGAAGGCGCTGGGCGTCGAGTTCGAGGAGCACAAGGCCGAGCACGATGCGGAAATCGGCTGCTCGATTCCCTATCCGATAATTTTGAAGACGCTCGGCAAATCCATCGGCATCAGTCCCGGCGCCGAGCTCAACTGTCCGATGGCCGAAGCGGCCGCGCGCTTTATGGCCGATGTCGTCCAGCCGGCGGCAAAGGCCGAACTCGGCGCCGACCTGAAATCGGTCAACCAGGCCTCGGCCTTTATCTGCCGCCCCCGCAACGGCACCCGCAAACTGTCGGAACACGCCTTCGGCAACGCGCTCGACATCGCCGGCTTCACCCTATCGGACGGGAGGCGGATCGAGATCGGGCCGGCGCCGCTTGACAAGGACGCGAAGTTCCTCGACGCAGTGCGCAAGGCTGCCTGTGGGCCGTTCAAGACGGTGCTTGGGCCGGGTGCCGACCCCGACCACGAACTGCATTTCCACCTCGACCTCGAACCGCGCCGGCACGGCGGCACCTTCTGCCAGTAGGCACGATCTCGAAAGTTTCGGGTTACGTTCCGGCAAGAACAGCGCCGCAATTCCGCCCCATGCATGAATGTCGGCGCTGATCTTTCCTTTACTGTTGAGGGTTAACCTTGTGCCATTCGGGGACAAGGACGCCTCTCAATGGCTGGAAGACTTGGCGCTGTACTGGTGGCGGCGCAACGGAACAAGTGCGCACGGATCGCGATTGCCGGGCTGGCCGCGGGCGCCATCACAACGATATCGGCCTGTACGACCGGTGACGTCTTTGCGCTGCAGCCGGCCGTCGATGTCGGCAGCCAGACGGCGGCCGTGCCGCAGCCCGACGCGCCGCAATATTCCGGCATGCAGCGGCTCGTTCCGTCCAACCCCTATATGACCCAGGCCGCCTATCCGCGCATGGATGAGCCGATGTCGCCTCTCGAGCAGATACCCGCCAGCGAGATCGACTGCCGCAACGAGCTGAAGCGGATGCGCGTCGTCTATCAGGACATCCAGCCGATCCATGAAGGCCAGTGCGGCATCGACTATCCGGTGAAGGTGACGGCGATCGGCAGCGTCGCCATGAAGCCGGCGGCGACGCTGACCTGCAACATGGCCGCCACCTTTGCCGCCTGGACGAAGAACGAGTTGCAGCCGGCCGCCCGCTGGCGCTATTTCTCCGGCGTCAAGGCGATCCACCAGGGCTCCAGCTATTCCTGCCGCAACATCGCCGGCGAAGGTGTTTTGTCCGAGCACGGCAAGGGCAACGCCCTCGACGTCATGAGCATCGAGCTCAACAACGGCGACGACATCGACGTGCGCAAGCCCGGCCTGTTCGCTTTCCGCACGCGCGGCTTCCTCAACAATGTGCGCGCCGACGGTTGCGAGTATTTCACCACCGTGCTCGGTCCGGGCTACAATTACGATCATCGCAACCATTTCCATTTCGACATCAAGAACCGCAAAAGCGGTTACCGCGCCTGCCGCTGATTGAGGCGATCACCGAGGCAACCCGCTTCGTCCTCATGTCGCCAGCCTGGCTCCACAGGCCTTTGCCCCAAACGGCCAACACCGCATAAAATGGTCGCGCGAGGATTGGGAGCGATTTGTCGTGGGTGAACGAAGCCTGAGGCGGCGCGCGGCGATCTGGCTGGCGGCCATCTGCGCCTTCTATTTGGCGCTCGCCTATGTCGCCGCGCCGGAATTCTGGACCTGGCGGGAGCGCGGCTTCCGCACCCGCCCCTTCGAGATGGTGACGCATACGCCGCAGGGCATTCCCGGCGATCCGATCAATGTCGGCCTTATCGGCACCGAGAAGGAAGTCGTCCATGCCTTCGCGGTCGCGGGCTGGGACACGGCCGATGCCGTGACGCTCAGGACCGCGATCGACATCGGTGAAAGTGTTTTGTTTTCCCGCCCCTACCCCGATGCGCCGATGAGCCGCCTTTTGTTCGAGGGTCGCGGCCAGGACCTTGCTTTCGAGAAACCGGTCGGCGGCAGTGCCGACCGGCGCCATCACGTCCGCTTCTGGCAGACGGACACCGTCGGCGACGACGGCCGCCCGCTCTGGTTGGGCGCCGCGAGCTTCGATCGCGGCGTCGGCTTCAGCCACGACACGGGCGCCGTCACCCATCATATCGGCCCCGACATCGACGCCGAGCGCGACTTTCTGATCGGCGACCTGAAGGCCGCCGATCAGCTCACATCCACCAGCGAGATACCGGGAATCGGCGCCACCAAGACGGGACGCAACGGCGGTGGCGATCCCTATTTCACCGACGGCATGGCCGTGATCGGCGTGTTGAAGACGCTGCGGTGAACTCACCACGCGCCCTCAGGTCGTGGTGATCACGATCTTGCCGAACGGCCCCTGTTCCAGATGCTGGAGCGCCTGGCGCACCTCGTCGAAGCCGTAGACCTTGTCGATGACCGGCCGGATGCCGAGCGCCTCTATCGCCTGGTTCATGCGCTCGAAGGAGCGGCGGTGGCCGATGGACAGGCCTTGCACCGTGATGCGGTTGCGCATGAGAGGCAGGATCGGAAAGCTGATCTCCATGGCGCCGAGCAGGCCGATGACGGACAGCCGGCCATCGGCGGCAAGGGCGTTGAGCGACCGGCGCGCATTGTCGCCGCCGACCATTTCCAGCACATGGTTCACGCCAAGCCCGTCCGTCATGGCGCGAGCGGCCTCGTCCCATGCCGGCTGGGCGCGGTAGTTGATCGTCCGCCACGCGCCGAGATCCTTGGCACGCTTCAGCTTCTCGTCGCTGCTCGAAGTGACGATGGCGCGCAGGCCGAAGGCGGCGGCGAATTGCAGCGCAAACAGCGACACGCCGCCAGTGCCCTGGATAAGGATGGTCTGGCCCGGCACCGGCCTTGTCGCCTCCGCCATCGCGAACCAGGCGGTCAGCGCCGCGATCGTATGGGCGAGCTCGACGATTCTTCGTCGCTTGCCGCACGCCGCATCTATGCCCAGCGCTCGGCGATCTGCGCCTCTCCCGCTTATCTTGAACGGCATGGCCGCCCGCAATCCGTGGACGATCTCGCCCGGCACAGCGTCATCGGTTACGGACGTGAAGGCGTCGTCCGGCCCTGGGCGATACGCGACGGCGCCGGTCACCTCACCACTTTCGTGCCCAAGGCGCGGCTTGTGCTCGGCCATGGCGAGCCGATGCTGGACGCCGCGCTCGCCGGCTGCGGCATCGCCTTCCTGCCTACCTGGCTTGCCGGCCAGAGCCTGAGGCGCGACGCGCTCGAAATGGTTCTGTCGGATCATCTGGTGGAGCACATCGCCGTCCATGCCGTGTGGCCCCTCGCACGCGCGCTGACGCCGAAGGTTCGCGTGGTCATCGACGCGCTTGTCGGGCATTTTTCGGCGCCGATTTGGGATGCCGCCTGAACACGACGCCTGCCATCTGCCAAAAATACCGGCAGGCTATTTTCGAATGCACTGCAGCAATGCTATTGACCGCCGATGCTTTACGTTGAAATCGCCGTCGTTGCCGTCCTCATCTTGGTGAACGGCCTTTTGTCGATGTCGGAGCTTGCCATCGTCTCGTCGCGGCCCGCCCGCCTCAAGGCGATGATCGACCGCAACGTCAAGGGCGCCGGCCGTGCGCTGGCGCTGGGCTCGAACCCTGGCAAATTCCTGTCATCGGTGCAGATCGGCATCACGCTCGTCGGCGTCCTGTCGGGCGCCTTCTCGGGCGCGACGCTCGGCGAAAGGCTGGCGCAATATCTGGCCTCGGCCGGCATCCGCGAAAACATCGCCGACCCCATCGGCGTCGGCATTGTCGTCGCTTTGATCACCTACGCCTCGCTGATCGTCGGCGAATTGGTGCCGAAGCAGATCGCGCTGCGCGATCCCGAGCGCGTCGCTGTCCGCGCCGCGCCGGCAATGACCATCCTTGCCACCGTCTCGGCGCCGCTCGTCTTCCTGCTCGACGTTTCCGGCCGCGCCGTGCTGTGGCTGCTCGGCCAGGCCGGCGAGGCGGAAGAGAAGGTCACCGACGAGGAGATCAAGATGCTCGTTGCCGAGGCCGAGCATCACGGCACCATCGAATCCGACGAGCGCCGCATGATCGCCGGCGTCATGCGCCTTGGCGACCGCGCTGTGCGTGCCGTGATGACGCCGCGCACCGAGGTCGACTGGCTCAACCTGCAATCCGACGAAGCCGCGGCTCGAAAGCTCTTGATGGAAACCCAGCACTCGCGGCTGCCGGTCGGCGACGGCAATGTCGATGCCATGGTCGGCGTCATTCAGACGCGCGACGTGCTGGCCGCCCTTCTCGCCGGCAGGGTGCTTGATCCGCGCCAGCATGTACGCGCCGCCCCCATTGTGCATGACCAAGCCGACGCGCTCGACGTCCTGCAGAGGCTCCGCGAGTCCGACGTGCCTATGGCGCTGGTCCATGACGAATACGGCCATTTCGAAGGCATCGTCACGCCGGCCGACATCCTCGAAGCCATCACCGGCGTGTTCCGGTCCGACCTCGAGGCCGGCGAGGAGGAGAACGCCGTCAAGCGCGAGGACGGCTCCTGGCTGCTCGCCGGCTATATGCAGGCCGACGAGATGGCCGAAGTGCTCGGCATCGACCTGCCGGAGAACCGCGACTACGAGACCGTCGCAGGCTATGTGCTATCGCATCTCCATCATCTGCCGACGACCGGCGAATGCGTCGACGCGCAAGGCTGGCGTTTCGAGGTTGTCGACCTCGACGGCCGCCGCATCGACAAGCTGATCGCCACCCGCCTGCCCGACGGGCATCGCCAGGTCGTGCGCTGAGGCCGCCTCCCCGATTCTCGATGCGTCTGGACCGCTATCGCCCGCCTCAGGCAAGCTGCTTGCGAAAAAAGACGCGCGCCTGTCCGTCGATTGCGAAAGGAATGCGGCCGAATTCGGCGTAACCATGCCGGGCATAGAAGCCGGGGGCTTGAAAGCTGCTCGTCTCGACGACCGCGCCCCTGCAGCCGCGCCTTCTTGCTGCTTCCTCCACGGCTGCAAGCAGCCGCGCGCCGAAGGATCGGCCGCGTAGATGCGCCGGCACGAACAACATGTCGAGGAAAAGCAGGCCGAGTTCGGTTCGTCCCCAAAGCCCACCGATCGCCTTGCCGGAGCCGTCGCACAGCACCGCGCCGACAGGCGCGCGGTCATCCACGCCGGTGGCAGCGACGTTATAGCGATAGAGTGCAGCTGCCGCCTCGGCCTTGGCGGCCTCGTCAGCCGACGCCACAATTCTCAAATCCGGGGTCTCGTTCATGTCCGCCCAGTTCCGAACAACGGCATGGACAATGAACTTCCGACGTCGGCCAACGTTCCTTCTCATGGTCTGGAAAGTCTTTGTATTCGGCACTTTGAAGATGGGCTTCCCCTTCACGAGCAGGGTCTGAGCGGGGCGGCGTTTCGTGGCAACTGTCGCACGCATGAGCGCTTTCCAATGCTGATTGCCGGGCCTCGCTTTGCCCCGATGATGTTCAAAGAACCGGGTGTCGGCTTGCAGGTCGCCGGCGAACTTTACGGGATCGACGATCGCGCCCTCTTGCGCCTCGACAGAATTGAATCCGTCGGCGTGCCCGGCAATTGGCGTGTGCCGATCGAGGTTGAGCCGCTCGAGGGCGGGCCGTCGACTATGGCGCAGGTTTATATGAAATCTCGGCGTCTGGCAGATCCTATCCATTCCGGATATCTCGCATGTTACAACGACCGGCGCTTTGTGCTTCCCGACGGGCATCGGCAGGTCGTGCGCTGAGCGGAACTTTGATCGCCTGCTTGTAGTTTCAGGGCATGGGGAAAAATCCATGGCCGAAGACAAGCAAGAACGCGACGCGCGACTGACGGCGGAGAAGGAATTCCGGGTCCGGTTTCTCGTGAAGGAGACCGGCATCACCGAGGCCCAGGCCCGCGACCTTGTCGACATGATCGGCATCGATGCCGGTTCGCTTCTTCGTGAGGCGCGGCTCTTGAAGAAATAGCGAGGCTGTGAATTGACTCGCAACGGTCACATTTCGAGCATACTATTGTCCGTCGTCCGGACCGGACAGAGGCAAACGGACGTCTGAAAGCGGCATTATGCTTTCGCCCTGTCCAGGGAGGCAAGCGTTGTCAGCGTACGGCGTGGCGGATCCGGCCCAGCTCGATATTCTCGCAAAAGCCTTGAACGATTACTGCGCAAGGCACCACGTTGCCAACAAGGATGAACGCGAACGGATCGCAGTCAAGGTAATGGCGCTCTTCGGACAGGGCGTTTCCGACCCTATCCGGCTTTCGGCGGAGCTTGAACGCGGTTCCGCCTGATTGGCTTCGGCGCGTACGCGGGCTATCGCGTGCGCGGATTATCGGTTGTCAATGTTAGCCGCCAGGGGCGAAGCTAACGATGTGTTGCCCTGGTCGGCCAAGCCGCGGGGCAAGGTCCGGCCCGCAAATCCTGTGTCACCATGATAAGCGGGCCGGACCGCCTGGGTTCCGCTCGCCCTTCCCACCCGCGGCTGCCGTCCTTCCCGGCTGCATGCTTAAGTCAAATATATGTATTTCTCCAACTTATGTTTAAGGTACTAACGTCTCTTTAAAGTAGCGGCAAGAAAAATCAGTAACCAACAAATCAACCTCAAGACAGGAATCAAACGCCAGCTTAATCTATCGACGGTTTGTTTCGGCGTGCGCTGTCCACATCGCATGACTGGAGGCAGCGGGGCATAGGCTTATGAGAGTGAGCGGCGGCACGATTGGGCGCATTCGCGGGGGACGCTGCCGGCGGGGGTCAGTTGCCTCGCGCTGGCTTGCCTGCTCTCGGGCACGGCCTCGGCCATGACCTATTTCGTCAGCAGCGAGACGGACCTGCGTAACGCCATCACCCTGGCCAATGGCGACGGCGATCCCAGCCGGCGACGATAGATCGAAAAAGGCAACCAGCGGTCGCTGGTAACCATCCGACATCCATAGGAATTTAGTCTTGGATGGGGCGATTCTCGCAGGAGGTCGCGGTGGTTCGGCGCAACAAGGCAAAGCAATTATCTGAGTCAGAGCTGGAGCGGTTCATCATCGCGGCGGGAGCGCTGCACAGGAGCATCGTGGACCCGCTGATATCGACACAGTGCGATCATTACCGCTCCATGCAGACCTTGCATCGAGCGCTGTTGAAAGCGGTGAAGGACGTCACTGGGAAGGATGCCGCTTTTATCCGCTGGTTTGGGGCGGGGTCGCAGTAGACTGCTTCGCCGCAGCACTTCCGGTCTGCTCAATGCGCATCCGGCGGCGGCGCCTTCGGCGTCACGTTGCGCGGGAAATGGCACCAGCGCGGTGACAATGACGAAAGCCACCATCATGATCAGGAACGCGTCGGCACAGGCCATGGCGGAAGTCTCGCGATAGGCAATTTGCCAGAGCTGCTTCAGCGATGCGGCATGGCCTCGTGGACGGCGCCGTTGCTGCCGTCAAAGGCGAAAGGCCCTCGGTGCCTGCTGGCTTGGCTGTTCCTTGATGAAGGTGTCAAGACTGGTGCCGAAGGCACGCCAAGTTCCTACCTGCTTGCGGGAAGCGGTTTCGCCTTCCTTGCCAGTGATGGTGCTGCCCGCCACGGTCAGCCACATCGTCTCTAGTTTGCCGTCCCGCAATATGCCGGTGTAGCTCACCGCGGCGGGCCCGGCCGTACCCTCGCCGGCGGCTGTGACTCCAATCACGTCGCCATGCGCGATGCCGGATATCGGCACCGTCTGTCCATAGAAGCTGCTGTCTTCGAGTGCCGTGCGAAACGTGCCTTCGATCCGGCCGCCGTCCTCGCCGGTTATGTCGAGGACGGACCCATACTGATTACGCCATCTGCCAAGCCAAGGCATTCCGCTCCTCCACGACTATACCTCTTCGTCTTCGGCGGATTCGGGCCTGCATCTAACGCGCCGTTCTGGGCGGTCAAGTCACCGCCAAGATGTGGTCGGGACCAAGCAAGGCAGCCAGCTTGGGTCCGCAAATTGAAAAGGGGCGGCGCTGGCGCCGCCCCTTTCCCCCTGGGAGGATAAACTCTATCGACCGTTCAAGCGGCCTGCGCTTCGCCGGCGATGGCGTCGGCGGCACGGGCTGCCTTCAGCACTTTCGCCCACCAGGCGACGTCGTTGATCAGCGCCGCGGCAGCCTGGTTCAGATGCTCGATGTCCTCGAGCTTCTTCTCGCCTTGGCGAACCGCAAGGAAATCGCCCCAGGCGATATGCACGGCCGACTTGACCGGCGCCATCTGCAGCTCGACGGCGATCAGGCGGAGCTGCTCGACCGCGCGCGCGCCGCCGACCGAGCCATAGCCGACAAAGCCGGCCGGCTTCTTGTTCCATTCATTGGCGGCGTAATCGATGGCGTTCTTCAGGACACCAGTCGGCGCGTGATTGTATTCGGCGGCGGTGAAGATGAAGCCGTCGAATTCGGCGACCTTCTTCTGCCAGCGCTGCGCCACTTCGTTCTGCGACGGCGCCCAGGCGGAGGACGCGACTTCGTCGAAGAAGGGCAGCGGCCAGTCGCGCAGGTCGACGATCTCGACGTCGATATCGGCATGGGTCTTGGCGATCTTGGCGATCCACTGCGTCGGCACGTCGGCGAAGCGGGCGGCGCGCGTCGAACCGACGACAATGGCTATTTTCGGCTTGGACATAAGGGGCTCTCCTTGCGGGAATTTCTGGTATCGTTTGGATACCGGCGCTATATGTGATACTGACAAATCGGCGCGCAAGGAGGCACATTTTTGTTACTGAGGCACCCGCATATCACCGAGGACTGCCGAGCTGTGTCGGAAATCCTGCAGCGGGTCGGCGACAAATGGACCGTGCTCGTGGTCGGCAAGCTGGGTGACGGTGCGATGCGCTTCAACGAATTGCGCGCCGCCGTCGGCGGCATTTCGCAGAAGATGCTGACCACCACCTTGCGCGGTCTGGAGCGCGACGGCTTCGTCACGCGTAAGGTGTTTCCGACCATTCCGCCACGTGTCGATTACGAGCTGACCGAGCTCGGCCACGAGCTGCTCGTGCCGGTCGGCGCGCTCGGCGAATGGGCCCGCAAGAACACCAATCGGGTCCGTGAGGCGCGCGCGAAATTCGACAGCCGGCAGACCTGAAACCCTTATAGTTCAAAGGTTTCTGAACCATTGGATAAACCCTGCGGCCCGGCGCCGGGCCCGTGGTACCTTCCGGCTTTGACCGGATCCGCTGCCGCCCGCAGCCAGCCTCGCTGGGGTATCCGCGCAACCGTCTCCACAAGGATGACTGTCTTTAGCCGGCCACCGATCAAGCGCTTGGGATGGTGCTGCCGCAGCACGTCGTCGAGCAGTTCTCCGGCTGCGAGGCCTTCTTGTCGATCGCCTTCGGGCCCCTCATACAGGCGATGCGTGGAAGGTCTTTGCTGACCTCCGTATAGGCCGTTATGCCGAGCAGGCAGACCAGAGCAATAAGGGCTGCCACGAGCCAGCCGTTCAGCATGTGTTGACGCATTGTTTCTCCTCGCGCCCTCAAACTGAGGCGCGAAGGCAACCATTGGATGTCGCGGAGCGCATCTTCCGCGCGGGTGTTGTTACAAAACGGTAGCTTGGGAGAATCGGAGCCCGTCAGCTGTCTGCCGGAACCGGCTTCGGCTTGCCTTCGCCGTCGAGCGCCACCATGACGAAATCGGCATGGGTGACCTTTTCCATCAGGTCGGAAAGATAGCGCTGCGCCCAGGCCTCGACCTTGAGCACCATCGAGGTGCGGCCAACGCGCTCGACATGGGTGTAGATGCAGAGCGTGTCGCCGATCTTCATTGGCTTGGCGAAAGACATCTCCTTCACAGCCGCCGTCACGACGCGGCCCTTGGCGCGCTCGGCCGCGCGGATGCCGCAGGCAAGGTCCATCTGCGCCATCACCCAGCCGCCGAAAATATCGCCGGCGGCATTGGCGTCGGACGGCATGGCGAGCGTCCTCAAAGTGAGATCGCCGAGCGGCTTTCCGTCCGCGTAATGCACCATGGAGAAGTCCTTCAGCCGCTGTTCTCCTGAACCCGTACCAATGCGGTTGCGATGTCGCAAGCTCTGCTGTCAGCGAAAACCAAGCGCGCGGCGCGGTCGCTTTTTTCACAAGCCATGCCGGAAGCCACGGCGACGCCGCTAGCCGGCAATGTCTAGGGTAAGCCCACATTGCGGAGCCGCCCTTCCACCATGCAGACTTATGATTTCATTATCGTCGGCTCGGGTTCGGCCGGTTCGGTCGTTGCCGACAAACTGTCGGCTTCGGGCCGCTTCTCGGTGCTGGTGCTGGAGGCCGGCGGAACCGACCGGCGCTTCTACGTCCAGATGCCGCTCGGCTATGGCAAGACCTTCTTCGACCCGGCCGCCAACTGGAACTACAAGACCGAGCCCGATCCTGGCCTCGCGGGCAATGCCGACCACTGGCCGCGCGGCAAGCTGCTCGGCGGCTCCAGCTCTATCAACGCTATGGTCTTCATTCGCGGCGCGCGCGAGGATTTCGATGCCTGGGCCGCCGCCGGCAATCCCGGCTGGGCCTATGACGATCTTCTGCCCTCCTTCAAGGCGATGGAGGACAATGCGGCCGGCGCCGACCAATGGCGCGGCGTCGGCGGCCCCTTGCATGTCACCGACTGTTCGCGCGCCGTGCACCCGCTGACCAAGCGCTATCTCGCCGCTGCCCAGCAAGCCGGCCTGCCGCTCAACCCAGACTTCAACGGCGCCTCCCAGGAAGGCGTCGGCGTCTACCAGATCACGACCAAGAACGGTCGCCGCATGTCGGCCGCCCGCGCCTTCCTGCGGCCGGCGATGAAGCGCGGCAACGTCCGCGTCGAAACCAACGCGCTGGCAACAAAAATCCTGTTTGAGGGCAAGCGCGCCGTCGGCGTCGAGTATGAGCAGAACGGCAAGAAGAAGACGGTACGCGCCGGCCGCGAGGTGATCCTGTCGGGCGGCTCGGTCAACTCGCCGCAGCTGCTGCAGCTCTCCGGCGTCGGCCCCTCGGCGCTGCTGACCGGCCTCGGCATCCCGGTCGTCCACGCCAACGACAATGTCGGCGCCAATCTGCAGGACCATGTCGGCATCAACTACACTTTCAAGGGCAAGCTGCCGACGCTCAACCAGATCCTGCGGCCGTGGTGGGGCAAGCTGCTGGTCGGCATGCAATATATCCTCTTGCGCTCCGGTCCGCTGTCGCTGTCGATGAACAATGCCGGCGGCTTCTTCCGCACCGACCCGTCGATAGCGCGGCCGAACATGCAGCTTTATTTCCAGGCCTTCTCGACCGTCATCCCGAAGAGCGGCGAGCGTCCGATCCTGACGCCCGACCCATGGCCGGGTTTTTCCATCGGCCTTTCCAACTGCCGCCCGTCGAGCCGCGGCGAGATCATGATCCGCTCGAATAATCCGCGCAACTATCCAAGGATCACGGCCAACGCCTATTCGACCAATGCCGATGTCGACGAGATGCTGGCGGCGGTGAAGTTCGTGCGCAGGATCGCCGCAATGCCGGCGATGGCGGAGATCATCGAGGAAGAGGTTCTGCCTGGACCGTCGATCCAGTCGGACGCCGACCTCATCCAGGACTTCAGGAAACGCTCGGGCACCGTCTATCATCCCGTCTCGACCTGCCGCATGGGGCCGGACGCCGCGCGCGCCGTCGTCGATCCGCGGCTGAAGGTTCATGGGCTGGAAGGTTTGCGCGTCATCGACGCTTCGATTTTCCCCGACAACATCACGGGCAACACCAACGCCGCCTCGATCCTGACCGGATGGAAAGGCGCCGACCTGGTTCTGGAGGATCAGAAATGAAAGTCACCGACGTCAAGACCTGGGTTGTCGGCAATCCGCCGCCCGGCATCGGCGGCAAATATTTCATCTTCGTCAAGCTCACCACCGATGGCGGGGTGGTCGGCTATGGCGAGGCCTACAACGCCACCTTCTCGGCACATGTCACGGCCAAGATGATCGAGGACATGGCCGAGCGCTATCTCGTCGGCCGCGATCCGCACGACATCGAGAATCTGTTCCGGCGTATCTATTCCTCCGGCTTCACCCAGCGCCCCGACGTTTCCGGCATGGGCTGCTTCTCGGCGCTCGAAATGGCCTGCTGGGACATCATCGGCAAGGAAGCCGGCAAGCCTGTCTACAAGCTGCTGGGCGGCCAGGTGCATGAGACGCTGCGCTCCTACACCTATCTCTATCCGCACACCGGCAGCGTCCATTCGGAAGATGCGCGCGGCCAGAATGTCTACAACGACCCCGATATGGCCGCCGCCTGCGCGCTCGAATATGTCGAGCAGGGCTTCAACGCCGTGAAGCTCGACCCGGCCGGCCCCTACACCGCCTATGACGGCCACCAGCCACGCTTGATCGACATCGACCTCTCGGCGCGCATGATCAAGGCGATCCGCGAGGCGGTAGGAACGCGCGCCGACATCCTGTTCGGCACGCATGGCCAGTTCACCGCATCCGGCGCGCTGCGCATGGCGCGCGCCATCGAGCCTTACGATCCGCTCTGGTTCGAGGAACCGGTGCCGCCGGATATGCCCGAGGTGATGGCGCAGGTCGCCCGCGGCACCTCCATTCCCGTCGCCACCGGCGAGCGGCTGACCACCAAGTCCGAATTCGCCCGCGTCATCGAGAATCGCGCCGCGACCATCCTGCAGCCGGATCTCGGCCGCTCCGGCGGCATCCTGGAGACCAAGAAGATTGCCGCCATGGCCGAGGCCTACCACATCCAGGTGGCGCCCCATTGCTATTGCGGCCCGATCGTCGGCGCCGCCAACATCCAGCTTGCCGTCACGCTGCCCAATTTCCTGATCTTGGAATCGCTGAAGCAATGGGATGGCTTTCACGCCACGTTGCTCAAGAGGAAGATCGAATGGCAGGACGGCAACGTCATCCCCTCGAAGGAGCCCGGCCTCGGCGTCGAGCTCAATGAGGACGTCTGCGACGCGCATCCCTATAGCGGCAAGGACCTGCATCTGCAGATGATGCAGACGCCGCTGATGCCGTGAGCGCGCCCCCCGCCTACGCCTTCGTCGGCCTTGGCCATCTCGGCGGCAACCTTGCCGCCAGCCTGCTGCGCCACGGCTTCGCCGTCACCGTCGTCGACCGCGACCCGGCGGCGGTCGAGCGTTTTGTCGCGCTCGGCGCCACGGCGGCAAATAATCCCGCCGAGGCTGCTTCCCGCGCCGGCAACGCGATCACCTGCCTGCCCTCGCCGAAGGTCAGCGAGATGGTGCTCGCCGGCCCAGACGGATTGCTCCAGGGCCTGCCCGCGGGCGGCACCTGGATCGAGATGTCGACCAATGGCCGCGACGAGATATTGCGGCTTGCCGCGCTTGCTTCGGCAAAAGGAATCGAGACGCTGGAATGTCCGGTAACTGGCGGCGTGCACCTGGCCGCGGTGGGCAAGATCACCGCTCTCGTGGGCGGCGACGCTGCGCTTTACGAGCGGCATCGGCCGGCCATCGAGGCGATGTGCGCAAAATCCTTTCTGATGGGACCGGTCGGGTCGGCGGCGGTGATCAAGGTCATCACCAATATGCTGGCCTTCATCCATCTCGTAGCCGCCGGCGAGGCACTGATGCTCGCCAAGCAGGGCGGGCTCGACCTTGCGCAAGCCTATCACGCCATCGTCGCTTCGTCCGGCAACAGCTTCGTCCACGAGACCGAAAGCCAGCTCGTGCTCAACGGCTCCTACGACATCGGCTTCACCATGGACCTGGCGCTGAAGGACCTCGGCTTCGCGCTGGCGATGGGCAGGGATTTCGGCGTGCCGCTCGACCTGGCGACACGCGTCAGCGCGATCTTCGAGGAGGGCAAGCGCGCCTATGGCGGCGACGCTTGGTCGACCAAGATCGTCAAGCTGCTCGAGGACGCGGTAGGCGTGGAGCTTCGCGCGCCGGGCTTCCCGGCCAGACTCGAACTGTAACCCCGCAAATATTTAGCCAGCTGTCTCAAGCGTCTGGCGGTACCGGCTGAATCAAACTCTCAGCCGGTTGATTCAACCTCTCAAGGTCAGCGCGCCGGGCAGGATCTCGAAAGTCGCCGGAATCCGCCCCGGCGACTCGCCGTCTATATCGACCAGCGCTCCGTTCTTCTCCGCATCGCCAAGCGGCTCGACCAGCACCTTGCGGCCGCGCAGGATGGTGATGGCCGGATGATTGCGGTGACGCCCGCCATAAAGCAGCCGGATGTCGCGGATCAGCCCGAGCTTGTTCGTCGCCCCCACGATGACGATGTCGAACTGCCCGTCGGCGAGCTCGGCGTCGGGCGCGATCATCATGCCGCCGCCGAAGAACTTGCCGTTGGCGACCGCCACCAGCGCCATGCGCGCCTCGACCGGCTCGCCATCGTCTATGGTGATCCTGACATCCTGGAAGCGGTAGCGGAGGAACTCCACCACCGTGCGCCAGAAGAACAGCGCCTTGACCGAGATCCGACCCTTGCGCTTGTCGGCATTGACGGCGCGATCCGTTTCTCCGGACAGGCCAAGGCTGGCGATGTTGATGAAGTGGCGGCTGGCCAGCTTGCCCTGGTCGTCGATGTAGCAGATGCGACCGGCGTCGATCTTGCGGCCCTTGGCATCCGCCATATGCTTGACCGAGGCGTCTATGGAGCGCGGCATGCCGAGCCCGCGCGCGAAGTCGATGCCGGTGCCGCAGGGCAGAAGTCCAAGCGCGCTTTCGTGGCCGGTTTCGGATTGCGCCTGCAGCAGCCCGTCGGCCACCTCGCTGGCGGTGCCGTCCCCGCCGGCCGCGATCACCAGCCCGCATCCGCCGGCTGCGAGATCGATCGCCAATCGTTCCGCATCGCCGCCGGCTTGCGTCTCGCGCAGCTCGAAATCGCCGAAACTCGCCTTGAGCGATGCCGCCGCCTCTGGCCAATGCCGCTTGAGCCTGCCGCCGCCGGCTATCGGATTGAGAACCACCCCGACCTTCAAGCCGACCTCCCCCGAGGCACGTCGCGTAAATGCGCGGTGAAGTCCGCGCCGGCCCAAAGTCTTTGCCGGCCCAAACTCTTTTGCCGACATTGAAACGCGGACCGGGCAGCGGAGCAAGGCTCTAACATCCAAGGTCGCTAAAAAAGCGGGGGCAGGCTGTCTAAGAGGTTCGGCCGCCGAATTCCGAGGCTATTGCCTTTGGTCCCCGATAACCCCGCTATCCACAGGCGCCCCGTTATTCCCTGAATCCCTTACCCGGCGTACATTCAACCCATCTCAGGCGGCTACCGAACGCCCCAGCCGAAAGGCAAAAGCGCAAGGCGGATTTCCTGAGGCCCGTACGGCCCAGAACGAGAGCAGGTTTCGCCTGTTGGAGGGACGGATGCCGAGACCTACGGGTGCCGCGGAAAGCGTGCCAACGCCGACGGCGGACCGATGCTGCCATGAAGGCCGGAAAAGACCTTCGATGGCACGCTGGGCGAAGCCCGCAAGGGTGGAGGTCGGCGTGGTCTGGAACGGGCGCTGCCTTCGGGTGGTGACTGGCAGGACCGTCAAAATCAAGGCCGGCCTGGCGCGACGACTTTACGGAAGTTGCTGCCTTAACCGGTTCCTGATCTGACAGGGAGGCGCTGGGAGAAACCCCAGCGCCGACTGTCTTTTTGGGCTGTGCACCGCACCTGCCCGGCGTCGGCTACTGAAGCTTTCCGGCCACAGTCGCCGGTGGAGCAACCTTCGGAAACGTCCCGTCATCCACATTTCACAATCGCGGCCAAATCCCGCCTTGTTCGGCGCGGATTGATGCAGGCGGGTGAAGAGGGGCAATTTCGAAGGGACGAGACCGTGATCAAGACCGCCCTTGTCGCCATGACCATCGTCGGCTGCGACTGCGACGCCAAGCTGTGCGAATATATCGGTGAGACGCCGGCCAAATGGGCGACGATCGCCGACTGCGAAGCGGCAATGAAGAGCCAGATGCTGCACCAGCGCAATTTCAACTATCCGCTGGTTTCAGGCATCTGCCGCGTCAAGGGCTCGGCCTGTACCTCCGAGCTTGCCGCGAAAGCCTCCAGGCCGGATCTGAAGCCCAGGAACCGCGTCATCGAAACCATCGCCCCGCTGCCGCCCGAACTCGACCATCGCCCGAGCGTGCCGGTCGGCGCAACGGTGACCGCCAGCGAAACGGAATCGGCGAAGCCGGTTGCCTTCGACAGGTCGGTCGATGGCGGCCGCGCAGTGCTTTACCGCACCAAGGCCGGCTATGCCGTGGTCAAGACCGACCTCAGCCGCGCGGCCACCGCAACCGTGGACGCGGCCAAGCGGTCGGCGAGCTGGCTGGCGGGACTGACCGGGCTATAAGCCAGTCCGGGGTGTTTCGATGTTCAGGTGGGCCGGCCTCACCTGAATACCGTCGCAATGGCAAGCGTGCGCCGGCGACTTTGGTGGCTTGGTGACGAGCCGGGCTTCGATTGATAATGCCGACATAGTACAGGAAGATAGTGGCCTGGACCGGGGTTGGGGGGTGTCATGACAATTGCCGTTCGTATCGCGCTATGCCTGTTGCTGGCGCTCGCTCCCTTGCATGCCAGAGCAGAAGGCGACGACAAGGCCATGGTGATCGCCTCCGACGACGCCGAGATGGCGGCGGCGATCGAGAAGGCGCGATCCAGCCTGGATGAATTCCTGGCCTTGTCCGACACGCCGCCGCCGGCAACCGACAAGTTCAAGCTGAAGGTGATGATCACCGATGGGAATGCGACCGAGCATTTCTGGGTGATCCCCTTCAGGCGGACCGAGACCGGCTTCGTCGGCATATTGGCGAACGAGCCGGAAATCGTTCAAAACGTCGTCCTCGGCCAGAACATCGAATTCACCAGGGACGATATTTCCGACTGGGGCTACACCAGGAACGGCCGCCAGGTCGGCAGCGTTACCGTCTGCGTGATGCTCAAGAAGATGTCGAAGGAAGAGGCCGAGTACATGCGTACCCAATACGGCTTCGACTGCTGAGGTCTATACGCCCACTCCATCCCTCGCGCCGATCTTGCGCACCAGCGCAGCGGTGGCCAGCATGGCGCCGAGATCGGTGATCATCGGCGCGACATGCCTGTTGTAGTCGATCGGCTCGGAGATATCCGGAAGCTCAAAGAAGTTCTTCGAGCGCGGCATCAACAGAAAGCCGTCGCTGCCGCTGAGCGCCACTCGCGCCTGGTCGTAGGGCCATGTCTCGCGCAGCCAGGTCAGCGCCTGCGCCATCCGGCCGGTCACCAGCGGCCGCGCCGCCTCGATATTGTCGGTGCGGAATTCATAGGTATTATCGAGGTCGTCGACGCCGCATGACAGCTCCTGCATCTTGCCAGCGAACATGCCGCGGAAGAAATGCACCACCTTGCCGGCCTTGCGCGCCGCGACCAACGTTCCCGGGAACGGCTCGATGGTCTCGAAGGCGATGATGATGCCCTTGAAGGCGATCGTCTCGCTTTTGCCGGAGCCTTCCCAGAGCCTTGCCTCGTAGAGCTCGAAGGGGAAATCCTCGTAGCGCCCGGAAATAATGTCGTCGAAGCTTTGGCGGCTGAAAGCGCCGACCGTTTCGCGCGGCATCCTGTCGAAGGAGTTCGGCCGCGTGCCATGCTGGTAGCGCACGTCCCGCACGAAGCCGAAGATCATCGGCAGCAGCGTGTCGCGGAAAGATCGCTGCAGCCGGGCCGCCGGCCTCAGCGCTCGGAAATAGGCAAGCACCGCGACGGCGAGGCCGCCGATATAGAGAAAGACATGCGGCGTCGAGAGCCAC
This sequence comes from Mesorhizobium sp. WSM4935, assembly GCF_029625735.1. Lineage (NCBI taxonomy): Bacteria > Pseudomonadati > Pseudomonadota > Alphaproteobacteria > Hyphomicrobiales > Phyllobacteriaceae > Mesorhizobium > Mesorhizobium sp. WSM4935. The sequence continues at coordinate 401,721 of NZ_JARTVR010000004.1, read as the reverse complement.
TGTTCGTGAGGATCGGCGGCGGCGTTGAACAGCCAGGCTATCAGCGCGACGAAGACGACGACCAGGCCGACGAACACCGGCACCCGCCAGCGGACCTGTCTCCGGGCTGACGCCCGTTTCGCCTCATATTCCTCGATGCCGCGCCTGATGCCCGCGATCACCGCCTCGCTCGGCATGAAATCCGCTGCTTCCATGGCCACCCCCGGCCGCCGCTGAGATGCGGCCATGATAGCGGCTTTTACGTGAAAGTCGCCTGCGCTCGATGCGGTCGGGAGCTAGCTGTCCGAAGCGGGAAAATCGCCTCCAGCCGGGCTGCGACCTGTTGCTTGAGCCGGCCGTCCAGAGCCTCGACCGGGACCAGCCGCTCATGGCCTTTATCGGCGAGGCGCATGAAGAAATGCTGCCCGTAGCCGGCGATCAGGCCGCGTGTGCCGGCATCGGCGCTGACATCGACAATAAGGATGGAGCCGATGCGCCCGGGCCATGGCTGTGTGGCCAGGGCGGTTCCGAGGAAGTCGCCAAGGCCATAGGCAATCACGCTGCCGCCGATGCGCTCGATAGGTTGCACGACATGCGCGTGATGCCCGGCGATCAGCCGGACGCCGTGATCCGCCAGCCGCCTCGCCAGCGCCCGGGTCTGCGGCCTCGGAAAGTGCCGGAACTCCCAGTCCCAATGCGGCACGGCGCAAGTGAGATCGATGCCGGGAACAGCCTCGCGCGGCCATTCGGCGGCTCGCATCGAGATGCGTTCCTCGAAGGGCATGGCGTCCGTGTTGCGCCAGAGCGTGAAGGCCGCGAAGCCGATCGTCAGCGATCCGGCTGCATGATTCTGGACAGGCCCGCCGGCAACCGTGCCGATGGTTCCGATCCCGAGCCGTTTCAAGGCCGCCAGCGTTTCCTCGAAGCCGGCAATCCCCTGGTCGAGCACATGGTTGTTGGCCAGGGATAGAACGAGCCTGTCGCGCGCGATACCGGCGGCTGCGAGCGCATCGGCCAGGAAACGCTCACTCATAGCGTGATGCGTGCCGAGCCATGTGCCCATGATCGCGCGTGGCCGCTCGACGATCGGGCTTTCGCAATTGCCGACCACGAGGTCGGCGGATGAAAGCAGCGTCGCGATTGTCGGATCGCATTCCGGCGTGTCGCGATTGGCGACCGCAGAGATGTCGCCGACGAAGGCCAACCGCACCGTCTGGAGCGGCAGCGGGTCGATGAGCACCGCCGCAGACGCCGCGAAACCGTTCCTGTCGCCGGCAAGCGACGGTCTCAGCAGGCGCGGCAGCCACGACAGTTTGTAGGCAAGCGGATAGTTCGACACGGGCCCATCCATTTTCGCCCTGTGTAGACTGTATGACGGACCGGTTGAAGCGGGTCGCCGGCGATCTTGCGGGCAGGCATCTCGGCCTGATCGAAATACGTGTATGCTCGCCTTGTCATGAAGTGGAGGGCGATGACGATGCTTAGAGCGATCCTCGCAGCGGTCTTGTTTGCAGTGCTGCCGGCGTCCTTCGCCTGGGCGGAGATGCCGGACGCAGCCAAGTCCATGTTCGAGGCAAAGAGCGTGGCCGACCGGAACACGGCACTGTCGACTTTGGAGGCGGCAGCGGCCAGGGACCCGGCCTCGGCCTTTGCGGCCGGCGCCGGCGAATTCTTCACCGCGCTCGAGCTCCTCGCCGGCGGCCTGCATCGCCACGGTTTCGAGAGCCCGAAATCCTTCATGCTGCCGCTGATGCAGTTGCCCGTGCCCGACAATCCCAACCCGCAGCCGCTGACCTACGAAGAATTCCGCGCCATCCTGGTCGCCTTCCGTGACCGGCTCGAAAAATCCGCCGCCACGCTCGGCTCGGTCCCGGCCAATGCCGACATCGGCATGGTGGTCGATCTCACCCGTCTCGGCATCGATCTCAACGAAGACGGCGCCATTGCGCAGGACGAAAGCTTCGCCGCCATCATGGCGTCGCTCTCGCGCGGCGGCATCGACACGAGCAATGCCGCGCCTTCGCTTACCTTTCGCTTCGACCGCGCCGACGGTTTCTGGCTGCAAGGCTACGCCGAGTTCCTGATGGCGCAGGCCGATTTCTGGCTGGCGCATGATTTCCGCAACGCCTTCGATGGCTCCTTCCACATGCTGTTCCCGCGCGCCAAACTGCCGCTGCAGGACGCGCTGGTGCCGCTGGACGGCGGCATGAGCGGCAACATATTCGCCTCGGAATGGCGCTTCGCCGACTTCGTCTCGCTGGTGCATCTCGTCAACTGGCCGGTGATCGAGCCGGAACGCCGCCAAGCCGCGCGACGCCACCTGCTGGAGATGATCCGGCTGTCGCGCGAAGACTGGAAGTCGATCCTGACCGAGACCGACAATGATCGGGAATGGCTGCCGGGACCGCAGCAGAAGGGCGTCAACCCGCTGACCGGCCTCGAGGTCGGCGAGGAACAGGTGCAGGCCTGGCTCGCCACGCTGACGGTGGCCGAGGATCTTCTCGAAGGCCGCGTGCTGCTGCCGCATTTCCGCATCACCGGCAAGGGCATCAACATGAAGCGCTTCTTCGACGAACCGAAACCTTTTGACCTCGTCCTGTCGATCACCGGCCCCGGCATTGCGCCCTATCTCGAAAGCGGCAAGATCCTCACCAGCGACGATTTCGACCAGATCCAGCGCGAGTTCGGCGGCGCCGGCTTCTTGACGTTTGCGCTGTGGTTCAATTGAGGACCTATCCCACAGCTAAAGAATAGCTCCCTGATAAAGCACCGCTTCCGCCTCCTCCGGCGCGAAGCGCCGCGCCAAAGTGCGAAAGGCGCTGTGGACGCCATCGCGGTCGAGGTTGCAGCTTCTGAGATGGCGGATGGCCAGCGTCGGATCGAATTCGGTGCGTCCGTGCAGGACCCGCTGATTGTCGAAGACTAGCACCTCGCCGGGCTGCAACTGGTGCTGGAACTGGTTCGCTGGATCGCAGATCAGCCGCGTCAGTTCGGCAAGCGCCGCGATCAGGCCATCGACCTTATCGCTGGGTCCGGCCTGCGGGGCCAGGCAGCGGTCATTGTAGCGTATGCCGGTGACCGCGCCGCTGGCGTCGAGGCTGATGACATGCGCCTCGGCGCTGAAGAACACTTCACCGGCATGCTCGCGATGGAAGGTGACGCCATGACGGGTCAGCAGGTCGAAGAGCTCCGGTCTGTTCCTGCGCATCCGCTCGGCGACTTGGAAACCATCGACCATCAGCGACGTGCCGCCGCTGCCAGCGCCGGTTCTGATGGCGTGGAAGAAGATGAAGCCCGGCGGGGAATAGCGGAACGGCTCGTCGGTATGCGGGATCTGCGCGCGCGCCGTCTCTCCGGCTACCCGCGCGTCCGGCCGTGAGATGAGATCGAACACCTTGCCGTAGCTGGTCTCGCGCACGGGGCCGTAGCGGCCGGCGACACGCAGCGTCGCCTCCGGCTCAGCCGGAACGCCCGTCAGCATGGCGATGCCGTGATCGCGCAAAGCGCGCAGGGATTGGAACAGCACCTCGTCGTCCTCAACCACCGCGTCGAAGGCGAAACGGCGGAGCCGAGCCGCGAGGTCGCTGCTCCATAGGTCTGGCCGAAAGCGTGGTGCGCCAAGGCCTGCGGCCTGCCCGGCATGAGCGGCCAGAAACTCCGCCGCGAAGCGCGAGACATGACTGTCCTGCCAAACCACGTCCATCGTCCCGTCGGACGAAATTTCGATCGACGTTGCCCGGATATCGGCGGGAACGTCCGCCGGCGTCAGCCAGCGCTTGCCCGAGGCGGTATCGCCGCATATCCCGCATTCGCAGGCAAGCCGCAGCCACCGCATCGACAGCCGGCCGGCGCTGCCGTCGTCGAATTCCACCGCGATGCGTGTTCCTTCGTTGCGCATCGCTCGCAAGGAGCGCGGTGTCCCAAAAGCCCGACCGGCTGGGGCAGACTGCGTTTGCATATCGAGCATCGTAATGGCTTTCCTGGATTGAGTTGCCTTCAACAACGCTAGGCCGCGGCCGACTTTTTCTGCAAACGAGTTTGCTTTCCCAAGTTTTGAGTTAAGCTCAATCCATGACGCTTCTTCGCGACCTTCCGCTGTCGGCTTTGCGCGCGCTGGCCGCTGCCGCGCGCACCGGCAGTCTCACCCGCGCCGCCGAGGAGCTTGGCGTCACGCCGGGGGCTGTCGGCCATCAGTTGCGGCAGCTGGAGGATCGTCTCGGCATCAAGCTGGTCAGGCGCGAGGGCAACGGCATTGCGCTCACGCGCATTGCCGAGGCGGCGCTGCCCGACATCGACCGCGGCTTCGACGCGCTGGCCTCCGGCTTGCGGCGGCTGCGTTTCGAGCGCCGTGCCGATACGTTCACCATCGCGGCCGATCCCTCCTTTTCCTCACTATGGCTGGCGCCGCGACTTGACCGCGTCCGCGCGGCGCTCGGCAAGCTGGACGTGCGCATCGTCGTGTCGATCGCCTTGGACTCGATGCTGGAGGAAGGTGTCGACCTCGCCATCAGCTACCGGAACAGCTCGGCAAGGCATCTCGCATCGGCCGACCTCTTCACCGAAAGGGTGATCCCGGCCTGCGCCCCGGCGCTGATCCGCAACCGCGCCGATCAGGACGGCGCCGAACTGCTCGACCGCCTGTCCCTCCTCCACATAGACCAGACGATGGGCGACGACGTTTACCCCACATGGGCAAACTGGTTCGCCGCCGCCGGCCGCCGGCGCAAGAACATCGACCACGGACCCCGGTTCCCCTTGACTGTCCTGGCCGCGCAGGCGGCGATCTCCGGCATGGGCGCGCTGCTTGCCAGCGAACTGGTGCTGAGGGAGCATCTCGGCTCCGGGCAGCTCGTCGAGATAGCCCGCGAGATTCCGGCATTGACCATCAAGCGCCGTCTGGTCTGGCCGATGGACGGACCGAAGGCCCGCCGCGCCAGCGCCGTCGCCGCGGCGCTCGCCAATGCGGACGCGGACAGTCTCAGGCGCATCGAGTCATGACGCCTCTCCTGACAGCCTTCTGTCAGCAGCGTCCATGCCCGGCCGGAGCCCTCTCACTCGGCTCTTTCCATTTCGGCCGAGTCCACCCATATTCGGGCCATGGCCAGACATCCTGACAAGAAGACGCCTTCGCAAGACGGCGCGCCGAAGCGGCGCAGTCCGCTCACCGAATTCCTCGATGCCGCCGAGCCGTTGAAGCCCGGTGGCTTCGCCGAGGCGCCGCAGGCCGAGTTTTCGGGCGCGCCGCTGACCGGCTCGATCTCCGATTGGGCCGGACAGATCGAGCGGGAGGCGGAAAGGCAGCCGAAGGCGAAAGCCCCGAAGAAGATCCCCGAACGCTCGTCGGCGCCCGGGCGCACCGCTCGCGGCACCTCGATGGGCGGCGCCGCTTCGGCGAAGGAGCGCGCGGCCGCCGGCCTCAACCCGGTGGCCGGCCTCGACATCAGCCTGGAAGATGCCGAGTCGGTTTCGTCCAGCGGCGTCACGGCGACCGTCGCCGCGCTGTCGAAACTGATCGAATCCGGCAATCCGCTGCACAAGGACGGCCAGCTCTGGACGCCGCATCGTCCGGCCCGGCCGGAAAAGTCCGAAGGCGGCATTGCCATCAAGATGGTGTCGGATTTCGAGCCCGCCGGCGACCAGCCGACCGCCATCAAGGACCTCGTCGAAGGCGTCGAGCAGAACGACCGCACCCAGGTGCTGCTCGGCGTCACCGGCTCGGGCAAGACCTTCACCATGGCCAAGGTGATCGAGGAGACGCAGCGCCCTGCCCTGATCCTGGCGCCCAACAAGACGCTGGCCGCGCAGCTCTATGCCGAGTTCAAGAAGTTCTTCCCCGAGAACGCGGTCGAGTATTTCGTCTCCTACTACGACTATTACCAGCCGGAGGCCTACGTCCCGCGCACCGACACCTATATCGAGAAGGAATCCTCCATCAACGAGCAGATCGACCGGATGCGCCACTCGGCGACGCGCTCGCTGCTCGAACGCGACGACGTCATCATCGTCGCCTCGGTCTCCTGTATTTACGGTATCGGCTCGGTCGAGACCTATACGGCGATGACCTTCCAGATGCAGGTCGGCGACCGGCTCGACCAGCGCTCGCTTCTCGCCGACCTCGTCGCCCAGCAGTACAAGCGCCAGGACGTCAACTTCGTGCGCGGCTCTTTTCGCGTGCGCGGCGACACGATCGAGATCTTCCCGGCCCACCTTGAGGACCGCGCCTGGCGCATATCGATGTTCGGCGACGAGATCGAGGCGATCACCGAATTCGATCCGCTGACCGGCCAGAAGACCGGCGAGCTGAAGAGCGTCAAGATCTACGCCAACTCGCATTATGTGACGCCGCGGCCGACCTTGAATCAGGCTATCAAGTCGATCAAGGAAGAATTGCAGCATCGCCTGCAAGAGCTTGAAAAGGCTGGTCGTTTGCTGGAAGCGCAGCGGTTGGAGCAGCGCACGCGCTTCGATCTCGAGATGCTGGAGGCGACAGGCTCCTGCGCCGGCATCGAGAACTATTCGCGCTATCTCACCGGACGCCGGCCGGGCGAGCCGCCGCCGACCTTGTTCGAATATGTGCCGGACAATGCGCTGATCTTCATCGACGAGAGCCACGTCACGATTCCGCAGATAGGCGGCATGTATCGCGGCGACTTCCGCCGCAAGGCGACCCTGGCGGAGTACGGTTTCCGCCTGCCCTCCTGCATGGACAACCGGCCGCTGCGCTTCGAGGAATGGGATGCCATGCGTCCTCTCTCCGTCGCGGTTTCGGCGACGCCCGGGGCCTGGGAACTCGAGCAGTCCGGCGGCGTCTTCGCCGAGCAGGTCATCCGCCCGACCGGTCTGATCGACCCGCCGGTCGAGGTGCGCCCGGCCAAGAGCCAGGTCGACGATGTCGTCGGCGAAATCCGCGAGACCACCAGGCTGGGCTACCGCACGCTGGTCACCGTTCTCACCAAGCGCATGGCCGAGGACCTCACCGAATATCTGCACGAGAACGGCATCCGCGTCCGCTACATGCACTCCGACATCGACACGCTGGAGCGCATCGAGATCCTGCGCGACCTGCGCCTCGGCGCCTTCGACGTGCTGGTCGGCATCAACCTGCTGCGCGAAGGCCTCGATATCCCCGAATGCGGCTTCGTCGCCATCCTCGATGCCGACAAGGAAGGTTTCTTGCGCTCGGAGACCTCGCTGATCCAGACCATCGGCCGCGCCGCCCGCAATGTCGACGGCAAGGTCATCCTCTATGCCGACCAGATCACCGGCTCGATGGAACGCGCGATGGCGGAGACCAACCGCCGCCGCGAGAAGCAGATGGAGTGGAACGCCGCCAACGGCATCACGCCGGAATCCGTCAAATCGCGCATCGCCGACATTCTCGACTCGGTCTACGAGAAGGACCATGTCCGTGCCGATATCTCGGATTTCACCGACAATGCCGGCGCCATGATCGGCAACAATCTGAAGACCCACCTCGAGGCGCTCGACAAGCAGATGCGCGATGCCGCCGCCAATCTCGACTTCGAGAAGGCCGCCCGCATCCGCGACGAGATCAAGCGGCTGCGCGAAATGGAGCTTGCCATCTCCGACGATCCGCTGGCGCGTGAGGTGGAAAGCCAGAGCCCCGCATCGGGCCGCGAGAAGGGCAAGCACAACAAAGGCGTGGCCAGACATCGCACGGCCGAGGAACAGGAGCGTTTCCGCCGGCTCGACGAAGCGCGCGCCGCCGAGGAGGCGGCCAGGGCGTCCCGGCCCAACATGTTCCGCAAGCCGCATCTGGACGAGATGGGCGCCGACGGCGCCGTGCCGGTGAAGAAGCCGCTCTTCGCCAAGCCCTCGCTCGACGACATGGGCCCCGGCACGGATATGGCGACGCCCGCCGGCGCGGTGTCGCGCTCGCTGTTCAAGAAGCAGACGGCGCAGGAAGCGCACGGTTCCGATTTCGGCATTCCCGGCGACCGGACCAAGCCCTTGTTCCGGAAGAACTCGCTCGACGAGATGACGGTGCGCCGCACGGAAAAACCCGTTGAAGGAAAAATGCCGACGAAGCCAAGGCCAATCTCGGGAGTTGGCGAGGCGGACCGGGGCACGAAAGAACGCGACGACAAGCCAATTGTCCGCCAACGCTCAGGCATCGGCTCCTACGAGGACCCGGCCGACGAGCGCCGTCAAAAGCGTCGGCCGGGCAAGACCGGACGGCCGGGGCGATAGGCCCAGCGGGCTCTGAACTTTTGAGGAATGGTGGACTGTCTTTGCTTCAGCCACTGCCGCTTAAACGGGCGGCGGGTATTTGAATTCGAATTCACATCACGAATTGCCGACGACAAACTTATCGATGCCGGCATACTTGATGACGAGCTGAGCCCTTAATTGGTCGCGGCGCTCAACATTTTCCATCTCGGTGATCATCTCTCGAGCAACGGAACTGGCTCGATCCAACCGTAACTTCTCAAAGAATTCGCTCATCGACTTCTGGGCGCTGGTTGATTGAACAAAAAACAATCCCGAAACAGCATCGATAACTGTGCCGCTTACGATCTTCAAGATGGTTCCCGCCAAGTCATTTACATCGTGGGTAACGAACGCAAAAATAATGACTAAGAATCCAACTGATGCGAAAATGAGACTGAACCAGAAACTTATTTTCGATCGAGCCAGTGCCTGATTGTAGTAGCTGGCGAGGGCTTCAGTCTCGAAGGGTCGCTCGACTGAAGGGATATCTCTCTGCCTCGCAACTTGCGATGAGGTGATTCCGCCTTCAATGGACAAAGGTCCAAGCGTGATGGCCTTAATCACGCCGGATCGTAGAGCGGCCGCCACGGCAACGGCTACTGCGACCGAAGCTAAACCAATCGCCCCATAGCCGAGATAGGTCGATACTGTTTCGATCGACATGGTGCCCCGCCCCCTTTGAAAAGCAATCAAACCCCGTGGCAAGAAATCAAATATGACCCCTGGTGGCAATAGCTGCCTGCTCGCCTCGCATGACCGCTCCTTCATCCGCGCCGTCGGCAACCGTTCCTGGCTGATCGAGAAGCGCCGGCTGACCGAGGTCGATGACCCGGAGGCCTTCTTCCGCTCGATTGCCGAAACACCGAGCTGAGACGATGCATCTGCCGGGCCGGCACCGTCGGCGCGGCAATACTTTTCGATCTGCTAAAAAAAGCGCATGCTGAATTGCTCAGCCATGGAGGGAACGGGCCATGCGTGCAGTGGACATCGTCAACAATCTCTACCAGGCCTATGCGGACCGCGACATCGAGGGCGCCCTGGCACGGTGCTCCGAGGATGTCGTGTTCCGCTGGATTGCCGATCCACGGCAATCGCGCCACGCCGGCACCGCGCATGGCAAACAGGAATTCCTCACCAGATTGCTGGCGCTGGACGACGACTTCGAATACCGGCACTTTGTCCCGGTCGAGATTATCGACGGCGGCGACAAGGTCGCCGCGCAGGTCGAGATCCATATGACGCGCCGCGCCACCGGCGAGGAGTTCATCATGCGCACCGCCAATTTCTGGACGGTCCGCGACGGCGAGATCATCGAGATGGTGGAATATTACGATACCGCGCTGGCGGCGTCGGTGCTCTGAAAAAGATTGAGGCGATCTGTCGGATCGCCGATTGCCGCCTCGTCCTTGGGATGCCGACACGATGATGCCGGCATCAACAGGGAGAAGCAACATGTCGGTACTGTCATCCATCGGCCGCCTAGCCAACCGGTATGCGCAGGCGCGCGCCCGCCACCGCAGCGAGCGCATCCTGCTTTCGCTACCGTCCGAACTGCGCAAGGACATCGGCTTTCCGGAGATTTTCGAAACGCGGGAAAGCCGCCGCGCCACCACCTTCTCCGCGAAGGTCATATAAAATGGCGCTTTCAATGCGATTGTTTCCCGGTCGCCCGGCTCGGGGGCCGGCGCTTTAAGTTTTTTTCGGGGGCCATGTCGGATCGCCGCTGCTTCATCCGTCCTTTGGCTCGCAAGCCAGATCAACCTGTGAAGAGGAACACGAGCATGAACGACCAGACCCCGCCCCGCGCCAAGGTCCTTGGCGGATTGACCCCCTATCTGCAGGTCGACGGCGCCATCAAGGCCGCCGAATTCTACAAGAAGGCCTTCGGCGCGGAGGAAGTGTTCGCCTATCCGCCGGACGACAAGGGCCGCACCATGCATATCCATCTCTATGTCAACGGCTCGACGCTGATGCTGGGCGACGCCTATCCCGAACACGGCCATCCCCACCAGGCGGCGCAGGGCTACACGCTGCAGCTCCATCTCGGCAGCGACGATATCGACGCCTGGTGGAAACGCGCGGTCGATGCCGGCTGCGAAATCGTCACCCCGCTGCAGGTGATGTTCTGGGGCGATCGCTGGGGCCAGGTGAAAGACCCCTTCGGCGTCGCGTGGGCGATGAACGCGCCTGTGAAGTGATTTCCTAGCGAGCAGGCGGCGTCCCGCGGGATGACGCTCACTCGCGCTGGGTCGTTCCCCCGCCGACCCGGCGCTCGTTTTCAGCAAAGGAGTTTCATCATGTCCTATGTCGATGGTTTCGTGCTCGCCGTGCCGAAGGCAAATCTCGATGCGTACAAGAAAATGGCTGAGAACGGCGGCGCCGTCTGGATGGAGCATGGCGCGCTCGCCTATGTCGAATGCGTCGGCGACGACGTGCCCTATGGCGAGCTGACTTCGTTCCCGCGCGCCGTTCAGGCGAAGGACGACGAGGTCGTCATCTTCTCCTGGGTCGTCTATGAATCCAGGCAGAGCCGCGACGCGGTCATGGCCAAGGTGATGGCCGACGAGCGTCTCAAGATGGACTGGTCTGCCATGCCGTTTGACGGCAAGCGCATGATCTTCGGTGGCTTCCAGCCGTTCTTGGAGCTTTGAGGAACTCGGCCCCAAGCTAGGTTGAGATTGAGGTCAGGCCGAGTCGAGAATGGTGGTTCCCGAGAACCGGAGCGGAGCGTACTTGAAGTACGTGAGCACCGGAAGCGCAGGGAACCGCCGTTCGCAGGCCGGCCTCACCTCAATATCAGCCTAGCTTGTCCAGCAGCGGCTTCAGCCGGTCGCCATACCGCTTCCACAAATCGACCGAGCCCTGATACATCGGCTGGCGCACCTGCGCGGCCGATGCGGTGCGCACCGGCCGGTCCGTCTCGTGGAACGACAGCACCTTGTCGTCCCAGGGCAGGCCGAGATAGGCCATCAGCGCTCGCGTCTGCCCTTCCTGCTCGGCGACGAAATCCTCATAGCGCACATCGTGGACGACGCCCGGCAGCACCTTGTGCCAATGCGCCATGATGTCGGTATAGAGGTTATGGAAATCGGCGAGCTCGCCGAGGTCGTAGCCGTAGCGGTGGCTGTCGCCGCGGAAATGCACTTTGAAGATCGACAGGCACGTGGCCGCCGCATCGCGCGCGCAATGGACGATCTTGGCCTTGGGCAGCATCATGTGCAGGAAGCCGACCAGAAGGAAGTTGCCCGGCATCTTGTCGGTAACATGGCGGTAGCCCGGATAGCGGGTATGCAGCATGTCGAGATAGGCCTGGCCCGCCTCGGCAAATGCCTTGTCCGGCATGTCGGCGATACCGGCGGGGAAGCCGCCCGGCATGCTCATCGGAAACTGTTTGCCGACGGCCGTCTTCAGGATATTCAACTCGCCGGCCCCAAGGACCTGTGGATGGCTGGCGATGATCTGCTCGACCAGCGTGGTGCCGGAGCGTGGCATGCCGACGACGAAGATCGGCGTATCGTCGGAAATGCCGCTTGGCCTGTGCTTCTCGAAGAAGGCCGCGTCAAAGGTCGCCTTCATCGCCTCGAACTCGCCGCGCGTGCGCACGGGATCGTAGACGATCGCCTTGCGGCGGATGGCATTGCCCTCGGCGAAATAGTCGAAGGCACGGCCATAATCCTTGAGGTCGTCATTGACCTTGCCCAAGCCGAAGGAGAGCTGCATGCGCGCGAGGCTGCCCTGCGGCGCCTTGGCATGCTCGGCCTCCATGCCGGCAAGCTCCTTGTCGCGCTCGGTCTGGCGTTTGACCTGCGTGAGCAGCAGCCAGGCCTTGGCCATGTTCGGGGCGATCGCCAGCGCCTGGCGGGCGAGATCGGCCGCCTCGTCGAGCTTACCCTTCTCCATCATCGCCACGCCCAGCCCGTAGAGGAGCTCGGCGTCCTTCGGCCGGATCGACAGCGCCTCGCGGAACAGCTTGATTGCCTCGTCCAGCCGTCCGGCCTCCTGGAGCGTCTCGGCAAGGCCGATGCGCGCACGGACATGGAAGGGGTTGCGGCCGATCGTGCCGCGATAGATCTCCTCGGCCGCGTCGAACTGGCCGAGCTGCGTGAGCGACGAACCGAGATTGTCGCGTGCGGCCAGTTGGTCGGGCCGGATATCCACCGCGCCGCGGAAGAAATCGATCGCGGCGGCGACGCGCCCGAGGTCACGCATGACCGTGCCCATATTGTTGAGGAAGTCGGCATTCTCGGGCTGCAAGGTCACCGACTGCTCGAGGAGATCGAGCCCCTCCTCGCTCCTGCCGGTCTGGTGCATCAACAGCCCTAGGAAATGCAGCGCCGCGGCATGGTTCGGCTGCTGCCCCAGGACCTGCCGGTAGAGTCCCTCGGCCTCTTGGCGGCGGCCAGCCTGGTGCAGTTGCAGCGCCTTTTGCACATACGGGTCGAGCGGGCTCGCCGAACCACCTGGCCTGCCGGCGGCGTTTGCCGCTCTTCTGTGATCTCTGTTAATGGGAAACCTGCCGTATTTGTTGGTCCGCCGGACCTACGCCATGCGGGCAAGAGATTCAAGACAAAGCGTCGACGCGCGTCGCGGTCTCCATTGTGCAGATGGACACCGCCGTCCTTTCAGCAGGGTCCGTCGCCGACGATGCGATAGTCCGCCGCGCGCGCCTCGCATGCGTTGGGGAAGGTGCGCATTTGGCCGTGGCGCCTCGCGCAGACGGGAGCGTATTCGCGCGTGCAGAATGTCTGCTCTCCACCACCGCCGCCGCCGTCGCGGCAAGGACCGTCGCGCACGATACGGTACCCTTCCCGTTCAGCCAGGCAGGCATTGGCGAAGGTCTGGCGATCGCCGCCGCGCCGGGCGCAGACCGGTTGGTACTGCATGGTGCAGAGCTGCGGATGCGGCCTGGGCGGCCGCGGCCGGGCCCCATCGTCGACGACCACCGTGCAGGCCGCCAGCAGCGCGGACAGGATGAAAGTGACGACGCCCTGACGTGCGACCGCAAGAAATCGCATATGTCCCTCCTCCGCCCAGGCGCGTGATGCCGGCTCGCGGCATCCTCGCATGCTACGCGGCAAACGCAACCACTGTTTGTGGAGGCGCGAGACCCGCGGTCACCACCCTCGTTCTGGCCTATGCTTGGCCAGTCTCTGGCCGATGACCGGTGATGGAGCCGGGTCTATCGAGGCCCCAGCGTTGGACGCGCCGCGGGCCGCCCGCGACCGTCGTCTTGCAACTATCACGTTTCCGTGTAATAAAAATCACGTTCGGGCATTTGCGACCCGGAGAGCGGCACGTTTTGGACGACCTTTCCCCGACAAGTGTGAATCTCTGACAACCCCGTTTTTCGGCGGGGGGTTCGACCATGCGCAAATGCATGACCGCCGAAGCAACCACCGGGATTTGCCCAAGGCGCGAGGCAGCGGGGCAAACCACAAGACTGACACGGGTGAAGGAGTTTTCCCCAATGGCCCAGACCGGTACCGTAAAGTTCTTCAATGCCACCAAAGGCTTCGGCTTCATCACGCCGGACGGCGGCGCCAAGGACGTGTTCGTCCACATCTCCGCGATCGAGGCTTCCGGCCTGCGCACGTTGGTTGACGGCCAGAAGGTCACCTTCGATGTCGAGCCCGACCGCATGGGCAAGGGCCCGAAGGCGGTCAACCTGCGCGCCGCCTGATCGTCAAGCGCCTGTCCTTGCGGATGCAGTGGTGCGGCAGGATCATAAAGCGGCTTGCAGGCAGGCCCAAAATTGCGAAGGCGCGACAGAACCGTCGCGCCTTTTTCGTATGCAAATGCTTGGATCGGCAGGCGAAAACTTTCTCTTGCCGATAGCGCTAAAATAAAGGACAAATTTCCTCTCGGGCAGTTTGCCGGCCCGAGACTTGACTTGATGGGATCAAAGGAGTTTCCCATGCCGCAGACCGGCACCGTCAAATTCTTCAACCATGCGAAAGGCTTCGGCTTCATCACGCCCGACGATGGCGCGAAGGATGTCTTCGTCCACATTTCGGCCGTGCAGGCGTCTGGCCTTCCCGGTCTTGAGGATGGGCAGAAAGTGACATTCGACACCGAGCCGGACAAGCGCGGCAAGGGTCCGAAGGCCGTCAATCTGTCGATCGGCTAGGCCGGCTTACGACGGATCCGACGGAGGCTATATGAGGCGGGGACCGCTCCCGCCCGGCATTGGGTTGTGCCCAAGCCTCGAAATCGCCAAGCCACGAAAAATCGCCAGCTTCAAAAAATCGCTTGAGCCGATTCCGTTCAGCCTCCGTTCAGCCACGGTCTTCTATTAACCTTTGCTAAAGTCGGTCCGTATCCCCTGAAAAATGCGCGGGCCGGCGCGAAGGAGACCGAAAATGAACCGTTTTCTCAAGACCGCCATCCTGAGCGTTGGCATTGCCGCGACCACCTTGGCCACCTTCTCGGCGGCCAATGCCGACGACTGGCGCTGGCACCATCATCGCCATCATGGCGGCGACGCCCTCGCCGCCGGCGTTGTCGGCCTTGCGGCCGGCGCCCTGATCGGCAGCGCGCTCAGCAACCCCGGCCCGCGCTATTACGAACCGGCCTATGGTGACGACTACTATGTCGACCGGCCGGTGCGTCGCTATTACGTGCAGCCCCGCGTCGTCTATGCCGACCGCTATGCCGAGCCGTGGACCCGGGCCTGGTACGAATATTGCTCGGATCGCTACCGCACCTTCAATTCACGCACCGGCACCTTTACCGGCAGCGATGGAGATCAGCATTTCTGCGTCGCCAACTAACCAGACCCAAGCTTCCCTGCCCAAAAGCGCCGCCTCCAGCGGCGCTTTTTCTTTGCATGCGGATCAGGTGAGAAAGGGGTTGGTCCGCCGCTCGTCGCCGAAACGGCTGCCTGGCCCGTGGCCGCAGATGAAACCGATGTCGTCGCCAAGCGGCAGGAGCTTGCACTTGATCGAGGCGATCAGCGCGGCGTGGTCGCCGCCGGACAGATCGGTGCGCCCGATCGAGCCGCGAAACAGCACGTCGCCGACATGCGCGAATTTGGCCGCGCGGTTGTAGTAGACGACATGGCCCGGCGCATGCCCCGGGCAATGCAGCACCTCGAAATGATGATTACCGAACGACACCGTCTCGCCTTCGGTCAGAAAACGGTCGGGCAGGCAATTGCGCACCGGATCGGTGAGCCCGAAACGCTTGGCCTGGTTCTCGAGATTGGCAAGCAGCGGCTTGTCGGCCTCGTGCGGGCCGATAATCTCGATGCCCAGCGCGTCCTTCAGTTCCATCGCGCCGCCGGCATGGTCGATATGACCATGTGTGATCCAGATCGCGCCGGCGGTGATGCCATTGTCCTTCAGCACCGACAGTATCTTGTCGACATCGCCGCCGGGATCGACGACGACGCCCGTCTTGTCGTCCATATCGAACAATATGGTGCAGTTCTGCTGGAATGGCGTGACCGGCACGATACCGGCATTGAGCTGACCCATAACGTTCCTTTCCAAGTTTCGCACTGATGTAGACAGGTGTGCTAAGCGCGTCCACTGCCCCCGGACAAATATCCTGGAAACGAAAATGGGCGGCCGAAGCCGCCCAGTTGGAAGCTTGAAGCGGAAGGCCTCACTTCTTCATCGCGTTCATGACCGCGCCGACGATGCCGGTCAGGATGGCACCGCCGCCCACGCCGCCGAGAAGGTTCTTCAGGTCGAGCGCGCTGCCGATTCCAGCCGCCGCTGCCGCCGCGTCGACTCCACCGCCACCGAGCAGACTGCCAAGGATGGCGGCACCGCCGACGCCGCCGATGGCGCCGCTAAGGATTTTGGTAAGCTGGCCCATCGCCGCCTGCTTCAGCGCCGCGCCAACCGCCTGACCACCGATAACGCCGGCAATTACCTGTACAACGATCTGAATAATCGTGTTGCTGTCCATGTAACTAGTCCCTCCATAGCCGCCTGCCTCCAAGGGCCGACACCATCATGAGACGCCGAACCGTTCGAAAGTCAAATGCGTGAAAGCTTAAATAAAAAGGGCGGCCCGAAAACCGCCCCTATTGCACAAAAAAAGCTGTGACTATCGCTATTCTGCGGCAATCGCATGCTTTGGCTGCACCGCAGCCGAATAGTCATTCATCAACGTCTTGGCTATCTCGCCGACCTCGAATCGGTACGGACCGATCTCCGAAACCGGCGTGACCTCGGCCGCCGTCCCGGTGAGGAAGCACTGCTCGAAACCTTCGAGTTCCTCAGGTATGATGGCGCGCTCGACCAGTTCGAAACCGCGGTCTTTCGCCAGGCCAATCACCGTGCGGCGGGTTATGCCGTCGAGGAAGCAGTCGGGCGTCGGTGTGTGGATCTTGCCATCCTTGACGAAGAAGATGTTGGCGCCTGTGGCTTCCGCCACCTGGCCACGCCAATCGAGCATCATGGCGTCGGCATAGCCCTTGGCCTCTGCGGCATGCTTGGACAGCGTGCAGATCATATAGAGGCCCGCGGCCTTCGACTTTGACGGCGCGGTGCGCGGATCGGGCCGGCGCCACTCGGCGATATCGAGGCGGATGCCCTTGAGCTTCTGCGCGGGGTCGAAATAGCTCGGCCACTGCCAGATGGCGATGGCGCAGTTGATGCGGTTGTTCTGCGCCGAGACGCCCATCTGCTCGCTGCCGCGCCAGGCGATCGGACGCACATAGGCGTCCTGGAAACCCTGTTTCTTCAAAAGCGTACGGCAGGCCTCGTCGATCTCGGCGACCGGATAGGGGATACTAAAGCCGAGCAGGCGCGCCGATTCATGCAGGCGCTCATTATGCTCGGTCAGCTTGAAGATCTGGCCGCCATAGGCGCGCTCGCCTTCAAAGACGGCGCTGGCATAGTGCAGGCCATGGGTCAGCACGTGGATCTTGGCGTCGGCCCATTTGACGAACTCGCCGTTCATCCAGATGAAGCCGTCCAATTGATCGAAGGGAACGGATGCCATGGAAACCTCCCGCGGGCGGGCGCCCGCAAATCGTTGTGTCTTAAAGCCTTTCATATCGGCTCCGTCACGGGATCCGAAACGCCGGCCAATGCTTGAAAGCGTAGGCGGATATTCAATTCGTGGCAAACTCAGGAAGTTCCGGAAAAACGGCTTCCGCTTGCCTTTTCGTTCGCAATCCGCCGAAAAGCTTGTCAAAAATTATCATTGCCCGGAAATTACGTCAATAGTACTGACATAATTCCCGCCTTGCATGGAGAAATGATGACGGATCAAAGCCCCGCAGCCGGAAAACCGATCAGGACGGCGATTGCCGACGAGGACGGCATCGACTTCGCCATCATCGAACTATTTTTCTTCGCCTATCGCGATTTCACCTCCGATCCGGACCAGATCCTCGCGGAATACGGCTTCGGCCGCGCCCATCATCGCGTGCTGCACTTCGTCAACCGCAGGCCCGGGCTCACCGTCGCCGAATTGCTTGATGTGCTGAAGATCACCAAGCAGAGCCTGGCGCGGGTCTTGAAGCAGTTGATCGATACCGACCATATCGTCCAGGTGCAGGGTCCGCGCGACCGCCGGCAGCGCGAACTCTACCCGACCGCCAAGGGTCGCGCGCTGGCCTTGGCGTTGGCGCGGCCACAGTCGCGCCGCATCCGTGCGGCATTGGAGGATTCCGGAGCGACCGAACGCGCCACGATCGAGCGATTCCTGGAAGCGATGGTCAATCCGGAACTAAGAGCGCAGATCGACATTGTGCCTGCGCAAACATCGGGGAAAAACCATGGAGATCATTGAGAAGGTTGATCATCCGGCCGCGCCCGACGATGACGCGCCGCACCTCTTGGTTGTCGATGACGACACGCGTATCCGCAACCTGCTCAAGCAGTATCTGTCCGAGAACGGTTTTCGCGTCACCGTCGCCGGCAATTCCGGCGAGGCCAGACGCAAGCTTGCCGGCCTCGACTTCGACCTTCTGGTGCTCGACGTCATGATGCCGGGCGAGACCGGGGTCGACCTCACCAAGGCGCTGCGGGCCGAGAAGAACGTGCCGATCCTAATGCTGACGGCGCTGTCGGAGACCGACAGCCGCATCACCGGGCTGGAGGCCGGCGCCGATGATTACCTGCCGAAGCCGTTCGATCCGCGCGAGCTCATCCTGCGCATCAACAACATCCTGCGCCGCGGCGGCCCGGCGGCGACGCCGAAGGTCGAACAGCTGGTATTCGGACCCTACACGTTCCAGATCGCCAAGCGCGAATTGAAGCGCGGCGGCGAGGCGCTTAAGCTGACAGACCGCGAGCAGGAGATCCTCGCGATCTTCGCCGCGCGGGCAGGCGAGACCATACCGCGCCATGAACTGGTGGGCGACGAATCGGATGTCGGCGAGCGCACCATCGACGTGCAGATCAACCGGCTGCGCCGCAAGATCGAGCGCGACCCGTCCAATCCGGTGTGGCTGCAGACGGTGCGCGGTATTGGGTATCGGCTCAGCGTCGAATAAATTACCGTGGAAGGCCCTTTGCTGAACGGCCATCGACGAGCGGAAGGGCGAATGGCGACCACGCAACTGGAAAAGCCGAAGGGAGGCGGCCTCGGCGATTTCGCATCGCGGACGCTGAGGGCGATGCCACGCGCCTGGAACCGGTTCTGGCGCCTGGTCGCGCTCTATATGCCGAAGCGGCTCTATGCCCGCTCGCTGATCATCGTCATCGCGCCGATGATCCTTTTGCAGTCGGTGGTCGCCTTCGTCTTCATGGAACGCCACTGGCAGACCGTCACCCAGCGCCTGTCGCAGGCGACAATCTCGGACATAGCGGCCGTCATCGACATGATGGAGACCTATCCGCACGACGCCGACTACGCCAACATCATCCGCATCGCCCAGGATCGCATGCAGCTGAAGGTCGACCTTTTGCCGCCCGATCCGCTGCCGCCGCCCGGGCCGAAGCCGTTCTTCTCGATCCTCGACGAGGCGCTGTCGTCCGAGATCACTAGGCAGATCAACCGTCCATTCTGGATCGACACGGTCGGCAACTCCAACGTCGTCGAGGTTCGCGTCCAGCTGGAAGGCAAGGTGCTGCGTGTCTTCGTACGGCGCAGCCAGGCCTATGCCTCGAACACTCATATCTTCCTGATCTGGATGGTCGGCACCTCGCTGGTGCTGTTGATGATCGCCATTCCGTTCCTGCGCAATCAGATCAGGCCGATCCTCACGCTCGCCGAGGCCGCCGAGAGTTTCGGCAAGGGCCGGCCGATGCCGCGCGATTTCCGCCCGCGCGGCGCGGAGGAGGTCCGCCGCGCCGGCTTCGCCTTCATCCAGATGCGTGAGCGCATCGAGCGCCAGATCGAGCAGCGCACCGCCATGCTGACCGGCGTCAGCCACGATCTCAGGACCATCCTCACCCGATTCAAGCTGCAATTGGCGTTGGCCGGCGGCAAGTCCGAGACCAAGGCAGCGCTCAACCAGGACATCGATGACATGCAGTCGATGCTGGAGGGCTATCTCTCCTTCGCCCGCGGCGAGGCGGCGGAGGATACCGGCCGTTTCGACCTCAACGCCTATTTCCAGAAGCTCGGCGAGGAAGCGCAATTGCGCGGCTGCAAACTCACGACGACGCTGACCGGCGATCCGGCCGTGCATGTGCGGCCGAACGCTTTCGCCCGGCTGCTGTCGAACGTCATCGGCAATGCTTTTCGCTATGCCAAAACCGTCGAGGTCCATGCCAACCATGGCCGTGGCTCGCTCATCGTCACCATCGACGACGACGGGCCGGGCATCGCTCCCGACAAGCGCGAAGAGGTGTTCAAGCCTTTCCTGCGCCTCGACGAGGCGCGCAACCTGGACGCCAGCGGCACCGGACTTGGCCTGTCGATCGCCCGCGACATCGCCCGCAGCCATGGCGGCGACATCAGCCTCGAGGACAGCCCGCTCGGCGGCTTGCGTGCCGTCATCAAGGTCCCTGCCTAGCCAGAGCATGATCCCGAACCGACCTCCGGTTCGGATAAGTTCATGCTCAATCAAAAACAGCTTCATCCGCCCGTCATGAAATCATGATCAAGAGCGCGCATGAAGCGCGCGACCTTCGTTGATTCGGCCCCGACGCCCCGCTTCGATCCGGTGCCCGCCCGGGTGCGCTGGAGCGAGGCGCGGGCTGCTGCCTGGTTGCCGTTCCGGCACGGCGCCGGCGCGCCCAGGACTTACCGCAGCGAAGGACCGTCAGGCGCATCGGGATCGCCATGCGTATCGGGATCGCCATGCGTATCCTGATGATCACCGACGCATGGCGACCGCAGGTCAACGGCGTGGTGCACACGCTGGAACGCCTGACCGAGGCGCTGAAGCCCTTCGACGTCAGGCTCGATTTCCTGACCCCGAACCTGTTTCGCACTTTGCCGATGCCGACCTATCCCGACATCCGGCTCGCCCTGACGACGCCGGGTCATGTCGCGCGTCTGATCGAGGCCGCCAAGGCCGACCATATCCACATCGTCACCGAGGGTCCGCTCGGCATCATGGCACGCCACCATTGCCGAAAGGTGGGCCGCCCCTTCACCACCAGCTATCACACGCGCTTTCCCGAGTATCTCAGCGCCCGCCTGCCGGTGCCGGAGAGCTGGGCCTATAACTGGCTGCGCGATTTCCACAATTCCGGACAGGGCACGCTTGTCGCCACGCAATCTCTGGCGGACGATCTCGCGGCGCGCGGCTTCAACAAGCTGAGGCCCTGGACGCGCGGCGTCGACACCGACCATTTCCGGCCCGACAAGCGCAAGGAAACCAGGTTTCCCCGCCCGGTTTTCCTCTGCGTCGGCCGCGTCGCGATCGAAAAGAACCTGACCGCCTTCCTCGACCTCGACCTGCCGGGCAGCAAGGTTATCGTCGGCGAAGGGCCGGAACTGGCAAAGCTCAAGGCGCGCTATCCCGACGCGCATTTCCTCGGCCACCGACCGAACGACGAATTGGCCGAGATCTACGCGTCGGCCGATGTCTTCGTCTTCCCAAGCCGCACCGACACCTTCGGCAACGTTATCATCGAGGCGCTGGCCAGCGGAACGCCCGTCGCCGCCTATCCGGTGACCGGACCGATCGACATTGTCGGCGACGGTGTCGGCGGAGCCGTGTCGAACGATCTGGGCGAGGCGGCGCTGAAGGCGCTTCACGTCGATCGCGCCGAAGCGCGCCAGCGCGCCATGCGCTACAGTTGGCAGGCCTGCGCCGAAATGTTCCTCGACGCGGTGGAGGAAGCGCTGGGCATGCCGCGCAAATTGGCAGCTTGATAAATGCAGCGATTGGGATGCGCCGAGATTCAGGTCAGGCCGAGCCGAGAATGGCGGGTTCCGAGAACCGGAGAGGAGCGTACTTGAAGTACGTGAGCACCGGAAGCGCAGGAGACCGCCATTCGCAAGCGGGCCTCACCTGAATCTCGGCGCATGCTAGAATAGGCGCCCGCCGTCTGGCACCTTGCGCTCTATGGCGCCGAGCACCACGGCGCCTTCTTCGTCCGGAAAGCCGAGCGTCAGCACTTCCGACATGAAAGGACCGATCTGTCGCGGTGGGAAATTGACCACCGCGAAGACCTGGCGGCCGATCAGCGTCTCCGGCGTATAATATTTGGTGATCTGCGCCGACGACTTCTTCACGCCGATCGCCGGACCGAAATCGATCTTCAGCTTGATCGCCGGCTTGCGCGCCTCCGGAAACGGCTCGGCCTCGACGATCGTACCGGCACGGATGTCGACACGGTCGAAATCGGCAAAGCTGATCTCGGGCTTGCGCTCGCTGCTGGAACTCATCGGTTTGGTTCAGGCGTTACCGTGGGTCTCGAAGAGCACGCTGGAGAGCGCGTCCTTGGCCGATGTACCCGACCAGACAACGAACTGGAAGGCCTGGAAATAGCATTCGCAGGCCTCGAGCGCCGAAGACAGCAGCACCTCGACCTGCTGGCTCGACGGCTCGACGCCGCCGGCAAGCAGCAGCGACTGCCTGAACATAATAGCGCCTTCCTGTTCCCACAGATCGAAATGCCCGAACAGCATCTGCTCGTTGATCAGCGACAACAGCCGCATCACTTCCAGCGCGCGTGTTTCCGGCACCTTGATGTCGAAGGCGCAGGCCAGATGCAACGCCTCGAAATCCTCCATCCAGGAAAAGGAGACGTGATAGTCGGTCCAGCTGCCGGCGACCGAAATCGAAATCTCATCGTCGCCGGCGCGTTCGAAAGACCAGTCGTTGTTGTGGGCCACCTGCTCGATGACGTCCACCGGGTGGATTTCGCGGGAGAATTCGAGTTCGAGGAGTTCCATGAATGCTTCCTGTGTTCAGGGGAGCGCCACACGCTCCGCGGGGCACACACGACGAACAATCTTGTCTAGAACTCGGACGGTCAGGACTTTCCAACGCAAAGACCCAACCGGACCCCACCGCCCGGCGCACGACCCTGCTCGAATCATGCAACAAATTCAGTCTATTGATCGGGAGTCGCGTGAACAGCCCAATTTTTCGCGCTGCGTCATCCGCATGTGGAAAGGTGGCTGTGAGGAAGATTCATGCAATGCCGGTAAGCGATTCACGGCAAAGCGATTTTTCGGATCGCGCTATGTGGAAAAGTTTAACGATTATTTTTTTGCGCGGGGCTTCGCAGCACCCGCAGGTGCGGCCTGTCCGGTCAGTTCGGCGAGCTTGGCCTCGAGCGCCTCGAGGCGCGTTGCCAGCTGGATGTTGTCTTCCCGCGCCTTGACCGCCATCTCGCGCACGGCCTCGAACTCCTCGCGCTGCACCACATCCATGGAGTTCAGCATGCGCTCGGCCTGCGCCCGGAACGCGGTCTCCACCTCGCGCCGCACGCCCTGCGCGGCGCCAGCGGCGTCGGTCATGATCTTTGCGAATTCGTCGAGAATGCGGTTCGGTCCGGTCGCCATGGCAGATCCTCGCTTTGTCGTTTTGACGTAGTGGCGCGCGGCGCGGAATGCAAGCGAAGCCTTGCCTTGACCGCGCCAAAAGCCTGCCGCATGGTCCGCGCCCGATCGTGACCGTCACCGGGGACCCCGTTTTGAGCGAATATTTCCTGCTGCCGCTGGCCTCCCTGCCCTTCCCCAACATCGATCCGGTCATCGTGCATGTCGGGCCGCTGGCGGTGCATTGGTACGGCGTCGGCTACATCGTCGGCATCCTTTTTGCCTGGTGGTACGCCAAGCGTCTGGTCACCAACGCCAGTCTCTGGCCGGATGGCAAGCTGCCGATGAAGCCCGAGGACCTCGACGACTTCATCGTCTGGGCGGCGATCGGCGTCGTGCTCGGCGGACGCACCGGCTACGTGCTTTTCTACGACCTGCCGCGCTATATCTCGCATCCGCTCGACATCTTCGCGGTCTGGCAGGGCGGCATGTCGTTCCATGGCGGCCTGCTCGGCGTGATCCTTGCCATGACGCTGTTTTCGCTCAAGCGCCGCATTCCTACCTGGACATTGTTCGATGTGGTGTCGGCCGGCGTGCCGGTCGGGCTCGGCCTTGTGCGTGTCGCCAACTTCATCAATTCGGAGCTCTGGGGCCGGCCCTCGGACGTACCCTGGGCGATCGAATTCCCCAATGGCGGGCCGTTCACCCGCCACCCCAGCCAACTCTACGAGGCCTTGCTCGAAGGCCTGGTGCTGTTCCTGACGCTGCGCTTCCTCACCCATTCGCGGCTGAAACTGAAGACGCCGCGCTTCGTCGGCGGCGCCTTCATCTGCGGCTACGGCCTGTCGCGCATCTTCGTCGAGTTTTTCCGCGAGCCCGACCAGCAGCTCGGCTACCTGCTCGGCACCAATTGGCTGACCATGGGCATGATCCTGTCCACGCCGATGGTGCTCGCCGGCATCTGGGCGATGGCGACGGCGAAGCCGGCGCCTGAGCCGCGGGCGGCATGACTGGGCTGAAGCAGCGCATCATAGGCCTGATCGGCGCAGCGGGGCCGATCCCGGTCAGCGAATATATGGCGCTCTGCCTGTTCGATCCCGACGCGGGCTATTACACTACGCGCGAGCCCTTCGGCGCCGCCGGCGACTTCATCACCGCGCCCGAGATCAGCCAGATCTTCGGCGAGCTCGTCGCCGTCTGGCTTTACCAGGCCTGGCAGGCTGCCGACCGGCCTCTGCCCGCGATCTTCGCCGAGATCGGTCCCGGCCGCGGCACCTTGATGAAGGACATGCTGCGCACCTGGTCGCGGCTCGACCCGGCGCTCGTCGCCGGCGCCTCCTTTGCCATGGTCGAGACCAGCCCGCGCCTGACTGAAATCCAGAAGCAGACCCTCGCCGGCCGGAGCGCGGCGCTTGCCTGGCACCAGACGATCGACACGCTGCCGCGGCAGCCGCTCTTCATCGTCGGCAACGAATTGTTCGACGCGGTGCCGATCCGGCAGTTCGTCTATGTCGGCACGGGCTGGCGCGAGCGCGTTGTCGGCCTCGACGGGGCCGATGAGCTGCATTTCTTCGCCGGCGCGGGGTCAGTCGACCCGGCGCTGCTGCCGGCAGCCGCCGCCGATCCGCCGCAAGGCGCCATCGTCGAAGTGGCGCCTGCCCGTTCGGCGCTGATGTCGCGGATCGCTGAACGCATAGCCGCCCGGGGCGGCGCCGGCCTCTTCATCGACTACGGCCATCTGCAACCGGGCATGGGCGACACTTTCCAGGCGCTGCGCCGGCACCAGCGCGAAGACGTTTTGGCCAATCCGGGCGAAGCCGACCTCACCGCCCATGTCGATTTCGCCGCTCTTGCCGAGATAGTGCGCGCGCACGGTCTTGGCGTGCAATTGTCGACCCAGGGCGAATTCCTGCTTGGCATGGGCTTGCTTGAGCGCGCCGGCACGCTCGGCGCCGATGCCGATCCCGAAACACGTCAAGCCATTTCAGACGCGGTCGAACGCCTGGCCGGTCCCGGCGCGATGGGCGAGCTGTTCAAGGTCATGAAGGTCCTGCCGGCGGCAGAACCCGCCTGAGATCGGCGAGCGGCCTCGCCCGCTGGTCCGCTTCGTTCTCCGAACTTCGCCTTGACGAACCTGCCCTGCGCGGACGACAAACCCAACCATGCTGAATCAGACCAGACCCGATCCAGTACGCTCGCCGCTGCTTGAAAAGGCTGAAGGCATGCGACACGGCTACTTCACCCGCGTCGGCGGCGTCTCCGACGGCATCTATCGCGGGCTCAACATCGGCACGGGCTCCAGTGACGATCAGACACTGGTCGCCGAGAACCGGCGGCGCGTTGCCGACTGGATGGGCGTGCCGGCGGATCATCTGTTGACCGCGCACCAGATCCATTCGCCGGATGTCATTGTCGCCAGGGAGCCATTCGCCGGTCCTCGCCCGAAAGCCGACGCCATCGTCACCGACCGTCCCGGCATCGCCATCGGTGCCTCGACCGCCGATTGCGGCCCGGTTCTCTTCGCGGATGCCGGGGCGCGCGTCATCGGCGCCGCGCATGCCGGCTGGAAGGGTGCCTTTACCGGCGTGCTCGAAAACACCGTCGCCGCGATGGAAGCCCTCGGCGCCCGCCGCGAGCGCATCGTCGCCGTGCTTGGCCCCTCGATCGGCCCCGACAATTATGAGGTCGGGCCGGAATTCGTCGCCCGCTTCATCGAAGCGGACGCCGGCAATCACTGCTATTTCAGGCCCTCGAAGACGGCCGGCCACTCGATGTTCGATCTCAACCGATATACGGTCGACCGGCTGCGCAAGGCCGGCGTGACCGCCGAGAGCCTTGGCCGCTGCACTTACGCGGAAGAAGAGCTGTTCTATTCCTACCGGCGCACCACACACCGCAAGGAAGCGGATTACGGGCGCCAGGTTTCGGCAATCGTTCTGGAGAAAGAGTAATGGCGCTGCATTTCGAACGTTCGGAATTCGACGCGCGACGCGACCGGCTGCTGATCGAAATGGCCGAGAAGAAGCTCGACGCCGTGTTGCTGTTCGCGCAGGAGAGCATGTACTGGCTGACCGGCTACGACACCTTCGGCTTCTGCTTCTTCCAGTGCCTGGTGGTGAAGGCCGACGGCTCGATGGTGCTGCTCACCCGTTCGGCCGATCTCAGGCAAGCGCGCCATACTTCGACCATCGAAAACATCGTGCTGTGGACCGATCGTCAGGGCGCCAACCCGGCGATCGATCTGCGCAACCTGCTTAACGATCTAGATCTGCTCGGCGCCCGCATCGGTGTCGAATACGACACCCATGGCCTGACCGCCTATAACGGCCGCCGCCTGGACGAGCAGTTGCAGACCTTCGGCCAGATCGCCGATGCTTCCGGCATCGTCGGCCGGCTGCGTCTGTTCAAGAGCCCGGCCGAGATCGCCAAGGCGGAAAAGGCCGCCAATCTCTCCGACGACGCACTGGATGCGGCGCTGCCGCTGATCAAGCAGGGCGGCGACGAAGGGCTCATTCTCGCAGCCATGCAGGGCGCGGTCTTTGCCGGCGGCGGCGACTATCCCGCCAACGAGTACATCATCGGCTCCGGCGCCGATGCCTTGCTCTGTCGCTACAAGGCCGGCCGCCGCAAGCTCACCAAGAACGACCAGCTGACGCTCGAATGGGCCGGCGTCTTCCACCATTATCATGCTCCGATGATGCGCACTGTTCTGACCGGCAAGGTGTCGAAACGTCACCAGGAATTGTTCGACGCTTCCCGTGCCGCCCTGCTCGCGGTCGAGAAGGCGATGACGCCGGGCAACACCTTCGGCGATGTCTTCGACGCGCATGCCCGCACGCTCGAAGCGCACAATCTGACCAAGCACCGGCTGAACGCCTGCGGCTATTCGGTCGGCGCCCGCTTCACGCCGTCCTGGATGGACATGCCGATGTTCTACCAAGGCAATCCGGAGCCGATCGCGCCCAATATGACGCTGTTCGCGCATATGATCATCATGGACTCGGAGACCGAGACCGCGATGACGCTCGGCCGCACCTACCTCACCACGGAATCGGCGCCGAAGCCGCTGTCGCGCCATGATCTCGACTTGATCGTGCAGTGAATCCATAATGGTTGGTCCACGCGGGGGCGTTCGCCAGCAGGGAGTTTTCAGGCAAATGAGACGATCGCAGGTGACGACCGTGTCATTGCTTGCGGCGCTGGCGCTTGGCGCCTGCACCAACGCCAAGGACGTGCTCGAGCCTTCGGCGATCACCCCGCCGGCGAGCTCGGTCCAGTCTTCGGCCGCCCCGCAGGCCACATCGACAACGGCCACATCTGCGACCACAACCGCGCCGGCTCCTTCGCCCGCTCCCGCGACGACGGCATCCGCAAAACCCGCAACGCCGGCGCAAACCGCCGCCCTCGCCAAGACGCGGCTGCAGGTGGCGCCGATCGTCGGCGCGTCGGTGGACGCGGCGGCACCGTTGACGGCGGAGCTGCAGACCCGTGCCAAACAGCGCGGCCTGACGCTTGTCGGCAGCACGGACCAGACGGCGACGCATGTGCTGAAGGGCTATTTTTCGACGATGTCGGAGGGCAAGGACACGACCGTCATCTATGTCTGGGACATTTACGATCCCTCCGGCAACCGCCTCCACCGCATCAATGGCCAGCAGAAGGCGCCTTCCGTCGGCAGCGGCGAAGGCTGGCCCACGGTAGCGCCCGCCACCATGCAGGCCATCGCCGACCAGACGATCGACCAGTTCGCCGCCTGGCTCGGCAGCGGCGGCGCCGGTTGATCGGATCGGCCGAACTGTTGCCAGCCAAACTGTTGCCAGGTTGCGATGTTTTCGCGCTGTTTGTTGCGGTCGCCGCAAGGATTCCCCACAACGAGCTTGCAATACCGGCGCGGGCCGCTAAAAGCCCGCATAAAAGGCTTATGAGAGTCTCTCCGGCCTCTCCATCCTTCACCAGGAACGGTGCATGAAGCTTTTCGCGGGCAATTCCAACCGGGTGCTGGCCGAGGCGGTCGCTCGCTATCTCAACATCCCGCTGGGGAAGGCCAGCGTCAGGCGCTTCGCCGACCAGGAAATCTTCGTCGAGATCCAGGAAAACGTGCGCGGCGAGGATGTGTTCATCCTGCAGTCTACCTCTTATCCGACCAACGACCATCTGATGGAACTGCTCATCATGATGGACGCCTTCATGCGTTCCTCGGCGCGGCGCATCACGGCGGTCATCCCCTATTTCGGCTATGCGAGGCAGGACCGCCGCGCCTCCGGCCGCACGCCGATCTCGGCCAAGCTGGTCGCCAACATGATCACCCGCGCCGGCGCCAACCGCGTGCTGACGCTCGACCTGCATGCCGGCCAAATCCAGGGCTTCTTCGACATCCCGACCGACAATCTGTTCTCGGTGCCGGTGATGGCCCGCGACGTGAAGGCGAAATACAAACAGCTCGGCAATGTCGTGGTCGTGTCGCCCGACATCGGCGGCGTGGTGCGGGCGCGCGCTTTGGCCAAGCGTTTCGACGCGCAGCTTGCCATCGTCGACAAGCGCCGCGAGCGCCCTGGCGAATCGGAAGTTATGAACATCATCGGTGCCGTCGCCGGCAAGGACTGCCTCCTGATCGACGACATCGTCGATTCCGGCGGCACGCTTTGCAATGCGGCCGACGCGCTGCTCGCCAACGGCGCGACCTCCGTCACCGCCTACATCACGCATGGCGTGCTCTCCGGCGGCGCCGTCGCCCGTATCGCTGGCTCGAAGCTGCAGGAACTGGTGATCACCGATTCCATCCAGCCGACGCAGGGCGTGCTCGACGCGCCGAACATCCGCGTCATTTCGATCGCCGACCTGATGGGCGAAGCGATCTCGCGCACGGCGACGGAAGAATCCGTGTCGAGCCTGTTCGACTAAGCTAAGCTGCTGCTGGCCTGAGCAGGCCCGGTCATCCGTTTCGTCCCTTCGCCCGCCTCGCGCGCGCCGCGCATATAGCCGCGCGGCGAGGTGCCGAGCATGCGTTTGAACATGGTCGTGAAGGCCGGCACGCTGTCATAGCCGAGATCGAGCGCCACCCTGGTGATCGGCTCGCCGTCGGCGAGCCTGGGCAGCGCCGCGAACAGACACGCCTGCTGGCGCCAGGTCGACAGCGACAGCCCGGTCTGGCGATGGAAGGCACGGGTGAAGGAGCGCCGGCTCATACCCGCGGCATTCGCCCATTCGTCGATCGTCGCATGCGGCGACGGGGCTGCCACGAAGCGCCGGCAGAGCGCTGCGAGCTTCGGATCGGACGGGAAAGGCAGGCCGAGCGGCCGTTCCGGCAGGTTCGGGATCTCGTGCAGCAGAAGTCCCATGACGAGCGCGGCACGCCCCTCGAGCTCACTCCCCTGCGGCAGCTTCTCCGATTCGACGATCAGGCTGTGCATCAATTCCGTGATGCCGACGACGCGCAAACCCTTGGGCAAGCCGGCGATGGCGTCCGGCATGACATAGACCGAGCGCATCGAGACATCGCCCAGCATCTCGACGGAGTGCTCGGTGCCGGCCGGTATCCACATCGCATGGTCGGGCGGCACCATCCATCGCCCGTGCTTGGTCGTCACCAGGACCACGCCGACCAGCGCGTGCAGCAACTGGCTGCGGCTGTGGCGGTGCTGCGGCACGTGGTAGCCGTCCGGGTATTCCGTGGGCAGTGCCACGGCCGGCCCGACGGCCTGTTCCAGCCATTGCCAGCGGCTTTCATGCAGCCGGCCGAGCTCGGCGGCGTCACCCTTGAATATCTCCTTGCCATGCGGCATCGATGTGGCCCACTTGCGAAACTATTGGACCAAACCACGAAAGAAGTCCCGTGGCAACCGGCCTATAAGGCCGGCTGCGGTTCGCCGCCTAGAGCATGATCCCGAAAAGTGGGAACCGGTTTTCGGAAAAGATTATGCTCCAACAAGACTACGGAGCATTGCCTTGACTGATACGACCGCCACCTCCGTCGCCGCACCGGCGCCGGCAAGCAATATCTCGGCGCAAGCGACGGCCTTCACCGTCATTCTTGCGGTGAGCTTCTGTCACTGTGTCAACGACATCATGCAGTCGCTGCTTTCCGCGATCTATCCGCTGCTCAAGGACAATTACGGCCTCGATTTCTGGCAGATCGGCCTTCTGACCTTCACCTTCCAGGTGACGGCTTCGCTGCTGCAGCCGGTCATCGGCATGATCACCGACAAGAAGCCGATGCCCTACTCCTTGCCCTGGGGCATGGCTTCTTCGCTGGTGGGGCTGGTGGTGCTCGCTCATGCCGGCCATTACTGGCTGCTGTTGATGGGCGCGTCGCTGATCGGCATCGGCTCGGCGATCTTCCATCCGGAATCCTCGCGCATCGCCCGCTTCGCGTCTGGCGGCCGCTTCGGTCTGGCGCAGTCGCTGTTCCAGGTGGGCGGCAATTTCGGCCAGGCCATGGGACCGTTGCTCGCCGCCTTCATCGTCGTGCCGTTCGGCCAGACCAGCATTTCCTGGTTCGCCGTCGGCTCGCTGATCGGCATCGTCGTTTTGTGGCAGGTCGGCGGCTGGTACAGCCGGCTGCGCGCCTCGATGGCCACCCGCAAGCAGGCTGCCCATGTCTCGCCCTTTGCGCGCAAGAAGGTCATGTGGGCGCTGGTTGTGCTGACGCTGCTGGTGCTGACCAAGAACGCCTATATCGCCTCGCTCTCCAGCTACTACACCTTCTACGCCATCCATAAGTTCGGCGTTTCCGTGCAGATGAGCCAGGTGATGCTGTTCCTGTTCCTCGGCGCCTCGGCGCTGGGCATCCTGCTCGGCGGCCCGTTCGGCGACCGCTATGGACAGAAGGCGATGATCTGGTTCTCGATCGTCGGCGTGCTGCCCTTCACGCTGGCACTGCCCTACGCCAATCTGGAATGGACGATGGTGCTCACCGTGCTGATCGGCCTGATCCTGTCGTCGGCCTTCTCCAACATCGTCGTCTTCGCGCAGGAACTGGTTCCGGGCCGCGTCGGCATGATCGCCGGCATCTTCTTCGGCTTCGCCTTCGGCATGGGCGGCATCGCCGCTGCCGTGCTCGGCGTCGTCGCCGACATGAAGGGCATCGACTTCGTCTACCAGGTCTGCTCGTACCTGCCCTTCCTCGGCCTGCTGACGGTATTCCTGCCCAACATGAAGGAGGCGCGGAAGGCCTGATTGCGCGGCCACTTCGAATGGCTTCCGAGGATCAAAGCACCCGCCGTAGGGCGGGTGCTTTCGTGTTTGGCGACCTGCCTCAGGCCTTGAAGAAGGCCACGAGGTCGGCGTTGATGACGTCCGCATGGGTCGTCGCCATGCCGTGCGGAAAGCCCTTGTACACCTTGAGCTCGCCCTTCTTGAGCAGCTTGATCGCAAGCAGCGCGGAGTCCGCGATCGGCACGATCTGGTCGTCGTCGCCATGCATGACCAGCACCGGCACGTCGATGGTCTTCAGGTCTTCGGTGAAGTCCGTTTCCGAGAAGGCCTTGATGCAGTCGTAATGCGCCTTGGCGCCGCCCATCATGCCCTGGCGCCACCAATTGTCGATGACGCCCTGGGAAACCTGCGCGCCCGGGCGGTTGAAGCCGTAGAACGGCCCGGCCGGAACGTCGTGGAAGAACTGGGCGCGGTTGGCCGCCAGCGCCGCACGGAAACCGTCGAACACCTCGATCGGCAGGCCGCCCGGATTGGCGGGCGTCTTCAGCATGATCGGCGGCACCGCGCCGATCAGCACGGCCTTGGCGACACGGCCCGCGCCGCCATATTGCGCGACGTAGCGCGCCACCTCACCGCCGCCCGTCGAATGACCGACATGGATGGCGTCCTTGAGATCGAGGTGCGCGGCGAGCGCCGCCACGTCGGCGGCGTAGGTGTCCATCTCATTGCCGGTGTCGGTCTGGCTGGAACGGCCATGGCCGCGCCGGTCATGCGCGATGACGCGGTAACCTTTTGACAGGAAGAACAGCATCTGGGCGTCCCAGTCGTCGCTGCTCAGCGGCCAGCCATGATGGAAGACGATCGGCTGGCCAGTCCCCCAATCCTTGTAAAAGATCTGCGTTCCGTCCTTGGTGGTGATCGTGCCGCTGCCCGAACCTGACTTGTTCTGCGAGGTCATCTCAATCTCCTTTGGTTGCTGTCGCGATAAACAATATCGCGATAACAATCTGTCTACCGGAGTTTCGGGCTCTTGTCCACGAAAATATGTATCGCAATATCTTTTTTCGTGGTATAGAGCAGATGCTCAGTCGGCAAAAGGAATGCGCCGTGCCTCTCCCGTTGGACAATCAGCTCTGCTTCACGCTCTATGCGACCAGCATGGCGATCAACCGCACCTACAAGCCGATGCTGGACGAGATGGGAATCACCTATCCGCAATATCTCGTGCTCAACGCATTGGGAGAGGCGGACGGCATGTCGGTAGGGAGCATCGCGCATCGGCTCGCTCTGGAATCGAGCACCATCACCCCGCTGGTGAAAAGAATGGAGCAGGCCGGCCTTGTCACCCGCCAGCGCAGCCAGACCGACGAGCGTCAGGTGCAGGTCGACCTGACCCCAAGAGGACGGGCCTTGCTCGTCCAGTGCAATTGCCTCAACGAGACGCTGGTCGAGCGCTCAGGCATGAAGCTGGCCGAGCTCGATGCCCTGAACCGGCAAATCCAAAAATTGCGCGATGCGCTGAATGGCGGCCAGGCGGACGACGCCTAGCGCAATTCCAGGAAGAGTGTGAGCGGTTTCCGTTCGGAATCGCGAGCCGCCGTCACGCCTCGATCTTCACCGGCGGCAGTGGCGGCGCTTCCAGCCCCTGGAACGGGTCGCGCCAGGCGTCGATCGTTTCCAACCGGCCGTACCAGCGGCGGATCGACGGATAATCATCGAGCGGCAACCCGGCAACGTCATTAAACGGCAGGAACGTCGCCATGCGAAAGTCCGCATAGGAGATCGAATTGCCGACCAGCCACTCCCGTCTGGAAAGCTCAGGCTCGAGGACCGCCGCAGCTCTGTGGAACTGCCTCAGCCCCTCATCGACCAGCGCCTGATCGATGGACCCAAGGCCATATCGCTGCTTGGTGCCGCGCTCGAAATGCACCATGTCGCAAGCGAAGGCGAACCGTTCCTTGCCCCAACTGATCCAGCGGATCATGTCCGGCTCGTCCCCCTCGCTGCGCCAGAAATCCGAGCGAACCTCGCGCGAAAGCCGGCAGGCGATGGCGTCCGCCTCCCATAAGCTCCATCCCTGTCCGATCAGGATCGGCAACGTCAGATTGGGGTTGAGCGCCTGGTAGCGCTCGGCCTGCCCCGGTGCCATGGGCGATGCGAATTCAAACGCGATCTTAGCCTCGAGATGGCGCGCCGTCGCGACCGCGAGGCGCGGATTGGGATTGCGGCTGAACAGAAGTTTCATGTTGATCTCCAAAATCCTTCGAATGCCTGTTATAGGACGATCGAGAACTGCCCGATGCTACATGACGAGGGTAAGGAACCTGGCGCCGCCAAGGCTTCCGGTTCAACGGCTTGCGCCTCAGGCTGCCTTCCGCTATAGAGCCGCCACCCGCGTAGACACCCTTGGAGGCAACGCGGAGGAAGGCTGGCCAGGCCTCGCATGATCCCCAAAGCATTTGGACAGCCAAAAGCGTTTGGACCGACTGTGCAAGGCCGACGGCTTTCGACGTTTACGGTTGGCCTCGTGCTTGCCGCAAGCGCTCCATAACACGCGAAAGGAAATGCCATGAGCCACGATACTTACGAGCTCAAGGCCGAAGCGCGCGAACAGGTCGGTAAGGGGTCCGCCCGTGCAGTTCGCCGCAACGGTAAAGTGCCTGCAGTCATCTATGGCGACAAGCAGCCTCCCCTGGCTATTGCGCTGAACTACAAGGACATCTTCTACAAGATCCATGGCGGCGGGTTCCTGACCACGATCGCCACGATCGATGTCGACGGCAAGAAGATCCAGGTCCTGCCGAAGGACTTCCAGCTCGACCCGGTCAAGGATTTCCCTGTCCATGTCGACTTCCTGCGCATCGGCAAGGACACCGAGGTCAATGTCGACGTGCCTGTCCACTTCATCAATGAGGACAAGTCGCCCGGCATCAAGCGCGGCGGCGTGCTCAACATCGTTCGCCACGAAGTCGAGTTCCACTGCCCGGCCAACGCGATCCCGGAATTCATCACCGTCGACCTCGCCGGCACCGACATCGGCGACTCGATCCACATCTCGGCGGTCAAGCTGCCGGCCGGCGTCAAGCCGGTCATCTCCGATCGCGACTTCACCATCGCGACCATTGCCGGCTCGTCGGCGATGAAGCCGGAGGCGGAAGTCACCACCGAGGCGGCGGCGACCGAGACGGCGGCCCCGGCGGCCGAAGAGAAGTAATTCTCCGAGCCGGATGATTTCATCCGGCTCTAAATCAAAGAAACAGAGCATGATGTTTTCCGAAAACCGCTTCACACTTTTCGGCATCATGCTCTAACGCCGGAGGCGACGATGCTTGTTTTTGCAGGCCTCGGCAATCCGGGCGCGAAATACGAGAACAACCGGCACAATGTCGGCTTCATGGCGGCGGACGCGATAGCCCGCCGCCATTCCTTTTCGCCCTGGTCAAGAAAATTCCAGGGCCTGATCTGCGAAGGCACGCTCGGCGGCGAGAAAATCCTGCTGATCAAGCCGCAAACCTTCATGAACCTGTCCGGACAGTCGGTCGGCGAAGCGCTGCGCTTCTATAAGCTCGAACCGGCTGCCCTCACCGTCTTCTATGACGAGATCGACCTTGCCGCCGGCAAACTCAGGGTCAAGGTTGGCGGCGGCTCAGGCGGCCACAACGGCATCCGCTCGCTCGACCAGCATGTCGGCAACGCCTATCGCCGGGTGCGCATCGGGGTCGGCCATCCCGGCGTCAAGGAGATGGTGCACGGTCATGTGCTTGGCGATTTCGCCAAGGCGGACCGCGAATGGCTCGATGTCCTGCTGGACGCCATCGCCGACGACGCCGCGCTGCTCGCCAGGGGCGACGACAGCTCGTTCATGAACCGCGTCACGCTCACCCTGCGCGACAAGCTCGTGCCGACCGGCGATGAAGACCGCCCGCCGCCCAAACCGCCGAAGCAGCAAAGCCATGTCCGCCAGGCGCGCCCGCAGCAGCCGGCGGCAAAACTGCCCGAGAGCGGTCCCATGGCCGCCATGCTGAAGAAGCTGTTCGGAAAAGACTAAAAGCGGCGCCGCCCGCGCGAGGACCGCTCAGCGGCAATTCACATCGGTCGGCGCAGGCCTTCGTTCGCAGCGAACCGGTGCGTCTCGCCACACTTCGCCGGCTTGCACGATGATCCCGCGCTAACCAGATTAGCGGCCATGAGGCCGCCCGGCCGATCGGGACTTGACGTTCGTCACCCCTATCGCCCATAGCCCTCACCAAAATCGAATTCCGACAGGACTGGACGAACATGGGTTTCAAATGTGGCATCGTTGGCTTGCCCAACGTCGGCAAGTCGACGCTGTTCAACGCGCTGACCAGGACGGCCGCCGCGCAGGCCGCCAACTATCCTTTCTGCACCATCGAGCCGAACACCGGCGAGGTGGCTGTGCCGGATCCGCGGCTGCAAAAGATCGCGGCGATCGGTAAGTCGAAGGAGATCATCCCGACCCGCATCTCCTTCGTCGACATAGCCGGCCTGGTGCGCGGCGCCTCCAAGGGCGAAGGGCTGGGCAACCAGTTCCTCGCCAACATCCGCGAGGTCGACGCCATCGTGCATGTGCTGCGCTGCTTCGAGGATGACGACATCACCCATGTCGAGGGCCGCATCGATCCGGTGGCCGATGCCGAGACGGTCGAGACCGAGCTGATGCTCGCGGACCTCGAAAGCCTCGAACGCCGCATCGTCCAGATCCGCAAGCGCGCCGCCGGCAAGGACAAGGAAGCGATGGCCGTGCTGCCGATGATGGAGGCCGCGCTCGAATTGCTGCAGGCCGGCAAGCCGACGCGCTTTCTGCTCAACGGCATCGCGCCGGAGGACCTGCGCATCCTGCAAGGGCTTAACCTGCTCACCTCGCATCCCGTCCTCTATGTCTGCAACGTCGCCGAGGCGGATGCCGCCACCGGCAATGAGCACACCAAGGCGGTGGAGAAGATGGCGGCCGCGCAGGGCGCCGGCACGGTGGTGATCTCGGCGGCGATCGAGGCGGAAGTCGCCCAGCTTTCCGACGAGGAAGAAATGGAGTTCCTGGCCTCGATCGGCCTCGACGAGCCGGGCCTCAACAAGGTGATCCGCGCCGGCTACGAGCTCCTGCATCTGATCACCTACTTCACCGTCGGGCCGAAGGAGACGCGCGCCTGGACGATCCACAAGGGCGATAAGGCGCCGCAGGCCGCCGGCGTCATCCACACCGACTTCGAGCGCGGCTTCATCCGCGCCCAGACGATTTCCTACAACGACTTCGTTACGCTGGGCGGCGAAGTCGCGGCTAAGGAGGCCGGCAAGGCCCGCGACGAAGGCAAGGAATATGTCGTCCAGGACGGCGACATCATGCTGTTCAAGTTCAACACCTGAGTGCCTGACTGGCTTACCAGAAATCACTTGACCAAATCGTCCCACCACCAGGATCTAAGGATGAACCGGGCTGCCGACATGACGGGAAAGACTTGGGCCTATGAGGATTTCGTCGAGGGCTCCTCGCTGGACCTCGGCAGCAAGACTGTAAGCGCTGCCGAGATCATCGAATTCGCCTCGGAGTTCGATGCCCAGCCGATGCATCTCGACGAGGAAGCCGGCAAGGCCAGCATCCTCGGCGGGCTTTCGGCTTCGGGCTGGCATACCTGCGCGATGTTCATGCGCATGCTCTGCGACGCCTTCCTGCTCGATTCGACCTCTCAAGGGTCGCCCGGCATCGAGCATGTGAAATGGAAGAAGCCGGTTCTGGCCGGCGACACCCTGCGCGGCACGGTCACGATCCTGTCCAAGCGCCAGTCCAAATCGCGGCCCCAGCTCGGCTTGATCACCATGCGCAGCGAGCTGGTCAACCAGCGCGGCGAGAGCGTCTTCGAGCTGGAGAACACCGGCATGTTCCTCGCGCGTGATGCCGCACGGGGCCTATCATGACTTTGGACGAATTCTTCCTGATCGGTCAGACCGTGACCCTCGGCTCGCACAAGTTCGAGGCCGACGAGATCAAGGCGTTCGCCAGGAAATATGATCCGCAGATCTTCCATGTCGACGAAGAGGCGGCGAAGAAGAGCGTGCTCGGCGGGCTCTGCGCCTCGGGCTGGCACACCGCCGCCACCTGGATGAAATACAATCTCGAAAAGCGCATGGAGACCGAGGGCGTGCGTTGGACCGGCCCCGGCCCGCAGCCGGAATTCGGCCCCTCGCCGGGCTTCCGCAATTTGAAATGGCTGAAGCCGGTCTATGCCGGCGAGACGGTGACCTTCACGCGCACAGCGCTGGCGCACCGCCCGCTCGCCGGGCGCCCGGGCTGGAACTTGCTCACGCTGCGATCGGAAGGCTTTGATTCGACCGGCGACAAGGTGATCGAGTTCGACAGCGCGGTGCTGGTGAAGGTGGAGTAGGGCCACCTCCCCCTTCCCCCCTTCTTGTGGGAGAAGGAAGAGGCGCTCAATGCCCCTCGAACCCAATCAGCGTCCTGACCGGCACGCCGAGCGCTTCCAGCTTCTGACGGCCGCCGAGGTCCGGCAGGTCGATGACGAAGCAGGCGGCGACGATGTCGGCGCCGATCTGCCTGAGCAACTTCACCGCCGCTTCCGCCGTGCCGCCCGTGGCGATCAGGTCGTCGACTAGGATCACCTTCTCGCCCGGCGAGACGCCGTCCTTATGCATCTCCATCTCGTCCAGCCCGTATTCGAGGCTGTAGGCTACGCGCACCGTCTCGTAAGGCAGCTTGCCCTTCTTGCGGATCGGCACGAAGCCGGCCGAAAGCTGGTGCGCCACGGCGCCGCCGAGGATGAAGCCACGCGCCTCGATGCCGGCGATCTTGTCGATCTTCAGCCCGGCATAGGGATGCACCAGCTCGTCTATGGCGCGGCGGAAGGCGCGCGCATCACCGAGCAGCGTGGTGATGTCGCGAAACAGGATACCGGGCTTCGGATAGTCCGGAATGGTGCGGATGGCCGCAAGCAGCGTGTCTTCGAGGGAGGGTTTCATAAGCGGTTGATCCGTTGCCGCACAGTTTTGCCGGCAAGCGGCCGAAAAGAAAAGGGCACCTTTCGGCGCCCTTGCATTTTTCTGGAAGCCGGCCCGCTCAGTGCGCGACGTCGGCCCACACCCTGCGCTTGGTCATGTAAACCAGCGCGCCGAAGAGCAGCAGGAAGACCATGACGCGGAAACCGGTCTTCTTGCGGTCCTCCAAATGCGGCTCGGCGACGAACATCAGGAAGGCCGAGACGTCGCGGGCATACTGGTCGACGGTCTGCGGCGAGCCGTCGTCATAGGTCACCTGGCCGTCCGAAAGCGGCTTCGGCATCTTCAGCGACACGCCGGACAGGAAGTACGGATTGTAGTGTGTGCCTTCCGGGATCACCATGCCGGCCGGCGGCGTCTGGTCGTAGCCGGTGAGCAGCGAGTGGATGTAATCCGGGCCGCCCTGCGCATACTGGGTGAAGATATCGAAGATGAATCGCGGGAAGCCGCGCTCGACGCCGCGCGCCTTGGCGAGCAGCGACATGTCCGGCGGGGCGGCGCCGCCATTGGCGGCCGCGGCCGCCTGCTCGTTCGGGAACGGCGCCGGGAAATGATCCGACGGCTTGCCGGGGCGGTCGAACATGTCGCCGGCATCGTTCGGGCCGTCATGGATGGTGTATTCGGCGGCCAGTGTCTTGATCTGCGCGTCCGAGTAGCCGAGGCCTTCCAAGGTGCGG
Source organism: Mesorhizobium sp. WSM4935 (assembly GCF_029625735.1). NCBI lineage: Bacteria > Pseudomonadati > Pseudomonadota > Alphaproteobacteria > Hyphomicrobiales > Phyllobacteriaceae > Mesorhizobium > Mesorhizobium sp. WSM4935. The sequence goes on along the minus strand of NZ_JARTVR010000004.1, from coordinate 362,803 downwards.
AACGCCACCAGGTTCATCGAATGGCAGGCCGAGCAGACTTCCTTGTAGACCTTGAGGCCGCGCTGCAGTTGCGCCTTGTCATAGGTGCCGAACGGCCCGGCGAAGCTCCAGCTCATTTCCTTCGGTTCGTTGATCGGGAAATGTGTCGGGGCGGCCGCGTTGTGTTCCTCTTCGGCGGCGATGGCAGCGGTGCCCGCGACCACCAGGCCAAGCAGCGCCAGCGAGGTGAGAATCTTCTTCATGCCAAATCCCCTCAGATTCTCAGCCCTTGGTTTCCGGCGCGCTAACCGCGCCTGCCGGATGTCCGCCGGCGCCCTTGTTCTTCTTTTCCAGCACCGCTTCGGTGATCGAATTGGGCAAGCGCCGTGGCGTCTCGATCAGGCCGAGCACCGGCATGATGACCAGGAAGAAGGCGAAGTAGAACAAAGTCGCCATCTGTGCCATGAACACGTAAGAGCCTTCCGCCGGCTGCGAGCCCAGCCACCCAAGCAGAATGGCGTCGGCGACGAACAGCCAGAAGAACAGCTTGTACCAAGGACGGTAGACCGCCGAGCGCACCTTGGAGGTGTCCAGCCACGGCACCAGGAACAGCATGGCGATGGCGCCGAACATGCACAGCACGCCGCCGAGCTTGGAGTTGATCGGGCCGATATTGAAGGTGATGGCGCGCAGGATCGCGTAGAACGGCAGGAAGTACCATTCCGGAACGATATGGGCCGGCGTCTTCAGCGGGTTGGCGACCGTGTAGTTGTCCGGGTGGCCGAGATAGTTCGGCAGGTAGAAGACGAAATAGGCGAAGAAGAACAGGAACACGATCATGCCGAACGCGTCCTTGATGGTGGCGTAAGGCGTGAAGGCGACCGTGTCGGTCTTGGACTTGACCTCGATGCCGGTCGGGTTCGACTGGCCAACGACATGCAGCGCCCAGATGTGCAGCACGACGACGCCGGCGATCATGAACGGCAACAGATAGTGGAGGGCGAAGAAGCGGTTCAGCGTCGGATTGTCCACGGCGAAGCCGCCCAGCAGCAATTCCTGGATCCAGTTGCCGACCAGCGGAATGGCGCTGAAGAAGCCGGTGATGACGGTGGCGCCCCAGAAGCTCATCTGGCCCCAGGGCAGCACATAGCCCATGAAGCCGGTGGCCATCATCAAAAGGTAGATGATGCAGCCGAGAATCCACAGCAGCTCGCGCGGCGCCTTGTAGGAGCCGTAGAACAGCCCGCGGAAGATGTGGATGTAGACGGCGACGAAGAAGAACGAGGCGCCGTTGGAATGGAGATAGCGCAGCAGCCATCCCGAATTGACGTCGCGCATGATCTTCTCGACCGAATCGAAGGCGAGATTGGTGTCGGACGTGTAATGCATGGCCAGCACGATGCCGGTCAGGATCTGCGAGGCGAGCATGATCGACAGGATGCCGCCGAACGTCCACATGTAGTTAAGGTTGCGCGGCACCGGATAGGCCACGAAGCTGTCATAGATCAGCCGCGGCAGCGGCATGCGCGCATCGAACCAGCGCTCGATACCGGTCTTGGGCGTATAGGTCGAGTGTCCCTCGCTCATCGAAATGTCCCCTGCCTCAACCGATAAGGATCTTGGTATCGGAAATGAACTTGAATACCGGGATCGCCATGTTCTCCGGCGCCGGACCTTTGCGGATGCGGCCGGCGGTGTCGTATTGCGAACCGTGGCATGGGCAGAACCAGCCGCCGAAATCGCCTTCCTGACCGAGCGGGATGCAGCCGAGATGGGTGCAGACCTGCACCATCACCATCCAGGCTTCCTTGCCGGGCGTGGTGCGGTTGGCGTCGGTCGCCGGCGCGTCGGCCGGCAGGTTGGCGTTGCGCGCAATCGGGTCCTTGAGATCGGCGAGGTTGACCGCTTCGCCGTCCTTCATTTCCTTTTCGGTGCGGTTGCGCACCACCACCGGCTTGCCGCGCCATTTGACGACCAGCGAGCTGCCGGGCTGCAGCGACGAGACATCGACCTCGACCGAAGCCAGCGCCAGCGTCGAGGCGTCGGGGCGCATCTGGTCGATGAACGGCCACGCGACGGCTCCAGCGCCGACAACGGCGGCCATGCCGGTGGCTACGTAGAGAAAATCGCGACGGTTGGGATCGTGGATGTCGGTTGCGCTCACGGGTGCCTGATCCTTTCGCCTCTTCCTAACCGGAGGCCGAGCCTTGTCCCCGCTCAATCGCACCTGCCCGACAGCGCATGGCGAACAGGCTAGCGAATTCCTCCGGCATTTGGAGGTTCGGTTTATGCGTGAAGCCCGTTTTTGTCCAGCGGGGTGAGGGCACAAGGGCAGATTGTCGCGGGCACGTGCCGCGGCCTGCGCCACGGCTTGATCATCGGGCCGCCGAACAGCGCCAAACAGCACTGAATTCAATGATAAAATCGGGGGCTCCGCTTGCCTCGACAGCGGCTGCTGGCCCGGTCTATTGTCGGGCCATGGCGCATGTCATCGACCGCGACAGATGGGCGGCAGCACCCGACCGCTGGCAGGGCGAGTTGCAATGCGGGCCGTTCGGCTCCAACTCCTGCCTTATCTTCAATTATCAGCCCGAGGTCGGCGGTGGTCCGCGCCTGCACAAGCATCCTTATGCGGAGATCTTCATCATCCGTTCCGGCACCGGCCTGTTCACGGTCGGCGAGCAGCAGATAACGGCGACCGCGGGCCAGATTCTGATCGTGCCGCCGGACACGCCGCACAAATTCACCAATCTCGGCCCGGGTCCGCTCGAGACCACCGACATCCACGAGAACGGCAGCTTCCTCACCGAATGGCTGGAGTGATCCCGGCTGCGCGAGAGGCAGGCCCTGTTTCCCTTCACCGATCCCCGCCTAGTTCTATCGTCCTTGTTTCTTCGCAATTCCGAACGGGGACTGTGCACACATTTTCTGGAATTGCTTTAGCTTGCGCCCAGCCTGACCAGCACGGCCCGCGGGATGTTGTATTCGCGGATTACGGCATCGTGCTTGCGCAGCCCGCAGAGCTCGCGCTGGATGAAGTAGGCGTGGACGGCGGCGGCCGCTTCCTTGAGCAGCCGATTGCGATGCTCGCCCTCACCATGGTCGCGCAGCTTCGCCAGGGTTTCCTCCACGCGCTCGCCGGCGCGGCCGAGCGCCGCGGCCTTCTCGGCGAGGATTTCGTGGCCGAGCAGGTCGAGCGCGCTTTCCTGCGCGCCGGACCGTCCGAAATTACTGGGCATTCTGACCGACATATCTCTCGTTCTACTCCGCCGGGCGCGTCTCTTCCAGCACGCTTTCCTCGTTGAACAGGAAGCCGCCGGACTGCCGTTTCCAGAGCCGCGCGTAGAGGCCGTCGAGCGCCACCAGTTCGTCATGCGTGCCCTGTTCGACGATGCGGCCGCCGTCGAGCACCACCAGCCGGTCAAGTGCTGCGATCGTCGAGAGTCGGTGCGCGATGGCGATCACGGTCTTGTTCTCCATCAGCCTGGTCAGGTTCTCCTGGATCGCCGCCTCGATATCCGAATCGAGCGCCGAGGTCGCTTCATCGAGGATGAGGATAGGCGCATCCTTGAGGAAGACGCGCGCGATCGCCACGCGCTGCCGCTGCCCGCCGGAGAGTTTGACGCCGCGCTCTCCGACATAAGCCTCGTAGCCGACGCGACCTCTGGTGTCGCGCAGTCCCAGGATGAAGTCATGCGCCTCGGCTCTTCGGGCTGCGGCGATCACCTGCGCATCGGTGGCGTCCGGCATGCCGAGCTTGATGTTGTCGCGCAGCGAGCGGTGGAACAGCGCGGTGTCCTGGCTGACCACGCCGATATTGCCGCGCAGCGAGTTCTGCGTGACCTCGGCGATATCCTGGCCGTCGATCAGGATCTGGCCGCCTTCGAGGTCGTAGAGGCGCAGGATCAGATTGGCCAAGGTCGTCTTGCCGGCGCCTGACGGGCCGACCAGGCCGACCTTCTCGCCCGGACGCACGACGAGGTCTATGCCGTCCAAGACCCCTCCCCCCTTGCCGTAATGGAAGGTGACGTTGCTGACGTCGATGCGACCGCCGGTGACGACCAGTTCCTTGGCGTCCGGCGTGTCGGTCAGGCCGAGCGGCTGCGAGATTAGCGCCTTGGAATTCTCCAGCACGCCGAGATTCCTCAAAATGCCGTTGAGCTGCATCATCAGGCGGCCGAGCAGCATGTTGAGCCGCAGCACCAGCGACAGGGTGAAGGCGACGGCGCCGACCGTGATCGTGCCTTCGACCCAAAGATAGATGGCAAAGGCGGCGATCGCGGTGATCATGACGCCGGAGAGCATGGTCAGCGCCATGCGCACGCCGGTCAGCCGGCGCGTGAAGGGCCGCAGCGCGTCGAGATAGATGTCGAAGCCGCTGCGGATATAGCGGTCGTCGCCATCGGCCGAGAACAACTTCAGCGTCTGCACGTTGGAATAGGAATCGACGATGCGGCCGGTGATCATTGAGCCCGCCTCGGCGGTCGCTTCGGCATGCTTGCGGATCGCCGGCAGATAGAGTTTCGCCAGCCAGCCGAAGGCGGCGATCCAGACCGCCACCATGACCGCCAGCCGCCAATCCAGCCCGGCTACCAGCGCCAGCGTGGTGACCGTATAGACGATCATGAACCAGACCACCTCGATGAAGCTCTCCATCAGGTCGCCCGTCGCCTGCCCCGCCTGCCAGACTTTGGTGGCGATGCGGCCGGCGAAGTCGTTCTGGAAGAAAGCGTAGGACTGGCGCGACACATGCCGATGCGCCTGCCAGCGCACCAGATTGTAGAAGCCCGGCGTGATCGTCTGCTCGTCGACCAGCGCCGAAAGGCCGACGACGGCCGTGCGGATGACGAGCACCACCGCGCCCATGAACAAGAGCTCGGGACCGGCCGCGGTCCAAAGCGCGTGCCCGCTGCGCTCGCCCGGCAACTGGTCGAGGATATCGACCAGCCTTCCGACGAAATAGAACAGCCCCGCCTCCACCAGCGGGGCGATGCCGCCGATGATCAGCATGGCGAAGAAGGCGAGCTTTGCCTGCCCGACATAGTGCCACAGGAAGCCGCCGACGCTGGCGGGCGGCCGCAGATTCGCGGGCTCGCGGAACGGGTAGACCCAGCGCTCGAACCAGCGGTAGATGGCATGCATCATTCGGCGGCTTCACCTTTCGTCGCCGGATCGTCGGCCGCCTGCTTTTCCTCGAGCAGGAAGCCGCCCGATTGGCGCCGCCAAAGCTGGGCGTAGAGGCCGCCCTTGGCGATCAAGGCCTCATGCGAGCCTTCCTCGACGATGCGGCCCTTGTCCATGACCACGTGCCGATCCATCGCCGCGATGGTCGACAGGCGGTGGGCGATGGCGATGACGGTCTTGCCCTGCATGAGCTTGTAGAGGTTCTCCTGGATGGCCGCTTCCACTTCCGAATCGAGCGCGGACGTCGCCTCGTCGAGGATGAGGATCGGCGCGTCCTTCAGCATAACGCGGGCGATTGCGATGCGTTGCCGCTGTCCGCCGGACAGCTTCACGCCGCGTTCGCCGACAAGCGCCTCATAGCCGCTTTGCCCATGCGGATCTGTCAGCCCCGCGATCACATCGTCGATCTGGGCGGCTTTGGCGGCGCTGAACATCGCCTCGTCGCTGGCCGACTGGCATCCATATTTGAGGTTCTCGCGAACGGATCGATGCAAGAGCGACGTGTCCTGATTGACGAAGCCGATCGCCGCGCGGACGCTCTCCTGCGACACGTTGCGGATGTCCTGCCCGTCGATCAGTACCTTGCCGTCCTGCACATCGAACAGCCGCAGCACGAGATTGACCAGCGTCGACTTGCCGGCTCCTGAACGCCCGATCAGGCCGACCCGCTCGCCCGGCGCGATCTTCAGCGACAGATTGTCGATGACGCCGCCTTTGCCGTCCTTGCGCCAGTAGTTGAAGTTCACCCGGTCGAACTCGATGCCGCCGGCGGTCACCACGAGGGCCGGTGCGTCGGGCTGGTCCTTCATGACGATCGGCCGGGCGATCGTCGTCATCGAGTTGCTGGCGACGCCGATCTGGCGGAAGACGTTGGCGCCGACATCGAGGATCCTGCCGGAGATGTTGGCGATCTGCAGCGCGAACGGTATCGCGGTCGCCACGGCCGCGGTGGTCATGGCGCCGGCGTTCCAGCCGGCGAGCGCCAGCCAGCTCACGGCGATAAGCAGCGCCGCGTTGAGGATGAACAAGGCCGACCACATCAGCGTGAAAACGCGCATCAGCCGGTAGAACGTGTGGGCGTGCTCGACCACGGCCTGCGAGACATATTTGTCTTCGTGCTCGCCGGTCGAGAATGTCTTGAGTGTCAGGATGTTGGTGTAGCTGTCGACCATTCGGCCACTCACCTGCGACCACCGCTCCGACAGTTGGGACGAGCGTTGCGTGATCCTCGGCATCGCGGACCAGAAGATCAGGCAGTAGAACACAAGCCATACCGCCACCACAGCCAGCAACAGCGGGTCGAGTCGCGCCAGCACCACGATGGCGACAGCGACGAAGACCAGCGCATACCAGACGGCATCGACGGTGAGGTTGACGCTCATCTCCATCGAATCGCCGCTCTGCATGACCTTGGTTCCAATGCGGCCGGCAAAGTCGTTCTGGAAGAACGACCAGTCCTGGCGCACGACATACCAATGACTTTGCCAGCGGATGAGGTCGATGAGGTTCGGCGCGATGGCGTGGTTGCGGATGAGCGCGTCGATAACCATCGACAGCGGACGCAGCAGCACCACGAAGGCCATCAGCGCGAGCAGCGGCCCATGCGCGGCAAAGAAATCGCCCGGCTTGGTGCTGGAGAGCAGGCCCACGATCAGACCGACGAAAATCGGCAGCATCGCGTCCACGACAGCGGCGACGGCAACGATGATGATGCGCAGCCAGTAGGCGGCGCGAAACTGCCTTATGAAATACCAGTAGAACCGCCAAAGTCCCATTGGCGGCTGCCGGTCTTCGGCCAGCGCCACCGGCGAATAACGGCTTTCGAACCAGGTGAAGATGCGGTCGAACATTTTTCTCTCGCAGAGGCCGGAAACCTGCGGTGCCCGATCTGGTCGCCGGCAGGCCTCTGACCAAGTCGTGGTACGCCCGGGAACGATTCCCGGCAATCGCCGTAACCTTGATGCCGGAGCGGCTCGACGGCTCGCAGAACCATCGGACCGCTCCAAGTCTTTGTTTTTGCGCAACTCCGGACGAAAAACCGCTAGGCACTTTTCCTGGAATCGCTGCGATCGCGATCGCGTTACTCCGCCGCCAGCTCGGGTTGAGGCGCCTTGGCGTCGGCCGGCGCATCGTCGAGCAGGAAGCCGCCGGACTGGCGTTGCCAGAGCTGGGCATAGAGCCCGCCCTTGGCGACGAGGTCCTCATGCGAGCCTTCCTCGATGATGCGGCCCTTGTCCATGACGACGAGCCTGTCCATCGCTGCGATCGTCGACAGCCGATGCGCGATGGCAATCACGGTCTTGCCCTGCATCAGCTTGTAGAGGTTCTCCTGGATCGCCGCCTCGGCTTCCGAATCGAGCGCCGAGGTCGCCTCGTCGAGGATCAGGATCGGCGCGTCCTTCAGCATGACGCGGGCAATCGCGATGCGCTGCCGCTGACCGCCGGACAGTTTGACGCCGCGGTCGCCGACATGGGCGTCGAATCCCTTGCGGCCGTTATGGTCCGAAAGCCCGCCGATGAAATCGAGCGCCTCCGCCCGCCGCGCCGCCTCGATGAGCATCCCGTCGGTCGCGTCCGGCCGGCCGTAGAGGATGTTCTCCTTCACCGAGCGGTGCAGCAGCGAGGTGTCCTGCGTCACCATGCCGATCTGAGCGCGCAGCGAATCCTGCGTCACCGTCGCGATCTCCTGGCCGTCGACCAAGATCCTGCCGCTTTCCAGGTCGTAGAAACGCAGCAACAGGTTGACCAGCGTCGACTTGCCGGCGCCCGAGCGGCCGACAATGCCGACCTTCTCGCCGGGCCTCACGGTGAGCGACAGGTTCTCGATGACACCCTTCTGCTTGCCGTAGTGGAAGCGGATGTCCTCGAAGCGGATTTCACCCTGGCTGACGGTGATGTCCTTGGCGCCCGGGCGGTCTTCGACCAGGCGCGGCAGCGAGATCGATTGGATGCCGTCCTGCACCGTGCCGACATTCTCGAACAGGCTTGACATCTCCCACATGATCCACTGCGACATGCCCCACATGCGCAGCACCAGGCCGATGACTACGGCTACCGCGCCGATCGTCACCGCCTCGCCCAGCCACAGCCAGAGCGAGATTGCCGTCACCGAGAACAGAAGCAGCGAGTTCAGGATGTAGAGCATGCCGTAGAGCTGCGTCACCAGCCGCATCGAGCGGTAGACGGTATCGAGGAAGCTCGCCATGCCTTCCCTGGCGAAAGCAGCCTCGCGGCGGGCGTGCGAAAAAAGCTTCACCGTCTGGATGTTGGTGTAGCTGTCGACGACGCGGCCGGTCATAGTGGAGCGCGCATTGGCCTGTTCCTCGCCGACCTTGCCCAGCCGCGGGATGAAAAAGCGCAGCAGCGCGATGTAGCCGACCAGCCATCCGGCCAAGGGCGCCGCCAGGCGCAAGTCGGCCGAGCCGACGATGAACAGCATGCCGAGGAAGTAGACGATGACGTAGTTCAGGACGTCGATCAGCTTGATCACGCATTCGCGCACGGCGAGCGCCGTCTGCATCAGCTTGGTGGCGATGCGGCCGGCGAATTCGTCCTGATAGAAGGCCATCGACTGCTTGAGCAGATAGCGATGGACCTGCCAGCGGATACGCATCGGGTAGTTGCCCATCAGCGTCTGCTGGTTGAGAAGCGAATGCAGCCACACCGTGCCGGGCAGCGCGAACAGCACGACGAAAGCCATGCCGGCGAGCTTCCAGTGCTCCGTCTGCAGGAAGGTTTCGCGGTTCTGCGCCGACAGCCAGTCGACGATGCGCCCCATGAAGCCGAACATCCACACTTCGGTGAAGGCGATCGCCGTCACCAGCACCGCATCGAGGATGATATAGGGCCAGGCGCCGCGCGTATAATGCACGCAGAAAGCGATCAGCGTCTTCGGCGGCTCGACCGGCTCCGCGGCCGGAAACGGATTGAGCCTGTTTTCAAACCAGCGGAACATTCCGGGCACTCACAATGCTATGCGCGCTCGCGCGACGCGGGATTGATGGGCAAGGCCTTTCGGCCGCGCGGCGCGACGGGCCGGCGATACGGAATCGTCCGTCTCACCGGCCCTGCTTCGCGCAATATAGGATGTCCCAGGCTTTTCGCCGACAGCATCGCACGACGATCCTGACGGCCCCGAACTCGCCGGCGAAAAGCCCGAGCCTGCCCGGTTCCTGTCGCCCGGCCGGATCAGGCGGATGATCCGCCGCACCAGCGTGGGTCGGCTGTGGTCGGGCACCGCGCGCGAGAAATCGACGTCCGGCAGCATGCCGCGATGCGGCCTGCGCCGTTCCTCGGCATGCACCGCCGATGAATACGTCTCGCCGATCAGCAACGCCCAGGTGGCCACCTTGCGCTCGTGCAGGCTTCTTGACCCCGGTATTTTGTAGGGATCGAACATTGGTCCGTCCTCCATATGCAAATGCGTTAAAAAGGGTGATGCGGCCTCGACCACCGGCATTCGACCGACGGCGCGGATCGAATCGGTCGGAACGGGACGGCAAGCGTCGATTGGGACGCGACGAGCGTCGGCCTCGACACGTTCAGCTGGGGCGCGGCGCCCCTTTGGCAGTTTGAAAAACATCGCAAGATTCCTTCGAAGGCCGAAAACTGGGTTCGGCGGGAATCGGTGCGATGAGGATTTAAAGTGTCAGAAGAATCGTCGTACCGAAACCGCCGGCGGGCAGAGGTGAGCCCCGGATGGGAGCTGGATGCGCATGGTCATCATGTGTTCCCCTCCATTCGGTTCGGGTTGACGATGGTGGGGGTATACTCGAGTTCGCAGAAAATGGCCACCCGCCAGTCCAGAAATTGCCGAAAGCCGGAGAAGCCTGTGGCCGATCTGCCACTTATTAGCAGGATGCGAAAATGAACGATCGTCTCCGCATCGCGCTCTACCAGCCGGATATTGCCGGAAATACCGGGACAATCCTGCGCTTCGCCGCCTGCGTCGACGTCGGTGTCGATATCATCGAGCCGGCTGGTTTCCCCCTCTCCGACCGGGCGCTGAAACGGGCCGGCATGGACTACCTCGAAATGGCGGCGCTCTCCCGCCATGCCGACTGGCACGCCTTCGAGGAATGGCGAAAGGCGCATACGCACCGCCTGGTGCTGCTCACCACCAAGGCCGTGACCGCCTATACGGACTTTGCTTTCGCCTCCGGCGACATTCTTCTGTTCGGCCGCGAATCCGCCGGCGTGACGGAAGAAGTCCACCAGGCGGCGGATGCGCGGCTGACCATTCCGATGCGGCCGGGCGCGCGCAGCATCAATGTCGCGCTGTCGGTCGCCATGGTCGCGGGCGAGGCGCTCCGCCAGCTCGGAAAATAGCTTTCGCGCTTCCGCGCTGCCCCGAACCGCCATCCCTTCCGCCGTCATTCCTGCCCAGGCGCACATCGCCCTTCTCCTGCAATTGCCCTATCGATACTTCTTGGCTACAAGCTCAACTTAACTTGAGGTCAAGCGGGAATTTGGAAATGGCGCCGGTGAAGGAATTGACGGTCGGCCAAGTGGCGATGCGCAGCGGCGTCGCGGTATCGGCGCTGCATTTTTACGAGGCGCGCGGGCTGATCCGCAGCCACCGCACGTCCGGCAATCAGCGGCGCTACGGCCGAGATGTGCTGCGCCGCGTGGCGATCATCCGCGTCGCCCAGGAGGTCGGCATTTCGCTGGCCGAGATCGCCCAGGCGTTCCAGTCCCTGCCTGAAGAGCGCACGCCGAACCGCGAGGACTGGAACCTGCTTTCGACAGCCTGGCGCGACGCGCTCGACCATAAGATCAGCCAATTGAAGAAGTTGCGCGATGGCCTGACCGACTGCATCGGCTGCGGCTGCATGTCGATCGACAAGTGCCCCCTGAGGAACAAGGAAGACCGGCTGGCCCGAGAGGGTACGGGGGCGAGAAGGCTGGCGGTGCGCTGACGGTCTGGCGCCAAGGTGCATTGAGATTCAGGTCAGGCCGAGTCGAAACGGTGGCTTCCGAGAACCGGCCTACGCCGGCCGTAGCTTTAATTTAGCTGCCGCGTCACTCAGAAGTGCTTCGGCCGGCGAAGGCCGGAACCGCAGGAAGCCGCCGTTTGCAGGCCGGCCTCACCTGAATAATGCACCTTAATCCGCCCCTGGCAGCCGGCGCATGGTGAATTCGATCACGTCGCCCGGGCGTTCGAACCAGCTTTCGATCTCGGTCCAGTAGGCCTGCTTGGGGAAACGTTCGAACCATTCCTTCGCCTTGAGGCGCGCGGCGGCCCTGGGCAGCACGAAGGTCTCACGCAGGAAGCCGTCACGCGGCTGGTTAGCGCGCTCGGCCCGCGAGCGTTCCAGACTCTTCTTCAAACCATCCAGCGGCGGTCTTGCCGGGGTGCGCACGAAGGAACTCCTTTGCACCTGGATCAGACAGGGCTTGACCCTTGCCTTTAAGAGATTAGGGATCGCGCGCAGAAAAAACGAGTCATTTGTCAGGCAAGCGGCCTGTGACTGGAGACGGATTTGGAACGACCTGACCTTCCGGTGGGCCTGCCGGCTGACATCGAACAGAAGAAGATGAAGGCCCGCCTCTGGTTCGAAGCGCTGCGCGAGCGCATCTGCGCCACCTTCGAGCAGCTCGAGCAGGAACTCACCGGCCCGCAAGCGTCATGGTCGCCCGGCCATTTCGAGAAGACGCCTTGGGAGCGCGACGAGGGCCGTGGTGGCGGCGGCACCATGTCGATGATGCGCGGCCGCGTCTTCGAAAAGGTCGGCGTGCACACTTCGACGGTCCATGGCGAATTCTCCCCCGAATTCAGGAAGCAGATTCCCGGCGCCGAGGAAGACCCGCGCTTCTGGGCGAGCGGCATTTCGCTGATCGCCCATCCGTGGAATCCCAACGTGCCGGCCGTGCACATGAACACGCGCATGGTCGTCACCACGCGCCAGTGGTTCGGCGGCGGCGCCGACCTGACGCCGGTGCTCGACCGTCGCCGCACCCAGGACGACCCCGACACGATCGCCTTCCATCGGGCCATGCAGTTCGCTTGCGAGAAGAACGCCGCCGTCGCCGATTATCCCAAATTCAAAGCCTGGTGCGACGAGTATTTCTTCCTGCCGCACCGCAACGAGCCGCGCGGCATCGGCGGCATCTTCTTCGACTGGCTGCATTCGGACGAGGACAAGGGCGGCTGGGACGCCGATCTCAATTTCGTCCAGGACGTCGGCCGCTCTTTCCTCGTCGTCTATGCCCATCTGGTGCGGGGCAACTTCAACCGGAACTGGACCGACGCCGAGCGCGACGAACAGCTCATCCGGCGCGGCCGCTACGTCGAATTCAACTTGCTTCACGATCGCGGCACCATCTTCGGCCTGAAGACCGGCGGCAATGTCGCCTCGATCCTGTCCAGCCTGCCGCCCGAGGTAAAATGGCCGTAACGATCCGGTGAGCGCGGCGATGGCCGCATTGCTGTCCCATTCGCCGAATCTTGGCGGGTAATGTGGCAGGGACAATATCTTTTTCGTCTAATATCCTTTTGAAAAAATTGAGCTATTTAAGATCGCCGGGTCGGGAAGCGCCGGCGGTCGAAGCGGAGATCCCTTGTCTCCCGCCGGCCGTGACCCGACGCGACTTGACGGCCCTGACCAATGACGGTGCCTTGCCAAATGGGCACCCGCATTCCAGGAGAGCATGCCATGCGCAAGCTTATCGTGACGGCGGCAGCGGCCGCCTTTCTCGCCTCCGGTGGCGCCGCGTTCGCGGCGGTCAAGCACACCACGGGAACCGTGAAGAGCTTTGACGGAACGGCCATGAGCCTTGTTCTGGATGATGGATCGACATTCAAGCTGTCCAAGGCCTTCAAGGATCCCGGCATTCAGGCCGGCGAGAAAGTCCGCGTGTCCTGGGACATGAGCGGCAAGAACAAGATTGCCGAGGCCGTCAAGATCATGAAGTAACGGCTGGCCCCGGCAGAGCAGGCTCAGGCAGCACGAAAGGCGGAGCACCAGTGCTCCGCCTTTCGGTTTTGGGTGTTTGCCGCGCCGACCGACCTTAGTGCAATTCCAGCAAAAGTGTGAGCGGTTTCCGCCCGGAATTGCGTAAAAACAAATAGTTAGGGCGTTTCACTGTTTCCACGAAACGGTGAAACGCACTAGCTATTCTTCATGCAACCGAAAACGGCGGCACGTGTTATTGTTATCCATCCGGGCAATCCTGTTAAAACGCGCGCAACGGCTTCCGACGGGATTGCATAAAAACAAATGGCTGGAGCGGCCGGCTTGGTGGCTCCGGAGCGAGGAAAGGAGACCCCGATGAAGGAATTTCAATGCGGATCGCTGGTTCCCGGCTGTGACTGGCACACGCGCGCCGAGGAGGAAGCGGAGGTCATGCGCCGCGCCGTCGAGCATATGCGCGAGACGCATGGCGAGACCATCATCCGCGAGACGATGATCGAGGCGATCCGCTCGCGCATCCAGAAGGTTCGCGACGCCGCCTGAGGGGCCAAATTCCAGAATTCGACCACATCGGCCAACACGCAAAGGCGGAACGCCGCTTACGCCTGTGCCAAACGTTCTGCCGGCGATCTCCCGGGGTCCCCGGCAGAAACATTTTCCGCAGATTCCAAACAATTCTTATATTCGTAGCGGCTTGGATAACCTTGCAGTAACGGTGCGCGTGCGATTCTCCGATCCATGATCCGGCCGGCGGGGCTGCCCGAGGAGCCTTCGCCATCAAGGCGCTGTCCGGAATGGTGGGGCGAGGTACTTCGCGCATGCGCGAGCGGTCCAACATCGGAGTCGGTCTCTGCGCGGCGGCGCTCCTGTCGTGCGCCCTCCTCTTTGCGTCCGCGGCAACGGCCCAGGAATGGACGACCTCGCTCGTCGATATCCATCAGGGTTCCCCACTCAGCGATCGCGCCAGGGGCCTCGGCAATGGCGGCTACGAGCTGCAGAGCGGAAGCTGGGTGTCGTTCACCCGTTGGTACCATGCAAGCTGGGTCGATATGCATGTGGACCTGCTTACCCAGATCACACCTGATACCGGCATTCTCTGGGGATTTGGCACAGGCGAGCAAGCCGAGAAATACCGCATCGAGCCCAGCCTGAAGCTTGGCTTTCTCACCCAGATCCATCCCAACCCGAACAGCACGCTGTCGCTTTCGGTCACCTCGACCATCGGCGGCGGCCTCAATGAAAAGCCTTGCGAAGCCGACTATGGCGACCTTGGCACCTACAGCGTCAATTGCCGGCTCGCGGCGGGCATGACCGCGCCGGAGGAAACCTTGAAATATCTGGTCAGCGCCAAGCCGGAGACCATGCATCTCTGGTTGAACTACCGTCTCACTTTCTGATCGCGGGAGCCCCAAATGAACATCATCTCATGCCCGAAGTCGCGCCCATCCCGGTTCCCGTTGAACTGGGGAATGAGGTTGGGCGCTGCAGTCGCTTTTGCAATCCTTTGGGCGCCGATGGCCTCGGCGCAGGAGGTTCTCAGCGCGGATGAGACGGCTGCGCTCTGCCATGGCGGCGGCTCCATCTGCGTGAGCGCAAGGATCCCGGTCGCGCGGACGACGCAAACGGTACAGAACTGGATGAGCCCCGACGTCGGCGCCGCTTGGGCAGCCGGCTACAAGGGCAAGGGCGTCACCATCACCATGGTCGACGACTTCAGCAGTTCATCGCGCTTTTACGGCAATTTCGGCATCGGCATCCAATACCAGCGGCATGGCGAATGGACGCGCGAAGAAGCAAGCATGATCGCCCCCGCCGCGACCATACGCTCTAAGGATTTCTCGACGGGTACGGCCGTTTCGCTGGCGCGCGGTCTCAACGTGCTCAACCTGAGCTACGGCATGTACACCACCGCGGGCTACAGCACGAACCAGATCGGGTGGGCTCCAGAGGAGTCCTCGATCATCTCCTATGCCACCAAGGGTTCGGCCATCGTCTCGAAGGCGGCCGGCAACGACTCGGTCGCTGTCGGCGGTGTCACCGGTGGCCAGCAGGACTATCTCGACCTTGCCCTGATCGGCAAACCGACGGCGATCTTCGTCGGCGCGCTGTCGACGAACGGCACTACGGCCAACAAGGCCCAGCTCGCCTGGTATTCCAATTATGCCGGCTCCGACCCGGCCGTGCAGAGCCACTTCCTGGTGGTCGGCGTCGAGGGCGACAAGACCGGTCTCTACGGAACCTCTTTCGCCGCGCCGATCATCTCGGGCTATGCTGCTATCATCGGCAGCAAGTTCACCAAGGCGACGCCGGTGCAGATCACCAATGACCTGCTCAATACGGCCCGCACCGACACGCTGGTGAACTACGACCCGTCCGTCTACGGCAAGGGCGAGGCAAGCCTTTCCCGCGCGCTCGCCCCTCTTGCGATCCATTGACGGGCGCCTAGAGCAATTCCAGGAAAAGTGTGAGCGGTTTTCCGTCCGGAATTGCGTAAAAACAAAGGGATAGAGCGGTCCTGATCTTTTTAGATTTCCAGGGCCTGCGCGGCGCGTCTCATGAGCGCGCCGCGTTCCAGGGTGAAGCCCGACTCGACCCATTCCTTCTCGAGGTTCTTCAGCGTGGCGCCGAGCTTCGGCCCCGGCGAGCCACCAAGCGCGGTCAGGTCGGCGCCCTTGATCGGAAACACCGGCTTTTGCCATTTCAGCGTGAAATTGAGCAGGCGTGAAAAGCCGCCGGCTTCCATCATCGCCTGATTGTCCTCCGCGGCGCGCGTCCGCGCCGCGGCAAGCGCCAGCCGGATGCGGTCGAGATAGCCGACGCGATCGCCATAGTAGAGCTTCTTGGCCAGTTCGGTCTCGGTCGCCTTCGCATCCGGCGCAACGGTCAGCGCCCAATGCCGCAGACGATCGGCCTCTTCATTTGACAATCGCAGCCGCTCGCCAAGCGTCTTCATGCGCACGGCATCGGGCGGGACGATCGCCTCCAGCCTCAGCATCGGATCGGCGGGCCAGCCGAGATCTTTTCCAGCCTTGACCAAGCCATGAATGGCGTCGATGCCCCATTTCTCGCTCTCCGGCAGCACGGCGGAGAGCACGCCGGCCTGGCGCATCCACAGCAGCGCGCGTGAGGGATCCGGAGCCGACAACAGCTTCTTCAGTTCGGACCAGACGCGCTCGGCTGAAAGCTGGGCAAGCCCGTCCTTCAGCCTGGCGCAGGCCTTCAGCCCTTCCGCGTCCGGCCGTCCCTCGCCATACCAGGCAAAGAACCGGAAGAAGCGCAGGATGCGCAGATAATCCTCGCGGATGCGCGCTTCCGCGTCGCCGATGAAGCGCAGCCGCCGCGCCTCGATATCGGCTATGCCGCCGACGAGGTCGACGATCGTGCCGTCGGCTTCGGCATAGAGCGCGTTGATGGTGAAGTCGCGCCGCTCGGCGTCCGCTTTCCAGTCACGCCCGAAGATCACTTTTGCCCGCCGCCCGTCGGTCTCGACATCGGCCCTGAGCGTCGTCACCTCATAAGGCTTGCCGCCGGCGATCACCGTGATCGTGCCATGCTCGATGCCCGTCGGCACCGTCTTGAAGCCGGCCGCCGCGGCGCGCCGGATCGTTTCCTCCGGCACGGTGGTCGCGGCGATGTCGATGTCGGCGACCGGCTGGCCGATCAGCGCATTGCGCACCGCGCCGCCGGCGACACGCGCTTCCTCTGCGCCCTGCTTCAGCGCCGCAAGAAGCTTCTGCAGGTGCTTGTCGGCCAGCCAATCGGCCCTGCCTGAGAGTGACGCCTCAGCGCTCAACCATAAAGCCTTTCATAGAGCGTGCGGATGATGCCGGCGGTGACGCCCCAGATGCGCTGGCCGCCATAGGGCATCTCGTAGAAGAACCATTCGAGCTCGTTCCACATGCGGCTGTCGCGCGCGTGGTTGGCAGGATCCATAAGGAAGCTCAAGGGCACCTCAAAAGCTGCGTCGACCTCGTCGGCGTTGAGCGCCAGCGAAAAACCCGGCCGCACAATGGCAAGCACCGGGACGATGCGATAGCCGCTGCCGGAGACATAATCCGGCATGCGGCCGATGATCTCGATATGGCCGCGATCGAGGCCGATCTCCTCGAAGGTCTCGCGCAAAGCGGTGGCCTCGGGGCTTGGATCGGTCGCGTCGATGGTGCCGCCCGGAAAAGCCACCTGTCCGGAATGGCTGCGCAGCTTCTCGGCTCGCCTGGTGAGCAGCACCATGGCGCCCTCGGCACGGTCGATCACCGGGATCAGCACCGCCGCGTCGCGCAGCGGCTTGATGTGCTTGAGCCTGGGATGGCCGGGATTGAAGCGATGGTCGCCGAAATCGTCGCCAGGGCTGGGCACGGCCTGCGCGGCGATGCGCGCCCGGAAGTCCGCGATCGAAAACGGCGCCGGCGTCACCTGGTCCATCACGCGCTCAGCCGTTCAGCTTCTCGGCAGGCATGATCGGATAGGCTTCGCCACCCGAGCGGACGGCGAACATCGCCCTGCCGTCGATGTCGATCTCCTCGCCATGCTCGACCAGTTCGTACATCACCGGCCGCGCAACCAGCGCTTCCAGCCGTCCGCGCACCAGCACATAGGGCTTCAACCCTCCGGTTTCGTCCTCGTCGACGAAACGCAGCGGATGGCCGGGACCGGCGGCGACGACGTCGCCGACATTGGTGCGGAAGGTGATGACCTGATCGTCCCCGTTGCCGGACACGTTCATTTCGACGGCGATGAAGGGTGCGTCGGCGACGCGTATGCCGACCCGCTCGACCGGCGTCACCAGATAGGTCTTGCCGTCGGCATCCTTGCGCAGCACGCTGGAAAAAAGCTGTACCAGCGGCATGCGGCCGATCGGCGTGCCGAGATAGAACCAGGTGCCGTCCGCCTTGATCTCCATGTCGAGGTCGCCGCAGAAGTCCGGATTCCAGCGTTCGACCGGCGCCGGCCCCTTGCCGGCCCGCGCCGCGCGCGAGATCAGCGCCTCCAGGCCCCGCGCCTCGGTGGCGCCAGTCAGACTCTGTTTGCCCAGACTCTGCTCGCTCGGGCTTTGTTCACGATGTTCGCTGCGTTCGGCCATGGTCACGAAATAGTCACTGTTGTCCCGATTGTCAGCCTTGTCCGCCCGAGTCTGTGATTTAAGTTCAATTACAGGCGCTGGGTGAGGCCGAATCGCGGCATTCTGCGGCCTTGAGAATGCAGGCCGGTATCTCCAACCACAAGGATCGAGCGGCATGAGCGTGATGATCAAGGAAAGCCCGATCAGCGAAAAAGCGATGATCGAGGAAGCCGAAAAGGCGCTGGCCGACATCTCCAGGGTCCGCGACGCGGTCGGCCGGGTGATCTTCGGCCAGGAAGCCGTCGTCGAGCGCACGCTGGTGGCGCTGCTGGCGGGCGGCCATGCGCTTCTGGTCGGCGTGCCGGGCCTCGCCAAGACCAAGCTGGTCGAGACGTTGGGCATCGTGCTCGGCCTCGATTCGCGCCGCGTCCAGTTCACGCCCGACCTGATGCCCTCGGACATCCTTGGCTCCGAGGTGATGGAGCAGGACGAGTTCGGCAAGCGCTCCTTCCGCTTCCTTTCCGGGCCGATCTTCACGCAATTGCTGATGGCGGACGAGATCAACCGCGCCTCGCCGCGCACGCAGTCGGCGCTGCTGCAGGCAATGCAGGAATATCACGTCACCATCGCGGGCGCCCGCCACGACCTGCCCTCGCCCTTCCATGTGCTAGCGACGCAAAACCCGCTGGAGCAGGAAGGCACCTATCCCCTCCCCGAGGCCCAACTCGACCGCTTCCTGATGCAGGTCGATATCCTCTATCCGGAGATCGAGGCGGAGCGTCGCATCCTGCTCGAAACGACCGGCGTCGACGAGGCAAAGGCCGACAATGTGCTGCAGCCGGCCAGGCTGAGGGAAATCCAGACGCTGATCCGCCGCATGCCGGTGCCGGAAAGCGTCGTCGCGGCGATCCTCAAGCTGGTGCGGTCGGCCCGGCCGGGCCAGGGCAATGCCGAGACCGACAAGCATGTCGCATGGGGGCCGGGCCCGCGCGCCAGCCAGGCGCTGACCCTGTGCGCCCGCGCCCGCGCCCTATATGATGGCAGGTTGGCGCCTTCGGTCGACGACGTCCGCGCTTTGGCCGAACCCGTGCTGCAGCATCGCATGGCGCTGACTTTCGCCGCCCGCGCCGAAGGCACTTCCGTGCGTGACGTGGTGGCGAAGCTGGCAAAAGGCATCTGATGGGTCGAATAGGCGAGGTCCAGGCACCGGTTGCGACGCGCGACGCGCTCGCCCGCGGCCGGTTGCGGGCTTCATTGGTGCCGGACCTGCTGGTCGAGGCGCGCCGTATCGTCAACACGGTGATCGCCGGCTGGCACGGCCGCCGCAAGCGCGGCATCGGCGAGAATTTCTGGCAGTTCCGGCCCTATGTCGAGGGCGATTCCTCGCGTATCGACTGGCGCCGCTCGGCGCGAGACGACCATACCTATGTGCGCGACCGCGAATGGGAAGCCGCGCATACCGTCTGGCTCTGGGCCGACCCCTCGCCTTCGATGCTCTACAAATCCGCCACGGCTAGCGTCTCCAAGGAATCACGGGCGCTGGTGCTGGCGCTCGCCCTGGCCGAGCTTTTGTCGCGCAGCGGCGAGCGCATCGCCTGGCCGGGTCTGACCGATCCGTTCACCGCCCGCAACGGCGCCGAGCGCATCGCCGCCCAACTGAGCCACGCCACCGCGCTGCCCGCCAAGCCGGATCTGTCGGCCATCCGCCGCTTCTGCGATATCGTGCTCGTCAGCGATTTCCTCGATCCGGTCGAGGAAACCAAGGCCTGGCTCGACGTGCTCGCCCGCCACGGCGTGCGTGCGCATCTGATCGAGGTTGCCGATCCGGCTGAGGAAACCTTCCCCTATGCCGGCCGCACCGAGTTCACAGATCCCGAGACCGGCGACAAGCTGACCGCCGGCCGCGCGGAGATGCTGGCCGAGGAATATCGGCTGCTTTACCGGGCCCGCCGCGAGGAACTGGCCGCCTGGTGCAAGCGTCTCGGCTGGAGCTACACCGTCAACCACACCGACCGCCTCGCCTCGGAGGCGCTGGTGCGCATCCATATGGCGATGACCGCCGACGGCACCGATTTCGCAAAGGCGGTCGCATGAGCTGGCTGCCGCTTTCCTTCGGGGCGCCCATGGTGCTGTGGGGCCTTCTGGCGCTGCCGGTGATCTGGTGGTTGCTGCGCCTCACTCCGCCCAGGCCGCAGACGGAAGTTTTCCCGCCGCTGAGAATCCTCGCCCGGGTGCTGAGGCGCGAAGAAACCCCGCAGCAAAGCCCGTGGTGGCTGACGCTGCTTCGGCTGCTGATGGCGGCGCTCGTCGTGATGGCGCTGGCCGAGCCGGTCTTCAATCCGCGCGAAAAATTGCCGGCGGAAGGTGCGGCCCTGGCGCTTGTCATCGACAATGGCTGGGCGAGCGCCGCCGACTGGAACAAGCGCGTGGCCACCGCCGAGCGGCTGATCGCCGATGCCGGTTCGAACGGCGTGCCGGTCGTGATTGCCTTCACCGCCGAGAAGCCCAATGCCGAGATCGGTCCTTTCGACGCCTCGGCCGCGCTCGATCACCTGCGTGCCGCCAAGCCGCGGCCGATTCCTACCGACAGGCCCGCCGTCTATGCCCGTGTCGCCGCCGCGTTGGAGCGCCTGCCGGGCGCCAGCGTCGCGGTGCTCGCCGATGGACTTGCCGCCAAAGGCGACGAGGCCGCTTTCAGGACGCTGCTCGAAAAGAACGCGAACCGGCTGGTCTGGGCCACATCCGACCGGCCGTCCGTGACCGGCCTGATCGGCGCCGACAACCAGGTCGACGGTTTCGCGCTGACCGCCATTCGCGCGCCCGGCAACCCAGCGCCGGGGCAGGTCACCGCGGGCGCCTTCGACGACAAGGGCCGCCGCATCGCCGATGCGACGCTGACCTTCGCGCCGGGCGAAGCCACCGCCACGGGTACGATGGCGGTTCCCTTCGAGCTGCGCAACGATTTCGCCTCGATCGCGCTCGACGGCGAGCACCAAGCCGGTGCCGTGCGCGTGCTGGACGAGAGCTCGAAACGGCGCCGCGTCGGCCTTCTGTCGCAGGCCGAGGCCGACCAGGCGCAGCCGCTTCTGTCGCCGCTCTACTATATCCGCCGCGCCCTGCAGCCCTTTGCCGACCTGGTCGAGCCGTCGACCGCCGACCTGGCGGACGCCATTCCGCAGCTTCTCGACCAGAAGCCGGCGATGATCATCATGGCCGACGTCGGCACCATTCCGGCGCAGGTCAAGCAGCGGCTGGTCGACTGGGTCGACAAGGGCGGCACGCTGGTGCGTTTTGCAGGTCCCCGCCTTGCCGCTGCCGGCAATGACGACGATCTTTTGCCGGTCAGGCTGCGCAGTGGAGAGCGCGCGCTGGGCGGCGCGCTGTCCTGGACGACGCCGCAGGCGGTGACCGAATTCCCGAAGAACGGTCCCTTCGCCGATCTTTCCCCGCCCTCCGATGTGACGGTCAGCCGGCAGGTTCTGGCCGAGCCGACGCCCGACATCGTCGAGCGCACCTGGGCCACGCTTGCCGACGGCACGCCGCTGGTGACCGGCATGAAGAAGGACAAGGGCACGCTCGTGCTCTTCCATGTCACGCCCGAGGCGACCTGGTCGAACCTGCCGATCTCCGGCAGCTTCGTCGAAATGCTGAGACGCATCGTGCAGCTGTCGCGCAACCAGGGCGCCGCGATCGCCAATGCCGAGGCCACCTCCGCATCGCTCGCGCCCTATCGGATGATCGGCGCCGACGGCATGCTGACGCCGCCCTCGCCGGATGCCCGGCCGCTGGTGCCCGGCGCCGGTCCGCTGCCGGTGACCTTGGAAAATCCGCCCGGCCTTTACGGCTCGGAGACGGGCGTCTTCGCGCATAATCTGCTCGACACGTCGAGCACGTTCGCGCCGCTTGTCCGCCCGCAGGTTTCGCTGCCGGTGACAGCCGTCCCTTACGCCTTCGATGAATCGGAGAACCTGAAGGGGCCGCTGGTCGCCATCGCGCTCCTGTTGATGGCGCTCGACACTTTGGCCGTGTTCTGGATGGGCGGCCTGCTGGCGCGCCGGCCGCGCCGCGCAGGCACGGCGGCGACCGCCGCGGCCGTTCTGGTGGTGCTGGGCGGCCTTTTCGGCCATGCCGATCTTGCCCGCGCCGACGATTCGAAGCCCGGCGACGGCCAGGCGATCGACGATATTTCGAAAACCCGCATCGCCTATGTCATCACCGGCGAGCCGGGCGTCGATTCGATCAGCCGCGCCGGCCTCGAGGGCCTCACGCGTTTCCTGATCGAGAAGACCGCGCTCGAACCCGGCCCGCCGGCCGGCGTCGACATCGCCAAGGACGAACTGTCCTTCTTCCCGCTGATCTACTGGCCGATCGACGCGACGGCGCCCATGCCGAGCCAAGCGGCGATCGCCCGCATCGATGCCTATATGCAGCAGGGCGGCACGGTTCTGTTTGACACGCGCGACCAGTTTTCGAACGGCATCGGCGCCGGCTCGGCGAGCCCTGCCACCGAGCGGCTGCGCGACATTCTGGGTAATCTCAACGTGCCGCCGCTGGAGCCGGTGCCGTCGGACCACGTGCTGACCAAATCCTTCTTCATCCTTCCGGAATTCCCCGGCCGCTTCAACGGCAGCCCGCTCTGGGTCGAGGCCTCGCTCGATGCCAGCAACACCGAGAACCGTCCCGTGCGCACTGGTGACGGCGTCTCGCCGATCATGATCACCGCCAATGATTTCGCCGGCGCCTGGGCGATCGACGAGAACGGCGATCCGATGCTGCCGACGGTGCCGCCGGACCCGATGCAACGCGTCTACGCGCTGCGCGCCGGGGTCAACATCATGATGTACATGCTGACCGGCAACTATAAATCCGACCAGGTGCATGTGCCGGTGCTGCTCGAACGGCTGGGGCAGTAGGTCATGAACTGGTCGATCTCCTTCGAACCGCTCGTCTCCTGGCCGCTCTTCGGCCTGCTCTTCGTGCCGTTGCTCTTGCTGGCGCTGGTCGGCCTGTGGTTCCGCCAGCGCGGCTCGGCATTACGCTTCGTCGCGCTGCTCGCGCTTGCCGCGGCTTTGCTCAATCCCGTTTTCCTCGCCGAGGAGCGCGAGGCGCTGAAGAGCGTCGTCGCCCTCATTGTCGACCGCAGCCAGAGCCAGGACATCGGCGACCGCACCAAGCAGACCGACGAGGCGCTGGCCGGCCTTGAGCAGCGTCTTGCCCGCTTCAAGCAGTTCGATGTCCGCGTCGTCGAGGCCGGCAAGTCCGAAGCCGCGGACGACCGTACCGAAACCAAGCTGTTCAGCGCTCTGGAGGGCGCCTTCCGCGACGTGCCGCCGTCGCGCATCGGCGGCGCCGTCATGATCACCGACGGCGAGGTGCACGATGCGCCTGCCGGCGCGCCGGAGTTCAACGCGCCGCTGCATGCGCTGATCACCGGCAACGAGCATGAGAAGGACCGCCGCATCCGTTTCGAGAATGCGCCGCGCTTCGGCCTGGTCGGCAAGCCGCTCGACATGACTTACCGCGTCATTTCGACGGAAGGCGACGGCGCGCCGGTGGACGTGCGCGTCTCGGTCAATGGCGAGCAGGTCTCGGTCGAGCACGCGACCATCGGCCAGCCCATGAAACTCTCGGTCACGATCCCCAATGCCGGCCGCAACATCGTCCAGCTCGGTATCGATCGGGAACTCGGCGAACTGACCGACGACAACAACCGGGCGATCGCCCTGGTCGACGGTATCCGCGAAAACCTGCGCGTGCTCCTGGTGTCCGGCGAGCCGCATGCCGGCGAGCGCACCTGGCGCAACCTTTTGAAGTCGGACGCTTCGGTCGATCTCGTCCACTTCACCATCCTTCGCCCGCCGGAAAAGCAGGACGGCACGCCGATCAACGAATTGTCGCTGATCGCCTTCCCGACGCGCGAGCTGTTCGTCGAGAAGATCAAGGATTTCGACCTGATCATCTTCGATCGCTACCAGCACCGCGACGTGCTGCCGATCCTCTATTACGACTACATCTCCGAATATGTCGAAAAGGGCGGCGCGCTGCTGATTGCCGCCGGTCCCGAATATGCCGGCGAAAACTCCATTGCCCGCACGCCGCTCAACGCCGCGCTGCCGGCCATGCCGACCGGCGAGGTGGTGGACAAGGCCTTCTATCCGCGTCTGACCGATCTCGGCCAGCGCCATCCGGTGACGCGCGGGCTCGACGGCTCGGCAAGCGAGCCGCCGCATTGGAGCCGCTGGTTCCGCACCATCGGCGTCAAGAACCCGGAAGGTGAAGTGGTGATGAAGGGTGCCGACAACCGGCCCCTGCTCCTGCTCGACCGCAAGGGCGAAGGCCGTGTCGGCATGCTCTTGTCGGACCAGGGCTGGCTGTGGGCGCGCGGCTTCGAAGGCGGCGGCCCGCATGTCCAGCTCTATCGCCGCATCGCCCACTGGCTGATGAAGGAGCCGGAGCTGGAAGAGGAACGGCTGACTGCCGACGGCCGCGGCATGGTACTCGAAATCCGCCGCCAGACGATGAGCGACGATCCGGGTCCCGCCCAGGTGATCACGCCGTCCGGCAAGACCGTGACGGTGAAGCTCGATAAAGCCGAGCCCGGCATCTTCACCGGCAGCCTGCGGACCAGCGAAATCGGCCTTTACCAGATCGGCAATGGCGATCTCACCGCGCTTGCCCATGTCGGCCCGATCAACGCGCCGGAATTCTCCGACGTGATTTCGACCGAGGACAGGCTGAAGGCGCCTGCCGAGGCGACCGGCGGCAGCGTGCGGCGGCTGGCGCCGTCATCGACGCTCGCCACTCTCGCCGGCGGCGTGGCCTTGCCGTCGATCGTGCCGGTCCGCTCCTCGGCCGCCGCCTCGGGCGACGATTGGATCGGCCTGCGCACGACAGACGACAGCACGCTCAAGGCCGTGTCGCGCGTGCCGCTGTTCGGCGGCTTCCTCGGCCTCGGCCTCTTGCTGCTCGCCATCGGCTCGATGTGGTATCGCGAAGGGCGGTAGCGCCACCTTCCCCTTCTTCCCTTGCGGAGACAGAGAGGCGCCCCACCCCTATTCTTCCGGCTCGGTCGTGAACAGCAGCGGATAGCCCTTGGCCTTGCCGGCATCGGTCGCGCGCGCCGCCTTGGTCTCGGCGACGTCGCGCGTGAACACGGCGACCACGCACACGCCGCGCGTATGCGCGGTGATCATGACGCGATGCGCCTGATCCTCGCTGAGCTTGAATTCACCCTTGAGCACCGTCACCACGAACTCGCGCGGCGTGAAATCGTCGTTGACGAGGATGACTTTGTAGAGCTTCGGCCGCTCGGTTTTCGGCCGCGTCTTGGTGCGGGGTTTGAGGACGGTTTCGGGCATCGGAATCCACCAGTGATGAACTGGGTATTCATTTCACTTTGTCACGCAGGGACGCGCACGTCCATTTGCCTGCGCAACGGCAACGGCCGAGGCGATGAAAACTTTATGTGGGAAAGCGTTGCCCGCCGGTCAACGGCCCTGCCGTCCAGCCGTGCGCGGCCTGCCGGGGCCGCCCGATCCGCGCTCCAGCAGCGCGAAGAGTATCCAGGCGACAAAGCCGATCGTCGTCGCACCCGTCAGCACGAGCAGAACCCAGGACTGCGCCGGCGTGATGTAGTCGAAGCTCGAAGAGATCAGCGGAGCGAACAGCTCGGGCTCGGTCCTGCCGCTGGCGGGATCCGGCACGGGGCTTGCGGTGAAGATGATCAACGATCGCGCGGCCGCGGTGACGATCAGGCCGCCGACTGTCAGCGAACGCATCAGGGACGAAAACCGCTTCTTCATGCGGATGTCCTACAGCACCGGCATTGCAATCAGGTTAAGGGCCGCAACAGGCATAGCGGAAACTGCCGGTTGAGAAGGCTTCCGTCGCGCATAAGCCGCCCCGGCCGAAATGGCCGGAACGGCTTTGCAGGATGTGCCGAAGCCTGGATCAGGTCTTCGGAGCGTCCTTCTTGTCGGTCTTCTTGACGACCTTCTTGGCAGCCTTCTTGTGCGCCTTGGCGGTCTTCTTGACGACTTTCTTCGCCGGCTTCGCGGTGCTGTCGGCCGGAGCGGTCGTGGTGGTCGCGGTCGAGGCAGCCGGAGCGGTGGTCGTCTGGGCGTTGCCGAGAGCCGGCATCGCGAAGGCGAGAGCAACACCGAGGCCGAGGGCGGAGAGGATGGACTTCTTCATGGCTTCATTTCCTTTTTCTTGCAGATCTGGATGAGCGTCACTGAGCGGGATCGATCGGCGTCACTCCAAGCAGCTTCAAAGCATTTGCGAGCATCCGGATTCCCTGTGCCTGTTTTTTGTTGGCGCAGAACCGGTTTCCCTTTCTTTGCAGTGCTTTCGCCGCGGTGACCTGCGTTGCCGCGGCATGGGTTTCGAGGGCTTCGTCAACCTGACGGCTCAGATTGGTGCAGCGCTCGGTCCGGGTAAGCGGGGCGACCTTTGCGGTGGAGGCGCCGGCTGCGGCTGTGATGAGCGATATGCTGAGCAAAGCACCCATCACGCTGATCCAGAACCTCTGCATTGGTCTTGCCCGTTACTCCGGAAACTTGCGTCGCAGCCGATGACCTGACCGCCACGGCACCGGTTATGATCTTGAAATTTTTCACCAGTTTTTCCCGACTGTAGAATTTTGTTTCTGGATTGTTTCTGGGGGAATCCGGCCGGCGCGGCGGTCGCGGCCACTGGCCAAGATGTGGCCCGAATTCTATCGTGTGGGTATTTCGCGACGAGATGTCCGGCCAAAATAGAATGATAGGTTTCGAGTGAAATCCGATGCGCACATACTGATCGTCGACGACGACAAGGGCATACGCGACCTGCTGCAGGAATTCTTCCAGAAGCGCGGCCTGCACACGACGGTGGCCGGCGACGGCACCGAGATGGAAGCGATCTTGCGCCGCACGCCGGTGGACCTGATCGTTCTCGACGTGATGCTGCCCGGCAAAAGCGGGCTTGAGCTTTGCCGCGAGATCCGCGCCAACTACACCACGCCGATCATCATGCTGACGGCAGTCACCGAAACGACCGATCGCGTCGTGGGCCTGGAAATGGGCGCCGACGACTACGTGCCGAAGCCCTTCGATCCGCGCGAGCTTCTGGCCCGCATCCGCGCTGTGCTCAGACGCAACGGCAGCGCCGAGCCGCGCCGCCCCGTCGCCAAGCAGATCTACCGCTTCGCCGGCTGGACCATGGATTGCGCGCGGCGCCGCCTGACGGCGCCCGACGACGTCCGGGTGGAGCTGACCATGGCGGAGTTCAACCTGCTGCAGACCTTCGTCAAGAGCGCTCAGCGCGTGCTTACCCGCGAACAGCTGATCGAGCTTTCCGGCGGCGACACCGGCTACAGTTTCGACCGCAGTGTCGACATCCTGGTGAGCCGCCTGCGCCGCAAGATGGAAGATGACCCGAAGACGCCCAAGCTGATCCTGACCGTGCGCAGCGGCGGCTATCAGTTCCTGCCCGAGACTACGTCGGAATGAGACGCTTCCTGCCGCAGACGCTGCCAGTCTGGGTGCTGCTCATCGTTATTGCCGGCCTGATGATCAGTCAGGTGGCGACGCTCTACATCGTGGCGCGCGACCGGGCCGCCGCCAACAGCATCGTCGATCTCTACCGGCTGAACGACCGCGCCTACTCGCTGGTGCAGCTGATGCATGACGCCACGCCCGAAGAACGCAAGGCGACCGCGTCGGGCCTGTTCAACTCGACCTATGCGCTGACGGTTTCAGACACGCCCGCCGTCACCTCTTCGATCGCCGGCGACGACGAACTGGCCGAGTTGGAGGACATCCTGGTCGGCCGCCTGTCGAAATTCGGCATCACCGACGCGCGCGTGCGGCGCGATCCGGCCACGCAGGAATCGGATGTGCCTGACGGCGAGGCGACGAACAAGGATGTCGGCCAGGTCGAGCGCGACCTTCTGGTCCTGGCAGCGGATTTCGCGCAAAGCGACAAGCTGACCGCCTCGCTGCGCTTTTCCGACGGGCAATGGCTGAATTTCACCGAGCCGATCACGCCGGCGGGACCGATTCTGAGCGTCGATAGCCTGCCGCTCTATTCGCTGATCGCCGGTTTGATCGTCATCATGTCGATCTGGTCGCTGCGCCGGCTGACCGCACCCTACCGGATGATGGAAACGGCGGTGACGCGCATCGGCAACGACCTGAAAAGTCCACCGATCGCCGAGAGCGGCAGCCGCGAGATCCGTGCCGCCGCGAAAGCGATCAATGCCATGCAGATGCGGCTGCGCGATTATGTCGAGGATCGCGAGCACCTCGCGGCGGCGTTGGCGCATGATCTGCGCACGCCCCTGACACGCATGCGCCTGCGCCTCGAACTGCTGCGCAAGTCGCCGGCGCGCGAGGCGCTCGCGCACGACCTCGCCGAGATCGAAAGCATCGCCAGCTCGGTCATCGACTTCGCCAAATTCGAGGTGACCGAAGAAAAGGCCGAGCGGATCGATTTCTGGTCGCTGGTGGAATCGGTGGCGGACTCCTTCGACGGCGCGTCCTTCGATGAAGACGTGGTTCCGTCGCGCGGCCTGATCTGCATCGCGCGACCGGTGGCGCTGCGCCGCTGCGTCACCAATCTCATCCAGAACGCCGTGACTTACGGCAAGAAGGCGCATCTCGGCGTGCGGCGATCGGGCGACACGATCACGCTGTCGATCCGCGACGAAGGCCCCGGCATTCCGCAGGCGAAGCTGGATGCGGTATTCGGCTCCTTCGTGCGGCTGGAGGAATCGCGCAACCGCACCACCGGCGGCCTCGGCCTCGGCCTCACCATCGCCCGCAACATCGCGCGCGGCGCCGGCGGCGAGGTCAATCTTTCCAACTACCCTGGCGGCGGGCTGCTGACGGAACTAAGCTTGCCGGTGGCAGCTTGAGTCAGCAGGCGGTCATCCCGCCGCATTGAGCCACTGGATCGGCCGCCCCTTCCTTTGTGATAGTGCGGCCCGCTTGGTTACGAGGGAAATCCACCCATGTTCTACGCCGTCCTTGCATATCACGTGGAAGACACCGTGCAGTCCTGGACGCCCGACGAGGATGCGGCGCTGATGAAAGACCTGCTCGAGGTCAACGACCGGCTGACGCGCGAGGGCAAGCTCGGGCCGGCGGCCAGGCTCGACGCGACGGCCAAGGCCGTGACGCTACGCGGTCCGGGGGACGGCATGGTCATCGACGGTCCCTTCGCCGAGACGAAGGAGCAGTTGCTCGGCCTCTATGTCCTCGATTGTGCAAACCAGGACGAGGCGATCGCCGCGGCGCGCGATCTCAAGCGCGTCAACCCCACTGCCGTCTACGAGATCCGGCCGATTGCGCTTTATCTGCCGGGCGCGCCGCTGGCCTGAATTCCGGGAGAAGCGACGGATTCACCGCAGCGGGCGGCGCCCGGCGGTGCGGCTGCGCGCCGCAGCATCCGCGGGGGCTTCATCGGCCGGATAGCCGAAATCCTTCAGCTCCGAAATGGACAGACCGGCCAAAGCCCTGCGCTGCATGGCGTCCTGATACCGGCGCTGGAACCCGGCGAAGATTAACGCGATCTTGGCGGCGAGCGTGCCGGCAACTCGGGTGCTCGGCTGGCAGGTTCTGATATTGATGTAGGTCATTGTCATTCTCCCTCGTTCGAACTCACGACGGCAGTGTCTCATCGGCGCGCTTTGGCAACGTTCGTCCAGGCGTGAAACCGCAGGAAAAAGCCCGCAAAATCGTCGTTAAGTCGGCGGCGGGACATGGTATTCTGCTTAACGCTGTTTCACGGGGCCCCGGATGCACATTCGATTGCTTGGCGGCATCGAGGTTGTCTCCGCAGGCGGGCAACCTCTGCACTTCGCGACGCGCAAGACGTCGCTGCTCTTTGCCGCGCTGGTTCTGGCCGGCCCGAAAGGGCTTCGCCGCGAGAAGGTGGCGGCGATGCTGTGGACCGGCAGCGGCGAGCAGCAGGCGCGAAACAGCCTGCGCCAAGCCCTGGTCGACATCAGGCGGCTGTTTCCGTCCACCGGCAACGAGGCCATTCGTATCGAAGGCAATGCCGGCACCATCTGGCTGGTGGCGAATGACAACGAGGCCGACATCTGGATTTTCGACCGGAACTGCCAGGCCGATGACGGCGCGAGCCTCGCGGCAGCTGCCGACCTGTACCGGGGTGACCTGCTCGACGGACTGCCATCCCCCGGCGAAATCGACGGATGGCTTGCGCCGCTTCGGGCGAACTACACCCGCAAGGCGTTGGACCTGGCCGAACGGCTGAGCCTCCTGCCGGAACTCGGTGAACGCGAGGAGCAGGCCTGCGAAAGACTGGCTGAGCGGCTAGTGACGTCCGACCCATGCGCCGAGCAGGCCCACCGCGCCCTGATCCGCGTCTTCCGCCGCCACGGCCGGACCAACGACGCCTTTCGTCAGTTCCTGGCCTGTAAGGAAGCGCTCAAGCGCGAGCTCGGTGTCGAGCCTGAGGAAGCGACGCGGGCGCTGATCGAACGCATCGAGGCGCCAATGGAGCTGAAGGGTTCGATAGCCGACTATGGCCAGCCCGAGGCCGAACTTTCCCGCCTGGAAGCGAAGGCGCCTCGCCCTGTCGTTTCGGTGCCGGCAAAGCCGTCGATCGCGGTCCTGCCGTTCCAGAACATGTACGCCGAGCAGGAATATTTCACTGACGGCGTTGTCGAGGAGATCACGACGGCGCTGTCGCATGTCAGCTGGCTGTTCGTGATCGCGCGGAATTCCGCCTTCGCCTACAAGGGCCAGGCGGTTGACGTCACCCGCGTGGCACGCGAGCTCGGGGTGCGCTATGTGCTGGAGGGCAGTGTCCGCAAGGCCGGCAGCCGGCTTCGGGTGGCAGGTCAGCTTATCGAGGCGTCGGCGGGAGTAAATCTGTGGGCCGACCGCTTCGAAGGCGATGTCTCGGAGGTGTTCGAACTGCAGGACCTCGTTGCCTCCAGTGTCATCGGCGCAATTTCACCCAGACTCGAACAGGCCGAGATGGCGCGCGCCAAGCGCAAGCCCACCGAGAGCCTCGACGCTTATGACCACTATCTGCGCGGCATGGCGAGCCTGTACCGCTGGACGAGAGAAGGGCTGGAGGAGGCGTTGCCACAGTTCTACAGGGCCATCCAGCTCGACACCGATTTTGCCGCCGCGGAAGGCGCTGCCGCCTGGTGCTATTTCTGGCGCATGGCGAATGGCTGGATGACCGACCGGCAGAAGGAAACAGCCGAGGTATCCAGGCTGGTCGGCGACGTGGCTATCGCCGGCAAGGACGATGCGATGGCGCTGGCTTTCAGCGGCCTGGCGCTGGGTTATGTCACCGGCGATTACGAGGCCGGATCGGCACTGGCTGACCGCGCGCTCGTGCTCAACCCGAACTGCGCAGCCGCCTGGAGCGCCAGCGGCTGCCTCAAGGCCTGCCATGACGACCCCGACATCGCAATCGAGCACATGTCGCGGGCAAGGCGGCTGAGCCCGTTCGATCCGCTGACCTTCTTCCTGCAGACCTTCACTGCCTTCGCTCACTTCGTGGCCGGCCGCTACGATGCCGCCTGGCCGCTCGCCGAGGCAGCGTCGCGCGCGCAGCCCTATTATCTCACCGGCCTGCGTGTGGCGGCCGCCAGCAACGCCATGGCCGGCAGGCGGGATGCCGCGAGCAGGCACATCGCGCGCTCGCTGGAGCTCGACCCGCAACTGAAGCTTTCCAACCTCAAGCACCGGGTGGGGCAGATCAGGCCAGAATATTTCGCCAAATATGTCGAAGCGCTACGGCTGGCCGGCCTGCCGGAATGACATATCTTGCGCAATCTCGTCAGTCTGGTAGCGCCGCGGCCTTGATTTCCGCTCCGATGCGCAGCGTCTCACGCAGCAGGAGGTCGAGCTCGTCGCGGCGGGTGCGGTGGTTGGTGATCGCGACCCGCAGGCAGTGCTGCCCGTGCACCGTGGTGTCGGACACGGCTGCAATGCCTTCTTCCTGCAGCCTGAGCATGATTTCGGTATTGAACGCCTTGAGCTGTTCCTCTGACGCGCCATCCAGCCGGTGGCGGAAGCTGACGATGTTGATGGTGGTCGGCGCCATCAGCTCGAACGACGGCTCCGCCTCGATCAGCTGGGTGAGGTAGCGGGCCTG
Source organism: Mesorhizobium sp. WSM4935 (assembly GCF_029625735.1). NCBI lineage: Bacteria > Pseudomonadati > Pseudomonadota > Alphaproteobacteria > Hyphomicrobiales > Phyllobacteriaceae > Mesorhizobium > Mesorhizobium sp. WSM4935. The sequence continues at coordinate 330,544 of NZ_JARTVR010000004.1, read as the reverse complement.
GGCGATGTTCTGGTCGATCAGTCGGCCGAACTTTTCGACGCCATGCTCCTTCAGCGCCATCCAGATCTTCAACGCGCGGAAACCGCGCGATGTTTGTAGCCCGTAATCGTGCAGCCACTCTCCGGAGGCGAGGCCGCGCGGCCTCGATTCCAGATATTCCGGCGTGACGGCAAAGGTTTTGCGATGCTGGGATGCGTCCCGCACCAGCGCGCAGCCGGCTTCGAATGGCGCGTGCAGCCATTTGTGCGGATCGAGCGCGATCGAATCCGCCTGATCGATGCCTGCGACGAGCGATCTGTTTTCAGGTGCGATGGCGATCAGCGCGCCGATGCAGCCGTCGATATGGAACCAAAGGTCCTCCTCGGCAGCCAACACCGCCAGCGCCTGCAGGTCGTCGATCGCACCGGTGTTGACGGTGCCAGCCGTGCCGATCACGCAGGCCGGCTTGAAACCCGCCTCGCGATCCTCCGCGATTGCCGCTTTGAGCGCGGCGATATCGATGCGCAGACCGGCATCGGTCGGAATCCGCCGCAGCGCCCGATTGCCGAGCCCGAGCGCCTCCATCGCCTTGCGGTGACACGAATGGACCTGGTCCGAGGCGTAGTAGCGCAACGGCTTCGGCATGGCGCCGACGCCACGTTCGCGCACGTCGATGCCGGCCTTGACGTTGCGCGCCACGGTCAGACCGATGAGGTTGGCCATCGAGCCGCCGCTGACCAGCGTGCCGCTTGCCGAGGCCGGAAATCCGACCATCTCCTTCATCCAGTTGACGACCTGACCGTCCATCAAGCCAGCGGCATGGTTGCCGCCCCCGAGATTGGAACCCTGGATCGCGGCAAGGAAGTCGCCGAGCGCGCCGGTGAAGTTGCTGGCCCCCATATACCAGGACCAGAAACGCGGATGGATGTTGCCCATCGGATAAGGCATCACGTTGCGGGCGACATCGTCATAGACGTCGGCAATGAGCATCGGCTCGCGCGGCAGCGGCGCAGAAAAGAAGGTGCGGACATCGACCGGCATCTCGCGCCACACCGGACGGTCCCGGACATCCCTGAGATAAGCGACGGCGTCCTCGACGATCCGGTGCGAAAGGGCCTGCATATCGGCCCAATCTGGTGGATCGAGCGTTTCCTCCGCGACAACGGCTTCCTGCAGCGTGTCCATCAGTTTCTCCCCCGAGACATGCGAATCGGCCGCGGCGCCGCCGACCCGACGGGACGGCGG